>NZ_MKUI01000058.1:0-618297 GCF_001898585.1 Aeromonas sp. 62-46 | reverse complement strand
CTCAGTTGGTAGAGCACGACCTTGCCAAGGTCGGGGTCGCGAGTTCGAGTCTCGTTTCCCGCTCCAATATTCCATGGCACCAACCATGGACATCACTCTCAAGGCAATGCCTTGTCAGCATGGCGCGTTAGCAAAGCGGTTATGCAGCGGATTGCAAATCCGTTTAGTCCGGTTCGACTCCGGAACGTGCCTCCATTTTCTCCCTGTTTTCCATATCCCTGACGTTGTCCATCCGCCCTGGCGGCCCAGGATGATGCTTCATTGCATGTCAGTCAGCCGTGAACAACCTTCCCGTTGCCACGTTTTGTGCAGATGTAGATCCATCTCGGCCAATGCCTCGCCCCTGGATCCGGACCTCTCTTCGCCCCCCTGTTCTGCCAGCGCGGCCATCTCCTTTATCAGCAAACCGCATTGCCACAGGCTGGCGGTGGGGACCCCGTGATAGGGGATGTCGATGGCATCGTCACGATTGAGCCGCCACTCCTGCCACTGGCTCCAGGCGAGCACGCCCAATGCCCCCAGCAGCACTGCATCCACAAGTTTCATCCTGTGTTCTCCCGTTCTGGTCCAGTCCTCGTTAACTCTGGAACAGGGGCCGCGTTTTGCCACCTTTGTTGTTTTTTAGTTAAAGAATGTAACCCGGTTTCATTTTTAGGCTTTTAGACCCATTTTTTATCAAAAAATGGCGCTGTCGGTGTAGTAATCCTACAATGATTGGCGTAATCTTTGTTCAGTGGTCTTACCAGTGAGGCGTTACATCATGTTTCATCCCTTCTCCCTGACTCAGATAATCCTTCGCCGCATCTTCGTCCTGATGGCGGGTCTGCTCGCCTTCCCGGTGATGCTGTTTCGCCGGGATCGCGCCCGTTTCTACAGCTACCTGCACCGCATCTGGAGCAAGACCAGCACCAAGCCGGTCTGGCTCAAGATGAGCGAGCGAGGGGAGCGGATCTTCTACTGATCCTCCCCGTGACGCCCGTTTCACCCGGCGCCAGACTGGCGTGACAGGCAGGGCGCACCTCCCGATATAAAAAAACCGACACCCTGGTGTCGGTTTTTTTAGGCTATGTCCCAATTACGTGTTGCATCGGGTGCCCTAGCGCCTCATGCAAACACATCTTGGTATTTACCTCCCTGCCGTAACGTTCCAGCATCCTGCGCCAGCCCAGATAATTCCTCAGGTAGTGGGTTGCGACTCCATGGAATCGTTCCATCCACTCCTTCAACCGCCGGTGATATCCGTTCACATGCTGGATGTGGTATGCCCCAATGACTCGCTCACCTCGACGGTTGTACACCACCTGATGTGTTATGCCCCGAGCTTGGCTGAAACTGGCATACACCCCTGCACCATCACTGCAGAGCACTGCATCGGGCGCGATGAGTGGCTGCAACACCGCTTTCACCGTCTGCGCATCCAGCCTTTCCAGCTGAAAGTCGGCTTGATGGCCCGCCCTGTCCTGCACCACCATCACCGGGATGTAATCCCGCCCGGTCCCCCGGGTACGCCCTTTCCCGCCACGATGTCTTGCCGGACGAGGCAACCCTCGCTGCCCCTTGAACGATTCGAGGAAGAAGGTTTCATCCACTTCCACAATGCCTTCTTCCCATGTTGCCTGGTGGTTTGCCATCGCCTTCAGGAAGCGGTGACGCCACAAGAAGGCGGTGTTCTTGCAAACACCGCAGCGGACGGCGGCCTGGCGGACAGTGAGCCCGTCGATGAGAGCCTGGGCGTAGTCCTCCCAATGCTCAGCCTTACGTAATCTGGCCAAAGGCGTCTTGGTGAGGAGGGAGCTGGTTCGCCGACACTGCTTACAACGGTAACGACGCAGCCCACGGCTCCAGCCCCAGGGGGCCAGCTGGGTGGCATCCGCCTGGCAGTGGGGACAGCCGCAGCATGTGGGTAACTGGGCATGGAGGGACGTAATCGGGTGTGGAGCGGCGAGCTCATGCTGAGCGACACGGCGCTGACGCAGAGTAAGTAATGGAAAGAGGGACAACAGGTGTTGGAAGGCTGGCGTATCCATGATGAAGGTCCTCGCGGTGATGACCTACTTCCAGATTAGCCTTCCAACACATAATTGGGACAGCGCCTTTTTTTATGGGGCTCGAACCGCCACCGGCCTTGTATCCATGGCCGGTCCACGTTGTCTCTTGTCCCTGTGGGCGACCCTTTATGCCGCACTCTCAGCCACATTCTCAGTTGCGCCCGTGCGACATGACGGGAGGAGGGACTGGCGGTACTCAGGGCGCTGGCCCCAGGGTGGCCAGCGCCGCGCGCAGACGGGCGAGGCCGATGGGCTTGAACAGGCAGTCGTTCATGCCGGCGGCGAGGCAAAGCTCCCGCTCGCGAGGCTGGGCATGGGCGGTGAAGCCCCAGACGGGCAGGTCATGGCCAAGGGCACGCAGGCTGCGGGTCAGCTCGAAGCCGTCCATCACCGGCATCTGGCAGTCGGTGATGACCAGATCGAAGGGGTGGCTGGCGAGGGCGCGCAGGGCCTCCAGGCCATTGCTGCGCACACTGACGTCGTGTCCCAGGTGCTTGAGCTGCTGGCGCAGCAGGATCTGGTTGGCGTGATTGTCATCGACCACCAGGATATGCAGCCGATGGGGGAGGGGTTGAGCCTGGTGGGGCTGGGGCGCCGGCATTGCCGTGATCGGGGCGGGGGGTTGCTGAGCGAGCGTGAGGGGCAGCCTTATCTCGAGCCGGGTGCCTTCGCCGACCTGGCTGTGAACGGCTATCTCCCCCCCCATCATCTGGCACAGGATGCGGGCGATGTTGAGGCCCAGCCCGCTGCCGGGGAACTGGCCCTGGCCGTGGGCGCGATAGAAGGGGGTGAAGAGCCGGGGCAGCTTGTCCGCGGGAATGCCGGCTCCGGTGTCGGTGATGGTGAGGTGCAGCACAGGAGGCTGCTCGCCCCCGGTCAGGGTGGCGGTAATGGCGACCCGGCCCTGCTCGGTGAACTTGATGGCGTTGCCGATGAGATTGAAGAGGATCTGGCGCAGGCGAAGGGGATCGATCAGCACCCTTGGCATGGGGGTGTCGGGCAGCCTGACCTCATAGAGCAGCCCCTTCTGCTCGGCCATGCCCGCAAAGACCCGGGTGACGGACGAGAGCAGGGGAGCGAGATCGCAGGGGGTGGGAGTCAGGGTCATCTGGCCCGCCTCTATGGAGGCGATATCCAGGCTGTCCCCCAGCAGATCCAGCAGGCCGTTGGCGGAGCGAGCACCTCCATCGCTTCTGCGGCACTCTCCACCTGGGTGATGCGGCTGCCCTCCAGTCTCTGTGCGAGGGGCACATGGTGCGTCATCGCCACCGTCTTGCCCGCCAGACGCCGGAGGGTGTCGATCCCTTGTTCCTCCTGGCGGGTGAGGATCACATAGATGTTGTCGGTGGCGTAGGGCACCGAGGTGCGCAGCCCGTAGTGTTCAGCCACCTGCTGGGAGATGGCGCCGATGAGGTCGATGGCGCCTGACTGCATGGCTTTTGCCAGTTGACGCTCGGAGTCTGCCCGCACGAACTCGAAGGTGAGGCCGGTGCGTGTGCGGATCTTGTCCAGCATGTCCACCGTCATGCCGACCAGCTGGCCGTCATGATCCAGGGCGCCATAGGGGTAGAGGTTGTCCATCAGCCACACCCTGATGGGGGGCGCTTGCCGCATCCAGGCCCGCTCGGCGGCATCATAGAGATCGGCGCTTCGCTCGCTCATGTCGCGGATGGGCCCGTTCCACTGGGTGAAGAGGGTATTGCGCGCCCGGTCGTCGATGGCCGCCAGCCCCCGGTTGACCAGGCTGAGCAGGGCGGGCTCGGTGGCCGGGACGGCAAAGCGGAACTCGGCAGGCGCCAGATCGGGCGGGGCCTCGCCCCGCTGGCGAAGGTTGTCGAAGCGCTCGCTGTTGAGGTAGTGGGTGGCGTGGGCATCCCCCAGCAGGATGTCGTCGCGGCCGAAGAAGACCGCATCGAACGCCTCCATGTTGGAGGGATAGGTCACCAGGGTGAGGGTGGGGTAGTAGCGGCCAAAGCGCGCCCTGTCTATCTGATCCCGGACGGCGGCCACCCGCTGTCCCGGTGTGAGCAGTGCCCCCCGATAACGTCTGGGCACGGAGAAGACGAGGGGGCTGCTGAAATAGGGGTTGCTCAGGCGGATGGCCCGGGTGTCACTGTCCGCCAGGGTGAGATTGCCGAGGCTGGCGAGGTGTATCTCCCCCCGTGCCAGGGCACGGAGCAGGTGCGCCTTGTCGGGGAAGGCGCTCAGGGCAACGGGTTTGTCCAGCATCCGGGCCAGCAGGTCGATGTAGTCGGCACTGAGCCCCTCGACGCGCTGGCGAGCGATCATGGTGAAGGGGCGGTAGTCCTCTTGCAGGATGCCGACCCGCAGTTGGGACTGCTGGCGCAGCCATCCGAGCTCCGCCTCCGACCAGCGGGGAGGCAGCGGGGCGGGATCGTAGCGGCTGTGCAGGGTCAGGGCCTGCACAGGTTGAAGGCAGAGCAGACAGAGCAGGATCAGTGTTCGATATAGGTTCATCTAGCCACCCGACGCGACAGCCATCCCTGCCAAGCCTCATCCAATGGCGGCCATTCTACCGGAAAATGGCTATAACGAGTCCGCTATTTCTCCACGCGCGTCGGCGAGAGCACGTCAAGCAGGGCGGCCTGGCCGCCCGCCCTCAACCGAACTGGTAGGCCCCCATGTAGAGGCTGCCGTAATCCCAGCTGTCGTGCAGCTTTCGGGGTCTGTCGGCCCCCGCCGCGCCGAGCGCCACAAACAGGGGGCGCAGGTGATCGTCGTGGGGATGGGATTCCACCGCGCCCGGCGCCCGGGCCCGGTAATCTTCCAGCGCCCCCCTGTCTCCCTCTGCCATGGTCTGCTCCAGCCAGCGGGCAAACTGACTGGCCCACTGGGGAACCGGCGAGCCGTCCGGCCCGAGGGCACGCAGGTTGTGGGTGATGGCGCCGGAGGCGAGGATGCCGATCCCTTGCTCGCGCAGCCCCTGCAATGCCTCCCCCAGTTGCCACAGCTGGGCCGGGGTGAAGCTGGCCGGGATGGCGATCTGCACCAGGGGGAGTTCACTGTCCGGATCCATCAGGGAGAGGGGGGACCAGACCCCGTGATCCAGCTCGCGGCGCACCGGGGTGGTGGGCAGGCCGGCCAGCAGCAGCTGATCGCTCACCGCTTCCTGCAACCATTGCGGGCTCGTCGCGGGCCAGCGGATCTGGTAGAGGGGCTCGGGGAAGCCGTAGAAGTCGTACATCAGGGCCGGGCTGGGCTCGACGTTGATCTGCAGCTCGCTTCGGCTGAACCAGTGGGCCGAGATCACCACCAGCCCTCTGGCACCCTCGAGGCGCAGTTGCTTCAGGAACCGGGTCGCGGGCTGATCGCGCAGGACCAGATCCGGGGCGCCGTGGGAGATGAACCAGACAGGGGCGATAGACATGACAGACTCCATATGCGTTGTGCCGATGCGCGCGGCGCACCGACAACCCGAGGCCAGGGCGACATGCCGCTGACGATGTGGTCATTATCTGCCCCTATTGATGGGTTAACAATCAGGCTTTAAGGATAAGCACTCTTCACTTTTGGTTGATAGTCTGGCATCAGGGCGAGGGAGACCGGGGCAGAAACGACAACGCCGGCGCAGTGCGCCGGCGTTGTGATCAGGGTCCGTCGGACGTGGCCTCTGAGGGGATGCCCCGCAGCGCCGCCTCCAAGATCAACGCAGGCCCCTAGCGGGTTTATTGAATGCCCAGCAGCTCCACGTCGAAGATGAGGACTGAGCCCGGCGGGATCTTGCCGGCGGCGCGATCGCCATAGGCCAGGTTGGCGGGGATGTAGAAGCGGGTCTTCTCCCCTTCCACCATCAGTTGCACCCCTTCGGTCCAGCCCTTGATCACCTGGTTGAGGCCGAACTCGATGGGTTCGCCACGGGCGACGGAGCTGTCGAACACGGTGCCGTCCAGCAGCTTGCCCTCGTAGTGCACCTTCACCTTGCTGGTGGCGGTGGGGTGAACGGTACCGGTGCCCGGGGTCAGCACTTCGTACTGCAGGCCGGAGGCGGTGGTGGTCACCAGGGGTTTTTCCTGGTTGCTGGCGAGGAACTCGGCCCCCTTGCGCACGTTCTCTTCCGCCAGCTTCCGGTTGTTGCTGCTGGAGTAGAAGTAGTAGGCGGCGCCGGCGATAAGAAGGGCTATCAGAATGAATTTCATCGGTTTTTCCTGTTCCTTGAAATCAGAGTGCAATGAAGGGGCATCTTATCCCAGCCGGGGAGGGAGGGCGAGGGGGGATGCCGGAGGATGTGACCGGACGGGCAAGGCACCGGGGGCATGATGCCCCCGGTTCGGATTTACTTGACGGCCACCATCATCAGGGCGGGCAGGGCGAAGAAGAGCCCGGCCACGTAACCCAGCGCCAGCAGCTTGTTCTCGCTGCCGACCCGGGCCAGGGCTTCGGCGGCCTTGATGGGCAGCTCCCGCAGGAAGGGCACCCCGTAGATGAGCACCACGGCGAAGAGGTTGAACAGCACGTGGACCAGGGCGATGGTCAGGGCGAGCTGGGCACCGGCACCGCTGATGGCGGTGGCGGCCAGCAGGGCGGTGATGGTGGTGCCGATGTTGGCCCCCAGGGTGAAGGGGTAGAGCTGGCGGGTGCTGAACACGCCGCCTCCCGCCAGGGGGATCATCAGGCTGGTGGTGGTGGAGGAGGACTGCACCATCACGGTGACCAGGGTGCCGGAGGCGATGCCGGTGAGCGGGCCACGGCCCAGGGCCTTGTGCAGCAGCTCCTTGGCACGGCCCACCATGACCTGTTGCAGCACCTTGCCAAGGGCGGTGACGCAGAACAGGATGAGCAGAATCCCGATGAGAATGGTGGCGATGGCGCCCCCCTTGCCCGGCAGGAAGGCGACGGCACCGTCGATGAGATCCAGGGACGGGGAGATGAGGGGCTTCATGAAATCCATCCCCTTCATCGACATGTCGGCGGAGCCCAGCAGCAGGCTGGCAATCCCTTCCGCACTCTTTTGCAGCAGACCGAACATCAGCTCCAGGGGCAGGAAGATGAAGACCGCCAGCAGGTTGAAGAAGTCGTGCACGGTGGCGGCGGCGAAGGCGCGGCGAAACTCGCCTCGGTCCCGGATGTGCCCCAGGGAGACGATGGTGTTGGTGATGGTGGTGCCGAGGTTGGCCCCCATCACCATGGGGATGGCCATGGCCATGGGCAGGCCCCCTGCCACCAGACCGACGATCACCGAGGTGACGGTGCTGGAGGATTGCACCAGGGCGGTGGCCAGGATGCCGAGCAGCAGCGCGACGAAGGGGTTGTTGGCGAAGGCGAAGATCTGGGCCGCGCCCTCGGCGCCGCCGGAGAAGCCCTTGAAGCCGTGGGAGACGGCGCCAACGGCGACCAGGATCAGGTAGATCAGCGTGATCACCGCGAGCCAGTTGAACAGGGGGCCGGGACGACGGATCTGCTGGGGTGCGGAAGATGCGGTGCTGTGCATATGGCCTCTTGGGGTCGTTCTGCGTTGAAAATGGACGGGCGCATTACAACAAGGCTCCATGACAGAAATATGACAACGTGACACTTTTATGATGCTTTGGTGACAGGGCGGCAGGGGGCGTCGCAGACAAAAGGTGTCGGAGCAAACGCCGATATGACGCCATCCGGCTCATCACCGGCCCCCGCCCTTGCACTGGGATCCCAGGGTTATATGCTGCCGGACTTTCCTGTCTTGAAACTGAGGAAGTGATGATGCGTGCATGGGTTTTGTGCCTCTCCCTGGGTCTGCTGTCTGCCGGTGCGCAGGCCAGCGTGTTCAAGTCCGAGTGCAACCTCGACAAGGCGGTCAGGAACGAGGCGATGAACGCCACCCTGGGGGTCAAGGGCAACTGCGATGCCGACAAGCTGGTGCGCAAGCAGAAGGAGAAGGCCAATGCCGAGGTGAAGAAACACACCACGGACGTGCTGGACAAGAAGACGGCGGGACTGAAAGAGACCAGGCAGCACACCAATGCGGCCCTGAACAAGCAGAGTGCCGGTGTGAAGCAGGCGCAGGACAAGGTCAACCAGACCCGCAAGGATGTCAACGCCGTGACCAGGGATCCGGTCAAGGCGGCCGCCACGGCCGTGCTCAATCAGGGGTGAGGGTCCGCGCACCGGACGTCTGAATGCAAGAAGGGGAGCCATGGGCTCCCCTTCTGTTTGGGCGTGTGTGCCGCCTTACTGGCCGTCGGCCGCTTCCTCGTACTGACGGAAGGGGATGCGGAACACGGCGAGGCGCAGGAAGAGGTAGGTGACCCCGATCCCCGCCCAGATGAGGCCAAGCTCCAGGGAGCTCTGCTCCAGGTTGATCCAGAGGGCGCCGATGGTGGCGGCCCCCAGCAGCGGCAGCACCAGGAACAGCAGGTGTTCCTTGAGGCTCTTGTTGCGCTTCTCGCGCACCCAGAACTGGCCGATCACCGAGAGGTTGACGAAGGTGAAGGCCACCAGGGCGCCGAAGTTCACCAGGGCCAGGGCCATGTCCAGATCGAAGGAGACCGCGGAGAGGGCCAGGGCCCCCACCAGCAGCACGTTGATGGCCGGGGTGCGCCAGGTGGGGTGGATATAGCCGAACACCCGCTCCGGGATCATGCGATCGCGCCCCATCACGTAGAGGATGCGCGACACGCCGGCGTGGGCCGCCATGCCGGAGGCGAGCACGGCCGCGGTGGTGCACACCAGCACCACGCTCTGGAACAGGGTGCCACCCACGTAGAGGGCGATCTCCG
Organism: Aeromonas sp. 62-46; assembly: GCF_001898585.1. Classification (NCBI taxonomy): domain Bacteria; kingdom Pseudomonadati; phylum Pseudomonadota; class Gammaproteobacteria; order Aeromonadales; family Aeromonadaceae; genus Aeromonas; species Aeromonas sp. 62-46. The sequence goes on along the minus strand of NZ_MKUI01000058.1, from coordinate 609,533 downwards.
GCAGCACGGCGTCCGGCTCCTTGAAGCGGGCCAGATCCGGGAAGAACAGCTGCAGGCTGTAGGAGACGGTGACGAAGATGATGCCGCCGATGAGGGCCGTCAGCACGATGGCACGGGGGATCACCTTGCCGGCATTCGGGGTCTCTTCGGAGAGAGAGCTCAGGCCGTCGAAGCCCAGGAACGAGAAGCAGAGGATGGTGGCGCCGGTGAACAGCGGCAGCATGCTGGCAGACTCCACATGGAACGGACGGCTGCTCATCAGGGTGCCGGCCCCTTCACCGTGACTCAGGCCCCAGGCGATGAGGCCGAGGAAGGTGACGATGATGGCGATCTGGATGAAGACGATGAAGCCGTTGAGGTTCGCCACCAGCTTGATGCCGCGCAGGTTCAGGAAGGTCATCACGGTCACCAGACCGAAGATGAAGATCCAGGGCTCCACGGTGGGGAACATGGCGGTCAGGTAGATCTTGGCCAGCAGAATGTTGATCATCGGCATGAACATGTAGTCCAGCAGGGAAGACCAGCCCACCATGAAGCCCACATAGGGGTGGAACACCTTCTGGGCATAGGTGTAGGCGGAGCCTGCGGACGGGAAGCGGCGCACCAGGTGGCCGTAGCTGAACGCGGTCAGCAGGATGCCGCCGAGCGCCAGCAGGTAGGCGGTGGCCACGCGACCATCCGTGATGTCACCGACGATGGCGAAGGTATCGAATACCGCCATGGGCGTGAGGTAAGCCAGACCCATCACCACGACCTGGAACAGGGTGAGGGTCTTGAGCAGCTTGGCACCGGCCATCACGCTTTCTCCTCTGCACAGGCCCCGTGGGCGAGATGGGACGGGATCAGGGACGCGGGAACGCGTCGCTGGACACAGGGGGCGCCCATCTGTGGCACAGATGCGTGGCGCACGCCGGCGGGGACCGGCAGGAAAGCAGTGAAATGCCCCATGTTTTTCCTCACAACGTCGGGAGATTGCTTGGCAATCTGGGTATCAATTCCGGCACATGGCCGGCCTCTTGGTGAATGGTGGTGTGCCCCAGAAAAGCAAAGAACCGATGTTGTTGAAACATCGGCTCTCAAGGGGCGCCGTATTGTGCCCTCAGGGGGGGGAGGAGACAAGCGAAAAAGGCCGCCAGCGGGGAATTTGTTCCCCCCGTGAGCGATCACTTCGCCACCGCTGCCGGAAAGTCGATGACAACCTTGTCATCAGACGGGGTCCTGCTTTGCGACCATGCGAAACCGGCGCCCTGGGGGCGCCGGTTTCGCTCAGGAGGCGTCCTGCTCGGGGCGGCCGAGGCGGACCCGGAACACGGTGAGGCGCAGCAGCAGGTAGATGGCGCCGAGGGCGGCCCAGATCAGCCCCAGCTCGAAGGAGGCGGGCTCCAGGTTGAGCCAGAGCACCCCGATGCAGGCGGCGCCGCACAGGGGCAGGGCGAGGAACAGCAGGTGATCCTTCAGGGTCTTGTTGTGACCCAGCCTGAGATAGAAGTGGGCAATCACCGCCAGGTTGACGAAGGTGAAGGCCACCAGGGCGCCGAAGTTGATGAGCGCCAGCGCCATCTCCAGATCGAAGGCCACCGCCGAGAGGGCCAGCATGCCCACCAGCAGCACGTTGAGAGCCGGGGTCTGCCAGGTGGGGTGGATGTAGCCGAAGACGCGGCTCGGCAGGGCGCGATCCCGGCCCATCACGTAGAGCAGGCGCGACACCCCGGCGTGGGAGGCGAGCCCCGAGGCGAGCACCGCCACCGTGGTGCAGACCAGCACCACCGCCTGGAACAGCTTGCCACCCACATAGAGGGCGATCTCCGGCAGCACCGCATCCGGCTGCTGGAAGCGGGAGATGTCCGGGAAGAAGAGCTGCAGGAAGTAAGAGACCGAGATGAAGAGCACGCCGCCGATGAGGGCGGTGAGCACGATGGCGCGGGGGATCACCCGATCCGCGTTCGGGGTCTCCTCCGACAGGGTGGTGATGGCGTCAAACCCGAGGAACGACAGGCAGAGGATGGAGGCGCCGGTCAGCAGGGGATTGATGTGCATCTGCTCGGAGAAGAAGGGACGGCTGCTCGCCACCGTGCCGAGCCCCTCGCCGTGGCTCACGCCCCAGGCGATGAGGCCGATGAAGACGGCGATGATGCTGAACTGCATGATGACGATCAGGCTGTTGAAGTTCGCCACCAGCTTGATGCCCCGCAGGTTCAGGAAGGTCATGACGGCGGCCAGGGCCAGGATGTAGGTCCAGGGGGCCACGCCGGGGAAGAGGGCCTCCATGTAGATCTTGGCCAGCAGCATGTTGATCATGGGCATGAACATGTAGTCGAGCAGGGAGACCCAACCCACCATGAAGCCCACATAGGGGTGGAACACCTTCTGGGCATAGGTGTAGGCGGAGCCTGCCGAGGGGAACTTGCGCACCAGGTGGCCGTAGCTCATGGCGGTGAACAGCATGCCGATGAGGGCGAGCAGGTAGGCGGTCGGCACATGGCCTTCGGTGATCTCGGTGACGATGCCGAAGGTGTCGAACACCGCCATGGGGGTGAGATAGGCCAGCCCCATAATGACCACGTGCCAGAGTTTCAGGCTTTTTTTCAGACCGGCGGGGTGCGGGTGCATCAGGCGATCCCCCGCAGGCTGGCTGACGGGATCAGGCTGACGGTGAGGTCATCCTGCACGGTGGGGGCGCCAGTCCGGGATGCGGACGGATGGCGCAGACCGGCGCGGGCCGGCAGGAAAGCGATGATATGCCCCATGGAGTTCCTCACTAAGAAGCGGGTGTCGTGAGATGGCGTGCCACCTCGTTATCATTTCCGGTCTGTTCCGGCCTCGTTATGGATTTGTTTGGCGCAAAAAAAGAACCGGGCTCCGATGAGCGGACGGTCCTTGAATACGGCGGCGCATTGTGCATTCGTGATGCCCCCTTGACAAGCATATCAAGGGAGCAAAAACGCATTTTTTTGCACGTGGGCGAACGCGGTCTTCCGGATCAGGCCAGGGAGGCGGACAGGGCCTGCTCCAGCAGGTCGAGTCCCTCGTCGATGATGGCCACCGGGGCGGTCAGGGGGGCGAGGAAACGGATCACGTTGCCACGCACGCCGCAGGCCAGCAGCACCAGCCCCCGCTTGCCCGCCTCGGCCACCAGCCGCTTGGTGAGATCCGGGTCCGGTCTGGCGGCATCTCCCTCCTTCACCAGCTCCATGGCCACCATGGCGCCGGGGCCACGGATGTTGCCGATGCAGTCAAACCGTGTCGCCAGCTGGTGCAGGCGTGCCTTGATCTGCTCCCCCTGGGCCAGGGCCTTCTGGTTCAGGCGCTCCTCCTCGATCACCTCCAGCACCGCCAGGGCGGCGGCGCAGGCGATGGGGGAGCCCGCATAGGTGCCCCCCAGGCCACCGGGCTTGGCGGCATTCATCACCTCGCTCTTGCCCACCACGGCAGAGAGCGGGAAGCCGCCGGCCAGGCTCTTGGCGAGGGTCATGATGTCGGGTTCGACACCGCTGTATTCGGTGGCGAAGGTCTTGCCGGTGCGACAGAAACCGGTCTGGATCTCGTCGCAGATGAGCAGGATGCCGTGCTGGTCGCACACCTGGCGCAGGCGCTGCATGAAGCTGGCGGAGGCGGGGTAGAAGCCCCCTTCCCCCTGCACCGGCTCGATGATGATGGCGGCCACCCGGGTGGGTTCGATGTCGGCGCTGAAGCAGAGATCCAGCGCGGCCAGGGCATCGTCTTCACTCACACCCAGGTAATCGGCGGGGAAGGGGAGGTGATAGACCTCCCCCGGGAAGGGGCCGAAGCCGGTCTTGTAGGGCACCACCTTGCCGGTGAGGGCCATGCCCATCATGGTGCGGCCGTGGAAGCCCCCCTTGAAGGCGATGGTGCCGCTGCGACCGGTGTGGGCGCGGGCGATCTTGATGGCGTTCTCCACCGCCTCGGCGCCGGTGGAGAGGAAGAGGGTGCGCTTGGGGGTGGGGCCGGGCACCAGGGCGTTGAGCTTCTCCGCCAGCTCGATATAGCCGGAGTAGGGGGTGACCTGGAAGCAGGTGTGGCTGAACTTCTCGAGCTGCTCGCGCACCGCCGCCACCACCTTGGGGTGGTTGTGGCCGGTGTTGAGCACGGCGATGCCGGAGGCAAAGTCGATGTAGCGGTTGCCCTCCACGTCCCACAGCTCGGCGTTGTGCGCCCGGTCGATGAAGACCGGCAGCAGGGTGCCGACCCCCTGGACCACGGCCGCTTCGCGGCGGGCCTGCCACTGCTGGTTGTTGCTTGAATGACTCATCTTTCCTCCCTGAGGGGCATGGGCCCCCGCTGTTCCTGTGCCATCTGGCCATATGTGTGCCGCCAACTGCCTTCGGGCAGGGCGGCCTGTTCGCAAAAGGGGGCCCCGGGCGTGCCCTCAGGGCCCACAAGGCGCTCGGTCGTGACCGGCGACCCCCTCTTTCTATCTGTAAAAGCGATGGGCTGTGTCATAACGCATCTGTTTTAACGATGCGATTGCCCTTTCATTTCCCTCAGCGAATGCCGCCAAAGCAGAGGTATTTGGTCTCCAGGTACTCCTCCAGCCCTTCGGCCGCCCCTTCCCGGCCCAGTCCCGACTCCTTGATCCCGCCAAAGGGGGCCAGTTCGGTGGAGATGATCCCCTCGTTGATCCCCACCATGCCGTATTCGAGCCCCTCGGCCACCCGCCACACCCGGGCGATGTCGCGGCCATAGAAGTAGGCGGCCAGGCCATAGGGGGTGTCGTTGGCAAGCGCAATGGCCTCGGCTTCCGTCTCGAAGCGCACCAGAGGGGCGACGGGCCCGAAGATCTCCTCGTCCAGAATGGGGTTGCCCCGGGTGACCCCGGTCAGGATGGTGGGGTGATAGAAGAGGGGACCGGCGGGGTGGGCGTCGCCCCCCACCAGCACCCGGGCACCGGCGGCGACCGATTGCTGCACCAGCTCGGCCACCTTGCTGGCGGCGGCCGGGTTGATGAGGGGCCCGATCTGGACGCCCTCGCCCATGCCGTCTCCCACCTTGAAGGCCTTGACTGCGGCGGCGAGCTTCTCGGCGAAGGCGTCATAGACGCTGGCCTGCACCAGGATGCGGTTGGCGCAGACGCAGGTCTGGCCGGCGTTGCGGTATTTGGACGCCAGGGCCCCGGCCACGGCGGCGTCGAGGTCGGCGTCGTCAAAGACGATGAAGGGGGCGTTGCCGCCAAGCTCCAGGGAGAGGCGCTTCATGGTGTCGGCGCACTGGCGCATCAGCAGTTTGCCGATGCGGGTGGAGCCGGTGAAGGAGAGCTTGCGCACCACGGGGTTGCTGCACAGCTCGTTGCCCACCGCGCTCGCCTGATGGGAGGTGACGATGTTGATGACCCCGGCGGGAATGCCCGCCTGCTCCGCCAGTACCGCCAGCGCCAGGGCGCAGAGGGGCGTTTCGGCGGCGGGCTTGATGACGATAGTACAACCGGCGGCCAGCGCCGGACCCGCCTTGCGGGTGATCATGGCGATGGGGAAGTTCCAGGGGGTGATGGCGGCCACGACCCCCACCGGCTGCTTGATGGTGGCCAGGCGCCGATCGGCGGAGAAGCCGGGGATGGTGCGGCCATAGGCACGCTTGCCCTCTTCCGCGAACCACTGGATGAAGCTGGCGCCGTAAGCCACCTCTCCTTTGGCTTCCGCCAGCGGCTTGCCCTGCTCGCAGGTCATGATACGGGCGAGCTCCTCCTGGTTGGCCATGATGCGCTCGAACCAGGCGTAGAGTTTGCTGCTGCGCTCCTTGGCGGTGAGGGCCGCCCAGGCGGGTTGCGCCGCGTGGGCGGCCGCGATGGCGAGGCGGGTATCCTCCCCGTCCATGTCGGGCACCTGGGTAATGACCTGGCCGGTGGCCGGGTTCAGGACCTCGAACCGGCGCCCGCCCAGGGACTCGCACCAGCGGCCGTCGACATAGGCCAGGGATTTGATCAGGGAGAGAGCAGGTTGTGATGCTGACATAAGTAAGGGGCCTCGATAGTGGGTCTGGGTGGCGCGTTTATGTGGGCACCGCCGTATAGAATAATAAGCACGTAACGACCATAAAATGAGCCGAAATGTTTTTCAAGTGTTAAATATATTTGAGTGAACTGGGCGTCACATGCTAGAAATGGGGCTGTTAGCGCGATTGTAGCGGTTTTCATTGCGCAGGGTGTGCAAAATAATGAACGCTCTGGGTTGTGCAGGATAGTGAACGGGGCTGACGTTCCTGACTCACTATATTGACCAGTCGGCCCCAGGTATTCGAATGACCATGGAAGGAGGTGGGCGATGGAGCAATCCCGTGGCGAGGTCCGGTGGCGGACCATGACGGACAACCCCCTGGCGGAGCACGAGAGAAACATGGGGGAGCGGCTTGCCCGGATCCGCAGGGAGCTCGGGCTCTCCCAGCGCCGGGTGGCGGAGCTGAGCGGCCTGACCCACGGCGCCATCTGCATGATAGAGCAGAACAAGGTGAGCCCCTCGGTGGCCTCCCTGCAAAAGCTGCTGAGCGTCTATGAGCTGCCGTTGTCGCGCTTCTTCGCCGAAGAGGAGGTGGCGAGCACGCCCAGCGTGGTGATCAAGGCGGAGCAGCTCATCGAGCTCGGCAGCCAGGGGGTCTCCATGAAGCTGGTGCACAACGGCAACAATCGGCGCCAGCTCGGCTTCATGCTGGAGACCTATGCCCCCGGCACCGACACCGGCGGCGTGGTGAAGCATCAGGGGGAAGAGGTGGGCACCGTGCTGGAAGGGTCGGTGCTGCTGACCCTGGCCGGCCAGACCTATGAACTGTGCGCCGGGGACAGCTATGTCATCGACACCGGCGAGCCCCACAGTTTCAGCAATCCCTCGGGGCAGGTCTGCCGCATCGTCAGCGCCCACACCCCGGCCAGCTTTTAATGTGAACAACCCGTTGTGTTGGAAACGAACCGGTAAGGAAACAGGGATCATGACCGAACATGTAAAGAGTTACTACGCAGCCAGTGCCAACAAACACGCGCCCTATCCCACGCTCACCGAGCAGCTGGAGTGCGACGTCTGCGTCATAGGCGCAGGCTACACCGGCCTCTCCAGTGCGCTGCATCTGGTGGAGAAGGGGTACAAGGTGGTGGTGCTGGAGGCGGCCAGGGTCGGCTTTGGCGCCAGCGGCCGCAACGGCGGCCAGATCGTCAACTCCTACAGCCGCGACATCGACACCATCGAAGCGAACTGCCCGCCGGATCAGGCCAGGCTGCTCGGCTCCATGTTGTTTGAGGGGGGCCAGATCATCCGCGAGCGGATCAAACGCTACAACATCCAGTGCGATCTGCAGGAGGGCGGGGTCTTTGCCGCCGAGACCGAGAAGCAGCTTCACGAACTCAAGGCGCAGAAGGCGCGCTGGGAGAAGTGGGGCAACGACCAGCTGGAGCTGCTCGATGCCGACGGGGTGCGCCAGGTGGTCGCGAGCGATCGTTACGTCGGCGCCCTGCTGGACAAGAGCGGCGGCCATATCCATCCCCTCAACCTGGCGCTGGGGGAGGCGGAAGCCATCCGCATGCAGGGGGGGCTTATCTTCGAGCAGTCCGCCGTCACCAGCATTACTCCGGGTCAGCCGGCGTTGGTCAAGACCGCCAAAGGGGCGGTGAAGGCACGCTTTATCGTGGTGGCCGGCAACGCCTACCTTGGCAATCTGGTGCCGGAACTGGCCAGCAAGAGCATGCCTTGCGGCACCCAGGTGATCGCCACCGAAGTGCTGGGAGAGGAGCGGGCCCGTTCACTCTTGCCACAGAACTACTGTCTGGAGGATTGCAACTACCTGCTCGACTACTACCGTACCTCCGGCGATCACCGGCTCATCTATGGCGGCGGCGTGGTCTACGGGGCGCGGGATCCGGCGGACATCGAGCGGCTGATCATCCCCAAGATGCTCAAGACTTTCCCGCAGCTGGCCGACGTCAAGGTGGAGTACACCTGGACCGGCAACTTCCTGCTCACCCTGTCGCGCCTGCCGCAGTTTGGCCGCATCGGTCACAACATCTACTACATGCAGGGCTACAGCGGCCACGGCGTCACCTGTACCCATCTGGCGGGCAAGCTGCTCTCCGAGGTGCTGAGCGGTCAGGCGGAGCGCTTCGATGCGTTCGCCAGGCTGCCGCACTACCCCTTCCCGGGTGGCCGCCTGCTGCGCATCCCCTTCACCGCCGCCGGCGCCGCCTGGTACACCCTGCGCGATCGCCTGGGGGTGTGATGTCACCGATGGCCCGCCAGGCTGGCTGGCGACAACAAGCAGAGGGAGGCGTTATGCCTCCCTCGTTTTTTGCCGTCAACCTGCCGGGGCCCTGACGGGGCTAGAAGCGGTAGGGGAAGCGGATCCCGATGGTGTAGTCCGGTGCATCCGTGGTGAGCCCGGCAGACCAGTTGACCGCCATGGAGAGGTTGTCGGTGATGGCCCAGGTCGACCCCATGCCAAAGCTGGCGGCGTTGGCATCGGAGCCGGTGACCTTCTCCATGGCAAAGCCTTCGGACCCCTGCTCGGACTCCATGGTGACGCGCTGGTTGATGTTGAAGGAGAGGCTGAAGCGTTCGTTGAGGGCGAATGCGACCCCCAGGCCATATTCATACCAGTCCCCCAGCTGGATGCTGCCGGGCTGGTTGCCGGGCTGGTAGGAGATATCGTCAAAGTCCTGCTTGAGGCTGTGACCATAGTTGAGGCTGGCAAACAGGATGGCGGGATCCATGGTCTTGACCAGGGAGAAGCCGGTGGAGAGCTGCCAGAGCCCGTTGCCGGTGGCGAGCTCCTTGGGGGTCACCAGGTTGCCCGATTCCGAGGTGTTGATCTCGATGCCGTAAGGATCCTTGCCGGTCGGCGCCTTGGCCCGGAAGTTCCACACCAGATCCGGCCAATCCTCGCTCTCGGCCATGACCCTGTAGTAGATGGCGAGGCTGAGATCCCCCAGACCGCCATCGCTGACGCTCTGCTCCTCGAAGTCGCGGCTGGAGTTCTCCTTGCCGGTGCTCTGGTAGTTGGTGTTGCGGAACATGTAGGGGAGGGCCAGCTCCAGTTGCCAGCGATCGTTGAGGGTGTAGCGGGTGATGACATCCGCCGTCCACTGATCGGAGCGCACCCGATCCAGGTTGATTTCGCCAAGGAAGATGGCGTCCAGGGCGAGGAAGCCGCGCAGGGCGAGATCCTTGCGGTTGTAGTGCTGATAGGAGAGGCCCACATCGACGGTCAGGGCGCGGTCGAACACATTGTGCTGTTCGATCATCAGGTCTTCGGTACTGCGGCCGACTTCCGGCGTGCGCCGTGAGGCGTCCTGCTGGGTGGAGGCGACGGCGGCCCCGGCTCCGACTCCGACCCCGGCGGTTGCCGTCGTGGCACCGGCGGCCTTGACGGCCTCCAGGCGGGCCTGGAGCTGATGAAGGGCCTGATTTTGCTGGATCAGTTGCTGGCGCAGGAGATCCAGCTGTTGTTGCAGGGCCTCCTCCTCGGCCGTGGCCCCCCAGCAGGCGAAGGGGGCGAGGGCAATCAACAGCATGCGAGACTGTTTCATCGGGATACGTCCTTGTTGTTTATCATCCTTTCTGATGGTTCAGCCCCCGGGCTCACCGGTGCTCAGCGCGAAAACCAGATGCGGGTCTGATTGAGCGTCTGCAAACCGTCCCCTCTGACCTTGTTGAACTGCAGCAGCCCCCGGCTGAAGTCGGTACCGCGCAGGCTCTGCTCCAGCAGGACCCGGCCGTCGGAAGAGTGTAGTTGCAAGCCGGCATAATTCCCCGAGACCCGATAAGTGGCGGTGCCAAGATCGCCCTGGTGCTCGTAGCTGCCCGCCTGAACCAGGTGTCCCGTCATGGTCGGAGTGGTCAGTTCAATACCGGTCTGGTTGACCGAGCTGTTGCCGCTCCCCTCCAGTTGAACGACCTGCACCAGCCCGGCCCCCTGCACCTGGGCCTCCTTGGCGGGCGTGGCCGCGGGCTTGACCTCATCCTTGACGCGCACATCCAGCTTGGGTTTGTTTTGCACAATGCTCAGCGCCAGGTTCATGGCCGCCGTCTGCTGGGCCTGGGCCGTGGTCAGTGACGAGATGAACTCGATGCCGAAGTAGCTGATGCCATGGCTGCTGACATAGCGGCCGCGCAGGTGGGCCAGCTCCCCGTCCGCCAGTTCGGGCGCAAAGTGGTCTGACAGATGGGCCAGCGGGTCCGGTGCTGCCAGCAGCGGAGAGGCGATGCCACCCAGGCTGCAGAGGAGGCATAGGGCGGGTCGGGTATTCATGATGACCTCACATTAGCTCTTTGTGCTGAAAACCGAATTCCAGCAGGGATGTTTCATTGACCGGGGCGAAGAGCCCATCCTTGCCTCTGACAGAGAGCGGGGGAGAGGGGTTGGCAAGGGGGGCATCGGGACGATAGCCCGCGCCGATGACGGCGAGGAGGATGCCGTTCCAGCTCTCCTTGAACTCCTTGAACGTGATCACCCGGTTGCCGAGGGCCGGGTCTGCCAGATAGACGCGATCGTGGCGATCGATGGCCCGCAGCACGGCAAAGTGCTGATAGCCGCGAATGTTGAGCAGGACGATGGTGGGCACCCTCACCTGGCGCAGTTTTTCATCGCCCAGTCGATACCCTCTGACCCGCATGCCGAGCATTTGCAGGTACTGCTTCATGTCGAGCATGGAGAAGCCGTAGTGCTTGACCTGCTCCGGGTCTGCCATGGCAAGCATGCCATCCATGACCCAGCGTTCATTGGTTGCATGGCCGTAGGCGTAGCGCAAGATGGTGGCGACGGCGGCGGCCCCGCAACTGAAATCCGTATGTTGGCGCTCGATGTTGGCGTACCGGCGCTCCAGAATGCTCTGTACCGGTTTGTTGAGATCCCCCAGCGCCGGGAGATGCTCCCCCAGTGGCACCGAGCCTGCCCAGACGGCAGGACAGCACAGCAACAGCAACAGCCAGCGCATTCAGACCTCCAGTGTCAGGGAAAAAGGGGGCACTGGGCCCCCTCGCATCGACTTACTTGGCAAACCCTGTGGCCAGCGAGAGATTGTTCGCTTGCAGGTTGTTGGTCCCCGAGGAGACGTTCACCCCGATGTTGCCCACGGCACCGTTGAAGGCGCCGCCATCGATGGTTGCCCGGTTGAAGGTTTCGCGGCTGGTGTAGGTGTTGACCACGGGAATATACCCGACGGCGTACCCACTGAGCTTGATGTCACCCTCTTCCTTGAACTCGAACTTGCCATCATCTTTCGGGTTGTTGTTGCCGTACCTGTCGTTGTCATTGTCGTGGCCATGTCCTTTCTTGACATCATGACCGGTACCGCCCCCCTCGTAATCGCCCCAAGCCTTGAGACCGAGGAACACACCCGCCTTGTCAACCGTCTTGGTTGCACTCAGGCTTTGGTTTTCGGTCATGTTCTTGGAGACGCTCTGGCTGTTGGCCACAGTGGCCACGGCCATGTTGCCGGTGGACACGGACGCTGCCATGTTGTTGGCCTGGACGTTACCCGAGCCCGAGGTCACGTTGACCCCGATGTTGCCTGCGGCATCCTTGAAGGCCCCATCGCCCACACCGGCCTTGTTCTGATGGCCGTGATTGGTCGTCCAGTTGTTGCTGGCGCTCTGGGTGGAGAAGACCTCGGCATCCGACGATCCGCCAGGGGCGCCATGTTGTTGTTGACCACGACCCATGATGAACTCGGCATCGACCTCGTCATAGGCGGCCAGGGAAGCGCTGTTGCCCTGTACGTTGGAGTCACCGGCTGCGACGTTGGCGCCGATGTTACCGGATGCACCCTTGAACGAGCCGTCGATCTTGCTCGTGTTCTCCGTTCTTGTATTGGCGGTGCCTATCATGGAACTGGATTGCTGGTTGTCCACGACGGCCATGCCGAGTTTGTTGACGTTGATGTAGCCGCCGACATTGACCCTGCCTTCGTATTCCACATCTACCTCTGCCTTGACCTTCTTGGTCAAGGTTGCCCCTGTCTCATCTCTGTCACCGCGGTAATCGGCGGATGCAGTGCCCGACATGGCCATGATGACCGCGGCGGCTAATGAGCTATAAATAAGTCCACGCATAATGAGTCTCTCCATTGAACTTTCAGCGGAAGATATGCCCATCGGCTGATACCCCCGGGCCTGGCTTCCTATCCCTGCGGCATCATGGGGATGCCGTTACTGCGCCAGCCAGGGGCAGGGAAACCATGTTGACTGACTGGTTTCCCTGTCCCGTGACCTGGTTCACCTGAATGACCCCCTTGCTGCCCGTGAGGGCGGTGTCATCCAGATAGATGCTGGTAGTGGTGTTGGCGGGGGGCTTTCCCCCTGGGGTCTTCGCGACGCTGGAGCTGAGATTGATGTCGGTCACGACACCCAGGCCGCTGTCATCGAGGGACAGGGCGAAGGCGTTCAGTTGCTGGTTGCCCTCACCCGCCCCCTGATTGATGCCGACCAGTCCCCGGTTCTGGCTCAGGGCCGAGCCCAGGATGGCGACGCTCTGGCTGCCGTTCAGATTGGTGGTGGATTGATTCAGCTGACCAAATTGAATGACGGCCGGACCCGAAATGGCGATGGCTGCAAGATTGCCTTGTTGGTTGTTATTGCCGGCAACCATATTGACGCCCATGGAACCACGAATATTGCTCAATGCCTGAGTACCGAGATCGACCCGGTTTTGTGCCATTGAGGGGGTGGCAAATGCCAGAAAAGGAAATGCTGCCAATGCAATATATATTTTCATGTTCTGTCTCCATATGCCAGGAGGGCTTATTGGAGAGAGCAACGACCATGCCAATTTACAACTATATGATTTTTAGTTGTTTTTTATTTGATATAATTGTTTTTACGTCTCAATATTGAGAGCGACATATTATGTCGTGAAGTAAGCGCTTATTTATCAATGGATTTATTTTTTCTCACTGATAATTTGGCTGTCTCAATATTGTGGTGCCATCAATCTAAAGGCGGGATGGTTTATAGTTATCATCGTCTGGCCATATTAAATGGCGCCATTTGATGATAAAGGGAGTTATCTGGACAAGTCGTCAGACTCCTTCGTGCAGTGGCGATAACAAGGAGTTGTCCCTATGACAGAAACGGCATTGTTGCTCATCAATTCATGTGCCGTACTGGAAAGCCTGCTGGAACAAGGCGAGTGGCAGGTGGAGCAGGCAAGCTCCCTGGTGGTGGCAGAGAAAAAACTGCAGGAAAAGGACTATCCCCTGGTGCTGGTGGTGATCGAGCATCAGCAGCACGAAGCCCTCTACAACCTGATTGCGCAGCACTCCGGCGCCTTGTGGATCGGCCTCATCCAGCGGGACTGTCTCGCCAGCGAAGCCCTTCGCAATTTGCTGGCAGCCTGTTTTCATGATTTTCACACCTTTCCCCTGGACAGAGACAGGCTCTCCCACAGCCTGGGACATGCCCTGGGGATGGCGCGCCTCATCCGGCGACACCGCCCCCGACTGCAACCCCAGCTTCGTTTCATCCAGGGGGAGAGCGCCCCCATCCGCCAGTTGCGCGACCAGATCGTGCGGTTGCAGCATTGCCGCCTGCCCGTACTGGTGACGGGACCGAGCGGCACGGGCAAGGAGCTGGTGGCCCGGGAGCTGCACTACAGCACGTTCGGGGAGGAGAGCCCTTTCGTGGCGGTCAATTGCGGGGCCATGCCCCATCAGCTCATCCAGTCCGAGCTGTTCGGCCACGTCAAGGGGGCCTTCACCGGGGCACAGCACCACAAGATAGGCAAGATAGAGGCCGCCGATGGCGGCACCCTGTTTCTCGACGAGATAGGGGAGTTGCCACTGGAGGATCAGGCAACCCTGCTGCGCTTCTTGCAGGAGCAGTGCATAGAGGCGGTGGGCAGCCACCTGACGCGTCGTGTGGATGTGCGGATCATCGCGGCCACCAATATCGATGTGGAGCAGGCGGTGGCCAGCGGCGGATTTCGCATGGATCTCTACTACCGGCTCAACGTGGTGCGCCTGCGCACCCCGGCCTTGTGCGAGCGGGCGGAAGACATCCAGCTCCTTGCCGATGACATTCTGGCGGAAGTGCGGGGCGGGCGGGTGCTCAGCTTCACCCGCAAGGCGCGCCAGGCCATGCAGTCCTATGGCTGGCCGGGGAATGTGAGGGAGCTGCGCAACCGGGTTCAGCGGGCGGTGGTCATGTGCAGCGGCCCCTTCATCGAAGCCGATGACATGGAGCTGACCAACATGGACAGCCTGCTGCTCGACGGCTCGCTCAAGGCGGTGCGCGAAGCGGCGGAGCGTCAGGCCTTGCAACGGACGCTGGCCCGCTTCCCCGATCAGCTCGAGGAGGTGGCCCGCACGCTCGATATCTCCCGGGCCACCCTCTATCGCCTGCTGGACAAGCACGATCTGCTGTGAGGGGACGGCAGTATCGCCCCGTCATGCAAAAAGCCCGGGCAGCAGGCCCGGGCTTTTTGTCTGGCCCCGTCGTGGGGACTCGTTACTTCCGATGAGCTTCAGGCCATCTCCATGGCGAGGTGACAGAGTCGCCGCGCAGCCTCCTCCTCGCTCTTGACCACCTGATGCACGCCGCGCACGCGCAGATGATGCACCTCCTCGTGCTGGTGGGCACAGGCGGCGATGCGCATCAGGGCGCCGTATTCCTGCGCCCTGATGGCTATCTCACCGGCCAGCAGGCTGTCATCCAGCGTGATCAGCAGCCAGCTGGCGTTGGGCAGCGCCGCCGTCAGCAGATCCTGCTGGATGGGATGGCCCGCCAGACAGGTGATCCCCATGGCGCGCCAGGGGGCCAGCAGTCGCTCGTCGGTGTCGATCACCACCATCTCCCTGCCTTGTTCATGCAACTGCCGGATGAGGTGCTGACCTATCTCGTCGGCGCCCACTACCACCACATGGCCCTGCAAGGGGCAGAGGTGAGGTGACCCATCGGTGCGTGGTTCGGGATGGCGCCTCAGCCAGCGCTCCACCTGGTTGAAGACCAGCGGATTGAGCACGATGGAGAAACAGGCGCCGACCAGCACCAGATCCCGGGCGACCCCGGGGACCAGCTCGAGCATGACCCCGAGACCCATCAGGATGAAGGAGAACTCCCCCACCTGTGCCAGGCTGGCGGAGATGGTCAGCGCCGTGCGCTGGCTGTGGCCAAAGAGCCGCACGATGGCGAAGGCGGCCACCGATTTGCCGATCACGATGACGAACAGGGTGGCCAGCACGGCCAGGGGCTCGCGCAGCAGGATGACGGGGTCGAACAGCATGCCCACGGAGACGAAGAAGAGCACGGCGAAGGCGTCCTGCAGGGGCAGGGTGTCGTTGGCCGCCTTGTGGCTCAGATGGGAGCTGTTCATCACGACGCCGGCGAAGAAGGCGCCGAGGGCAAAGGAGACGCCAAACAGCTTGACGGCGCCAAAAGCGATACCCAGGGAACAGGAGAGGACGGCCAGGGTGAACAGCTCGCGGGAGCCGGTGGCGGCGGTGCGGGCCAGCAGCCAGGGGATGAGGCGTCGCCCTCCGATGACCATCAGGGCGATGAAGGCAGCCACCTTGGCCAGGGTCAGGCCGATATCCGCCATCACCTGGGCCGGGGTCAGTGCCTCGCCCCCCTGCTGCAGGTTGGCGAGGATGGGGAGCAGTACCAGGGCCAGCACCATCACCAGATCCTCCACGATGAGCCAGCCGATGGCGATGCGTCCCTCGTTGGTGTCGAGCTGGCCGCGGCTCTCCAGGGCGCGCAGCAGCACCACGGTACTGGCGGTGGAGAGGGCCAGGCCAAACACCAGGCCGGCGGTCACGGTCCAGTCGAGCAGTTGGGAGAGGCCAAGGCCGAGCAGGGTCGCAAGGGTTATCTGGACGATGGCTCCCGGGATGGCGATGTGTTTCACCGACAGCAGGTCTTTCACGGAAAAGTGCAGGCCGACCCCAAACATCAGCAGGATGACGCCGATTTCGGCCAGCTCGGGGGCGAGCCGCAGGTCGGCGACATAGCCCGGCGTAAAGGGGCCGCATACCACGCCGGCCGCGAGGTAGCCCACCATGGGGGAGATGCGCAGGCGGCTTGCCAGCATGCCGAAGAGGTAGGCCAGCACGAGGCCGCCTACCAGGGTGGTGATAAGGGGGAGTGAGTGGTCCATGTCGTCACCTCGCTAATGGCAGTCAGGGGCTACCAGATCACCCGAAGGTGAAGAGGGCAGCTGTCAATGAGCAGGGGGCGAAAGAGACAGAAGTTGGCCGTATCAAGGGGAAATCTTGAGGGCAACAGATGCCGTTTCTATTGAAAAGTAATGCATTTATATGCCATGAGCAACACTGTTCCAGTTTTTGCGTTGGTTTTGATGAAAAGCATCTTTAATGCATTGTGATTGGGTGAAAAGAGTGTGCGGTTAAAGAAAAATTGGCAGGAATAATCAATCGATGATGATATTGGGAGGCAAGGGAGAACACCTATGAGCACACGGCATGGAGGAGGCTGGCCTCCTCCATGGTGAACGAGGGTGCTGAAGGGGCATCACTCCCCCCTGGCGACCCCCTCACGTCTGGGGTCTGCGGCCCCCAGCCAGCCGCCGGCATGGCGCTGGACGCCCTGCAGCCCGGAGGTCTGCTCGTTAAGCAGGACCTCGTGCCCTCTGGCTTTGAGCCCCTGAACCACGGCGTCGGGCGTGCGCCCCTGCTCCAGCTCGGTGGGGCCGTTGCGACTGCCGAAATTGGGCAGGTTGATGGCCTGCTGCAGGTCGAGCCCCCAATCCTGGGTGCCGAGCAGCGCCTTGCCCACGTAGTTGATGATGGCCGAGCCTCCCGGGGAGCCCAGGCTCATCTCCAGCTCGCCGCTTGCCTTGTTAAACACCAGCAGGGGAGACATGGAGGAGCGGGGGCGCTTGCCGGGCTCCACCCGGTTGGCCACCGGCAGGCCGACGGCGTCCACCGAGGTGAAGGAGAAGTCGGTGAGCTGGTTGTTCAGCAGGTAGCCGTTGACCATCAGCCGCGAGCCGAAGCCATCCTCGATGGAGCTGGTCATGGCCACCGCCATACCGCTCTTGTCCACGATGGAGATGTGGCTGGTGGAGGGCAGCTCCGGGGTGGCGTCCCGGCCCCTGGCCAGCGCCCGTGGCGGGTTGCCGGGCTGGGCGACGCCCATGGAGCGGTTGCCGATAAGGTGCCCCCGCTGCGCCAGATAGCCCTTGTCCAGCAGGCCTGTCACCGGCACGTCGACGACGTCGCCGTCGGCCACGTACTGGTTGCGATCGGCGAAGGCGAGGCGTGCCGCCTAGCTGTAGAGGTGAATGGCCTCGCTGGAGGCGGCCAGTTGGCCCTGCTCCCCCTGTACCGGTTTGAGGGCGGCCATGTCCCGGCTTTCCAGCATGCCGAAGATCTGGCCAAGGGCCAGGGTGCCGGAGGAGGGGGTCGGGAAGCCGCAGATCTCGCTCTGGCGATAGTCAAAGCAGAGCCCGTCCCGCAGCTTGGCCCGGTAGCTGGCGAGATCGGCGGCGCTCAGTACCCCGGGGTTGGTCGGGTGGGCGTGCACCTTGGCCACCATGGCCTCGGCCAGCGGGCCGCGATAGAAGGCGTCGGGGCCGTCGCTTGCCAGGGTACGCAGCACCCTGGCCAGGGCCGGGTTGGTGAGCCGGGTACCTGCCGTCTTGGGAGTGCCATCCGCCTGATAGAAGTAGGCGCGGGCGTCCGGATCCCCGGCCAGATAGGGATCTTTTGCCAGCAGGGTGGCGAGGCGGGGGCTTATCACGAACCCTTGCTCCGCGAGGGTGATGGCGGGTTCGAACAGCGTGGCCCAGGGCAGCTTGCCATAGCGCTCGTGCGCCAGGGCCAGGGCACGCACCGTGCCGGGGGCGCCGACGGAGCGCCCGCCCACCACCCCCTCATAGAAGGCCATGGGTTTGCCCTCCTTCATGAAGAGCTGATCGGTGGCAGCGGCGGGGGCTGTTTCCCGGCCATCCACCGCCGCCACCTGCTTGCCGTCCCACACCAGCATGAGGGAGCCGCCGCCGATGCCCGAGGATTGAGGCTCCACCAGGGTCAATACCAGCTGGACGGCGATGGCTGCATCGACGGCGCTGCCCCCCGCCTTGATGATCTGGTAGCCCGCGTCCACCGCCAGCGGGTTGGCCGCCGCCACCATGAAGTCACGGCCCTGCCAGCCCGGTTTGTCAATCCAGCCGCTGGCCGCCTCCGGGGCGATCAGGGTCTGGGGAGGAGGGACATAGTGAAAGCCATCCTGGGAGGCGCAGCCGCCAAGCAGGCCGAGGGCGACCAGCAGGCCGAGGGGTTTGAGGGACATGACAGGCTCCTTGTCGGTTTCTTGTTCACCTGCCGAAATGTGTCACACTTGGAGCTTGATTAAAAGTTTGTCTTAATACTCATATGGTTACAAAACTATCAAGGAGGCGCTCATGACACACCGGGGGACGCTGGCGAAACCTTGCATGGCGGGGCTGCTCTGCCTGTTGCTGACGGCCTGCGAGGAGCCGACCTTCAGACCGCTGGCCCAGGGGGAGACCCTGCTCGCCTTCGGGGACAGTCTGACCGAGGGGCGCGGGGTGAGCCCGTCCCAAAGCTACCCCAGCGTGCTGGCGAACCTGAGCGGCCATCCCGTGGTCAATGGCGGGGTGTCCGGAGAGCTGAGCCAGGCCGGCAGGGCCCGCCTGCCCGGGTTGCTGGCCCGGCACAGACCCGCTCTGGTCATCCTGCTGGAGGGGGGCAACGACATCCTGCGTGGCAGCGGGGAGGCGGCCCTCAAGGCCAATCTCGCCGCCATGATAGAGGCGGTGCAGGGGAGCGGGGCCCAGATCCTGCTTGTCGGGGTGCCCCGAAAATCCCTGTTTGCCGATGGCGCTCCCCTCTACGAGGAGCTGGCAGAGCAGTACGGGCTGGTGCTGGACAACGACAGCATCGGCGAGTTGCTGCGAGACCCGGCCCTGAAGTCCGATACGGTGCATTTCAATGCCGAGGGTTACCGCACCCTGGCGCAGCGACTTCATCGACTGTTGCAGGAAAGGGGGGCACTCTAGCGAGGTGTCATGCTGCCGTGGCAGTGCGCCATGCTGCTAAAGCCTATGGGGTCAGGAGATTGCGCGGCGGGAGGGCGACGGCGCTACTCCAGAGGCGTCCAGCCCGTGGCGACAATGCCCGAAGACATGAAAAAACCGCCGTGAAGGCGGTTTTTTGCAATCAGGCTGAGCCAATTTGCTTAGATGGACTGCTCTTCACCACCCAGGGCGGCAAACAGGGCCGGGATGAACTGGGAGAGCTCGGCGGTGACCAGGGCGAAGTCGGCGTCCAGGCGGGCGGCGGGATCTTCACTGGTGACGTCGTCGTTCTGCTCGCGCAGCTCTTCGCTGAACTTGAGGCGCTTGATGGAGAGATCGTCCCCCAGCACGAAGCTCAGGGTTTCGCCCCAGTTGAGGGCCAGCTTGGTCACCAGCTTGTCGTTGGCCAGGTGATTCTTGATCTCCTCGCTCATCAGATCCTGCTGCTTGCAGCGGATGATGCCGCCGTGCTCCATGGCGCTGCGCAGCTCGGCTTCGTCCTCCAGGGTGAAGGCGGCGGGCAGGTTGCCCTCATTGAGCCACTCGGTCATGGTGATCTCGGGCGGGTTCTTGAGGGCCACCGGCACTACCGGCAGGGAGCCGATGGATTTGCGCAAGAGCGCCAGCAGATCGTCCGCCTTCTTGGCGGAGCCTGCATCCACCACCATCAGGTTGTCGGCAGGGTTTATCCAGGCGAAGGTCTGGCTGGTGCGGCTGAAGGCGCGGGGCAGCAGGGTGTGCATGATCTCCTCTTTCAGCGCCTCCTTCTCTTTCTTCTTGAGGGCACGGCCCTGCTCGAATTCAATGGCCTCTACCTTCTCCGCCAGCATCTCCTTGACCACGGTACCGGGCAGCATCTTCTCTTCCTTGCGAGCGCACAGCAGGATGTGGCCAGAGGCGGCGTGGGTCAGGGTGGAGCCGAATTTGCCAAGGGGCTTGACCCACCCGAACCGGGAGATGTCCTGGCTGCCGCACGGGGTGAAGGCGCAGGCTTCCAGCTGGGTTTCCAGCTGCTCAACGGTCAGGTCGAAGGGGCGGGTAAAGCGGTAAATCTGCAGGTTTTTAAACCACATGGCGTCCTCGGTCTCTAGATTGTCCGGCGGGCATTGTACTAGAGAGGCGCTTTGTGATCAGCCAATCATTCTCGCTAAATAAAGGGCGATCGACCTCACAGGGCCCCATCTTGATCCCCCGGGAGCGGGCCCAACTCCCCTAGACTGCGAGTGTTCACATTGCTGACAAGGAGGCGACCATGTTGAGACAGAGTCGGCCGGAAGACATGGAAGAGATCGTCGAAATCTGGCTCCTGGCCTCCCTGCAGGCCCACGATTTCGTCGATGCCTCCTGCTGGTGGCAGGCTCAGGAGGAGCTGCGTACCCGCTACCTCGATCACGCCCGCATCTGGGTGTTCGAGGAGCGAGGGGATCTGCTCGGCTTCATGGCACTGGTGGATGATTACCTGGCTGCACTCTTCGTGCGCCCCGATAGGCAGGGGCGGGGGGTGGGGCACGCCCTGTTGCAGGAAGCCAGATCCAGATGTGCCGAGCTGCATACCCGGGTCTTCGTGGAGAACGAGCCAGCGGTGCGTTTCTACCGCCGCCACGGCTTTGAAATCGGGGGGGAGGTGCCCGATCCCCTCACCGGCCATCTTCAGTACCAGATGCATTACCAAGCCGTCTGAATCTGACGTCTGGGGCTGCCCCGGTTGAAAACGGGGGGCACCATCCTCATCTTGTCTCCATCCCGGGGCGCCTTCGCCCCCGCTCTCTTCTCCTTATCGAGCCGTTTTCCATGAAGATCCTGCACACCGCCGACTGGCACCTCGGTCATCAGCTTCACGGCCACGACCGCCGCTTCGAACACGACGCCTTCCTCGACTGGCTGGCCGACACCATCAAGACCCGCGACATCGACGCCCTGCTGGTGGCGGGCGATCTGTTCGACACCGCCAACCCTCCCGCCAGTGCCTGGCAGCAGCTCTACCGCTTCCTGGCGCGGCTGCGCGCCGAGCACCCGGCACTGGAGATGGTGCTCATCGGCGGCAACCACGACTCTCCCTCCAAGCTGGATGCCCCCCACGAGCTGCTGCGCGCTTTCGACCTCCATCTGGTGGGCAGCATCAGCCGGGACGACGAGGGGCGCCTCGAGACCGAGCGCCTGCTGGTGCCGCTGCGAGGCAAGAACGGCGAGGTGGCCGCCTGGTGCGCCGCCGTGCCGTTTCTGCGCAGCAGCGATCTGCGCCCCGACGGGATCAGTGAAGGGCAGGACAGACTCATCGAAGGGGTACGCCAGGTCTATGAGGCGGTGCTGAGCGAGGGGCGTGCGCGCTGCAATCCGGATCAGGCCCTCATCGCCATGGGCCACGCCTATCTGGCGACGGGCCAGCTCTCCGAGCTTTCCGAGCGGCGGGTGCTCGGCGGCAACCAGCATGCCCTGCCTGCCGAGCTGTTTGCCGCCGCCGACTACACGGCGCTAGGTCACCTGCACCTGGCCCAGAGTCCGGCCGAGGGGGTGCACTACAGCGGCTCGCCGCTGCCGCTCTCGCTGGCCGAGGCGAACTACAACCATCAGGTGCTGGAGGTGACGTTTGAGGGGGGCAAACTGGCCCGCCTTGAGCGGATCCCGGTGCCCCGCACGGTGGAGATGATCCGGCTGCCCCAGAGCGGCCTTGACGAGGCGCTCCAGGCCATCGAGGCGCTGGCGCTGCCCGCTTGCCCGCAGCAGGCCCAGCCCTTCCTCGAGGTGCGGCTGCTGCTGCCCAAACCCGAGGCCCGCATCCGCGAGCGCGTGCTGGCCGCCATCGGCGACAAGCCGGTGCGCCTTGCCCGTATCACGACCAGTTATCAGGGCTCGGGCCTGGGGCTGGCGGATGGTGCCGGCCAGCGCAGGCTCGATGAGCTCTCCCCCACCGAGGTGTTTCGCCTCTGCTATCAGCGTCAGTTCGACGGGGAGCCGGAGGCCGAGCTGGTGGCGTCGTTTGAAGAGATCCTGGAGCAGGTGAAGGAGTCCAGCCAATGAAAATCTTGTCGCTGTCAGGGGAGAATCTGGCCAGCCTGACCGGTCAATTCACCATCGATTTTGCCGGTGGCGCCCTGGGGGCCGCCGGTCTGTTTGCCATCACCGGCAATACCGGCGCGGGCAAGAGCACCCTGCTCGATGCCATCTGTCTGGCACTCTACGACGAGATGCCGCGCTTTATCGCCAATCGCAAGAACGTGGCCGAAGTGGGCCGCATGGATGACGAGGAGAAGCTCAAGGCCAACGACGTGCGCGGCATCCTCAGCCGCGGCCATGCCAGCGGTTTTGCCGAGGTGCAGTTTCGCGGCTGTGACGGCCGCATCTGGCTGGCCCGCTGGGCGGTGCGCCGGGCCCGCAACCGCGCCGAGGGGCGCTTTCAGGCCCAGGAGCGCAGCCTGACCGACGTGGCGTCGGGCCAGGTGTTCAGTGGCAGCAAGCGGGAGCTGCAGGATCGCATCGATGAGCTGGTGGGGCTCTCCTGGGAGCAGTTTCGCCGCGCCGTCATCCTGCCGCAGGGGGAGTTTGCCGCCTTCCTCAAGTCGAGCGCCGACGAGCGTTCGGCCCTGCTCGAACGGATGACCGGCACCGAGCTCTACTCCGCTATTTCGGTCCAGACCCATGAGCGGGCGCGGGAGGAGCAGCAGAAACTGGCTGCCATCAGCCAGCGGTTCGGTGACGTGGCGCTGATGGACGAGGCGACCCGCGAGCAGTGGGTGAGCCAGCAGGTCAGCCTCGCCACCAGCCTCAAGCACGAGCAGCAGCAACAGCAGCTGATGCAGGACTTGCGCGATCTCAACGGCCGTATCGCTGCCCAGTTGCAGGCCTGTCAGGAGGGAGAGGAGGCCCTTGCCGCGGCCGAGGCGGCCCACGCTGCGGCCGCCCCCGAGCGCGAGGAGTTCGTCCGCGCTGAGCAGGCCCAGGTGGCCCGCGCGGATCACGACGAGCTGGCCCGCCTCACCCTGGAGGTGCAGCAGCAGGAGAAGGCGCTGGCCGAGCTTGGCCCTGAACTTGGCAAGCTGGAGGAGAAGACCCAGCAGAGCGCCCTCACCGAACAGCAACTGCTGGCGGAGAAGATCGCCGCCGAGCGCGAGTGGGGCGCCCTGCAGCCTGAACTCAAACGGGCGCAGGAGCTCGACACCCGCATTCGGGAAAAGCAGCAGCAACTGCAGAAGATCCAGCAGGAGGGGGCGCAGGAGCGGGAGGTGCAGCTCACCCTGGAGCAGGGCTGGCGCCAGCAGTGCCAGCAGGTGGAGCAGCTCAAGGGCCAGCACCAGCAGTGGGGTGCCTGGCTTGAGGAGCACAAGGAGCTGGCGCCGGTGGCCCGCCAGTGGCAGCCCCTGCTCACCGCCATGCAGGATTGGGCCGAGGATGCCGACAGGCTGCAGCAGCTTCTCACCCTGCGCGAACACAAGCTGCGCGCCCTCAGGCAACTGCAACACCAGCTGGAGCAGGGGCAGCAGGAGCGCGACTACTGGCAGCGCGAGCAGGCGCGGCTGCTGCAACAGCAGCACGAGCTGCAGGAGCAGCAGTGGGAGGGGCGCCTGGCCAAGGCGCAGGAGCAGTGGCAAGGGCAGACCGAGCAGCTCGGCCAGCTGCGCCAGTTGCTGGAGCTGGCCGACTATGGCCGCAATCACGGTGAGCAGCATGGTCGCCTGCAGCAGGAGATCGCCCAGCTGGAGCAGGCGCTCGGCAAGCTGGCCATCCTCGGCGACGAGCTGACGCCGGCCCGTGAGCGGCTCGCCCTGCAACGGGACGAGGCACGCCACGCGCTGGAGCAGTCCCGTGCCATCGCCAGTTTCGAGCAGCATCGCCACATCCTGCGCGACGGTGAACCTTGCCCGCTCTGCGGCGCCGAGGAGCACCCCTATCACCAGAGCCAGCCACAGGTGGCGGGCATTCTGGGGCAACTGGCGGAGCGCGTCCGCAGCCTCGAGCTCGAGTGGGAGCGGCACAATCACCAATACATTCAGTGCGAGAGTGAACGCCAGGAGCTGGCCCGCCAGCTGGCGGTGCGTCAGCAACATCTACCTGAGCTGGAGACGCGCGCCGAGCAGCTGACCCAGCGCTGGCAGCAGCTCGGCGGTGCCGAGCTGCTGGGCCATCCGTTGCCGCTACGTCAGAGCCCGATCGAGTGGAACGAATTGATGAGTACCCTGCTCGGTCGCGGCCAGAGTCTGGAGCAGGGGCTGGTCCGCAGCCAGCAGCAACTGCGCGAGGCCCAGCAGGGGCAGCAGCAGTTGCAGGCCGTGCGCCAGCAGCTGAGTCAGCTGGCCAGCCAGCACCAGCAGTTCGAGCAGCAGTGGCAGGAGGCCGACCGCCAGCGCATCGCCCTGGAAGGGGAGGTGAAGGCAATGGGCGAGCAGGAAACGACCCTGCGCCAGCGCCTTGAGCAGGGAGGTAGCCGGCTCGATGAGCAGATGGGAGGCCAGCCCTGGCGCCAGTGGCTGGGCAGCCAGCAGTGGCACGAGTGGCAGCGGGCCTGCGAGGCCTGGCTGCACGGCCAGAGCGAGTGGGAGCGGCTGACCTGCGAGATTGCCAGCCTCACCCCGGCCCTGAGCGCCCAGGAGGCGCGTCTGCAGACCCAGCGCGAGCTGCTGCACAAGCTCGAGCGTGACTACAAGGAGCATGAACAGCAACGACAGGGGCTGGTCACCAGCCGCGCGGCCTGTCTGGGGGGCGAGGAGATTGCCCTGGTCGAGAGCCGCTGGCAGCAGCGGCTGCAGCAGCTGGCCAGCGAGCTGGAGACGATGCAGGGGGCGGCCCACGCCCTGCGCGAGCGTCAGACCGAGCTCAAGACCCGTCTCAGCCATCTGGAGCAGGAAAAGCAGGTGAGCAGCCGGCGGCGACGGGAGGTGCTGGGGCGCTGGGCTGCCCACGCCAGCAGCCTCGGCATCGCCGAATATGATCTGCGCCGCCTGCTGGCCATGAGCCCGGATGAGCTCAAGGGGCGCCGCGCCGCCTTGCAGGCGCTGGAGGATGCCCGCGCCGAGGCGCGTACCCGTTTGACCGAGCGGCAGCGGGCGCTGGCACTGGAGGAGAGCAAGCGGGATCGTTACCGCGAGCATCACCCCGAGCTGGCCGCGTTGGCGCCACAGGAGCTCGACAGCCGGCTGACGGCGCTGGAGGCGCACTGCCGCGCCCTCGACGAGCAGCTGTTCCAGTGCAAGAGCACGCTGGCACAGGCGGAGGCGGCGGCCCTCAAGGCGGGTACCTTGCAGGAGGAGCTGGCCGCCCAGCAGGCGGTGGCGGATCACTGGCAGCGTCTCTGTGACCTTATCGGCTCGGCCAGCGGCGCCAAGCTGCGTACCTTCGCCCAGAGCCTCACGCTGGAGCGGCTGCTGCTGGAGGCCAACGCCCAGCTCGCCGAGCTCTCCCCCCGCTATCGGCTGGAGCGGGTGCCCGGTACCGATCTGGCGCTGCAGGTGGTGGATCTCGACATGGGGGACGAGGTGCGCTCGGTGGACTCCCTCTCCGGCGGCGAGAGCTTCCTGGTGTCGCTGGCGCTGGCGCTGGCCCTCTCCAGCCTGTCATCACGCCAGACCCAGGTCGAGTCGCTGTTTATCGACGAAGGGTTTGGCACCCTGGATCCCGACAGCCTGGATCTGGCGCTCGCCAGCCTCGACTCCCTGCAGGCGGCCGGTCGCCAGATCGGGGTCATCTCCCACGTGCAGACCCTGGTGGAGCGGATCGGCGTGCAGGTGCGGGTGGAGGCCCTCGGCGGCGGCGAAAGCCGGGTGGTGTTGCCCTGCTGACGACGTGTCGCCCATGACCCTCCATGAACAAAAAGGCCCCTGTCACAGGGGCCTTTTTGTTGGCGTGCAACTCGTTGCTGGTTATTTGCGCTCGGGCAGCATATTGGTCAGGGTGTTGTCCTTGAGCACATGGTGGTGGTAGATGGCTGCCGCCGCGTGCAGGGCAATCAGGGTATAGCCAATGTTGGCCAGCGTCTCGTGCAGCTCCTTGATGGTACCCTTCAGGCCGTCATCGGGGGCGATGAGGGCTGGGAGCGCCAGGCCGAAGAAGGGGATGGGCTTGCCGCCCGCACTCAGCAGCAGCCAGCCCAGCAGCGGAGTGAGGATCAAGAAGCCATAGAGCGCCAGGTGGGCGAGCTTGGCCAGCGTGAGCATCAGGGGGGAGAGATCGGGCACGATACGCGGTGAAGGGCTACCCACGCGCACCAGCAGGCGCACGACCACCAGCGCCAGGATCAGCAGACCCACCATGAAGTGAAACTCCTTCATCAGGTCGCGGCCGGCCGACCCTTTGGGGAAGATGTCCCTGAACTCCATCAGCGCATAGACGGCGATCATCAGCAGCAGGGTCAACCAGTGCAGCCCTATGCTCAGGCTGCCATAACGTTGTTCGGTATTTCTCAGCATCGTTGTCTCCTCGCCACTTAAGCGGCTTATCTCTTTTCATCCCGTCTCGTATCGAGCCAAAGGACCCGCAGGTATCCCTCTTGAGGGTACTCGGCTTGCTTATGCCCGTGTTGATCTCGATAACATTTCTGCCTGTTTGCCATCATGCTGACCTGTGCGGGAGCCCATGGAGTATCAGGAGATGGAAGGGGCAAAAAAAAACCGAAGCACCAGGCTTCGGTTTTTGGCGGTCGCTGGCGTCAGGCCAGGGCGCATTATTTCTTGATGCGGATCACCGGGGTTTCGCCCACGGTCACGGCGCCAGTCATTTTCACCAGCTCTTTGATCTCGTCCATGTTGGAGATGACCACAGGCGTCAGGGTAGACTTGGCTTTGGCTTCCAGAACGGCCAGATCGAACTCGATGATGGTGTCACCGCGCTTGACCTGTTGACCTTCCTGAGCGATACGGGTGAAACCTTCACCCTTCAGCTCGACGGTGTCGATACCGAAGTGAACGAACAGCTCGATACCAGAGTCGGACTCCAGAGAGAACGCGTGGTTGGTCTCGAAGATTTTGCCGATGGTGCCGTCGCACGGAGCAACCATCTTGTTGCCGGCCGGCTTGATGGCGATGCCGTCGCCGACGATCTTCTCGGCGAAGACGACGTCAGGCACATCTTCGATGGGGACGATTTCGCCGGACAGCGGAGCAAAGATTTCGATGCCGCCAGTGTCAGAACTGTCGTCGGAAACCAGTTTCTTCAGTTTGTCGAACAGACCCATAGTAAAAGCTCCTAGAGATGATTGTCGCTGTTTGCAGCCGATCTTAGCAGACTGCCTTCTGCTTAATAAAGTTATCTACGCACGCTTCGATTTCGGCGGCGGTGGCAAAGCTCAGCGCCTGGTCGGCCATGGCCTTCACATCTTCGAAGTTGGTGTTGCGGATAAGCTTCTTGATACGCGGTACAGAGATGGCGCTCATGGAGAACTCATCCAGACCCATACCCAGCAGCAGCAGGGTGGCGCGTTCGTCACCAGCCAGTTCACCGCACATACCGGTCCACTTGCCATTGTCATGGGAAGCGTCGATCACCATCTTGATCAGGGTCAGGACGGAGGGTGACAGCGGGTTGTACATGGCGGAAATCATCTCGTTACCACGGTCGACAGCCAGGGTGTACTGGGTCAGGTCGTTGGTACCGATACTGAAGAAATCCACTTCCTTGGCCAGATGATGAGCCATCACGGCCGCGGCCGGGGTCTCGATCATGATACCCACTTCGATGGATTCATCAAAGGCTTTGCCTTCGGCACGCAGTTCGGCTTTCAGCGTCTCCACGGTAGCCTTCAGGCTGCGGAACTCTTCGACGGAGATGATCATCGGGAACATGATGCGCAGTTTGCCGAAGGCAGACGCACGCAGGATGGCCCGCAGCTGGGCGTGCATGATGTCGGTGCGATCGAAGAAGATACGCACGGCACGCCAGCCCAGGAAGGGGTTCATCTCTTTCGGGAAATTCATGTAGGGCAGTTCTTTGTCGCCGCCGATGTCCATGGTACGGACAATGATCGGTTGATCCGGCATGGCTTCGGCCACTTCCTTGTAAGCCTTGAACTGCTCGTCTTCGGTCGGCAGCGCGTCACGGTCCATGAACAGGAATTCGGTACGGTACAGACCCACGCCTTCGGCGCCGTTGCGGATGGCACCTTCGGTATCCTTGACGGTCCCGATGTTGGCGCACACTTCGACCTGGTGGCCATCCAGAGTGATGGCAGGCAGGTCTTTGAGCTTGGCCAGCTCGTCCTTCTCTGCCTGGAACTGGGCCTGGAACTTCTTGGCTTCGTTCAACTGGTCGGCGGTCGGGTTGATGATGACCTGGTTGTTGATCGCATCCAGCACCAGCATGTCACCGTTCTTGACGCGCTCGGTGATGTCGTTGGTGCCCACGACGGCCGGCAGCTCCAGGGAGCGGGCCATGATGGAGGTGTGGGAGGTACGGCCACCGATGTCGGTGACGAAACCCAGCACGTATTTCAGGTTGATCTGAGCGGTTTCAGACGGGGTCAGGTCTTTGGCGACCAGGATGACCTCTTCGTCGATGGTGCTCAGGTTGACAACGGCGATGCCCAGTACGTTCTTGACCAGACGGGTGCCGATGTCACGGAAGTCGGTGGCGCGCTCACGCAGATAGGGGTCATCCAGATCGGCCATCATCTTGGCGTACTGTTCGATCACCTCGTGAACGGCTCTGTCGGCAGAGGCTTTGTGTTCTTTGATGAAGGATCTGATATCCCCTTCCAGCTCTTCATCTTCGAGCAGCATGATGTGGCCTTCGAAGATGGCCTCTTTTTCTTCACCGAAGGTGCGACCGGCCATCTCTTTGATGGCTTCCAGCTGTGCGGCTGACTTGGTGCGGGCTTCGAGGAAGCGGTTGATCTCGGCATCAATCTGTTCGGCGGGAATCTTGCCCTGATTGATAACGATTTCATCTTCTTTCAGAAGAAGCGCCTTGCCGAATGCGATACCGGGGGACGCAAGAATGCCAGATATCATAATCCTTCCTATTAAAACGACTGTGGGGGAGGAATAAAGCTGGATTACTCCAGCTCGTCCATCAGGGCAACCAGCTTCTCAACGGCTTTCTGAGCGTCCGGGCCGTCAGCCTGGATGGTCACGTTGGTGCCTTTGGTCAGACCCAGGGTCTGGAGCTTGAACAGGCTCTTGGCGCTGGCGGATTTGCCACCGGAGACCACAGTGATCTCGCTTTGGAATTCTTTGGCTTCTTTCACGAACTGAGCTGCAGGACGGGTGTGCAGGCCGTTTTCAGCAGTAATAACAACAGACTTCTCGTACATGGTTTCACCCCATATTATTGATATTGTTTGGAGAGATGGTCGCTAATGAGGCTTCCTGTCTCACCGTGTCAGTATGGATATGTTGTAAAGTAACGAAATCAGACCTGCAATGGTTTAATCCAGGTCAATTTTCTGTGCAGTATTCGGCGTCGTGGCCAGGTATTTTTTCGCTATCAGGCTGTAAGCCGCGTCAGGACTGGCCTGAAATTATTTTATAACGAAAAATAACACTTTGTTACCTTGTGATACCTTGCCAGCAAACACCTCGTGACGCCGCACAGGATATGAGATTTATCACAGAATGTCTGCTTTTTTTGTCATATCCAATTTTGTTATTTTACCCCAAAAAATAAGGGGCCGAGTGGCACTGGTGGCTAGAGAGTTTAGCGCATAATGAAAACGGCGCTCCGAGGAGCGCCGTCGTTTTGGTGTTGGCTGATCAACTACTGCTGCAATTCCTGCTCGCTGAACACACCGGCGAAGAGGGCGCTGGAGAGGTAACGCTCGGCGGCGCTCGGCAGGATGACGACAATCGTTTTCCCTTCGAACTCCGGCTGCTCGGCCAGACGGTTGGCAGCGACCACGGCAGCGCCGGAGCTGATACCGGCCAGGATCCCTTCCTCTTCCATCAGGCGGCGGGCCATCTCGATGGCTTCGTCACTGCTCACCTGCTCGACGCGGTCCAGCAGGCTCAAATCCAGGTTGCCCGGGATGAAGCCGGCGCCGATGCCCTGGATCTTGTGGGGACCGGGCTTTATCTCTTCACCCGCCAGTTTCTGGCTGATGACGGGGGATTCGCTGGGCTCGACCGCCACGGAGACGATGGCCTTGCCTTTGGTCTTCTTGATGTAGCGGGAGACCCCGGTGATGGTGCCGCCGGTGCCGACGCCCGCCACGAACACATCCACCTCGCCATCGGTGGCGTCCCAGATCTCGGGTCCAGTGGTCTGCTCGTGGATTTCCGGGTTGGCCGGGTTTTCAAACTGTTGCAGCAGCACGTACTTGCCCGGCTCGGATTCGAGGATCTCGTTGGCCTTGGCGATGGCGCCCTTCATGCCGAGGGGACCTTCGGTCAGCACCAGGTTGGCACCCAGGGCCTTGAGCAGCTTGCGGCGCTCCAGGCTCATGGTGGCCGGCATGGTCAGGGTGATGGGATAGCCGCGGGCCGCAGCCACGAATGCCAGGGCAATGCCCGTGTTGCCGCTGGTGGGCTCGATGATCTCCTTGCCCTTGGTCAGCACGCCGCGTTTCTCGGCATCCCAGATGAGGTTGGCACCGATCCGGCACTTGACGCTGAAGCTTGGGTTGCGGCTCTCGATCTTGGCCAGCACGCGGCCCTTGGTAACACGGTTGAGACGAACAAGCGGGGTGTTGCCTATGGTCTGGCTGTTGTCCTCAAAAATTTTGCTCATGGTGCTATCCCTGTGTTTGTTAAGGCGATGAAACAAGATTACCCTGTGGTTTCTGAATGAGAAGTGACGAATCGTTATAACAATATGTTATTACAACATATAGAACTTATTCTCTCTTGCCGAGGGGGCTCCCGCTGCCTGGGCATCCAATGGAAGGGATCTCATGGGATTTGCAGGAAGCGACCGCTATCTCGCATCACAGGCACTGAAGATGGCCGTCGATGCCGCCATCGTGCTGGAGAAGCCGCTGCTCATCAAGGGTGAGCCCGGTACGGGCAAGACAGTGCTGGCGGAGGCGGTGGCCGAATCCCTGGGCGCCGAGCTCATCAGCTGGCACATCAAGTCCACCACCAAGGCCCAGCAGGGGCTCTACGAATATGATGCCGTCGCCCGGCTGCGAGACTCCCAGCTTGGCGACCCCAGGGTAGGGGAGATAGGCCACTACATCCGCCGGGGTAAGCTGTGGCAGGCCTTCAGGGCAGAGCAGCGGCCAGTGCTGCTCATCGATGAAATCGACAAGGCGGACATCGAGTTTCCCAACGATCTGCTGCTGGAGCTGGATCGGATGGAGTTCGATGTCTACGAGACCGGCGAGCGAGTCAAGGCCCGCCAGCGGCCGGTGGTCATCATCACCTCCAACAACGAAAAAGAGCTGCCGGATGCCTTCCTGCGCCGCTGCTTCTTCCACTACATCCGCTTCCCCGACAAGGCCGAGATGCAGACCATCGTCAAGCTCCACTACCCAAACCTCAAGGAGAGCCTGCTTGGTGAGGCGATGGAGCTCTTCTTCGAGCTGCGCGAGGTAGAGGGGCTGCGCAAGAAGCCGTCCACCTCGGAGCTGCTGGACTGGATCCGGCTGTTGTTGGCCGACGACATCGCCCCCGAAGCCCTGCGCACCCGCGAGCCGGGCAAACTGGTGCCTGCCCTCTACGGCGCCCTGCTCAAGACCGAGCAGGACCTGCATCTGTTCGAGAAGCTCGCTTTTCTGGCCAGACGCGGCGGCTGAATGCTCATCGACTTCTTCCTTCACCTGCGCCGCCACAAGCTTCCTTGCAGCCTGCGGGAGCTGCTCGACCTGCACGCGGCGCTGGCAGCCAGACTGGCCAGCCTCGACATGGACGAGTTCTACCAGCTATCCCGCTGCCTGCTGGTGAAAGACGAGGCGCACTACGATCGCTTCGATCGCGCCTTCGCCGAGTATTACGAGGGGTTGGCCGCCATCCCCCTGTTGCCGGAGAGCCTGCCCGAGGAGTGGCTGCGCAAGGAGTTCGAGCGACTGTTAAGCCCCGAGGAGAAGGCGTTGCTCCAATCCCTTGGCGGGTTGGACAAGCTGCTGGAGACCCTCAATCAGCGGCTAAGCGAGCAGAAGGAGCGTCACGCCGGCGGCAACAAGTGGGTCGGCACCGGGGGCAGCAGCCCGTTCGGTCACGGCGGCTATCACCCGGAAGGGATCCGCATGGGGGGAGAGGGCCAGCACGGGCGGGCGACCAAGGTGTGGGAAGCGCGCCACTTTCGCAACTTCAGTGACGACTCGCCCCTGGGGCAGCGCGCCATCCAGCTCGCCCTGCGCAAGCTCAGACGCTGGGTGCGCCGGGGCAATCCCGACGAGCTGGATCTCGACGACACCATCCAAAGCTCGGCCAGGCAAGGCTGGCTCGATGTGAAGCTGCGGCCCGAGCGCCACAACGGGGTCAAACTGCTGGTCTTCTTCGACGTAGGGGGCTCCATGGATGCCCATGTGGCCGAGGTGCAGCGCCTCTTTTCGGCCCTGCGCCACGAGTTCAAGCACCTGGTGTTCTTCTATTTTCACAACTGCCTCTACGACTTCGTCTGGCAGGACAATGCCAGGCGCCTTGATGATCGGTTCGATACCCTGCGGCTGCTGCGCACCTACGGCAGCGACTACAGGGTGATGGTGGTGGGGGATGCGAAGATGGGCCCCTATGAAATCACCTGGCCAGGTGGCAGCGTAGAGTACTGGAACGAGGAGCCCGGCCAGGTGTGGCTCGGGCGCCTGCAACAACATTTCCCCAAGATGGTGTGGGTCAATCCGCTGCCAAGGCAGGAGTGGCTGTGGCACCCCTCCATCAAGTTGATGAACGAATTGATCGGCGGGCGGATGCACCCGCTGACCCTGGCGGGTCTGGCTGCGGCCATCGACCAGCTGTGACCCTCTGAACCCTAAAAAACAGACAAGCCGGGATTGCACCCGGCCAGGAGCAAAGATGACCTCTATCGTAATCAGTGGCTCAGGCCTCTATACCCCTCCCTTTGCCGTCAGCAATGAAGCGCTGGTGGCGGCCTTCAACCAGTACGTGGATCTCTACAACGAGGAGAACGCCTCCGCCATCGATGCAGGGCAGCTGCCTGCCAAGCAGCACTCGAGCTGCGAGTTCATCGAGAAGGCCTCCGGCATCAAGAGCCGCTATCTGGTGAGCAGCGAGGGGGTGCTGGATCCCGACATCATGCAACCGCTCATGGCGGAGCGCCCGGACGATCAGCCCTCCATCATGGTGGAGATGGCGGTGGCGGCCGCCGAGCAGGCGCTGATCGCCGCCGGTCGTGAACCGGGGGAGATCGATCTTGTCATCGTCGCCGCCTCCAACATGCCGCGCCCCTACCCGGCGCTGGCCATTGAATTGCAGCACTATCTCGGCGCCAGCGGCCTGGCATTCGACATGAACGTGGCCTGCTCTTCCGCCACCTTCGGGATCAAGACCGCCGCAGACATGCTGGCGGCAGGCACCGCCCGGCTGGCGCTGGTGGTCAATCCGGAGATCTGCTCGGGTCACCTCAACTTCCGCGATCGGGACAGTCACTTCATCTTCGGTGACGCCTGTACCGCCGTGCTGCTGGAGCGGGAGACCGATTGCCAGGTGGCCAACCCCTGGCAACTGGTGGCCAGCAAGCTTGTGACCCAGTATTCCAACAACATCCGCAACAACTTCGGCTTCCTGAACCGGCTCAGCCCGCGCACCCGCTACGGCGACGACAAGCTGTTTCGCCAGCAGGGGCGCAAGGTGTTCAAGGAGGTGCTGCCTCTGGTGTGCGAGCAGATAGCCTCCCAGCTGGCGGAGCAGGGATGGGCGGCCGATGGCTTGAGCCGGCTCTGGCTCCATCAGGCCAACCTCACCATGAACCAGTTCATCGGCCGCAAGTTGCTGGGCCATGACGCCAGCCAGCAGGAGGCGCCTGTCATCCTCGATCGCTACGGCAACACCAGCTCGGCGGGTTCCATCATCGCCTTCCACCTCTTCAACCAGGATCTGCCGAGCGGGGCTCGCGGGGTGCTCTGCTCCTTTGGGGCCGGTTACTCCATCGGCAGCCTGCTGCTGCAGCGGCGCTGAGCACCCTGTTTTGCCCATAAAAAAGCCACCCGGGAGGGTGGCATTTTTCAAGCAGGTTCGATGGTCAGCACCTGACATTGCGGTTCTTTTATCTGAAATCGCACGTTCACATCGAACAATCTGACACCGTACACCTTGTCATCCGGCTTGCCCTTCTTGTAAGCAGGGCGGGGATCCTGAGCCAGCACCTCCCTCACCAGTTCACGCAGCTCCGGGTGGGCCTTGAGCCAGGGGGCGAGCTGCTGCTCGGCCTGGGCGCTGAAGCTCACCGCCAGCGGCGGGGTGGGGGCATCGGGGGCGAAACCGCCACGGGCGTGGGGCAGGCTGTCGGCATAGGGGACATAGGGCTTGATGTCGACGACGGGGGTGCCGTCGAGCAAGTCCACGGCGCCCAGCTCGAGCCAGAGCTTGCCGCGCTCACGTCCCACCCCGTGCAGCTCGACCACGGAGAGGCCAAGGGGGTTGGGGCGGAAGGTGGAGCGGGTGGCAAAGACCCCGACCCTCTCGTTGCCGCCGAGGCGCGGCGGGCGCACCGTCGGGTGCCAGCCCTGATCCATGGTCTGGTGAAACACGAAGCTGATCCAGAGATGGGAGAATTGCTCGATGCCGCGCAGCACATCGGGCTGATCATAGGGAGGAAGCAGTTCGAGGCGAGCGCGAGCCGCGCTGACCAGGCCTGGCTGGCGGGGTATGGCGAACTTCTCCTTGTAGGGAGAGCGGATGATCCCTAGGGTATCGATATCGAACTTCATGGCGGATCCTGGCTGAAAACCCGGGCAATGTAGCACAGGCACGCCGAAAACGCAGGGGGAGTACCAGGACGCAGCCCCTGTGATCCCGATCCCAGACCCGGTGCCCGGGGGCTGTGTCCTGGTGCCAACTTGCGTAGGGTGGGGCGGCAAAAGGGGTGGCGGGGGAGCGGACAAGGAATCTGCTGCCCGCACCATGACGATATGCCTGGCGGCATCAGGGCGTGTGCTCACCATGCCAGGCCATGGCCGTTTCGGCTGCCCGTGGAGGGGCTGCAAGGAGAGGGCGCCATAGAGGAGAGACAGGGATGAAATTGTTGATTATCGGCGGCACCGGCTTTCTGGGTCGCCACCTGACCACGCTGGCCCTGGATTGGGGGCACGAGGTGACGCTGTTCAATCGCGGCCACCGCCAGCACCCGGATTGGCGGGAGCTGACCCAGCTTCACGGGGACAGAGACGGGGACCTGGCCCCCTTGCGGGGCGAGGGGCGGCACTGGGATCTGGTCATCGACACCTGCTGCTATCGCCCCGAACAGGCTGAAGGACTCTCTGACGCCCTGCTGGGGCGCTGCGATCGGCTCATCTTCATCTCCACCATCAGTGTCTATCGCGATTTTTCCCAACCCGGCATGGATGAGTCGGCCCCCTTGCACGAGATGGCAGGAACGCCCACCGACTACGGCCCCCTCAAGGTGCTGTGCGAGTCGGTGTATCGCGCCCGCTGGGGAGATCGCCTGTGCACCCTGCGCCCCGGCGTGCTCTGCGGCCCCTTTGACCCGACCGCTCGTCTTGCCTGGTGGGTGAGGCGGGTGCAGCGGGGCGGGCCCTGGCTCTTGCCGGGGCTGGGGGAAGACAGGCTGCAATACCTGGATGTACGCGACTGTGCCGAGTTCGTGCTGCGGGCTGCCGAGCAGCGACTCGCTGGGTGCTTCAACCTGATCAAGCCCGGCATCGCACTGAACGACTGGGTGGAGCGCCTCGCTGCCCGGCTGACGCCAGCGACCCCCTTGCAGCTCGAGTGGGCTCCCTGGCGTGACCTGATGGCGGCAGGGGTGGCGCCCTGGCAAAGCTATCCCACGCTGCTGCCAAACGAGCTGCCCGAGTATGCTGGGTATGGCACCATCAGCGCCGAGGCCGCCATCGTTCATGGGCTGAACTTTCGCCCCCTGGAGGAGACGGTTGACGATCTGGTGGTATGGCTTGCCAGCAACCCCCTGGGGCAGCTGCCGGGCATGACCCATGACGAGGAACAGGCCTTGCGACGACGAGTGGAGGTTTCCTTGTCATCGAATGCGTACTAGCCGACATCATAAAGAAGAGGGCTCCCCGGGGTGCCCTCTTCTCATGTGGGGTGTTCATCCATGACGGGCGCTCAGCGCAGCAATGCACCCGCGTCGGCCAGCAGGGTCCTCAGCACACTGCGATGACAGCGGGACTCCTGTTCGCAGTAGCATCCCACCGAGAAATGGGTGGTGTGGGAGAGGGCGGCCAGCAGGGCCAGATCGTGCCTCGCGGCCGGGGCGGCCATCTCGGCCTTGTACTGCTTGCAGAAGGCGGTCCACCGGGCCGGGGTGTCGGCAGTCTGACCGAGTTTCATGGTCTCGGCGCTGGGGGCCAGATTGGGGAACCAGACGTCGTACCAATCCTGGCTGGCGAACGCCGCTTTGGGCACGCCGCGAGGGGGGCGACGCACGGTACCGATGCGAAGCCCCTCATCCTCGAGGCGGGGGCTGCCGAGTCGCACGATGGCGATCGCCATGGCAGGACTTACTTCTCTTCGGCCACTTTCAGCGCCTGACCGTAGCAGATCACCTGCTTCAGGCAGCCGGGCACGTCGCTGAACTCGGCGCACTTGTCGAAGCTGACGCCGTTGCCCCCCATGTCCGCCACGCGGCGGCGGGCCAGGGTGCGGGCTTCACCGGCATTGGGCACCGCCTGATTGGCATCGCTCTGGCAGGATTCCCCCTCGACGGTGCCGAGATAGAGGTAGTTGAGGTCGGCGAGCTCGCTCTGCTCGTAGATCCGCACGCTCCCCGGCTTGAAGTACTCGTCGAAGTTTTCCTTGTCCAGATTGCTGTTGAAGGCGAAGTCGGCGCAACCGGAGGCAATCAGGGGCATCATCAGGATCAGGCGTTTCATATCGGCATCTTGTTGGGTGGCGAGTGGGCCATTATAGGGGGCAGTCGCCGATGGCGACCAGCCCCATTTTTAGCCATATCAATGGATTGTAGCGAGACGACCCCGGATCAGGCGGGGGCCAGTCGCCGGTGCAGGCTGCGGTAGTGATCATCTTCCAGCAGCTCCTGGTGGGGGGCACACAGACGGATGCGACCCTCTTCCATCAGGGCTACCCTGTCCATCCGTTCCAGCCCCAGCAGGCGGTGGGAGATGAGCAGCAGGGTGCGATCCGCCCCCAGGGTCAGCAGCAGATCCATGATCTCCCGTTCGGTCTGGGTATCGAGCCCTTCGGTGGGCTCGTCCAGCAGCCAGAGCGGTGCATCGTGGAGCAGGGCGCGGGCGATGCCGATGCGGCGGCGCTCCCCGCCGGAGAGCGGACGCCCGCCATCCCCGAGCCAGGCATCCAGTCCCTGTTCGGCCTGCTCACCCTCATCGCGCAGCAGAGTTCCGAGCCCCACCTGGGTGAGTACCTCGATGAGCCGTTCGTCGCTGGCTCCGGGGGCGGCCAGGGTGAGGTTGCCACGCAGGGTATCGGCAAACAGGTGGACCCGCTGGCTCACCACGGAGCAGGAGGCGCGCAGCGCCTCTTCGCTGTAATCGGTGAGGGGCTTGCCATCGAGCAGGATCTCCCCCGATAGGGCCGTCCATTCCCGAGTCAGCAACCCCATCAGGGTGGACTTGCCACAGCCGGTCTGCCCCAGCAGCGCCAGCTTCTCCCCGGCATGCAGTTGCAGGGTGCACCCTTGCAGCACGGGAGCATCCTGGCCTGGATAGGTGAAATGCAGGTCGCTTATCTGCACGGCACCCCGGGCAGCGGGGGCTTGCTGTGCTCCCCACTCCGGCGCCTTGGCCTCTTGCAGGATCTCGTTGAGACGGCGGGCGGAGGTGAGGCTGGTGGAGAGGTGCTGGAAGGCACCGGCCAGCGGCAGCAGCGCCTCGAAGCTCGCCAGGGTAGCGAACACCATGAGTGCCGTGATGGGGTCAGGGGCACTGCCACCGACGCCGTGACCGGCCAGCCAGAGCATCAGGGTCAGAGTCCAGCCGCTCAGCAACTGCACCGAGAAGGCGGCCAGGCCGCTGACGCGGGCCATGCGGGCCTGGGCCCGGATCAGGGCCTGCTCCGCCTGCTGCAATCCGGTGAGTGCCTCGGGAGCGGCGGCGAACATCTGCAGTTCGGCCTGGCCGTCCAGATAGTCCACCATGCGGGTGCGCAGGTTGGACTTCTCGGCGATGAGCTGGCGGCCCGGCGCGCGCCCGGCAAAATAGAAGACCAGGGGCAAGGCCAGCATGCCAAAGAGCAGAATGGCTCCCAGCGTCAGCGCCAGGCGACCATCGAAGAAGGAGAGGAAGAAGACCAGCCCGGCGCAGCTCAGCAGGGCCGCCCCAATGGGGGTGATGAGGCGCAGATAGACGTGATCCATGGCATCGATGTCGGCCACCAGACGGTTGAGCAGGTCAGCCTGGCGAAAACCCGCAAGGGAGCCGGGGGAGAGAGGGGAGAGCTTTTGCCAGAACCAGACCCGCAGCCGGGTCAGCACCCGGAAGGTGGCGTCGTGGCTCACGACCCGCTCGCCCCAGCGACTGGCGGTGCGCACGATGGAGAAGAAACGCACGCCCCCCGCAGGGGTCATGTAGTTGAAGGTGTCTCGGGTGGCGACCGCCAGCCCGGCGACGGCGGCGGCGGAGAGGAACCAGCCGGAGAGGGAGAGCAGGCCCATGCCGGCCACCAGGGTGACCAGGGCCAGCAGCAGGCCGATGGAGAGGCTGAGCCAGTGCTGGCGATAAAGGCGCAGGAACGGCAATAGATCAGTCATCGAGAGAGTCTCCGAAACCTTGGGATTGCGACAGGAGGCGGGCGAAGGGGCCCTGGGCCTCGCCGAGTGCGGCAAAACGTCCCTGCTCCACCAGCTTGCCGTGCGCCAGCACCAGGATGTTGTCCATCTGGCTGAGCTGATCGAGGCGGTGGGTGATCATCAGCAGGGTCTGACCTTGTGCGGCCTGTTCGAGGGCGCTCATGACGGCTCGCTCAGAATGGCGATCCAGGCTGGCAGTGGGTTCATCCAGCACCATCATCTGGGTTGTCTTGAGCAGGGTACGGGCAAGGGCGATGCGCTGGGCCTGGCCGACGGAGAGACCGCCCGCCTGATCCCCGACCCGATAGTCCAGCCCTTTCTCGTTGACGAACTCCCAGGCCTGGGCGCGCTTGAGCGCGGATTCCAGCTCGGCGTCGCTGGCGGATGGTCTGGCCAGAAGCAGGTTGTCCCGCAGGGAGCTGTGGAAGAGTTGGGGATTCTGGGAGAGCCAGCCTAGCTGCTGGCGCCACTGGCTGATGTCCAGGGTACGAAGTTCCACTCCGTTGACGCACAGGGAACCGCGATAGGGGGCAAAACCGAGCAGGGCATTGACCAGGGAGCTCTTGCCCGCGCCGCTGATGCCGACCAGGGCGGTGCGCGTGCCGGCTTCCAGCGTGAAATCGAGGGGACCGACCAGCACCTTGCCCTCGGCGCTCAGCACTTCCAGGCTGCGGGCTTCTACCTTGACGGGGCCATCCGCATGGAAGGGGAGCGTCCCGGAGGCGGGTTCGCTCACGTCGGCCTCGAGAAATTCCAGCAGTTGTTCGGCGGCGCCAATGGCCTGTGCCTTGGCGTGATAGTGGGCACCGAGTTCCCGCAGCGGCGCGTAGAACTCGGGGGCGAGGAAGAGCACGAACAGGCCGGTAAAGAGGGTGACCTTGACGCCATAGCTGCCAAAGTTGAGGTGATCGATGTAGGAGAAACCGAAGTAGACGGCCACCAGGGCCACCGCGATGGCGGCGAAGAACTCCAGCACGGCCGTGCTCAGGAAGGCGAGGCGCAGCACCTCCATGGTGCGCTCGCGAAAATCTTCCGATGCATCGCGGATGGCCTCCCCTTCCGCCCGGGTACGCATGAAAAGCTGCAGGGTGCGCAGCCCCTTCAGGCGATCGAGGAAGTGGCCTGAGAGGCGCGCCAGCGACTGGAAGTTGCGGCGGTTGGCATCGGCGGCACCCACCCCCACCAGGATCATGAAGAGAGGAATGAGGGGGGCCGTGCCGAGCAGAATGAGGCCCGCCGCCCAGTTGACCGGGAACACGGAGACCAGGATCACCAGGGGAATAAAGACGGCGATGGCCATCTGGGGCAGATAGCGGGAGAAGAAGTCCTGCATCTCTTCGATCTGCTCGAGCAGCAGGCTGGCCCAGCTACCGGCGGGACGACGCTGGATATAAGCAGGGCCGAGCCTGGCGAGGCGGGTGAGCACCAGCTCGCGGATGGCCTGGCGCACCGCACTGCCCGCCTTGAAACTCGCCACCTCGCGGCCATAGGCCAGGGCCGCCTTGGTCAGGGTCACCAGCAACAGACTGATGAAGAGGGGGGCGGAGTGCTTCGGCGTGGAGCCTTCGATGATGAAACCGTGAAGCAGGGTCGCCAGCAACCAGGCCTGCATCACCATCAGGACGCCCTGACCCAGCCCGAAGGCGATGGAGATGCCGATCCAGCGCCGACCATGGCCCGATTGTTTGCGCAACCAGCCATAGAGATGTTTCTGTCTGTTCTTGTCCATTACCACCCTCCTCAAACGAGTGGCGCAAGACTATCGTCGCCCCCACGGCTTGGCAACCTTGCAGAACCGGGCGGAGGAACATCATTGTGTGAAAAATCGGCTTCATGCTCATTAGTTGGCCGAACAGCTTGATTTATGGCAAAAAATGCGAGGTCGGTGATTGCGCTCGGCGGCAAAATGCATATAGTAGAGGCCACTGACGCGGGTGTAGTTCAATGGTAGAACGGTAGCTTCCCAAGCTGCATACGTGGGTTCGATTCCCATCACCCGCTCCACATTCCAGATAGCGGCACGCGCCGTTGTCCATATCAGCCAGATGGCTGTCTGTCGTGGGGATTCCCCATCACACCAAGCAAGTTTTGATGCCTAGCGGGCATCGTATAATGGCTATTACCTCAGCCTTCCAAGCTGATGATGCGGGTTCGATTCCCGCTGCCCGCTCCAGTCTTCACACAAAAAGCCCACTCCTGCGAGTGGGCTTTTTGTTGTCTGTTTTTTGATGCCGGCGAGAGTGCCAGAGCGGCCAAGCTGAAAGGCGCAGACATGGAAAAGGCGCCACAGGGCGCCTTTTCAACTCGGGAGTGGGGAGGATTACTCCTGCTCCAGCTCGCCGCAGAAGCGATAGCCTTCGCCATGGATGGTGGCGATGATCTCCGGGGTGTCGCCCACGCTCTCGAAGTGCTTGCGAATACGGCGGATGGTCACGTCCACGGTGCGGTCGTGGGGCTTGAGTTCGCGGCCCGTCATCTTCTTGAGCAGCTCGGCACGGGTCTGGATCTGGCCCGGGTTCTCGCAGAAATGCAGCATGGCGCGGAACTCGGAGCGGGGCAGCTTGAACATGTCGCCAGCCGGGCTGACCAGGGCGCGGCTGTTGATGTCCAGGGCCCAGCCATTGAACAGATAACGTTCCACCAGCTTCTTCTCTTCGCCACCGGCGGCCACGTTCATGGTGCGGCTCAGCAGGTTGCGGGCACGGATGGTCAGTTCACGGGGATTGAACGGCTTGGTGATGTAGTCATCTGCGCCGATCTCCAGCCCCAGGATCTTGTCCACTTCGTTGTCGCGACCGGTCAGGAACATCAGGGCGATGTTGTCATCTTCACGCAACTCGCGCGCCAGCAGCAGGCCGTTCTTGCCCGGCAGGTTGATGTCCATGATCACCAGGTTGATGGTGTGGCTGGTCAGGGCCTGGTGCATCTCGTCACCGTTGTTGGCTTCCAGCACGATGTAGCCTTCGGCTTCGAAGATGCTCTTGAGGGTGTTGCGGGTGACCAGCTCGTCTTCGACGATCAGAATATGTGGTGTTTGCATGAGTATTCCCAGATTCTTATCAGTTAATTATCGAAATTTTAACACTCTTTGGCGTTATCCGACCGGTCCTGAAAATTTATTACGTCATCCTGGGTATGAATATCAGGTCGAATCATCGCGAATTTGGTAACTATGTCGGCAAGCATCCCTGTGCCGTACATGGGCTCTCAACAAGTCTGAACAAGAGAAGCCCGGAGAGGTAGTCCATTACAAAAGTTGCTGCATTTTATCAGTTAACAGGCGCATAACAACACTCTTTGCCGTCAGATAGCAACTTTTTAACTCAGCTTTGATATAAGTCAATCCCCGAGTTCGCTGCATCATACTTGGGCTGACCCGCTTTTTCGCCCTTAATAAATGTAATGGGATGTAACATGTGGTTGACATGACTTTGTGGGAAAACTACAGAAAAGTGTGCTTCATCGCCCCCTTTGCGCCCCCCCACTGCCCAGCCTATGCCATTATCACGGCCTGGAACCCGGCCAGCCAGTGGGTGGGGCTGCGTCGCAATGCCCGTCGCCAGCGAGCCCTTGTCCGGCAAGTGGGCGAGTGTCCCGTCATGGGAGAGGTCTGGGGGAGCGATGAGGATGAGCGCTGGCAGGAGGCGTCGCTGTTGTTGCCGCTTTCGCAGCCAGAGGCGATCCGGCTGGCCGCCCGATTTGGCCAGAATGCCCTCTATTGGGTGCGTGAAGGAGAGCTCTGGCTGGTGCCCGTGTTGCTGGAAGGGATGCCCTGTCATCTGGGGACGCTTGCGTCCCGCTGGCGGTTCAGGCTTTCGGGCTGACATGGCCCCCGCCATCCGGACAGGGCA
This sequence comes from Aeromonas sp. 62-46, assembly GCF_001898585.1. Taxonomy (NCBI): domain Bacteria; kingdom Pseudomonadati; phylum Pseudomonadota; class Gammaproteobacteria; order Aeromonadales; family Aeromonadaceae; genus Aeromonas; species Aeromonas sp. 62-46. The sequence goes on along the minus strand of NZ_MKUI01000058.1, from coordinate 566,922 downwards.
CCCGGCCGGTGGATTGTCAGCGCCCCGACATGATGAAAGAATGAGCGGACACATTTCACTCCATGGAAGGATGATGATCATGCTGGACCTGCTGCCCGACCTTTGCGATGAACATGGCGATGCCCTTAGGATCGCTGACCCCCTGTTTCAGGACTATGGTGGCAAGGCGCTGTTTTACGGCGAGGCCGTGACCCTCTCCTGCTTTGAAGACAACAGCCTGGTGCGTGATCTGGTCAATCGTCCCGGCCATGGCAAGGTGATGGTGATCGACGGGGGCGGCTCCCTGCGTCGGGCGCTGCTCGGGGATCAGCTGGCCATCAAGGCGGTGGAGCAGGGGTGGGAGGGGATCCTCATCAATGGTGCCGTGCGGGATGTGGGGACGCTGGCGACCCTGGCGCTGGGGGTCAAGGCCCTGGCCCCCTGCCCGGTCAAGACCGAAAAACGGGGCCTGGGCACGCTGGATGCCGTGGTCTCTTTTGCCGGTGTGACCATAGCGCCCGGCGACTATGTCTACGCCGACCTCAACGGTGTGCTGGTGAGCGGCGCCAGGCTCCTCTGAACCTCAGAAGTTGAAGCCCACTCCCAGAGTGAGAAAGTGTTCCGTACTGAAGGCGCTGAGTCCGTAATTGGCGGTGATGGCCAGGGAAGGGGTCACCAGCAGGCTGCTGTTGAGCTCAACCAGGGTGCTGGCCTTGATCACCTCCAGTTGCTTGAGCTGGCTGCCGATGTTGAGTGACGGGGAGAGGCGATAGCGCACCCCAGAGCTGATATTGAACCCGGCCTGCCCACTTTGGGGGCCGATGGCGGGGCCGGCCTCCATGTAGAGGCTGATGTCATCCTGAAGCGGGTATTGATAGCCGGTATTGATGAGCCAGAGGTCGAAGTTGTCGCCCAGGTGGCTCTGGTTGCCGAGCAATACGCCGGAATAGCTTTTGACGTAGAGCGGGTTGTCCGATTCGGTCTGGAGAAAACTCCAGTCGGCGGCCTGAGCCGAAAAGACGAGGCTGGATGCCATGGCGATGACGAGAGACTTGACCATTCGTTTCCCCTCCCTGGGTCCGAACAGGACTACAAGCATGGCACATGCCAGCGGGGAGTAAAGGGAACCCCGATCACAATAAAAGAGTTTTGATTGACGCTGCAGTCATGGTACACAGGCCCCTCACTCCGTGTCGTTACGACACGCTCCATCACGAGGTGAACTGATGAACAACAAACTGATCCTGCTGGCCGCTCTGGCCCTGGGAGGCTGCGCCATGACTACGGGTTCCACGCTGGCACAATTGCAGGCATCGACCTGGCAACTGCAAGGGGCGAGCGGTGACACCTTCACCCTGCAGGTCGCCGGTGACAAGGTGGCGGGCAAGGGCGGCTGCAACCGCTACTTTGGCGGCATCACAGAGCAGGATGACGGCGTGTTGACGCTGGGCGCCATGGGTTCGACGCGCATGATGTGTGCGGGGGATCTGGCCGGCAAGGAGATGAACTACCTGCAGACCCTGGAGAAGGTGGCGAGCTTCCAGATCAGCGGCAAACAGCTGGTGCTAAAGGATGCCGACAAGGCCACCTTGCTGACCTTTGACGCCGTGAAATAAGCCGGAATCTCGTCAAAGGCTGTCGCAGGCGACCCCTGCGCCAGCGTGCAGAAGAATGTGAAAGGGGGCTCAATGGAGTCCCTTTTTGTGCCTGATGTCGGGTCATCCCCCTCGCTGGAAGCGAAACCGCTTCTTGCGCCGGTAGGGATAGACATCCTCGAACATCCCCTCCTTGATGTTGCTCTGCAGCATCTTCCAGTAGTTGGCGTCGAAGAGCTCCTTGTGCAACTGCATCATGATCTCCCGCACCTGGGGTTTTTGCAGCAGGAAGGTGGCGAACTCCTCCGGGAAGATGTCGTTGGGTGCCACCGAATACCAGGGTTCGGCGCTCCACTCGTCCTCCGGGTAGCGTGGCGGCGGGATCTGGCGGAAGTTGCACTCCGTCATATAGCAGATCTCGTCGTAGTCATAGAAGACCACCCGGCCGTGGCGAGTCACCCCGAAGTTCTTGAACAGCATGTCGCCGGGGAAGATGTTGGCCGCCGCGAGCTGGCGGATGGCGTTGCCGTACTCCTCCAGGGCGAGGCGGGTCTGCTGTTCGTCCGCCTGATCCAGATAGAGGTTCAGGGGGATCATCTTGCGCTCGGTGTAGAGGTGTTTGATCACCAGCTTGTCGGCGGTGAGGGTAAGCGCAGAGGGCGCCACCGCCTTGAGCTCGGTCAACAGCTCCGGCGAGATGCGATCGAGGGGAAACTCGAAGTTGGTGAACTCCTGGGTATCTGCCATGCGGCCCACTCTATCGTGCTGTTTTACCAGCCGGTATTTCTCCTTCACCTGCTCGTGGCTCACCTCCTTGGGCGGGGTGAACTCGTCTTTTATCACCTTGAACACCACATCGTAGGAGGGGAGGGTGAACACGCTCATCACCATCCCCTTGATGCCGGGCGCGATGACGAACTGCTCCCGGCTCTGGGCCAGGTGCTGCTGGTAGTGACGATAGAGCTCGGTCTTGCCGTGTTTCTGGCAGCCGATGGCGTTGTAGATTTCATAGTCCGGCTTGCGGGGCATGATCTGGCGAAGGAAGGCCACAAAGAGCGCCGGCACCGGGGCATAGACCATGAAGTAGGCGCGGGCGAAGCCGAACACGATGGAAGCCAGCTCCGGCTCGAAGATGACGGTGTCCACATAGATGCTCTGACCGGTGCTGAGCAAGGGCAGGATGAAGGGATAGACTTCGCCCTTCACCCGGATGAGCCCCACCAGATAGGCTCCCTTGTTGCGATAGAACACCTCCCTGAGCAGCTCGATGGCGAAGGGCTCCTCGTGCAGGATGGCCGGGCCGCTCTCTGCCAGATGGCGGTGGATATCCATGATGTCCCGCTGCTTGTCTTCGAAAGGGAGGGTGAAGCTGTAATCCCCGAGCAGCTGGCTCAGGGTCTGGGGCAGGTGGGAGAGATCGGTGCGATAGATACGCAGCAAGGATCCCAGGTCAGGCTTGTCGCCCCGGCTCACGAAGGGGTGGATATAAAGGTTTTCGTCGCGGATGTTGCGATGGCGGAAGATGCGGCGATAGACGGAGTTGAAGAAGGACTCCGCCACCTCGAAGTTCTCGCAGCGGGGCAGGAGATCGCTGAAGGCGCCTTTCACCTGCTTGAGCAGGGCCTGGGTCGGCAGCAGCTCCCCCATCATCTGTTTGATCTGCGCCGTGGTGGCGCCGACATGGTGATCATAGAGGCGGATGCGCTCTCGACCGGCGAGCTGCACTCCCAGCCAGTCGCTGTTCTCGAAACGGCTCTTGCTGCCCTGGGTTATCTCGAGAAAGCGGCTGTAAAACGACTCAAAACGTTGCAGGATCGTCTCGGCGACCGCCTGCTCCAATGGCTGCTGCATCTCTCTCTTCCTTGTGATCTGTCGGGCCCATGGCGTCAGTGCCCTGAGGCGGCGGACTCGCGTCCAAGGCCACTATGGCAACATCCAAACATCTGTTCAAGTGGCAATATTTCGGGATAAACGGTAGATTGCGCCCCTGTTTTGCCGACGGTTCGCCGCAGTTCGCGGCGTCGGCCCCATCCTGGAGAGAACCCGATGAAACTCTATTTTGTGCTGGTGTCGCCCGCCCGTGCCGCCAACGTGGGGGCTGCTGCTCGCGCCATGAAGACCATGGGCTTCGATGCCATGCGACTGGTGGGGAGCCGGGTGCACGAAGAGGAGGAGGCGAGCTGGGTTGCCCACGGGGCGCAGGAGATCCTGACGGATGCGCAAGCCTTCGACACCCTGGAAGAGGCCCTGGCGGACATGGATCTGGTGGTCGCCACCACCGCCCGGCAGCGCGGCCGCTACCAGCACTACCTCACCCCGGCGGACATTCGCGACCAGATCCGGGCCAAGCCCTCCCTCGAGAAGGTGGCCATCGTGTTTGGCTGCGAGGAGTCCGGACTCTCCAACGAACAGCTCGCCCAGGTGGATCTCATCAGCTACCTGCCTCTCAAGGTCTCATACCCGTCCCTGAACCTGGGTCAGGCGATCATGCTGTATGCCTATGAGCTGAGTCCGCTGCTCGATGACCAGAAAGTGAGCGACGAGCAGGACGTAGCAGAAAATTTCGAGAGTGCCGGGCAGGTTCGCGTGCTGAAATCAAAAACAGCAGAATTGCTTGGTGAACTCGGAGTTTCGCAGGATGAAAAACTGCATCAATGGGTGATGGACCGAGTGCCCATGCTGCCGCAGCGGGATCTCAATATGCTCCATCTGCTCTGCAAAGACCTTGCCCGCAAGTTTGGCAAGGAGGTTTAGGTTGACAGCCCCTCGCCGGGCGCGGTATTGCTAACAACCAGATTCGTTCAAGAGTGTTCGTCATGCAGCTATTCACCAACGTCATCACCACCACCATTATTACCGGTACCACCACAGGTGGCACTGGGGCCGGTTGATGCGCTGACGAACAAGCACAGAAATCAGAAAAAGGCCCGTACCCACCCAGTACGGGCTTTTTTGTTGGATTGTTTTTAGACCAATTAGCAGATCAATTTGCAGGGAATACAGGGAGATAGCGATGAGAGTGTTGAAATTTGGCGGGTCGTCACTGGCCGACGCAGAGCGTTTCTTGCGGGTTGCCGATATCGCGGTGAATACCCATGGCCAATCCCAGGTGGCCCTGGTGCTGTCGGCACCGGCCAAGGTGACCAATCACCTGGTCGCCCTGGTGGAACAGACCAGTCGCGGCATGGATGCAAGCAGTACCCTGTTCGAGATCAACGGTATCTTCTCCCGTCTGCTGGCCGGCTTGAAGGCCGCCTATCCCGCGCTGGATGACAAGGCGCTGCAGGCCCGTCTCACCGCCGAGCTGGATCAGGTCGAGCGGCTGATGCAGGGTATCCGTCTGCTGGGGCTGTGCCCGGACAACGTCCAGGCCCGCATCCTGAGCCGTGGCGAGAACCTCTCCATCGCCTTCATGCACGAGCTCTTGCGGGTGCGCGGCCTCGAGCTGGATCTCATCGTGCCCGAGCAGTTGCTGGTCACCGATGGCGGCTACCTCGAAGCCCATGTGGACATCGAAGCCTCCCGGGTGCGCTTCGCCGCCAAGGGCCTGCGCTCTGATTGTCTCTACCTGATGCCGGGCTTCACCGGTGGCAGCGACAAGGGCGAGACCGTGCTGCTGGGCCGCAACGGCTCCGACTATTCCGCCGCCGTCTTGGCCGCCTGCGTCGATGCCGAGTGCTGCGAGATCTGGACCGACGTGGAGGGCTGCTACAACTGCGACCCGCGCCTGGTACCGGACGCCTACCTGCTCAAAACCCTCTCCTATAAAGAGGCGATGGAACTCTCCTACTTCGGTGCCAAGGTGCTGCACCCGAAGACCATCGCCCCCGTGGCCCAGTTCCACATCCCCTGCCTCATCAAGAACAGCTTCAACCCTCAGGGTCCGGGTACCCTCATCGGGGTCGATCAGGGGGATGACGATCTGAAGGTGAAGGCCATCTCGGATCTCTCCGGCATGTGCATGTTCAACGTCTCCGGTCCCGGCATGAAGGGCATGGTGGGCATGGCCGGTCGCATCTTCTCCGCCGTCTCCCGCGCCGGGGTCAGCATCGTGCTGATCACCCAGTCGTCCTCCGAGTACAGCGTCAGCTTCTGTATTCACAGCTACGACAGCGACAAGACCCGCAAGGTGCTGGAGCGCGAGTTCGAGCTGGAGTTCAAGAACCAGTTGCTGGACCCGCTCGAGATCATGACCGATCTGGCCATCATCTCCCTCATCGGTGACGGCATGCGTACCTCCAAGGGGATGGCGGCGCGCTTCTTCACCTCCCTGGCCCAGGCCTCCATCAACATCGTCGCCATCGCACAAGGGTCGAGCGAGCGCTCCATCTCCGCAGTCGTGCGCTCCGGCAAGGTGGCGGAAGCCATCAAGGCGTGCCACCAGAACTTCTTTGGCAGCCAGCAGTTCATCGATCTCTTCGTGGTCGGGGTGGGCGGCGTCGGTGCAGCCCTGGTGGATCAGATTGCCCGCCAGCAGCCGGTACTGGCCGAGCAGGGCACCGGCCTGCGAGTAGTGGGCATCGCCAACAGCCGCCAGATGGCGGTCAACAAGGATGGTCTGGCCCTCGCCAACTGGCGTGAACAGCTGGTGGAAGCACAAGGCAGTTTCAGCCTGGAGGCGGTGAAGAAGCTGGTGGAAGAGAGCCACCTCATCAACCCGGTGATCGTGGATTGCACCTCCAGCGAGGCCGTGGCCGTCCAGTACGCCGACTTCCTCGGGGCAGGTTTCCACGTGGTCACCCCGAACAAGAAGGCCAACACCGGGTCGCTCGATTACTACAAGGCGCTGCGTCGCACCGCTCGCCAGACCCGTCGCAAGTTCCTGTACGAGACCAACGTGGGCGCGGGCCTGCCGGTCATCGAGAACCTGCAAAACCTCATCAAGGCCGGTGACAAGCTGCGCGCCTTCGACGGCATCCTGTCCGGGTCGCTCTCCTTCATCTTCGGCAAGCTGGATGAGGGGATGGCCTTCTCTGAGGCTACCCAAATCGCCCGCGGCAACGGCTTCACCGAGCCGGATCCCCGCGATGACCTGAACGGCATGGACGTGGCTCGCAAGCTCCTGATCCTGGCCCGCGAGGCCGGCATGGCGCTGGAGCTCTCCGATGTGGAGGTGGAGCAGGCACTGCCGCCGGGCTTTGACGTGAGCGGCGACGTGGAAGCCTTCATGGCCCGCCTGCCCGAGGCCGACGGCTGGTTCCGCGACCAGTTCGCGGCGGCCCAGCGTGAAGGCAAGGTGCTGCGTTACGTCGGCTCCATCGAGGGTGGCAAGTGCAAGGTGGCCATCAAGGCGGTGGGTGGCGACGAGCCCCTGTTCAAGGTAAAAGACGGGGAGAACGCGCTTGCCTTCTTCTCCACCTATTACCAGCCCATCCCCCTGGTACTGCGCGGCTATGGCGCAGGGACCGAAGTGACCGCCGCCGGTGTCTTCGCCGATGTGCTGCGCACCCAGAACTGGAAGCAGGAGCTGTAACATGAGTTCAGAGATGAACCCGAATGTAGAAATCGGCGGCAGCGTGGTGGCCTATGCCCCGGCCTCCAGCGCCAACCTGAGTGTGGGCTTTGACGTCCTGGGGGCGGCGCTCGCCCCCGTGGATGGCTCCCTGCTGGGTGACCGCGTCCAGGTCAAATCGGCAGAGGTGCCTTTCGCTCTCTCTTCCGTGGGCCGTTACGCCCACAAGTTGCCGGACGACCCGAAAAAGAACATCCTCCACGACTGCTGGGTCGCCTATGGCGAGGCGCTTGAGAAGCGCGGCCTTGGTCTCAAGCCGCTGGAAATGGTGCTGGAGAAGAACCTGCCGGTGGGCTCGGGCCTGGGATCGAGCGCCTGCAGCGTGGTGGCGGCGCTGGAAGGGCTCAACGCCTTCCACGGTGCGCCCCTGAATGAACACGACCTGCTGCTGTTGATGGGGGAGATGGAAGGGAAGATCTCCGGCTCCGTCCATTACGACAACGTGGCGCCCTGTTATCTGGGCGGCATGCAGCTGGTGCTGGAGGAGGGGGGCGTCATCAGCCAGGGCATCCCGGTGTTTGACGAGTGGTACTGGGTGGTCTGCTACCCGGGCACCGTGGTCTCCACCGCCGCCGCCCGCGCCATCCTGCCAGCCCAGTATCGCCGCCAGGACTGCCTCACCTATGGCCGCCGGCTTGCCGCCTTCGTGCATGCCAGCTACAGCCGCCAGGAAGGGCTGGCCGCCAGCGTCCTGAAAGACGTGATCGCCGAGCCTTATCGCGCGGCCCTGATTGAAGGCTTCAACGAGGTGCGGGCCCAGGGGGCCCAGAACGGGGCGCTCGCCACCGGCATCTCGGGGTCCGGTCCCACCGTGTTCGTGGTGATGAAGGATCTGGCCCAGGCCGAACGCATGAAAGAGTGGATGGAAGCGCACTTCGTGCGCAATGAAGATGGATTTGCCCGGGTCTGCAAACTGGACATGGCCGGGGCACGGGTAACAGGAAGCGAGCTATGAATCTTTACAACATCAAGGACAAGAGTGAACAGGTGAGCTTCGCGCAGGCGGTGCGTCAGGGTCTGGGCCGAGAGCAGGGGCTCTTCTTCCCAGAGACCCTGGAGCCGCTGGCCGACGTGGATGCCCTGCTGGATCTGCCGCTGGCCGAGCGCTCGGCCCGCATCCTGAGCCACCTGCTGGGTGACGAAGTACCGGCTGCCAAGGTGAGCGAGCTTATCGACGCTGCTTTCACCTTCCCGGCGCCCCTGGTGAAGCTGAAAGACGGCACCTATGCCCTCGAGCTGTTCCACGGCCCGACCCTGGCGTTCAAGGATTTCGGCGGCCGCTTCATGGCCCAGTGTCTGGCTGCGTTCAGAACCAATGACAAGATCACCATCCTCACCGCCACCTCCGGCGACACCGGCGCCGCCGTGGCCCACGCCTTCTACGGCCTGGAGGGGATTGAAGTGGTGATCCTCTACCCCAAGGGCAAGATAAGCCCCTTGCAGGAGGCGCTCTTCTGCACCCTCGGCGGCAACATCCGCACCCTCGCCATCGACGGCGACTTCGATGCCTGTCAGGCGCTGGTCAAGGATGCCTTCGACGATGAAGGGCTCAAGACCGCCATCGGCCTCAACTCCGCCAACTCCATCAACATCAGCCGCCTGCTGGCCCAGGTTTGCTACTACTTCGAAGCCGTGGCCCAGTTGCCGAAAGCTGATCGCGCCAAGGCGGTCATCAGCGTGCCGTCCGGCAACTTCGGCAACCTCACCGCGGGTCTCATCGCCAAGGCGCTGGGGCTGCCGGTGAAGCGCTTTATCGCCGCCACCAACGCCAACGACACCGTGCCGCGCTACCTGAAAACCGGCCAGTGGGAGCCGCACCAGACGGTCGCGACCCTGTCGAACGCCATGGACGTGAGCCGCCCCAACAACTGGCCGCGGGTGGAAGAGCTGTGCCGTCGCAAGGGCTGGGCGCTGGAAACCTTGGGCTCAGGGATGCGTGACGATGCCCAGACCCGGGATGCACTCAAACGCCTGCATCAGCTGGATTACCTGTGCGAGCCCCACGGGGCGATTGCCTGGGATCTGCTGAACGAGCAGCTTGGGCAAGACGAGGTCGGTGTGTTCCTCTGCACCGCCCATCCGGCCAAGTTCAAGGAGTCGGTGGACGAGATCCTGAATCTGGATGTGCCGCTGCCGGGCCCGCTCGCCAAGCACGCCGCGCTGCCGCTCCTGTCCCACGATCTGCCCGCTGACTTTGGCCGCCTCAAGGCCTTCCTGCTCGGTTAAGCCGTCATGAGACGCTGACGATCCCCCGCTTTTTCGCGAAAGCGGGGGATTTTTTATGTCCGGTATAGGGCGGGTAGCCCGCCCTGATCCCCCTGAAACAAGGAGCACGGCATGAGCCCGCATCCCCTTCGCACCCTGATCGAGACCTGTGACGCAGCCATCTCCCGGGGCGACTTCGACGCCCTGATGACCTTCTATGCCGAGGACGCCGCCCTGGTGGTCAAACCCGGCATGGTGGTGCGTGGCATTCCCGCCATCCGCCGCGCCTTCACGGCCATCTCCGATTACTTTGACGGTCAGCTTGAGGTGACCCAGGGTGCCATGGAGGTGATCGAGGGGGCCGACAATGCCCTGGTGATCATGGAGACCCGGCTGCGCTACCCGGACGGGGAGGGGTGGATCGACGAGACCCGGCGCGCCACCTATGTGTTTCGCAAAGAGCCCGGCGGGCAGTGGCGCTGCACGGTGGACAACTCCTACGGCACCACGCTGCTGGGGGCGCAGCAGCCCGGCGATCGGCCTGCAACCGACTAGCGCAGTCACACTGACTCGGTGCAGCCAGAGTGCGTGTATAGCGTGCGTAATCAAGGCTCACCATCAAGGCCGTGCAGCCAGACCGGTTAGTCAGATTGAGTAGCCAGATTGAATAGCAAGAGCCAAGCCATTCAGGCCGGGGAACCCGAGCCGCACGCAGGGCGCCGCTCTGCCTGGGAGGGGCATCACAGCGCAGCCCACGGCGCAACTCCCCGTTTTGGTTGTGCCTCACAACCTGCTGGCAGAAAGTGTGCTGGCAGTGATTGCTGCGACGTTTTTACGAATCTGGTTTGCACTCTCGTTGTTATGTTCGCCCCTGGCAGCACAACCCTGTCTGTGGGTCATTTCCGGCCCCCCGTGGCCCGTTGACCCGGTCTGCCGTGGCTGCTAATCAGGGGACTGCTTGACACCCTTCATGGACGAGCAGAGCCGCAGATGCCTCGACGGCGCGGCTTATCGACAACAACAACACCACAGTGCAGGGAGCAAACCATCATGTGGCCGTACCGAAAAATAGTGACCCAGTCCCTCAAGACCCCCCTGATGATCGCCAGGATCATCTTTTACTTCGCCCTGATATTACTGTTGCCGCTGCCTTTTATGGTGTCTGCAGACACCGTCCTGGCAGAAATCGGGCGCACTTATTACGCCCTGTTCTCATTGCCCATCGCCATGGTGCTGATGCTGATATCGAGCCTGATGGCCATCCTCATTGCCATGGTGGAGTCGCGCAACCAGCAGCCACCCCAAGGGCGGTGGTAAGAAGGTCCCTGCCTTTCAAGCAATCCAATAAAAAACCATCCCGGACGGGATGGTTTTTGGACTTCCAAATTGGGACTCCCACCTTTTTGCCAGCAATTCGCCCGGCACTGTGGTCAGCGGCGATGCCATCAGCCACCTTGTTAATCCGATAGATCCCGTTTTACTCCCTTGGCATTTGTTTGGTGTCAGGCATTGCCATGTCTGAACACGCGACCCCACCGGGTAAATGTCGCTGGTGTACAAGATATTTATCGGGTTCCAGGAAGATCAGTGTGTGATGAGAGATATAGCCAGCCAGGTAACGGCTGGCTCAAAAAGGTAGGGATCCTAGATTACAGGTTAAACAAGACACCGGTTGAGGCCGGTGTCAGGTGATAACTAGAACTGTACAAATAGACCGGTATAAATAGTTATTGTAATTTATCGTAACCGATCATTTTTGAAACTTTCCCATAGTTTACCCCAGCAATATGACAAATTTGCTGAGAGTCTTTCTCTGTCCTTTCAAACATGTATAAGTAATTTACTACAATGGATTTCATCAATCTATCGCTGAGATGGTTTTTATCCATGTCATTAATTAATCGTTTGATTTGATCTACAGGTATTGCATTGCCTAACTCAAGCATGGTTGATAGTTTTATGAGTTTACCTGCATTAGATTTCATGTCATCACATACATTATCAATTACTTGTTGCAAATTAACACTACCTATAGAAGATGATATCTTTGTAATAAAGAAAAATGATAGGCTTACTATCATTTCGAACAATAGTCGTCTAGCAACCTCTTTTATTTTACTGTTAGTTACTGCATCCAGCTTCCCTTGGAATTTTTCTTTTAATTTTTTTTCTATGATATCTATAGCATGTTCTGATGAGTTGTCTATAAGAGAAAAGAAATATTCCAGAGATCTAAGGGGGGCCTGTATAGCCTCTTCTAGTAATTTTTGTTTCTGATGTACTTTTAAAGACCCATAATAATTTCTTGATAATTGACCAAGGATTTCTAAAGACTTAAAGGTAAGATTCATATCTTTTAAGAAATCATTTGCAACATCTTCTTCTTTTGCCTTAACAAAGGACGAGTCATCGTCTTCATCATTCAGTAATGAGTCAAAATCTTTTTCATTTCCCTCTTCCACCTCATCTTTTTTAGATTCAATTTTTCTTCTGTAATCGAATCTATTTTGATTTTGAAATGTTACAGGGAAATCAGGCATTTTGTCTATAATGGCATTAATAAAATCAGTATCAACATCAAGCTTGGCTGGTTCCAATTTATTGAAGAATTTTTTTGTATGACTTACCACCTTATCTAATATTGAATCATCCCTAGAATGATGAGTGAGGAATGTCAGAATACTCATGCTTCTACGACGACTTAATGTTGAAATAAGAGAATCAATTATTTGAACAGTGTCTTCGTTTCTTATTGTGTCAGATAAGTACTTTGCAATAAAGAAGTAGTATACATAAGGGTACTTGAACTTATAATATCTACCATCTTTTTGCTCTAATATTTTAGCTTTGACAAGTTGTTTAAATCGTCCTTCAAAATCGATTCTTACACCATACTCGCGGCATAGTTTGTTGTTAAAGTCCCATAAATTATCACTAGATTCTTCTTTTATATTATTAGTAAAGTAGTAATACGATAGTTCTTTTACATAGTTGAAAAATGCATCTAGCTCTTCTTTTTTTACTGAGGCATTCCCAAGATTTTGAGTTATTAAGTATTCATAGTAATACCCGTAAGTATTTGCGCTTACATCAAGAGCATTTCCATTTTCCATTGATTGGAGTAATGTTAATAAAAAGAATGGGGTAGAGGGAATGTAGTTTTTCCCTAATACCTTAGTGATAGTTTTTACTGCATGATCATTTTTATATAAGAGGCGCCCACTTTCATTGTTGCACTCTTCCTTAAGTGAGTTCCATTTATTTACAAGTTCGTATCTAAGTCTGTGACCTAATTTTAGTATTTCATATTTTTCAAAGCCATCATCAAAATAACTCTCACCTAAAAGTTCACTTCCACCAAAGTCAAAAGTGTCACTTACAGTGATTATTATCTTGTCAAAAATGCTATATGACTTCTCTAAAAAAACATTTATAGACTTTCTATCACCCTTAATTAACTCGAAACCATCCAGTAATAAAACCTTATATGTAGTTGTTGTCACAAATTCTGTGAGTGTAAGGTTTGAGTATTGCTTTGATATTTGCTTTAATATTATTTTATCATAATCAACACCCCCACTTCTAATAGATGCCCCCTCAACTAAAAGTGGCAAAAATGTTTTTCCTATTGAGTCTATGAAAAATTTCTTCAATAGCGTTGACTTTCCACAGTATTCATCCCCTATAAGAAGTATTTTTTTACTATCAAGGCTAAGGATTTTTTCTGAAGACATTTTTTTCATTTGTAATTTATCTTCATCCCGAAGAAATTTTATGGTGGGATAGACAAAAACATCGTTTAGATCAATAGTGTCCTTATCGGGATGCAAATATGTAACTCCGATATCTAGGAGACTCTTATAAAAATCGTAGTTTACATGATGACTATTTGTTGAGATGGAGCATTTTCTCATCACATCGCTTTTATTTAATGTTTCTTGATGCAAGAAATCATTATTTCTCCATAGATAGCTTTTTATATCTATATCGTTTTCATGAATTTCAATAGTGATAAAGCCATTCTCTTGTATCGAAGGATCATCAAAAGGAATAGCTTCGATCATTAAACATGATGCTGTCTCTCCAATTATTTTAAAACTATCGCCTAGATGTTCGTGACCCGTTAATATGATCGAATAATCTTCCCGCAGCCTATTTCTTATCTCTTTTTGGTTGTTTACTTCTAGCCATGATAAAGGGTGGTGGAAGAAAATTAAATTTCTCTCGTTTTTCTTAACATCAGGAAGGTATTTTTCCGGAAACGTTATATCACCGCCACACTCTTTTATTTGAGAGCACCATGCTGTATTCAAAGTAGATATGAATATCTTTCCTTTATCGTCATCTAGTTCATACGTCTTGGATAATGGAGTATGTAAGATTGGTTGAATAGCAGAAAAATTACTCTCAAACTTATAGTAGGCATTCATTCCTGATGTCGCGACTTTGATAGTTTCTTCATCATGCAAAGAAGGATCAATTTTTAGTATTTGATTCCTTAAAATCGTAGATGTGTAGCTGGAAAAATCATGGTCATGATTACCTGGACACATGATTAAATCATATGATGTCGCAAGCTCTTCAAAAGCTTTATCTAAAAGATGATATTCGTCTATCCTGCCACTAAATGCAATGTCACCGGAAACTAGTATTATAATTTTACTGTAATTACCTACCTTCTTGATTGCATTTAGGTTTAATATAAATTTTTCTAGCTTGTGATTGATTTCGTTCTTATTTGATTCTTTTATATGAATATCACTTAAATTAACAAAAAGAGTCTTATTTGAGAGAGTGTCCATAATTTACATCCATGTGATAAATGTATTTCAAAATTATCTTTGATCGAAAAGGTTCATATAAGGGTAAGGCTCACGCTACCGCCCCTGGATTACAGCTTCCAATGCGCTCCATTAACCAGCGGGCGGGGCCCGAATGGTTCAGTAGGCGCCGAATGGCCAGCATATCCTCAAGCCTCATACGCAAACCAGTCAAAAATTGACGCAACCGCAAGGACGCGCTGGATTTTTGCGCCAGCTCAACAATTGAAGTGAAGGCGCGGGTGGCCGGAGGGAGGGACTGTGGTGAGGTTGTCGAGAAGGAAGGGGCATTTTGTTGTCACGGGGCAGGGGGACTATAGTGCAGCGAGGCAAGGGTGCCTCGTTTGGCCCGCGTGAGTGGGGGCTAACCACAATGGATAGAACAATGGGAGTGTGACATATGAAGCGGATCCTGATGGTGTTGAGTCTGTGTGTGACGGTCATGGGCATGGGAATGGGGGTAGCCCAGAGCGCGACCTCTGGCGCGCAGCAAGAGTGCGAGGCCCAGGCGGCGGTGAAGAAGCTGGCGGGCGCCGCCAAGACCAGCTTTGTGGGCAAGTGTGTCAAGGATGCCTCCGCCAGTGCCAAGGCAAGCCAGTGTGAGAAAGCGGCCGCCGACAAGAAGCTGGCCGGGGCTGCCAAGAACAGCTTTATCCAGAAGTGCGTGAAGACGGACGGGGCCGCCGACAAGGCGACCCAGTGCGAGAAGGCGGCGGCGGACAAGAAGCTCGCCGGGGCGGCCAAGAACAGCTTTATCCAGAAGTGCGTGAAAACCGCCTGAGCCGGTGAGGCTCTGACACCAACGCAGGTTGAGGCAGTGACGAGAAAGGGGCCCTGGGGCCCCTTTCTCTGTTGTGATGGGTGGTGGGGGCAGCCCTCGCCGCCAGTGTGCCCGGCCATAAGCTGTGAGCGGGGAGCTGGCTTGATCCCTGCCTGGTCATCACTCTCCCTGGGTTGGCTGGGTATGTTCGGGGGCGCTGCTCAGCAGATCCTGCCCCTCGTCCTGGCTCAGCACCAGATAGCGCTCGTACTGGCGCAAGACGTCGGCACTCAGCTCGTCCCGGGTCAGGTACTGGATGTCGTAACCGGCACGGCCATCGGCAAAATAGGTGATGGGCTCGAAGATGCGGGCCTCGGGATCGTGGTTGTGGGCCGCCTCCAGAGGGTTGAAGGCGGGGGCGGGGCGGGCCTCGATGCGCACCCCGTAGCAGAAGTCCCGGCGACCCTGCTGGGGCACCAGCAGATGGCACTGATCCGGCCCATCCTCTTCGACCCGGCTGGTGATGCCCCGGGCAGCGAACTCCTGACTCAGGGCCGTCAGGGCGGGCAGGGCGACCTTGTCCACAAAGGCGCGGGCCTCCTGCTCGGTGGAGGGGCGCAGCAGGTGATCCATCCGGGTGCGCCACTGCTTGCCGTTCCAGAAGTCAGTGGCGGGGGAGAGGCGCCTGGCCGAGTGCTCCTTGTCTGCGACAAGGCCGCGGCAGAGTCCGAGGCAGAGCAGCACCATGATGAAGGCAAACGGCAGGGCGGCGATGAGGGTCATGGACTGGAGTGCCGCCAGCCCCCCTGTGCTCATCAGGGTACCCGCGGTGACCCCGAGCAGCAGAGCCCAGAACAGGCGCTGCCAGACCGGTGAGCCCTCCTTGCCCTGGGTAGCGATGTTGTCGATGACGAAGGCGCCCGAGTCGGCGGAGGTGACGAAGAAGACGCTGATGAGGATCACCGCGAGGGCCGAGGTGATGTCCGCTCCCGGCAAGAGGTCAAAGAAGTTGAACAGCAGGGTGTCGATGTTGCCGACCGAGTCGATGAGGCTTGTGCCCCCCTCATGCTGGCTGGCCCAGATGGCGGCGTTGCCGAACACCGTCATCCAGAGCAGGTTGAAGGCGGTGGGCACGAACAGGACGCCGAGGATGAATTCGCGCAGGGTGCGTCCGCGGGAGATGCGGGCGATGAAGAGGCCGACGAAGGGGGACCAGGAGATCCACCAGGCCCAGTAGAGCAGGGTCCAGTTGCCGAACCAGCCCGCCTGGCGGGTCTCGCTGTAGGTGAAGGTGCGGAAGGTGAGCTGGCTCAAAGAGGAGACATAGTTGCCAATGTTCTCCGAGAGGGCTCCCAGCAGGTATTGGGTGGGGCCGGCCACCAGCACGAACAGCAGGAGCACGATGGCGAGAAAGAGGTTGAGCTCGGAGAGGCGCTTCACTCCCTTGTCGAGACCGGTGACCGCCGAGATGCCGGCGAGGGTGATAACGACCCCGATGAGGCCGAAGCGAAACAGCTCCCCCGAGGTGTCCATGCCGGTGAGGCGGGTGATCCCCGCCGAGAGTTGCATCACGCCATAGCCCAGGGTGGTGGCGATGCCGAAGATGGTGCCCACCAGGGCGAAGACATCCACCGCGTGGCCGAGCGGCCCGTGGATCTTCTCCTTGAAGATGGGATAGAGGCCGGAGCGGATGGTCAGGGGCAGGTTGTAGCGAAAGCCGAAGTAGGCCAGCACCAGGCCGACGATGGCGTAGATGGCCCAGGCGTGAAAGCCCCAGTGGAAGAAGGTGGTGACCATGGCCTCGCGGGCGGCCACCTGGGTCAGGGGCGTCGCCTGGGGCGGGGAGACGAAGTGACTCATGGGCTCGCCCACCCCGAAATACATGAGCCCTATCCCCATGCCGGCGGCGAACAGCATGGCGAGCCAGGAGGTGAAGCTGAACTCCGGGCGGGCATCGTCCGGCCCGAGGCGAATGTTGCCAAAGTGGCTGAAGGCGATCACCAGCAGCAGGATCAGGAACATGCCGACCACCAGCACATAGAACCAGCTGAAGTGCTGGGCTATCCAGCTCTGGCCGCTGCCAAAGAAGCGGGCGGCGGCCTCCGGGGCTAGGGAGCAGATGGCCAGCAGCGCCAGGATGAAGAGCAGACCCGGGATGAAGATGGGCAGCGACAGGGTGCATCTGGGGGGACGGGGAGCATTCATGGGACACCTTTGGGTGGAAGGACTCAAGACACTATAGGCCCCTCGGGTGCAAAGCAGACAAGGGGTGGATGGCGAGTGACGGGGTCAATGGCCATGAACACCGTGGGGGAGGCACTCGTCGCCCTGTTTTTTTATCGTAATTTATTCCATTAAATCATATGGTTACCGCTGCCTTGTTTGTTAATAGCAAGTTAATGCCGTTTTTTGGGAAATCTTTTCCCCCCTCGTCCGGTTCTATTGAACGTAGCCGGATGAGATGCGCCGGAGACATCACTCTCGACAACAAGGAATAGAGACATGAACGTGAAAAAGAGTACTGCCATCGCCTCTGCCATGACGGGTCTGCTGGCCCTGGGTGCCCAGTTCATCGCCGCGCCGGCCATGGCTGCGGATGACAAGGAGAAGTGCTACGGCGTGGTCAAGGCGGGCAAGAACGATTGCGCCACCAAGGGCGGATCCTGCGCCGGCACCGCCAAGATGGATGCCCAGGGTGATGCCTTCGTGGTAGTGCCCAAGGGGCTGTGCGAGAAGCTCGCTGGCGGGTCCCTGCAACCCAAGTAAGCCGCATGCCATGGTGTGGCGTCCGCCACATCATGGCCCTATCTATTGAGAGCCCAGCCATGAACCCCTTGATCGGTATCGGTTTACGCCCCCCGCACTACGACGAGATCCGCCACACCCTGCCCGGAGTGGGCTGGCTTGAGGTACACAGCGAAAACTACTTCGAGCGCCACAGCCAGGGCTTCGAGGTGCTGGCGGATCTTGCGAGGCACTACCCCGTGAGCCTTCACGGAGTCGGCATGTCGCTGGGCTCCGCCGATCCTCTCGATGCCGGGCACCTGCGCCAGCTGGCAGCCCTGGTGGCGGCCATCTCGCCGGTGCGGGTGTCGGAGCACCTGAGCTGGGGCAGCATCGGCGGGCGCTATTTCAACGATCTGCTGCCCATGCCCTACACCCGTGCCGCTCTTTTGCACATGAGCGACAAGATAGATCGGGTGCAGCAGACACTGGGCAGACAACTGCTTGTCGAGAATCCCTCCTCCTACCTGCAACTGGCGGGGGAGATGGGGGAGGCCGAGTTTCTGGCCGAGCTGGCTGAGCGCAGTGGCTGCGGCGTCCTGCTCGATCTCAACAACCTCCATGTGAGCGCGGTCAATCACGGCCTGGAGGTGGACGACTATCTGGCGACTATCGACCTCGACACGGTCGGCGAAATTCACCTGGCCGGTTTTACCGAGAAGCACCTGCCCCAGGGGCCCCTTTATATCGATACCCACAGCACCCCCGTGGCCGAGCCCGTCTGGGTGCTCTACGAGCAGGTCTGCCAGCAGCGTGCCATCCCCACCCTGATTGAATGGGATCTGGCGATCCCCCCGCTGCCGGTGCTGCTGGGAGAGGCGCAGCGTGCCAGCGAGATCCTGAGCGCGGCACAGCAAACATCCAGGGAGGCCGCCCATGTCTGAGCGTGTTTCCCCGCAAGGTGCTTTTGCGAGTGGGCTGCTCGGGGAGGCCGCCCATGTGTGAGCTTGCTTCCCTGCAACGCGCTTTTGCGAGCGGTCTGCTCGGCCAGGATGATGCCATCCTCGGGCACATCCAGCCGGGACGCTTTGCCCCCGACGCCCTGTTGCAGATCTATCGCAACAACTTCATCCTCGGCCTCACCGAGGTGCTCGCCAGCAGCTACCCCGCGGTACGCGCCATGGTTGGCGAGACCTTCTTTGAGGCGGCGGCACGAGGGTTCGTGCTGGCGGCACCTCTGGAGGAGGGGAGCGTCATGGACTACGGGGAGGGCTTTGGCGACTGGCTGGCACGCTTGCCCACCACGGCCGCGTTGCCCTGGCTCGGGGATCTGGCCCGCTTCGAGTGGCGGCTGGAGCGGGTCTCGCTGCTTGCACCAGAGACGCGGCACTGGCCCGCCGAGCGGCTTGCCGCCATGACCCCTGAGCACTGGGAGCGGCTGGTGCTGCATCCTGCCTGCGATCTGCTGCTCCTGGAGAGCCCCCATCCGGTGCTGGCGCTCTGGCAGATGGCCCTGCATGGCGGTGAGACGGTCAGGGAGCTGGATGCTGTCTGCTCCCTGGCACTCAAGAAACGCCCCGGACACCGGGTCGACCCCATTCCCCTGGATGCCGCCGCCTGGCGTCTGCTGCAAGGCTGCCTGCAGGGCAGGCCGCTGGCCAGCCTGCTGGCTCAGGATCCCGCCATGGCCGAACACCTGGCCCCCCTCATCACCCTCGACCTGCTGGTCGATCTGGAGCTTGCCCCATGACAACGCAAACCCTTGCCAGGCCCCTTGGCCCCCTTGTTGAACGCATCTTGCCCTGGTGCAGCGGTGGCCTGTTGCTGCTTGCCAGGCTCTGGGTCGCCACCATTTTTCTGCGATCCGGATGGCTCAAGTTCACGGCCTGGGACAGCACCCTCTATCTGTTCGAGTTCGAATATCAGGTGCCTCTGCTGCCCTGGCAGTGGGCGGCCTATGCGGGCACGGCGACCGAGCTGTTGCTGCCCCTCTTCCTGCTGGCGGGCCTCTTCACCCGTCCGGTCGCCTTGCTGCTGTTTGGCTTCAACGCCATGGCGGTCATCTCCTACCCGGCCCTCTGGGCGGGGGGCTTTCACGATCACCAGTTGTGGGGCTGGATGCTGCTGACCCTGGCCGTGTGGGGGGCGGGCCCCCTGGGGCTCGACAGCTGGCGCCTTGCCCGTCGCTCGCCTCCGGCGTAAGGTGGCCGCACACGAGCCCTGCCTGACTGACGGGTGGGAAAGGAATGCAAAGGAGAAGAGATGAAGGTTCGCGAGGCCCTGGCGGCCGATATTCCTGCCCTGACGACACTGCGCATGGCGCTCTTTTGCGAGGTGGGGGCACTTGCCCAGCCCGATGAGGATCCGGTCCTCAGGGAGGCGACGCAGGCCTACTTCATTCAGGCGCAGGAAGAGGGCAGCGCCCGTAGCTGGGTGGTGGAAGAGGAGGGCGAAGTGGTGGCGTGCGCCACCCTGGCACTCTTCATGCGCCCGCCCTACCCGGGCAATCTGGCGGGGCGGGAAGGGTACCTGCTCAACATCTACACCCGGCCGGCCTGGCGCAGACGGGGAATGGCGAATGCCCTGCTGGTGGCCATGGTGGCGTATGCCCGCGAGCAGCAACTGGGCAAGCTGTGGCTCCATGCCAGCAGTGATGGGCGCGCTATCTACGAACGGTTCGGCTTTGCCGGCAATCCCGCCTGCCTCGAGTGCGTACCTGCCCGTTAGCCTCCTCTTTTTCTGCACCGGGCTGATCCTCTTTCACAAGGGCTGCGTACTGTGAGCCCTTGGCGGCATCGCCGCTTTTCTATACACTGCGCGCCCCATTCGTTTCAGTCGTCCGACCACTTATGTCGGCGCTGGCGGTGCCGATACCCTCTGTGGGTCAGGCGGTGGTGCCCATGGGGATGGTCAACGAGGTAGAAGCGTCATGTTCAATCACAAACTCAAAGCGCAGTTGCAGGCATGTCAGACCCGGCTCGACGAGGAGCAGGGCATCATAGAGGCGATCAAGGCGGGTGCCGCCACCGTCATCTTCAGCCCGGAGGGGATCATCCAGGAGGTGAGCACCCCTTTCCTGGCCCTGATGGGATATGGTGCCGCCGAACTGATTGGGCAGCCCCACAGCCAGCTCTGTCCGAGGGCCTGGGGGGAGTCCGGTGACTATCGCCAGTTCTGGCGCCGCCTGGCGCAGGGGGAGGTGCAGTCAGGCACCTTCGAGCGTGTGAACCGGCAGGGGGAGACGCGCTGGCTGGAGGCGACCTATTTCCCGGTGAAGCACCAGGGCCGGGTGACCCGGGTATTCAAGATTGCCAGCGACGTCACCGAACAGCACCAGCGGCTGGAGCGACTCGAGGCGCTGACCGAGGCGTTGGACCGCTCCCGGGCCATGATCGAGTTCACCCCGAACGGCGACATCATTCATGCCAATGCCAACTTCCTGAGCGTCATGGGTTACACCTTGGGGGAGATCGCGGGCAGGCACCACAGGATCTTCTGTGACGAAACCTTCCTGCGCGAGCAGCCCCGCTTCTGGGAGGAGCTGGCCCGGGGCCAGTTCAAGTCCGGCCTCTTCATGCGCCACAACAGCCGGGGGCAGGCCGTCTGGCTGGAGGCGACCTACAACCCCATCCGGGATGGCAGCGGCAAGGTGGTGCGGGTGGTGAAGTTCGCCAGCGACATCACCGCGCGCATCGAGCAGAACCACGCCACCCGGGAGGCGGCCCGCCTGGCCCACAGCACCGCCCAGGAGACCCTGCACAGCGCAGAGGAGGGGGCGGGCTTGCTGCGCGCCGTGGTGCAGACCTCTTCCCTCATCGCCTCCCAGGTGGATGAGGCCATCGCCCTCATCGGCCAGCTCAACGAGCAGTCCAGAAGCATCGAGGCCATCGTCTCGACCATCAGCGCCATCGCCGATCAGACCAATCTGCTGGCCCTGAACGCCGCCATCGAGGCGGCGCGGGCGGGGGAGCAGGGGCGCGGGTTTGCGGTGGTGGCGGACGAGGTGCGCCAGCTGGCCGCCCGCACGTCGCTCTCTACCGACGAGATCGCCAAGGTGGTGCAGAAGAACCGCGAGCTGACCGCCAGGGTGACCGACGACATGGCCGGGGTGGCGGGCAGCGCCGAACTCGGCAAGCAGCAGATCGCCAGCGTGGACAAGCTGATGAGCGAGATCCACCAGGAGGCGGACAGGGTCTCCCAGACGGTGTCGGCCCTCTCCATCTGAGGGGCTGACTGCAAGATTGCCAACAGAGTGAGCGATCGGACGGCCAGGCTGAACCCTGGCTGTATGAGGCCCCCCTTCCTCATTGTGCCGCCCGGCCCCCTTGTTTAGGCTGCCGCCTCCTTTTTATTGAGCAGGTAGACAACAATGGCAGTACGACAGAGAGGCAGGGCACTGGCCCTGCTGCTGGGAATGGGGGCGAGCCTGGGGCTCGGTGGTTGCATGGGTCAGATGGGCCTCTCTTCCATGGTGACCAAGGGCAACCTCAGCGTGGTGGACAACCGCTACGGCCGTGCCGGCGTCTTCGTGCTGCTCTCCCCCGTCTATGGCCTGGCGGCCACGGCGGATCTCTTCGTGTTCAACACCATCGAATTCTGGTCCGGCAAGAACCCCATTACCGGCAAGGCGCCTGCCCTGGTGGATCAGAAGAGCGATGCGATCATCAAGGTGAACCAGCACCTGGATCCTGCCCTCAACCAGGTGCCGCTGGCCCTGCTGCCCCAAGGGGTGCGCGAGGTACAAGTGAGCTACCCGGACGAGCGCACCGCCCAGATGGAGATCCACTACATCGACGGTCAGCGCAGCCTGATGCGGGGAGAGATGCGCGGGGAGCGGCTGGATCTCTATCTGGATGACAAACTGGTCTCGACCCTGAGCCGCGAGCAGCGCGATGCGGCGGCAAGCCGGGGAGCGGTGCAGGCATAATTTGTCGCGCCCCTGATCCTTTACTCCCGACAAATGCTATACATGCCTGCGGGCAAGTACGCCCCGATGTAGAGGGAGTGGGCTATGACGGTAAATGGATTGCGTTTGGCAGAGCTGATTGGTTCTCTCAGCCATGCTCTGGACATGACGGAAGGGCAGCCGAGAGGCCACTGCATCCGCTGCTGCTGGATAGGCTCTCGTCTGGGGGAGCAACTGGGACTGGATGCCCGGCAGCGCCACGACCTCTACTACACCCTGTTGCTCAAGGATCTGGGGTGCAGCAGCAATGCCGCCCGCATCTGCGAGCTCTATCTCACCGACGATCTTCACTTCAAGCGCGACTTCAAGCTGGTGGATGGCTCCCTCTCCGAGGTGGTCAACTTCGTGCTGGGCCACACCGGCTTGCAGGCGGATCTGCTGGGCCGTTTTCGCAGCCTGTTCCACATCTTTCGCAACGGGGATCAGATAGCCAACGAGCTGATCCTGACCCGCTGCCACCGGGGGGCGGACATCGCCCGCCAGTTGCGTTTCAGCGACGAGGTGGCCCAGGGGATCCTCTCCCTGGATGAGTACTGGAGCGGCAAAGGGCGGCCGCAACAACTGGCGGGGGAGGCCATCCCGCTCTTCTCCCGCATCGCCCTGCTCTGTCAGGTGGTGGACGTGTTTCACGCCGCCGCCGGGCCGGACGCGGCGATGAGGGAGCTGCGCGAGCGCAGTGGAAACTGGTTTGATCCCGCCTTGGTCAATGCCTTCGAGGCGCTGGCCGATGACGCCTTCTGGCAAGGGCTGGCGGATCCCGCGTTGGCGGAGCGGGTCTTCGGCCACCCGGCGGGGCAGGGGGAGGTGGCGCTGGATGAGGATTATCTGGACGAGATAGCGGCGGCCTTCGGCCAGGTGGTGGACTCCAAGAGCCCCTATACCGCGGGGCACAGCGGCAGGGTGGCGCTCTATACCGACATCCTCGCCGCCCAGATGGGGCTGTCCGAGGCGCGGCGGCGCTGGCTCAAGCGGGGTGCCCTGCTTCACGACGTGGGCAAGCTCGGGGTGAGCAACGCCATCCTCGACAAGCCGGGCAAGCTTGACGAGCAGGAGTGGGCGGCGGTGCAGATGCATGCCGCCTACACCGAGGAGATCCTGGGCCGCATCGGCGCCTTCGAGGAGCTGGCCCTGGTGGCTGGTGCCCACCATGAGCGACTCGACGGCAAGGGCTACCCCAAGGGGCTCAAGGGGGAGGCGATCACCCTGGAGACGCGCATCATCACCACCGCCGACATCTTCGATGCCATCACCGCCAAGCGTCCCTATCGGGATGCCATCCCGGTGCCGCGTGCCCTGGAGATGATGGCGGAAAACCTGGGCACGGCCATCGACCCCGACTGCTTTGCCGCCCTGAAGGCGGGGATAGAGGACTTCTCCCTCTACCTCACTCCGGAGCAGCCCCTGGCTCGTGCAAGCTAAGGCGCGAGCCCGAGACAAGCAAGCCCCGCAACGGCGGGGCTTTTTTGTGGGCGGTTGCAGGCGGCGCGATCAGGGGCGGGCCGAGGGCTTGGCATAGGGTTGCAGCACCAGCCCCAGCAGGCGATGGAGGTGGGTGAGCTGCTCGATGAGATGGAGATTGAGCCAGAGGTAGCCGCCAAGGGTGGGGTCGTGTCCCTGGCCTGGCGCCTGGCTTGCGTCCCCATCGAGCCTGGCGGCGGCCTCTTGCAGGCGGCCGATGGCCTGGTCGGCCGCCGTGGTATCGCCGCTCTTGAGCATGAGGGCGAGTTCGGTGAGCACCGACTCCGTCGCCTGCTGGCAGGCGCGAAGCCCGGGGTGGCTCTGCATCAGAAAGTGGCTCTGGCGATCCCGCCAATAGGTGTTGGCCAGCATCTCCAGGGTGCAGACGCTGTTGCGAAGGGTGGTCTGGGTCGCTTCGAACAGCGGGCTGCCAAGGCGGGTCTCCTTGACCGCCGGGGCCAGCAGGGGGCGCAGGCTGACTATTTTGGCGAGCAGGCGGGCATGGCTTCGGGTGAGCTTGGGGCGCTCCAGCACGTTGGGGGAGAGGTGGGTGTGGTAGAGCCGCCCGGCCTGCTGCAGGGTGTCGTGCATCTGCAGACGCCAGTGGGTATAGGCCCGCTGGGGGTAGATGCTGCAAAACAGCAGGGCCAGCACCGACCCCAGGATGACGTCGCCGCTGCGCCAGAGCGCGGTCTCGATGTCCCCGGGCACCCCGCCGACGATGACCCCCAGGGTGATGCCGATGAGCAGCCCCACATAGGGGCGCTTGCCGAGCGCCAGGTAGCCGCACAGGAACATGATGGCGCAGCACCAGGCCAGCATCAGGGGCAGGGAGTAGAGCTCCAGATAGAGGGCCACCACCCCGCAGGCGGCGCCAAAGACGGTGCCCACCACCCGTTGCAGGGCGCGCGACAGCACGTTGCCCCAGAACGAGATGGGGCCCATCACCACCACCAGGGTGATGAGGGGCCAGGTGCTCTCCGGCAGCTTGAGCTCCCGGGTCAGCAGGAAGGTGAGGGTGAAGGCCAGGGCGATGCGCAGGCCGTGGACCAGGCGGTAGCGGCCATAGATGAGCAGATCGAAGCGGGAGAGTGGGGCATTGAGGCGCAAGGGCGTTCTCTTATCTCGGGTCAGGGTTGTGAGGATAGCAAGGGGGACGGCATTTGCCTTGACCTGCGTCGTTTCTCCGGTTCATGGGGGCGCACCTGTCGGCAGGCGCACCATGACCCGCTCGCCGGGGGGAAGGGCCGCGCTACCCGGCGCCCGTTCGATGTGGCAGTTGGCACTGTTGTGGCCCCCATCCACCGGGCGCACCAGCAGGGTGCCCGCCTCGTCCTGACTGAGCAAGCCGGGCACAACGCCCTGCTCTGCCGATGGGGGCAGGGCCGCCAGCAGCCGGGCGCAGAGGCGAAGAGGCGGCGGGGCCTGACGGGGGGCGTGCGGGGGCAACCGGGCGCAGATGAAGTCGGCGATGGCCTCCAGATCCTCGAAGGGGAATCGGGGCAGGGTCGTGGCCTGGGGAGCGTCGCTCACGAGGGCGACGATGTCAGGATCATCGGGGAAGAGCAGGGGCCGGCCGATGGCGGCGCGATACAGCTCCACTTTGGGAAAGCGCCTGTGCTTGAACCCCTCGACCAACAGCAGATCCAGGGCGCTCGTATCGAAGCGGGCCAGCAGCGCCTCGAAGGGGGGCTCCCCCTCCGGGGTCTCCCGAATCAGGGCGTGGCGCCGGTCGGAGGCCGCCATCACCTGGGTGGCGCCCGCCTGGCGCAGGCGGTGGCTGTCCTTGCCGGGTTGGTCCATGTCAAAGGCGTGGTGGGTGTGCTTGAGCACCCCGAGGCGCAGACCGCGCGCCACCAGGCGCGGGATGAGGCGCTCCAGCAGGGTGGTCTTGCCGGTGCCGCTCCAGGCGACGAAGCCGAGCAGGGGCAGGGGGCTCATGGCGCGCCCCCTTCCCGCAGCCTTGCCTCCCAGGCGGCGAGTTCGGCCGGGCTGTTGAGGTTGACGAAGGCGTCGGGCAGATCGGCAAAGGGCACCACCGCCATCCGGTGGCGGGCAAACCAGGCCCCGGTCTTGCGCTCCCCGTCCGCCAGCGCCTGGCTCAGGGAGGGGCGCAGGGCGCGGCGCAGCAGGGCGACCACGGGCTGGAGGTGCTCCCCGTCGTGGGCCACCACCAGATCGGTGTCCGGGGTGATGGCGGCGCGAAAGCGGGTCATCAGATCAAGGGGCAGGGCGGGGCCGTCACAGGGGACGAACAGCACCCAGTCGTGACGGGCCGCCGTCAGCCCCGCCAGCATGCCGGCCAGCGGCCCCTGGAAGTCGGCCTGCGCGTCCCCGATGACGGGGGCAAGCTGCCGGTAGCGAGCCTGGCTGCGGTTGGCGTTGATCAGCACCTCGTCCACCTGGGGGCGCAGGCGGGTCAGCACGTGTTCGATCAGGGGAGTGCCCGCGAGGGGCACCCAGCCCTTGTCATCGCCCCCCATGCGGGTGGCGCGACCGCCCGCGAGGATGACGCCGCTGACGAGAAAAGCGGGGGAAGAGGAAGGGGTCATGGTGCTCCGTTGCTCGCAAAGGGATGCCCACAGGGGCGTGTCGGGATCTTGCGCCAAGCCGGGCGCGGGAGCAACCTTCGGCTGCCCCGGCAAAGGCGCCTTTGGCCGCAGGGTTTGTCCAAGCTCACAAAACCGGATCGGCAAACGTCATATGATCCCCAGCATTCTGAGTCTTGCTCTCCTGCCTGATGGCAACTTCATGTAAATCAAAGAGAATGACTATGGCTACCGGACAATATCTGCTGTGGAAAGATGCACAGGGTCACGATTTTCGCCCCGTTGCGCTGACGGGCACCAATCTGCTCAACGATCGCAACCTCAACAAGGGCACCGCCTTTACCGAACAGGAGCGGGCCGATTTTGAGCTGGGCGGCCTCTTGCCGCCCCAGGTGCAGACTTTCGAAGCCCAGCTGGAGCGGGTCTATGAGGCCTTCCTGAGCGCCTGCAGCGACATAGAGAAGTACCAGAACCTGCGAGCCTTGCAGGATCGCAACGAAACCCTGTTCTACGCCCTCCTGTCCCGCCACGTGGAGGAGATGACTCCCTACATCTACACCCCGACCGTGGGCAAGGCGTGCCAGGAGTTCAGCCACCGCTTCCAGAAGCCGCGCGGCCTCTACATCACCCCGAAGAACGTCGATGACATGGGCTCCCTCGCCCGCCACATGGATGCCAAGGCGGTGCGCATCATCGTCGTGACCGACAGCCAGGGGATCCTCGGCATCGGCGATCAGGGGGTGGGGGGTATGGGCATTCCCATCGGCAAGCTCGCCCTCTATACCCTGGGGGCGGGCATCCACCCCGCCTGCTGCCTGCCCATCGCGCTGGACGTGGGCACCGACAACCAGGCGCTGCTGGATGACCCCATGTACCTGGGGCAGCCCCACAGGCGCATTCGCGGCAAGGAGTACGACGACTTCATCGACAAGTTCGTGGCCGGGGTCAAGCGCCACTTCCCCAACGCCGTGTTGCAGTGGGAGGACTTCAGCAAGTCCAACGCCTTCAACAACCTGGCCCGCTACCAGCAGGCGCTGCCGTCGTTCAACGACGACATCCAGGGCACCGGGGCCGTGGTGCTGGCGGGCATCATTGGGGCTGTCAAATCCAAGGGGGAAACCCTGGGCCAGCAGCACTACCTGGTCTACGGGGCCGGAGCCGGCGGGGTCGGGGTGGCGGATCAGATCTGCGCGGGGATGATCCGCGAGGGGCTTGACCCGCAGGCGGCGCGGGATCGCATCTACATCCTGAATACCCAGGGGCTGGTGTGTGACAACCGCGAGGGGCTGGATGAGTACAAGCGCCGCTACGCCAAGCCGGGCCTCTTGCTGGCCCAGTGGGATCTGCAGGGCAAGGCGGGGCTGACCGAGGTGCTGCGCCACGTGCCCATCACAGTGCTGCTCGGCACCAGCGGCGCCGGTGGCGCCTTCCAGGAGGAGCACATCCAGCTGATGCTGACCCACTGCGAGCGCCCCATGGTGTTCCCCCTCTCCAACCCCACCGCCAACTGCGAGGCCCTGCCGGAAGACATCTTCCGCTGGAGCCAGGGGCGCGCCATCGTCGCCACCGGCAGCCCGTTCAAGGACGTGCACCATGAGGGGCAGGATTATCGCATCGGTCAGGGCAACAACGTCTTCATCTTCCCCGGCGTGGGGCTGGCGGCCATCGTCAGCCAGATCCGCGAGATAAGCCCGGACATCTTCACTACCGCCGCCTTTGCGCTCGCGGAGTGCGTGAGCGAGGCGGATCTCGCCCGGGGCACCGTCTACCCGAGGATCAGCGAGCTGCGCAACATCTCGGTGCACGTGGCGACCGCGGTGCTCAAGGACATCGTGCGCCGGGATCCCTCCCATCCGCTCATCGGTCAGGATCTGCAAGAGCACATCCTGAGCCATATGTGGGAGCCGGTCTACCTGCCCTATCGCCGGGTCTGAGGTGCGACCTGCCCGCATGTGTCGCGGGCATGACGATGCCATAGAAAAAGAGAAGGTGGCCCAGGCCACCCTCTCTGTTTTCCGCCCTGCTGTGTGTGCGGGGCAGGACGCTGCCACCTATTGAGCGGGCGGGGGCACCAGGCGGTCATCGACGCTGCCGTCGCCCCGAAGCTTGTTGCCATTGGCGTCGACGGCGTCCACGCCGTTGTCGTCGACGCTGCCGTCGCCCCGAAGCTTGTTGCCATTGGCGTCGACGGCGTCCACGCCGTTGTCGTCCACGCCGTTGTCGTCCACGCTGCCATCGCCCCGAAGCTTGTTGCCATTGGCGTCGGCGGCGTCCACACCGTTGTCGTCCACGCTGCCATCACCTCGAAGCTTGTTGCCATTGGCGTCGACGGCGTCCACACCGTTGTCGTCCACGCTGCCATCGCCCCGAAGCTTGTTGCCATTGGCGTCGACGGCGTCCACACCGTTGTCGTCCACCCGGCCACCGGCATGACGCTCCCCGCCTGCATGCTTGTCGCCACCGCCGTGGCGATCGCCGCCAGCGTGCTGGTCGCCACCGGCATGTTCGCCCTGACCACGGTCATCGCCGCCGTGGCCGCTGTCGTCCCCGCCATTGTTTCCATTATGGCTACTATCGCCTCCATTTCCGCTATTGTTTCCACTGTGGCTACTATTGCCCCCACCGCTGCTGTTGCTGCCTCCGCCGCCGCTGTTGCCGCCTCCGCTACCACTGTTGCCGCCGCCATCCCCCCCTTTGTTGTGCACGATCAGCCCATTGGCCACATAGCTGTGGCTGCCATCGAGGATCAGGTTGAACAGCGCCGTGGCGGGCGGGGCATCAACCCAGGAGAGGGAGGCCACCGGCAGTTCGACAGGGTGCGGCGCCAGCGCCAGGTTGCCCGCGCTGCCCCCCTCTGACCAACCCAGCAGGTGCATGCCGGTAAAGAGCGGCAGCACGGCGAGGGCCGGGTTTTCGGTGCGGGTCATGGCCGGTGCGATGGCCGCCCAGCCCCGGGTGGTGAGGAAGGGGTGCTCGGCGGTAAAGAAGGGGGGCAGATGATTGAGCCCGTAGAGCCTGCGCGCCCCCAGCGCCACCCGCTCGATGGCCTGGATTCGGTTGCTCTGCCCGTGCCTGTCCCGCACCCGATCGCCGACCCGCAGGGTCTCGATGGGGCGTTCGCAGCCATCGGCCATCAGGATGCGGGTACCGGCAATGAAACAGGATTTGGCATGGGCCTGGTTTACCTGCCACTGGTGGTGGTCGAAGTCATAGCTCAGCGGGGTGGCGAACAGGGCCAGGGCGATGGCCGAGCCCAGCAGCAGCCGGCGCTGGCTGGGTTTGAACGAGGGCAGTGACATGGGGAACTCCTTGTCGGTGTGGGGTCACGCCTTCGAGTATAGAGAGGGGGTTGGGGCGATATCTGCGTCGACCAGTTGAAAGCCTTGTCATGTCAACTCGCCGGAAAAACGATTGGCGTTGGCCATAAAAGTGCGTAAAATCGCATCCTCGATGCTTGTAGCAGCGAATCCCGCCTAAAAAGCCAGTTTCATGCCCTCCCCAAGCAGTGAAAGGCAACAAATGACGCCATTTGGTCCGTTGGCTGCCTTGAAAACGTCTTGTGATGACTGAAAAGTGTCAAATATCCCTGTCAGTTATCAAAAAATTAAGGATACCCATGTTTTCCTTGGTCAAGCAAAGCGTCGCCGGGCTGCAAATTCTGTTTGTCGCCTTCGGTGCCATGGTGCTGGTGCCCCTGCTCACCGGTCTGAACCCCTCCATGGCCCTGCTTGGCGCCGGTGTAGGCACCCTGCTGTTCCAGCTCTGCACCCGTCGTCAGGTGCCGATCTTCCTCGGCTCCAGCTTCGCCTTCATCGCCCCCATCATCTATGCCACCCAGACCTGGGGCCTGCCCTCCACCATGTTCGGTCTGTTTGCCGCGGGCTTCATGTATTTCATCCTGGCGGCCATCATCCGCGCTCGTGGCATGGGCTTCGTGCACAAGCTGCTGCCCCCCGTGGTCATCGGTCCCGTCATCATGGTGATCGGCCTGTCGGTGGCTCAGGTAGCCTGCAACATGGCCATGGGCCGTGCCGGCGGTGAGCAGGTTGTGCCTGCCACCACGGCGCTGACTTTGGCGGGGATCTCGCTGGCGGTCACCCTGATTGCCGCCGTGTTCTGCAAGGGCTGGATCAAGCTCATCCCCATCCTGTGCGGTGTCATCGCCGGTTATGTCTCTGCCGTGCTGATGGGCCAGGTGAGTTTCGACGGCATGGTCAACGCCCCCTGGCTGGCGCTGCCCCACTTCGAAACCCCGGAGATCAACTGGGCCGCGGCCCTCTTCATGCTGCCGGTGGCCATCGCCCCCTGCATCGAGCACATCGGCGGCGTGCTGGCCATCGGCGGCGTGACCGGCAAGGACTACACCAAGGATCCCGGCCTGCACCGCACCCTGGCCGGTGACGGCATCGGCGTCTGCTTCGCCGGTTTCATCGGTGGTCCCCCCGTCACCACCTATGCGGAAGTGACCGGCGCCGTGATGATCACCCGCAACTTCAACCCGGTCACCATGACCTGGGCCGCGGTGTTCGCCATCATTCTGGCCTTCTTCGGCAAGTTCAACGCCCTGCTCACCTCCATCCCCATGCCGGTGATGGGCGGCATCATGCTGCTGCTGTTCGGATCCATCGCCGCCATCGGTCTCAAGACCCTGGTGGAGTCCAAGGTGGATCTGGGGCTGTCCCGCAACATCGCCATCGTGGCGGTGACCCTGACCGTGGGTGTCGGCGCCCTGGAGATGAAGATCGGCGACTTCGCCCTGGCGGGCGTGGGGCTGGCCTCGGTGGCGGCGATCCTGCTGAACCTCATCCTGCCCCAGCACTCCGAAACGGGTGCCATGGAGAGCGCCAAGGATTAAGCGCCTGGCTTGCTGTACGTTGAGATGATGAAAAAGAGGCCACCTTCGGGTGGCCTCTCTTTTTTTACCTGTGTACCACTGAACCCGGGCTCCCCATGTCAAGCGGCTACACTCAGGGGCACCATTGACGGGAGAGGACGAAAGGATGAAGAGGGCATGGATCCTGGCCCTGCTGGGGCTGATGGGGAGCGGCGCGGCCGAGGCCGGTGCGGTGCGCTACGAGGTCGAAGGCAAGCCGTTCGAGGGCTATTACCTGGCGGGTGCCGACAAGGATGCCCCCCTGGTGGTGCTGGTGCACGACTGGGACGGGCTCAACGGTTACGAGATCAAGCGGGCCGAGATGCTGGTGGCCCTGGGCTACAGTGTCTTTGCCGTAGATTTGTTCGGTGCCGGGGTCAGGCCGAGCACGGTGGAAGACAAGAAGCGCCTCACCGGGGCCCTCTATCAGGACAGGACCAGGATGCGCACCCTGCTGCAAGGGGGATTGGCGGAGGCGGGCAGGCAGGGGGGGCGGCTCGACAATGCGGTGGCCCTCGGTTACTGCTTCGGCGGCGCCGCCGTGCTGGAGCTGGCCCGCAGCGGGGCGGATCTCAAAGGGGTGGTGAGCGTACACGGCGGGCTGGAGACCCCGGCCGGGCAGGACTACAAAGAGGTGAAGGGACAGTTGCTTGTCCAGCACGGCAGCGCCGACGAGGCGGTCTCTCTGGGTCAATTTGCGGCGCTGGTGGCCGAGCTGGAGAGCGCCGGGGTGAAGCATGAGGCGACCAGCTACAGCGGTGCTCCCCACGCGTTCAGCGTCTTTGGCTCGGACAACTACCGCGCCGATGCCGATGCCAAGTCCTGGCAGCGTTTCACCGGTTTCCTGAAGGAGGTGACCGGCTCCTGAGGGGGCCGGTTCACACAGGCCATGGCAGTGCCATGGCTTTTTTATGCCCGTTTTTCGCCAGCTCAGGGGAGGACGAGCACCCTCACCCACATGGCCCCCTTGCCCACCTCGCTCCGTGGGCCCGGGGTGAGCTGGCCGCTTTCGGGGTCGATGGCATGCAGCGCCACCTCATGGGATTGCTGCCCGGTCGCGATGAGCCAGTGGCCGCTGTGGTCGATGGCAAAGCCCCGGGGACAGGCCTCGGTCGGGAAGTGGCCGAGGGGGGTGAGGGCGCCATCTTGGGGGGAGACGCCGAACAGGGTGAGCAGGCTGCTGGCCCGTTCGCTGGTGTAGAGAAAACGTCCATCCGGGGTCAGGTGCAGGTCGGCGCCCCAGCGCTCCCCTTCATAGCCTGGGGGCAGCATGTCCAGGCTCTCGCGCGCCACTATCTGTCCGTCCGCCTCCCTGTGGTAGCGACTGAGGGTGGCGTCGAGTTCGTTGAGGCAATAGAGATCGCCGTTGTCCGGGTGCAGTGCCAGATGGCGGGGCCCGGCGCCGGGGGCAGTGTGAATGTCCCCCAAGGGATGGGGAACCAGCCTCTCGTCCACCAGGGCAAAGCGGCGCACCCTGTCCTCTTTCAGGCAGGCCACCAGCAGATCCTGCTCCCCGTTTTGCCCCGGGAGCCAGGTGACCGAGTGGGCCGCCATCAGGTGGTCGAGACGCTGGTGAGGGGGCTGCATCCGGCCCGCCTGATCCTGGCGGGAGACGGTGACGTGGTTGAAGGCGTAGGAGGCGGCAAAGAAAAGGCGGCCGCTCCCATCGGTGCAGGTGTGGGAGGCGCTGCCGAGCAGTGGCGCCGAGGTCGGGGCCCCGAGCCGCCCATCGGCGGCGATGGGGAAGCTCAGCACCCGAAAATCGGGACGCACCCCCGCATGGAGCCAGCGCCGGTCCGGGCTGATGACCAGGGGCTGCACCTCGCCGCCGGTCTGCACTTCCTGCAGCGGGGCGAGGGTGCCTGCTTCGAGGCGAAACACATGGATCAACCCGCTCACCGGGTTGGCCACATAGACCACTTGTTGCATTGCATCTCCTTTGCGACGGCCATCCGTCGGGTCAAGGGAAAGGGGAGTCCCGGCGTCTCAGGCGGGGATCAGGATCTCGCGAATGACGGGCACCACTGACAGTGCCAGCAGGGCCGCCATCACCTGGTTGAAGCGGCGACGGGCAAGATCGTTTGCCAGCCAGCGCTTGAGCAGGGAACCGCACAGGAGCCAGAGTCCGACGCAGGGGAAAGAGACGATGAAGAAGGTCAGGGCGATGACGAGGTGCTGCTCAAAGGGGTCGCTCCCCGCGCTGGTGAAGGCGGCGATGGCGCCGGTGGCAACCACCCAGGCCTTGGCATTGACCCACTGGAACAGGGCACCCTTGAAAAAGCCGAACGGGCGGGCCCCGTTGCTGTCAGCCATCCCGTCCGTCGGGCGGGCGATGAGCCAGGCAAGATAGAGCAGATAGAGGGTGCCCGCGCACCTGATGAACATGTGGAGTTCGGGGAAGCGGGTAAAGAGCTGGCCAAAGCCCAGCCCCACCAGCAACAGCATCAGGGTAAAGCCGACGCAGATCCCCATGAGCAGGGGCAGGCTCTTGCGTATCCCGACGCTGGCGCCGGCGCTCATCACCATGATGTTGTTGGGGCCGGGGGTGACCGATGCCGAGATGGCAAAGAGCACCACGGCGTAGAGCGAGTCCATTGGGTTCCTCGTGCAGACAGTCCGTTGTCTTCCCTATATTGGGGGCGATCTGCGCTTTCCAAGGCGGGGGGCGGGCAGAAAAAAACAGGCCCCGTGAAGGGGCCTGTGAAGCGGGCGGGATCAGACGGGCTGGTTCCCTGCCGGCGGCAGCGCCGGGCGGGATTCCACCTTCTGTTCGTCTCCCTGCATGTTCTTGATGTAGACGTCCATCTGGTTGAACGCGATCTCGATGCCATGCTCGCGGAACAGCACGTCGATGCGGCGGTTCAGCTCG
Organism: Aeromonas sp. 62-46; assembly: GCF_001898585.1. Lineage (NCBI taxonomy): Bacteria > Pseudomonadati > Pseudomonadota > Gammaproteobacteria > Aeromonadales > Aeromonadaceae > Aeromonas > Aeromonas sp. 62-46. The sequence goes on along the minus strand of NZ_MKUI01000058.1, from coordinate 532,612 downwards.
TCGATGGCCGGGTTGCGATCCCCCAGCTCGCTCACGAAGAAGCGCAGCTCGTGATCCAGGGTGCTGGGCCCGAAGGTGAGGAAGTAGACGATGGGGGCCGGGTCTTTCAGCACCCGGCTGTTCTCCATGGCGGCCTGCATCAACAGCTTGCGGGTCAGATCCAGATCCGAGCCATAGGCCACCCCGACCCGGGCGATGACCCGGGTGACGGTGTCGGACAGGGACCAGTTGATGAGCCGCTCTATCATCAGCTGCTGGTTCGGGATGATCACCTCCTTGCGGTCGAAGTCGGTGAGGGTGGTGGAGCGGATCCTGATCTTGTTGACCGTGCCCGAGATGGTGCCGATGGTGACGGTGTCGCCGATCCGCACCGGGCGCTCGAACAGGATGATGATGCCTGAGATGAAGTTGGAGACGATCTGCTGCATGCCGAAACCGATACCGACCGAGAGACCGGCGGCCAGCCACTGCAGCTTCTCCCACTGGACCCCCAGCATGGCCAGCGCCGTCAGGCTGCCCACCCCGATCAGGGCGTAGTTGAGCATGGTGGTGAAGGCGTAGGCCGTGCCTTGAGCAAGGCGCAGCTTGGAGAGCACCAGCACCTCCAGCAGGCCCGGCAGGTTGCGGGCCAGCGACAGAGCCGCACCAAACACGAAGAGGCCGGTCAGCACGTCGCTCAGGCTGATGGGATAGAGCACGGCGTTGGCCCCGGTCCCCTCGCTCTTGTGCCACAGCACCACACTGTCGAGGTAGGTGAAGACCGCCACCAGATCAGACCAGAGCCAGTAGAAGGCGACGCCGAACACCAGCAGCAGCATGATGCGGGTCAGACGCAGGGACTGCTGGCTGACCTCTTCCAGATCCATGGGCTGCTCTTCGATGGCTTCGCCCCCTTCCGCATCCTCCTGGGTCTTGTGTTCCCGCTTGGCGACCGCGCGGCGATAGGCCAGACGACGGGCCGCCAGCTCAAGACCGCGCAGGGCGGTGCGATAGACCAGACCCCAGATGATGATGAGGTAGAAGGACTCGATGAGCCTGCCGGTGAGTTTCAGGGCCGTGTAGTAGTAGCCAAGGGCTGCCAGCACCATCAGGGCCACCGGCGCCAGCGCCAGGGCGACGGCGGTCAGGGTCTGCAACATGCTCGCCTCGCCCTTGATGCGGGCGCGGGAGATGGGCAGCACCAGGTAGGCGGTCAGCCCCAGCAGCAGCATGGTCATGCCCTGGCCGATGACGTCGTTGCCAAGGGAGGAGGGCTCCACCACCGCCTTGGTCGACAGCATGATGAGGGGCAGCAGGGGCAGCCAGAGGTAGCGCATGCTGTTGCGCTTGGCCTGCAGCTCGTCCCGCGGCATGCGGAAGTGGGTCTCGCCGATGCCCCCCGGTCGCATCACCGACAGGTAGACACTGAACACCAGGTAGCCGAGGGCCAGGTTCAGGGTGATCTGGAAGATGAGTCTCGGGCTCAGCAGGCCGCAATAGGCGAGCAGCAGGCCGGCGGCCAGGATGAAGAGGGTGCCCGGCAGGCGTTGCAGCACGGTGAACAGCAGGGCACGGGGGGTGTGCCACTGGCTGTCCTGACGAAAACGTCCCAGATCCTTGACGATCTTCTTCTGGCGCTCGAGCAGGGTGCCGCGCTTCCACAGCAGCAGGCCGCCCACCAGCAGCAGTGGCAGGGAGAGCAGGGAGACCGCCAGCAGCATGTCGCCCCAGCCGCTCCAGTCCGGTTTCAGCACCCAGTCGGAGGCCTGCTTGAAGGCCTGGGCCGGCCAGGTGATGAACCACTTGGCATCGATGGGCTTGTTGCTGCTCACCCAGAAGATGTGCTGCTGCAGGGTGAACTCGATGGAGGCATAGACCCGGGTCAGCTGCTGCTGGGTCAGTTGCAGGCTGATGGCGTTGGTGAGCTGGGCATCCATCTGGCGGTTGAGCTGATCCAGCAGGCCGATGCGGGTGTCGATGAGCTTGGCAAGGCTGGCCCTGTCTTCGTCGCTCACCGTCTCGCCGCTGCTGGCGATGAGGTTGTCCAGATACTGGTTCTTCTGGAACAGCTGGTCACGCTGCTGGCTCAGTTCGAACTGGGCCAGATGCAGGTCGGCGATCTGCTCCTCCAGGTTCTTCACCAGGGTGGAGGGGGCCGCTTCCAGTTGCTGGTAGAGCTGATAGAGGATGCGCGAGAGCAGCAGGTTGCCCTTGAGCATCTGCACCTGTTCGTTGAGGTTGCGCTCGGTCTGGGTGCCGCGCTCCAGCATGCTCTTCGCCTGCAGGTTCTTCTGGGCCAGGGTGTTGAGGCTGTTGGTGGAGCTGATGAGTTGCTGGCTGAGCTGGTAGTTGAGCTCCTGCTCTTTTTGCACCAGGGGGTTGTCTTCGGCGGCCACCAGTTCGCCGGTCTCTTCGGCGGTCTTCTCGGTATCCCCCAGGCGCTTGGCGCTGCTCTGCTCCTGCAATGCCTGCAGTTTCTGCTCTTCACTGGCGAGACGGGCACTCTGGTAGTCCCGTTGCTTGACCACCAGATCCTGCATGCTGGTGCGGTTGTCCAGCTCCTTTTGCAGGTTGGCCAGTTGCAGATCCAGCAGGGCCAGTTCGGCATTAAGCTTCATTTTCTCGGCGCTGCTCACCCCGTCCCCGGCGTTGAGGCGGGTGCGGATCTCCTGGCTGCGCTGATAGGCGCGGCTCATGCTGGCCTGGGCCCGCTCCGGCAGGGTCTGCAGGTTGGTGATCTGGCTACCGATGGTGCCAAGGGCCTCCTGGGCCGCCTGCATGTTGGCCATGATCTCGGGTTGGCGGGCATCGAGCTCCGCCAGGCTCATGGTGGCGTATTCGCTCTTGAGCTGCTCCGGGCTCTTGCCCTGGGTCAGGGCGTCTAGCTTGGCGCCGATCTCCTTGAGCTCTGTCGGCAGGGTGCGCAGGCGTTCGCTCTGGGTTTTGGCCTTGCTCTTCTCCTTGTCGATGCTGTCGAGGAGGGAGAGGGTGTCAGTCAGGAACTTCTGGTCCGCCTGCTGGCTGGCCGTGGGGGTGTCCGATTTGCCGAGGGCGTCGAGCGCCCGCTGCACGGTGGCGCGCTGGGGCAGATCCTGCGCCAGGGTGCTCGGGGTCCAGAAGGTGATGAGTAAACAGAGCAGCGGCAGCAGGGTGGCCGAGGCTCTTTTGAAGCGTGTTGAGAGCATAAAGCGTCCGGGTGATTATGCGATGTTCGGGGGATTTTCCACCAGGGTAAAATCCGCGTGGATTCTAGCACCGGCGCAAGAGGGGCAGCAGGGGGAGAGATAAAAAAAAACGGCGCCCGCAGGCGCCGCTTTCATCGGTTCAGGACTGATTACAGTACGTGAACGGAGGCGGTGTTGGTGGTACCGCTCGGTACCAGGGCACCGGAGACCATGACAACCACGTCACCCTTCACGCCCATGCCGATTTCCAGCGCGGCTTCTTTGCCGATGCGATAGAAGTCGTCGGTGGAGGCGATGGAGTCAACCACGTGAGCAACCACACCCTTGGTCAGCACCAGCTGGGCAGCGGTCTTCTTGTTGGTGGTGATGGCCAGGATCCAGGCTTTCGGGAAGTACTTGCGGATGGCCTTGGCAGACTTGCCGCCTTCGGTGGCAACCACGATCAGCGGGGCGTCCAGCTTCTCGGAGGTCTCGACCGCGCCTTTGCAGACCGCTTCGGTGATGCGCAGCTTGTTGCTGTCGTTGGCAGCAGACAGGTTGGACGGCATCACGGCATCGGTACGCTCGCAGATGGTGGCCATGATGGTCACGGCTTCCAGCGGGTACTTGCCCTTGGCGGACTCACCGGACAGCATGACTGCGTCGGTACCGTCCAGGATGGCGTTGGCCACGTCGCCAGCTTCGGCGCGGGTCGGACGCGGGTTCTTGATCATGGAGTCCAGCATCTGGGTGGCGGTGATGACCACTTTGCGGGCTTTGTTGCACTTCTCGATGATCATCTTCTGGGCGAAGATCACTTCTTCTACCGGGATCTCGACACCCATGTCGCCACGGGCAACCATGATGCCGTCGGAGACAGCCAGGATCTCGTCGAAGTTGTCCAGGCCTTCCTGGTTTTCGATCTTGGAGATGATCTGGATGTTCTCGCCGCCGTGGGCTTTCAGGTGCTCACGGATTTCCAGCACGTCTTCTTTCTTGCGAATGAAGGAGGCGGCAACGAAATCAACGCCTTGCTCGCAACCGAAGATGAGGTCGCGCTTGTCTTTCTCGGCCAGGGCCGGCAGCTTGATGGAGACGCCCGGCAGGTTGATGCCCTTGTTCTCGCCCAGGTCACCGTTGTTGAGCACTTTACAGATCACTTCGCGCTCGGTGATTTCGATGACGTCCAAGCCAATCAGGCCGTCGTCAACCAGGATGCGGTTGCCGACGCGCAGGTCGCTGGCAAAGCCGGCATAGGTGACGGCGACTTTGTTTTTGTTGCCCACCACGGTCTGGTCGGTGGTGAAGGTGAAGGTCTGGCCGGCGACCAGGGAGACGTCGTTGCCGCCTTCGAGCTTGATGGTGCGGATTTCCGGACCCTTGGTGTCCAGCAGGATGGCTGCGTGCTTGCCGGTTTCGGCCATGACAGCGCGCAGGTTGCTGATGCGACCACCGTGTTCGGCGTAGTCGCCGTGGGAGAAGTTCAGGCGCATGACGTTCATGCCGGCATCCAGCATCTTGCCCAGCATTTCTTTGGATTCGGTCTTGGGACCGATGGTGCAGACGATTTTGGTCTTTTTCATGTCAGTCTTCATGGTTAAGGAATTTCCGCCGTGCAATATACACCAGTTTTTGGATACTTTTTATGATCCAGAAACAACGTTTTGAGCGAAAACGGCCTCAATTTGAAAGATAACGTTTTCGCTCACAGCTCATTTTAGGGGCTAAAATAATTGATTTTCCGCAACTGAGGCCATTTGGTTCCCATTTCTGGCCCCGCATCCTGCCCGAGCCCATGTTGTTAAATGACAAACAACAGGGCCCCCTTGCCGGGGCGATCCGGCCCGATGCCGTTGGCCGTCATCCAGTGTAGTCACTCCCTCCCGCGGCGTCAGGGCGAAGCAGTGCAAGGCTGGAGCCGGTTGGCCTACAGCGGAAAAAACGCCGCCCCTCCCGGCACGCCGGGAGGGGCGGCAGCCCTCAGGATCAGCCGAAGAACCAGTAGCCGCGGTTGACCAGCCGGGTCAGCAATTGCAGGAAGCCCGCCTGATCGGCCAGTTCCACCAGCGCGTCCTGGGTGATGATGTCCTTGTCGCACAGGAGCGCGATGGCGGCCGGATCCTCGCTTGGCAGGGTCCAGGCTTCGCCGTCGATGTAGCAGGTGCGGCTCTCGCCGCTGAACCAGACGCTGCGCAACCCCGGCACCTTGATGGCGGGCTCCCCCTGGCTCAGCAGGTCGGCCACCTCGTCGGCGCTGTAGTCCGGCTCCACCGGATTGACGTCCAGATCGTGCTTGGCCTCGGAGATCATGGTGCCGAACCACTCCTTGAACAGGGTCTCGTCGTCGAGGGCCTGTTGCATCAGCTCCCGCAGGCGGTGCAGCTCATGGGGCTGGATTTCCCCGTGGCGGGCGCGGGGCTGGAGGTCCGGGTCGCCGTAACGGTCGGTGCGGATCTCGTTGTCGATCAGGTGATCGGCAAAGGAGGAGACAAGGGCCTTGGCGTCCGGCGCGCGGAAACCCACCGAGAAGTTCAGGGAGGGCTCGATGGCGTAGCCCTCGTGGGGGAATCCGGGCGGGATGTAGAGGATGTCGCCCGGCTCCATGATGACGTCGATGATCGCCTCGAACGGCTCGCAGTGCAGCAGGGCCGCGTGGGCGGCGAACTCGTTCAAGGGCTTGGCATCGCCGACCCGCCAGTGGCGCTTGCCCTGACCCTGGGTGATGAAGACGTCGTAGTTGTCGATGTGGGGGCCGACACCGCCGTGAGGGGTGGAGAAGCTCACCATCACATCGTCAAAGCGCCAGCCCGGAATGAACTGGAAGGGCACCGCCAGCTCGTGCACCTCGGGTACCCAGTGGTTGCACGCCTGCACCAGCACGGTCCAGTTCTCTTCCCCCAGGTGATCGTAGGATTCGAAGGGGCCGTGGGCCGCCTCCCACTTGTTGTTGAAGCGGGTGACCAGGCGCGATTCGATCACCTCTTCCATGGCCAGACCCGCCAGCTCGTCCGGGCTGATGGGATCCTGAAAGTCGGTGAAACCGCCCTTGATGAGGAGCGGGCGCTTCTGCCAGTAGTGCTCGAGGAAGTGAGCGATATCCAGATTGAGTTGGTACATGGTGCTTCTCGTATCTTGTGAGAGGGCTTGCCCAAGGCGGGCTTGGGCAAGGGCTCTGAAATGGCCCGATGGCGAGTGATCATATCAAATGGGCCAAAATCAACGGGGGCCCTGCCGTCATGACAGAGCCCCCGCCGGTTCGGTTACATCACTTATTTCAGCAGATCGACCAGACGCTGGGCGTCGCCGATGTAGTTGGCCGGGGTCAGCTTCTTGAGCTCGACCTTGACCGCTTCCGGCAGTGCCAGGGTGTCGATGAAGGTGCGCATCCCTTCGGCGTCGACGCGGCGACCACGGGTCAGCTCTTTGAGCTTCTCGTAGGGCTTCTCGATGCCGTAGCGGCGCATCACGGTCTGGATGGGCTCCGCCAGCACTTCCCAGTTGGCGTCCAGATCGGCGGCCATGGCGTCCGCGTTGGCTTCCAGCTTGGAGATGCCCTTCAGGGTCGCCTGATAGGCAATCAGGGAGTAACCCACCGCCACACCCAGGTTGCGCAGCACGGTCGAGTCGGTGAGATCACGCTGCCAGCGGGAGATGGGCAGTTTGCTCGCCAGGTGCTGGAACACGGCGTTGGCCAGACCCAGGTTGCCTTCGGAGTTCTCGAAGTCGATGGGGTTGACCTTGTGGGGCATGGTGGAGGAGCCGATTTCGCCGGCGATGGTGCGCTGCTTGAAGTGGCCCAGGGAGATGTAACCCCAGACGTCACGGTCAAAGTCGATCAGGATGGTGTTGAAGCGGGCCAGGGCGTCGAACAGCTCGGCGATGTAGTCGTGGGGCTCGATCTGGGTGGTGTAGGGGTTCCAGGTCAGGCCCAGGGAGGTGACGAACTCCTCGGAGAACTGGTGCCAGTCCACATCCGGGTAGGCGCTGATGTGAGCGTTGTAGTTGCCCACGGCACCGTTGATCTTGCCCAGCAGCTCCACCGCCATGATCTGCTTGAGCTGGCGCTCCAGACGGTAGGCGACGTTGGCCATCTCCTTGCCCATGGTGCTCGGGGTCGCCGGCTGACCGTGGGTACGGGAGAGCAGCGGCATGTCGCGGTACTCGACGGCCAGGCGCTTGATCTCGCTGATGAGCTTTTCGCAATAAGGCTTGATCACCTCTTCCCGGGCGGTCTTCAGCATCAGGCCGTGGGAGTTGTTGTTGATGTCTTCCGAGGTGCAGGCGAAGTGAATGAATTCGCTGACGGCGGCCAGCTCCGGGTTCACTTCCACCTTCTCTTTCAGGAAGTACTCCACCGCTTTCACATCATGGTTGGTGGTGCGCTCGATCTGTTTGATGCGGGCGGCATCCTGCTCGTTGAAGTTGCTGACGATGCCGTCAAGCACGGCATTGGCTGCCTCGCTCAGGGCAGGGACTTCCGGGATCCCGGCGTGGCTGGCCAGTTTTTGCAACCAGCGCACCTCGACTTCGACGCGAAAACGCAGCAGACCGAATTCGGAGAAGATAGGGCGCAGGGCATCGGCCTTGTCGCCATAACGACCGTCAATCGGGGAAACGGCAGTCAGCGCGGACAGCTCCATGGGGTGAACTCCTGATGATTGGTGTGGGGGTTAAAATCGTTTGGCCAGTTCCACCATCTTCTTGCGGGCGAAGATGATCTGGGTACGGCTGCCGCCGAGCTGGCGCCACAGCACCACGGCGCGGATGCCTGCGAGCAGCAGGGCGCGCACCTTGTGCTGCACCAGGGGCTGCTGCAGGAAGAGCGGGGTGCCCGCCACCTGGATGCGCGGCCCGATGGGGCTGATAAGGTCGCTGTAGATGCTCGCCATGTTGGCCAGGATCTGCTCGTCGAGCAGATCGAAATGCTGTTGCTGGCGGCCGATCTGGCTGATCCGCTCCCCCAGCATGTTGAGGATGTCCTTGCGCTTGGCGAGCTTGCGCTCCAGCGCGATCAGGCTCACCACGTAGCGGGTCAGCTCGGCATTCTTCTGGCTGCCGTCGGCCCCCAGCTGTTCCACCAGGGCGCGATAGCCGTCGCGAATGGCCAGGTGGCTGCCGAACACTTCCAGCGGCTGCGTGGGGTTGGTGACCAGAATGCTTTGCAGGCTCTCGCGCAGGGAGGCTTCGTCGCAGGAGCCGTCACGGGCCACTTTCTGCACCAGATAGGCGGCCTGGCAGATGCCTGCGAAGGCCATGGTTCTGTCTTGGAATTTGTCGCTCATATCTTCACGGCCCTGTTCTGTTCTTTCACCGGCCGATGCCATGATCCGGCCTGGACGTTGCCAATCATGTATCGCTGCCTGGTACTGTTTTTCTTTGTCCCCTCTCCCTCAGGGAGAGGGTCAGAGTGAGGGTGGTTACCCCCTCATCCCCAACCCTTCTCCCGCGAGGGGAGAAGGGAGTACAGCGCGGACGCTCGTGAGCGCCCAGCCCTTAGACCGGATGGCTGAAACGTTGTTCGATGATGCCGCCGCCCAGACACACTTCCCCGTCGTAGAAGACGGCGGACTGGCCCGGGGTCACCGCAGCCTGCTTCTCGTCGAAGATGACCCGGATGGTCTCATCGTCGATGGGCTGGATCAGGCAGGGGATATCTTCCTGACGGTAACGGGTCTTGACGGTGCAGCGGCGCGGCGCCCGAATGGGGGTGCGATCCACCCAGTGCAGCTGGCTCGCGACCAGGCCGTCGGAGTAGAGGCGGGGGTGTTCCCCTTGTGCCACCACGAGCGTGTTGCGCTCCACCTCTTTGTCCACCACGTACCAGGCCTCTTCGGTGGCATCTTTGCGACCGCCGATGCCAAGCCCCTTGCGCTGGCCCAGGGTGTGGTACATCAGCCCCTGATGCTCGCCGATGATCTTGCCGTCCACGGTTTCGATGGGGCCGGGCTGGGCGGGCAGGAACTTGGCCAGGAAGTCCTTGAACTTGCGCTCACCGATGAAGCAGATGCCGGTGGAGTCTTTCTTCTTGGCGGTGATGAGATCCAGCTGCTCGGCGATGCGGCGCACCTCGGGTTTTTCCAGATCCCCGACCGGGAACAGGCTCTGACCCACCTGGGCTTCGCTCAGGGTATAGAGGAAGTAGCTCTGATCCTTGTTGGTATCGAGGCCGCGCAGCAGGCGAGGGCGGCCGGTGCTGTCGTCACGGCGCACATAGTGGCCGGTGGCGATGTAGGTGGCCCCCAGCTCTTCGGCGGCAAACTCCAGGAACGCCTTGAACTTGATCTCCTTGTTGCACAGGATGTCCGGGTTCGGGGTGCGACCCGCCTTGTACTCTTCCAGGAAGTGTTCGAAGACGTTGTCCCAGTATTCGGCGGCGAAGTTGATGGTGTGGAGTTTCATCCCCAGCTTGTCGCAGACGGCCTTGGCATCAGCCAAATCCTGGGCGGCAGAGCAGTACTCGTCCGTGTCGTCTTCTTCCCAGTTCTTCATGAACAAGCCTTCGACCTGATAGCCCTGCTGCTGGAGCAGGTAGGCCGAGACGGAAGAATCCACGCCGCCGGACATGCCGACGATCACCTTGATTTGGCTGTTGTCTGTCATTAGTCGAAGTTACCAGTTCGTTTAAACGGGGCGTATTCTACCAGAGTTTTGCGCCCCCGGTCACATCTCCCTGCCGCTGTTCCCCTTGGGAGCCCGGTGGCGGGAAATCGTTTTTCTTGTCTCGGCCCCATCGCGTCAAAAAGAGCGTCCAATGGCGCTTAGATAAAGGCCTTGAGGGCCGACAGCGGCAGGCGGGTGCCTGCCAGATAGTCCTGGATGCACTGCCACACCAGGGGGCTTCGCAGGGCGGGCTTGCACTCGGCAATCTCCTCCAGGCTGAGCCAGTGACAGGCCAGTACGTCACCGTCGGGATCCTCTGGATGGTGCTGACCGGGCGACTTTTCAAGGTCGAAGATGACGGCTGTGCGCACAAAGGTGGCCTCGCTGTCCGCCGGTTTGAAGAGGTAGACCCCAAGCCAGCCGGTGGGCGCGGCGGTGAGTCCGGTCTCCTCCTTCAGCTCGCGGCAGGCTGCCTGGATGAGATCTTCTCCCGGCTCCACGTGGCCGGCGGGCTGATTGAAGCGGCGCTTGCCCGCAATCTCCTCTTCCACCAGCAAGAAACGCCCCTGCCAGTGCACCAGGGCGGCCACGGTGAGGCGGGTGGGCAGCGGTGGGTGATCGCTCATAAGGACTCCTTGTCTTGTTGGCTGTGCCCCGGCAGGGGCGCTCGATGCAGATCCGCTGTCGCCTTCATTCAGAGGGCTTGGTGCGAGCCGGACGGCGGGCGGTGGTGCGCCCGCCGCTGCGATTGGCCGGGCGCGGGTCTGCCCCGCGGCGCTCCCGCCCCTGGGGTGGAGCCTGATCTGTTGGCCGGGCGGTGCGGGGGGCACTGCGGCCAGTGCCCCCGGCTGTGGCGGATGCCCGTGGTTTGCCTCGTGTGGCGGCTGGTCGTGGCGCGGGGGCCAGCTCGGGGGCGGGCAGGGCGCGGCTCTCTCCCGGCGCCAGACCATCGAGGGTCCACTCCCCGATGGCGTAGCGGATGAGGCGCAAGGTGGGGTGGCCGATGTGGGCGGTCATGCGCCGCACCTGGCGGTTGCGCCCCTCCACGATTGTTATCTCGAGCCAGCAGGTGGGGATCTCCCTGCGCTCGCGTATGGGCGGATTGCGTGGCCACACGGCAGGGTCATCCATGATGCGCGCCCCGGCGGGCAGGGTCATGCCGTCGTTGAGTTCCACACCGGCGCGAAGGGCGGCCAGTTTCTCCTCGCTCGGGATGCCTTCCACCTGCACCCAGTAGGTCTTGGGGGTCTTCTCTCCCGGCTGGGTGAGGCGTGCCTGCAACTTGCCGTCGTTGGTGAGCAGCAAGAGCCCTTCGCTGTCTCGATCCAGCCTGCCCGCGGCATAGATGCCGGGCTCTTTGATGTAATCCTTGAGGGTCTCGCGGCCCGCCTCGTCGGTGAACTGGCAGAGCACCATGTAGGGCTTGTTCAAGAGCAGCAGCTTGCGATCCACCGGAGCGGGGGCCGGTTTGCGCTCGTTGACGCTCCCTGTGTGCCGGGCCTCCCGGCGTTGGGATGGGCGCGCCGTGGTGGGCCCGCTGGCCTTGCGGCCTGCGTCAGGGCGGGCGGAGAGGGAGAGACGGGGACGGGCTGATTTCATCGCATGCCTACCAAAAACAGGGGATGGCGGAGTGTACCACAGGGGGCGGCCATCAGGGGGAGAGCGGGGCTTCCCTCTCGGGTCAGGGGGAGGCGGTGTCCGGCGCCAGTGCGAGGGAGAGGCGCAGCATGTCCTTGTGCTGGATGCCGTGCTCCATCAGGGGCTCGGGATAGTGGATGAGGAAGTGATCCTTCACGACGGCATGGACGCGAAAGCCGTGGCGCTGGTAATAGGCGAGCTGGTGGCCGAAGCTGCCGGTACCGAGCTCGACGCGGCCTATCCCCTTCCCGGCCAGGTTCTCCAGCACGAAGCGCAGCAGGCCGGAGCCGATGCCCTGCTGCTGGCGGCTGGGGGCAACGGCGATGTTGAAGATCTCGGCGGTTTGCTCCCCCACCAGGCCCGCCACGCAGGCCCCCACGACCTCGTTGTTCGCCAGGGCGGCAAAGCCCCAGGCCCCGGGCAGGTAGGCGGCGATGCGCGACGCGGCGGGATCGGCCTCCAGCAGCAGGGCCAGCGGCAGGTGGGCGGGGTTCATCTCGACAAACGTCATCCTTGTTTCTCTCCCTGTTTGTGGCGCCCCGATAGGGTTCACCCGCGTCTCAGTGGGCGTCATGCCGGGGAACAGGGGCGCTGGTCCCCGGGATCGGCGCCGGGCGGTTGAGCAGGAAGACCACCTCGCCCCGGTAGTGGGGGGAGGCGGCCAGTGTTGTCTGCCAGGCGGGATCCCACTCCCCATCCTGCACCAGCCCGACCTTGAACGGGATGGTCAGGTGCGCCATGGCGGGCAGATAGGCCTGATATCCCGGCACCGTGCGCGTGCCCTGATAGGTCTGGATCACCAGCTCGTCCACGGGCAGGCGATTGAGCTCTGCCACGTCCCCCGTTTTCGCCCAGTCGAGCAGCCCCGTCACGCTGAGCTTGCACCCGGGAGGCAGGGCGCGCCGCAGTTGTTGCAGGGCGTTGCCATAGCGATCGAGCTGGCGGGTCGCCGCATCGAAGTCGATCTGGATGCCCGCCACCCTGGCCCCGGCCGCGCGCCACCCCTCGTAGAGGCGCACCAGCACCTGCTCGTGGGCGGGGGAGAGGGGGAGGGCGTTGACACGCACCACCAGCCAGACCTGCCCGGCCTTGAGGGGGGAGGGAACCCGCCCCAGCTTGACGAAGCGGGAGCCGCCGGGCCTGTCCAGGATCTCCCCCTGATGCAGATAGAGGGTGCTGGCCTGTTCCAGTACCGGCTGGTGGCGGGTGGCGGACCAGAGCCAGAACCCGTGATAGGCGCTGGCATCGACACTGGCCTCAAGGGGGGTGGCCAGGGCCGTCAGCAGCAGCGCCAGCAGGGCGCGTTCAGGGGGGCTGCTCATGGCTCACCAGTAGTATTTGAGGGATCTGGCCCACACCGAGTTGCCATAGCGCTGCTTGAGGGTGTTGAACCAGGCCTGCCGGGTGCGTTTGGGGATCTCCTGGCTGTCGCAGCTGTTGTAGCCGGAGGGGGCATAGCACTGGATGGCGCGATAGAGGGCATAGCTCTTGTCTTCGGGCTCCGCCTTGGGGTTGGCCATCACGGCCTGATAGAGGGCGAGGCGACTCGGGAATGTGGGACGCTCGTCTTGCGCCAGCCCCCAGATCATCTCGCGATCCTGCCACAGGTCGATATGGGGATCCCGGCTGCGCAGGTACTCCCCGAAGCAGTTGAGGGCATGACCATCGTCGGGGCGCTGCACCAGGGTGCCAAGGGTCTGGGCCAGATCCCGGCAGTGGTAGCCCTGGGGCGTCCCCTCTCCGCGCCACTGGAACGCCGAGAGGCGCACATCCCCGTTGGGCACGGGCTCCCAGGGCGCGTCGGCGGGAGGGGTCGCCTCCTTGTAATCGGCGGGGATGAGGGCCACATCCTGCAAGAAGGTGGCCGGGTCGCTGGCGATGAGATCCCGCACCAGCAGGGTATGGAGCGCAATCTGCCGCTCCGCCGCGCTCGGGCCCTGACTGGCTTGCTGGCGCAACAGGGCGGGTTCGGCCTCCTGCTTGAGCACGGCCGCGCGGATGCGCAGCTGGGTGATGGGGCTGCCCGGCTGGAAGATGGCGGCCGTGTTGCCGGTGCGCACCCAGTGATCCGCCAGCACGTTCTCCACGAACGCCTGCTGGGCCTGACCCAGGGGAGAGGCCACCAGCGCCATCAGGGCCTGCTCGGCCTTGTCGAAGGCCTTCATTCCCTGCCAGGCCCAGATGCGCAGCATCTGGTGGCTGAATGCCAGGGTGGCGTCCTCCTGCCCCAGGGAGGGCAGGGCCAGCACCTGCTCGAACTGCTTGTCCAAAAAGAGGGCGTAGGCCTTGAGATAGGCCGCCTGCGCCTGGTGACCGGTTTTTTGCAGGTGCGCGATGGCGTCGTCCAGCTGGGCATCTTGCCAGTCCCGCGGCCGCTCATAGGTCGGTCTGAGACCCCGCAGGGCATTGACGAACAGCAGCGCCGGCTGGGCCGAGTCCTGATAGGCCGCCTGATGGCGATAGGCATCGCCACTGAGCAGGGTGAGATCGATCTCGTTGACCAGGGCCTCCAGCGCCGGCAAGGGCTGGCGGGTTGCCATGGCCTCGTCATAGGCATCCCGCAGGGCGCCGAGATCACCGGCCATCCACTGGATGCGTCTGAACAGTCCTCTGGTCGAGCTGGCGTAGCGCCCTTGCGGGTAGGCCGCCAGATAGGCCTGACCCTGGGCCATGGCGCGGCGAAGGGCCTCCTTGTCGCTCCTGGTCACGTCCTGATCGCCGTATTCGTCCTTCGCCTCCTTCATCGCGAGGTTGATCTCCGTGCGCATCACCATGTAGGTCGCGCTCTCGGCCACCCAGGGGGCCTTGGCCTGCTGCAAGGCGGCAAAGCCTGCGCGGGCCTCCTCGAAGCGGCTCTCGTAGAAGTGCCGGGCGGCCTGCAGATACCCCTGCCACTCCAGGGCAGCATCGCTCATTTCGGTAGCGGGGGCCGGGCTCTCCTGCTGCCCCAGGATCAGCAGACGGCTTCGCAGCAGCGACGTGCGCTCCGGGGCGGGCACCTCGCTCTGCTCGAGGGCGTCCAGAAACGCGCTGACCGAGGAGAGGGAGTTGGAGATGGCGTGGCCGTAGAGGGAGTCGTGGCCCGCGTAGTGCTCGAGCAGCGGTGGGAGGGACGGGTCGTAGGCGGCCAGCCGGCTGCCGAGCTGCTCGCGCAGCGCCGGGTCCTCCACCTCCTCCGGCTGGGGGAGGCGGGTGAGGTAGAACAGCGGCTGGCTGCGCTCGTTCAGCGGATCTGCCGGCAGGGTGAAGGGGAGGGGGTGATGCTGGGCATCCCCCAGCAGCATCAGCAGGTTGCCCCGGGTGTCGTTCTCGTTGAGATAGAGCGGATAGGTGGGGAGAGGGCAGTCGGTGAGCCAGAAGCCGCACCCGTCACCGTCACCGGAGGCGAGGGCGGGCAGTGCAACCAGCGTCATTGCCAGCACCGAGCAGTGGGTCAGAGATGTCATGGGATCGCTATCCGTTTGTGGGCCCGCGCCGTGCATGACGCCCGGGCCGGAAAAGGGGGTTCGCAGTGGCGGGCAATAGTACGAAACAGGGTCACAAACGACAACCCATTCTGACCTGGTCGGCGCTCTCTCTGTCAGGACGCCTGCGCCATACCGTCTATTTCGGGGCGGCCTTGTCAGGCTGGTAGCGGGTTTCGGTTATCTGGTCGAGGCGCAGGATCAGGGTGTCACCCCCCTTGAGGCGATAGGCGCAGTGGGCGGTGTTGCAGCCGATGCGGATATGGGGTTCATCCCCCAGCAGAGGGGACTGGCTATGGGCCTTACTCTCTGGCCAGTTGCCTTGTTCGAGGAGGGTGATCTGCTTGTTAGCCTCTTTCTCCCCCATGGGTCTGGTGTATTCAGATGCCCAGATGACCAACAGGATAGGAAGCATGAAAAGTGCAAATTTCAAATAGGTATTCTTTAACCAAATCAGACAGCTAAATGTAAATGGAGCGGGATAGGTGCGGGCAATTTTCCCACCCTTCATCACGATGGGAAGCAGAACAAAAAAGCGGACCACCCACCATGAGAGAGTCAAGCGCCACCTCACCTTGAAAAACAGGCATGAGAGCGTGGCAAAGAGCACTCCAACTGTCATGACGAGAGGGAACACGTAAGGCAAGAGCAGCTGTAGCAGCAGCAGGAATCCGTGAAAAAGAGTGACATCCGCGGGTTGGGAGAACTCGGTGTATTCAAGACCGAAGCGGTCAAGGTAGCCGTGGTAATATCGCATCCCGACCAAATAGATAGCCGCTGTCAGCAAGGGGAGCAGGGCGCACAGGATGCCGACAAACCCTGGCATGCCTACTTTTTCTTCTTCCTCGTCTTTTGCTGCCCGTAGCGCTTGCAGATGCTTCTTGAGCCACTTGCGCTTCAGTGCGGTTAAATCCTTTTCCATCTGAGATGTCTCCCTGTCCCGAGCGCGTGCTCTTTGTTGCTTCGCGGGTGTCAGCATCTGCCATCGCCATACATCGCCATACAAAAAGGGCGAATGTGGATGCTTATATCGGGGGTTCTTCGGTGCGAAAGAGCGCCTTGCCGCAGGCGAGGCAGGTGTGGCGAAAGCGATGATCAGGCCAGCCGGTCTGGGGGTGGCCCAGCACCTTGTCGGAGCCGCAGGCGCAGCAGCGCGCCCCCAGTTCATCGTCGATGGCGCATTCGGGATGCTGGTGCAGGTAGTCGGCGCGGGTAGGCAGGCGCAGCCAGTCGGGCTGGGCATGGCGCTGGTTCCAGAAATAGCACCCATAGAAGGTGCCTGCGGCGACGGGCAGGGCAAACCACCAGAAGAGATCCATGTCATGACTCCGACGAGAGGGGATGAGGGCGGCAACAACCCGCTCAGCAGGCGCGGTGCGGCCCCATTTTATCGGGGCGGGAGTGGGGCGGGATATGCCCGGATGGGTAACAAGCGAACCTGCTGATGGTCGGGTTGGCAAGCCGTAGGGCCGGGGTTGGGGATTATCTATCCATTAAAGAGATGGGTTGCGTCATAACCTATCGTGTTCTTGGATGGACAAGGGGGCCTTTCCGGTCGCAAAACCCGGAGAGCGGGGAGTTTTTGTGAAAAAAAATGTGCATACACTCGTCATGCCGATCTCAAGGGAGTCATTGAGCGAATCATAAATATCAAGGTATTGATATAAATGGTAAAAATAGTGTTTTTATCAGGCGTTTACAGGGAGGGTGATGGGGCTTCATAAGGAGCTTTAACCCATTTTCTAGATTAGTTTTTGCATAATCAATCGTTTATTTTGTTGGACAATTGGGGAAAACCTGGTGTCCAATCGGGTGAGCAGGTTGGCCAAACAGTGCCGTCAGCCAGTGTGTAACCCGAGATGTAAGGAGACATCCTGATGGAAAAACTTGACCAAAAAATCGACACCATGCGCCAGGAATTCGAGTCCCAGGGGCAAAAACAGGCCCAGGACAGATGGCAGGCCAGGGTCGATGAACTGCAACGGGAGCGCAGCGAAGCGCCCCAGCCGGAAGCGGCAGAACACTAGCCCCTGGCGGCCTTGTGGCCACCAAGTGAGCGCATAATGAAAAACCACCGCCCTGTTCGGGGCGGTGGTTTTTTTGCGCAGTGGCTAGAGGCGATAGAGGTTCTGGGCCGCATCGAACAGCTCCGCGCTCTCGCCGGTGCCGCCGTTGAAGACGGTGTGGAAGAAGCGCAGCACCTTCTCGTTGGCGAGGGCATCCCCTTCGAAGTAGGCGTGAGAGTCCCCCACATGGGGCTGATTGGTCACGTCCACATAGGTGGCCGTTCTGGCGTCCAGCCGCCGGGTGTAGTGGCCGAGCCTCGCCTTTTGCTGCTCCCCCATCTTCATGCGCGATGCCATCAGGGCACCATCGCGCTCATTGATGGTGATGTAGAGGCGGTTGCGACACTGGATGCGGTCGACCCACTGGGCGTGAAGCTCGTTGTTGGTGTCGGCGGCGGCCATGATGATGTTGTCGAACAGCAGCTGGTTGGCGTGGTAGGTCGTGCTGCCCAGCAGGTGCTTGAACAGGTAGTTGCCCATGCTGTGCAGCAGCAGGTTGATGGTGAAGGGGCAGCGCTTGTTCACCTCCTTGGCAAAGTAGCGATCCCAGGCCTCGCCGTTGTCGGCGAACTTCTTCTGGGCCTTCTCTTCCAGCTGCGTCACATACTGGCCGTTGAACTCGTCGAGCAGCCCCTTCATCTTCTCCAGCACCCGGTCAAGGGCACCGGCCGAGGCCAGGGCATCGCGCTTGTCGCTCTTGTAGCTCAGCACGCCCCGGGCGCCGCCGCCATTGGCGGGCCAGCTGAAGCAGAGCACCTCGACGCCGTACCGGGCCTCGAGCCCCGCGGCCCGTTCCAGCACATCGTCAAGATCGTTGTTGAAGCCGTGTACGAACAGCAGCAGGTGTTTGCCGGTCTTGAGCTTCTGCTTGGCCGTGCTGCCGGTCCCGGCGCAGCGCTCCAGCAGCTTGCGCGCCACATAGGCGCTGGCCGGGTGGGGGAGGTCGGGGTCAAGGCCGACGCTGGCGGCCATCTCGGCGGTGATCTGATCCGGCAGCAGGTCCAGCTGCCACTGTTTGCCCTGACGCCGGGCCTCGGCGAGGCGCAGTTCGTTGGGGCCCTCTGCGGGTTTTTCGCCAAAGATCTCGCTGGGGGTTTTGCCCTGCTCGTTGACCATCCGGTTGGTGACGATAAACATGGTGTTCTCCTTGTTGTCGTGCTCTCTTCATGATCGGCCACGCCCCGGGCGCCCCGATCACTGGCAAAGAGCCTAGTCCGGATCCGGCTGCCTGTCCCCCGGCGCGCCTTGCCTCGCCAAAGGGGTTAGGACGATGTAAAGGCGAACGGGATTTGGGGGAATGGCGCCTTCGGGGCGGCGAGGGCAGGAAGACGCTGTCATCACTAGAGGAAGAGGCCCGGATGGACGGGGCCTGCGCCTCGTCAGGACCAGAGGGCAGCGAGGGAGTAGGGGATCCTCAGGCGCACTGTGATCCACTCCCCGACTATGGTCTGACATGCACGCCCGCTATTTGATTATGCAAATGGATGGGCTTAAGATGGCCGCGCGCAACGATCAGATTGATAACAAACGGAAGTTAGGAGATGCCGATGGAAAGCAAAGTAGTTATCCCGACCCAGGGCCAGAAAATCACAGTCGATGCCAGCGGCAAGCTGCAGGTTCCCCACAATCCCATCATTCCGTTTATCGAAGGGGATGGTATCGGTGTGGACGTGACCCCGGCCATGTTGAATGTGGTGAATGCTGCGGTCGAGAAAGCCTACAAAGGCGAGCGCAAGATCGCCTGGATGGAGATCTATACCGGCGAGAAATCGACTCATGTCTATGGCGAAGGTGCCTGGCTGCCGGCCGAAACCCTGGATTTCATTCGTGAATACTGCGTGGCCATCAAGGGCCCGCTGACCACCCCGGTCGGCGGCGGTATTCGCTCCCTCAACGTGGCCCTGCGCCAGGAGCTGGACCTCTACGTCTGCCTGCGCCCGGTCCGTTACTACGAAGGGACCCCGAGCCCGGTCAAGCACCCCGAGCTGACCGACATGGTGATCTTCCGCGAGAACGCCGAAGACATCTACGCCGGCATCGAGTGGAAGGCAGACAGCGATGAAGCCAAGAAGGTGATCGCTTTCCTGCAAAACGAGATGGGCGTGAAGAAAATTCGCTTCCCCGAGTCCTGCGGCATCGGCATCAAGCCCATGTCCAAGGCCGGTACCGAGCGTCTGGTCCGTGCCGCCATCGAGTACGCCATCGACAACGATCGCGACTCCGTGACCCTGGTGCACAAGGGCAACATCATGAAGTTCACCGAAGGTGCCTTCAAGGATTGGGGCTATGCCCTGGCCCAGAAAGAGTACGATGCCCAGCTCATCGACGGCGGCCCCTGGTGCTCCTTCAAGAACCCGAAAACCGGCAAGACCATCGTCGTCAAGGACGTCATCGCCGATGCCTTCCTGCAACAGATCCTGCTGCGCCCGGCCGAGTATGACGTCATCGCCTGTATGAACCTCAACGGCGACTACATCTCTGACGCGCTGGCGGCCCAGGTCGGCGGCATCGGCATCGCGCCGGGCGCCAACATCGGCGACGGCGTTGCCCTGTTCGAAGCCACCCACGGCACCGCGCCGAAATACGCTGGCCAGGACAAGGTCAACCCGGGCTCCCTCATCCTCTCTGCCGAGATGATGCTGCGCCACCTGGGCTGGACCGAGGCGGCTGACCTCATCGTCAAGGGGATGGAAGCGGCCATCGCCAACAAGACCGTCACCTATGACTTCGAGCGTCTGATGGAAGGGGCCACCCTGCGTTCCTGCTCCCAGTTCGCCCAGGACATGATCGACCAGATGTGATCCGGGTCGTTGAAATGCAAAACCGGCGCCATGAGCGCCGGTTTTTTTATGGAGGAGAGCAGGTCGTCAGGTGGTTTTTTCCACGTGCTGCTCGTAGATCTGCTGCCATTTGCTGGTCTCGGCCTCATCTCCACGGGCCTGCCAGAATTCGCAGATGGAGCTGGCGAGCTCGGATGCCATGGCGTGGTCTCCGTCACGGCGGCTCATCAGATATTGTCCCAACCAGCTTTGATATTGTTTCATCGCCCGATCTCCTTATCTAAGGTGCCCAGAGGGGAGTGCTCCAGGCGTCAAGGTCGCGCAGGAGCGATTCGAACTGGGCACATGTTGTGCTGCGCCCGGCAGGTGTTGGTCGCCGGAACCGGTGGTTATCTCACCGGAAAAAGGGGACAACGGGGCGCAGATGTCAAAAAACGGTCTCTATCGTATCACAAAATAACCAGTCGGTGGGGCTGGATGCCAAATCAGGCTGTCCAGCAGTCTGGCCGTCTGTGTCATGGGGGCGAGGGCTGAGGTGCCATCTTGCTGATCTCGCAGCAGAAAAACCCGCCAGGTCGGCGGGTCACGGGGGCGAAAAAAAGATCAGATCCGGGCGCAGGCCAGGTATTTTTCCATCTCCTCGGCGGGCACCATGCCGCCGCCGGTGGCCCACACCAGGTGGGTGGCACCGGCCATCTTGGCTGCATCCAGTCCCTGCCCACTCTGCCACTCAAGGTTGGCGGCCACTCGCCAGGGGCCTGCCATGCCCGCCAGTGCCGAGGGCTCGAGCCGGATCTCTTCATCCCGGGCCAGGAGCCCCAGCAGGTCGTACATCTCCTGATCGCTCAGGGTGTAGAAGCCCGCAAGCAGGCGTTCCATGGCGCGGCCGACAAAACCGGAGGCGCGTCCCACCGCGAGGCCGTCGGCGGCGGTGAGGTTGTCGATGCCAAGGTCTTGCACCGCAATGGCATCGTGCAACCCGGTGTGGACCCCGAGCAGCATGCAGGGGGAGTGGGTAGGTTCGGCGAACAGGCAGTGCACGTTGTCCCCGAACGCCAGCTTGAGACCAAAGGCCACTCCGCCGGGGCCACCGCCGACGCCGCAAGGCAGGTAGACGAAGAGCGGATGGTCGGCGTCCACCCTGATGCCCATCTCGTCGAACTGCTTTTTCACCCGCTCACCGGCCACCGCGTAGCCGAGGAACAGGGTGCGGGAGTGCTCGTCGTCGATGAAGAAACAGTTGGGGTCGCGCTCGGCCTCCTTGCGTCCCTGCTCCACCGCCACCCCGTAATCCTCGGCGTATTCCACCACGATGGCGCCATGTTCGCGCAACTTTTTCTTTTTCCACTCCCGCGCATCGGCGGACATGTGGACGGTGACGCGAAAGCCGAGGCGGGCGCTCATGATGCCGATGGAGAGGCCGAGGTTGCCGGTCGACCCCACCGCGATGCTGTACTGGCTGAAGAAGTGGCGGAACTCGTCCGAGAACAGCGTGCGATAGTCATCCGTCTCGCGCAGCAGCCCAGCCTGGATGGCCAGGTGTTCGGCATGGGCCAGCACCTCGTGGATGCCGCCGCGCGCCTTGATGGAGCCGGAGATGGGCAGGTGGCTGTCTTGTTTGAGCAGCAACCTGCCGGTGAGTTTGACGCCGTAGCGCGCATTGAGGGTCCCCTGCAGGGTCGGGATGGCGGCGATCCCGGACTCGATGATGCCGTGGCTGGCGCGGGTTTCGGGGAAGGCCTCGCACAGGTAGGGGGCGAAGCGGGCGAGCCGGGCGGAGGCGGTGGCCACATCGTGCCGGGTGAGCCCCACATGGGGCAATCCTTCCGCGAGGGAGGTGGCCCCCGGATTGAACCAGGTCACAGGGGTGAGGGCGATCAGCGGCTCGAGCAGGGGAAAGCGGGTGATGAGCCCGGCAATGTCGGTGTGTGTCATGAAAGCCTCTCGGGGTGGTGACGGAATCATCCCATTGAATGGCACCAGCGTTGCCGTGACAAATGATAAAACGCGTCGCTTGGATGAGCCCAGTTGATGCAAATGGTCATCTACCCTGCTGTCTCTTCGAATACGGGTGAGTTGAGTCTTCCTGGTGAATGCAAACCTCGCCCTTCTGGTATCATCCGCCAGATAAAAGAGAGGGAGGCCCAACCATGCAACGCGATGAGCACCCGGGGGTGAGGAGCAAGCTGCTCAGCAGTCATCAGCTCGCCAGGCTCCACACCTTCGAGGCGGCGGCCCGCCACGGCTCCTTTGCGCTCGCCGCCGACGAGCTCTCCTTGAGCCCAAGCGCGGTGAGCCACCGCATCTCGGCCCTGGAAGAGGCACTCGGGTTTTTGCTGTTCCAGCGCTTTCACCGCAAGGTAGCCTTGACCACGGAGGGGCAGCGCATCTTCTGGGCGCTCACCTCCTCCCTGGAGTTCATCAATCAGGAGGTGCTGGAGATCAGGGAGCAGGCGCTGTCGGGCTCCCTGACGCTGCACTCGCGCCCCTCCATCGCCCAGTGCTGGCTGGTGCCAAGGCTCGCCGATTTTTCCCGTCTGCATCCTCACATCGAGCTCAACCTGCTGACGGGCAACGAGCACATAAACCTGCACGGCTACGGCATCGATCTGACCCTCAACTTCGATGCCAGAACCCCGACGGGCCTGGCCATCCACCCCCTGATGGATGAATACATGGTGCCGGTGTGCAGCCCGCAATACGCCAGCGACCACGGTCTGATGGGGGAGGTGGGGAATCTGCAGCAGTGCCGCCTGCTCCATGACAGGCAGGCCTGGGGCCTGGACACCGACAGCGACGAGTGGCGCACCTGGGGGAGCCACTGGCATCTCTCCCTGGAGGCCTGCTCGTCACACATGGGATTTGATCGAGCGGATCTGGCGATCCTTGCCGCCACCCACCACGCCGGTGTCGCCATGGGGCGCAGGCAGCTGGCAAGCCAGGCGCTGGCGAGCGGAGCGCTGGTGATGCCCTTCCCGGATATGGCGGTGCGCTGCGAGCCGCGTTATTACCTGGCGACCCTCCCTCATCGCCAGTGTCCCAAGATCCAGGCATTCATCCGCTGGATACAGGATCAGGCGCAAGGGGCATCCTGAAACGGGACCTGGTTTATTGTCCGCGAAGGTCATGGCCATGAGCGCACTATTTGTACAATAAGTGCCGGCACTGCTGCTAAATGACCTGGCGCAGAGCGACGCGGGTAAGAGATAACACCGTGTGCAACGGATGAGGTGAGCCTGAGATTAACCGGGGAAAATAGGAAATAAAGTCTGTGAGAGTATTCCCAATAAGTATCAGGCAGGGAATTAACCACGGTGAATAATGTCCATATGGTGTCAGCGCTTTGCCGGATGGTATAAAAACATTATGTTGTTATCCAATGGGCATGCTATTCTCAAATCGTGTTATCCCTGTGACATACAAAAATAATTCTGTGAGGAAGTAATGAACGAGTTTCTGAAGGTTCTGCTGAACATTCGCAGCTTGCGCGCTGCCATTCGTGAACTGCCGTTTGAGCAACTGCAAGAAGCGAAAGAAAAGTTTGACCTGGTATATAACGAGCGTGCCGAGTCCGTTGAACAGGAACGTGCCGAACAGGAAGAGCGTCAGCGCAAACTGAATGAATTCACCGAAATGCTGCAACAGGCTGGTATCGATCCCCGTGAGCTGATCGGCAGCGTGGCGGCTCCGGCTGCGGCGGGCACCACCAAGAGCAAGCGTGCTCCCCGTCCTGCGAAATACAAGTACCAGGAAGACGGTCAGGAGAAGACCTGGACCGGTCAGGGTCGTATGCCCAAGGCCATCGCCGAGCAAGTTGCGCTGGGCAAGGATCTGAACGATTTCCTGATCTGATCGCCGGATCCGGTTTTCGATAATGCCGCCTGCAGGGCGGCATTATTATTTTCAGGGTTCAGATGATGTCGCAGTAAAACCCAATTGCGCAGGTTACTCCGGTTAATTGGAGAGCCTCGTCTGGAATAGCCATAACCATCATGTGCCCAATAAAGTTGGCGCATCATCTTCCATGCCACTTCGCCACTTATACGCACTGAGGACTCATACAGCCCGTGTTTCTTCGTCCCTTGCGAGAAGTGATCATGGATACCTGCTGTGACAGAATGAAATAGCGGCGGTGGATCCTCATCTGTATGCCTGAGCGGCCCGTCTCTTTTTCATGCTGATGCATGACGCCCACCGCCTATTAATTTATCCCCTCTATTTATGGTCTGTTTGACACCGCTCTTCTGCAATATATCCGCACGATGCCGGACAATGTGCGGATGAGGCAGACACGGATTGGTGGCAAACAAATAAACCGAATGCTAGATGACGGGTTGTCCGAGTTCAGACTGAACGGCGTGTGTGTATTTTCTCCGGGTGCGGCGACGGGCCTGGACCGCCTCTGCCAGCATGGCAAGCAGGTGTTCACTCTCTTCCCAGCAGAGGCAGGCATCGGTCACTGACAGACCGTATTGCAGTTCACCCAGAGGAGCCGGTTTCTGGTTTCCTCCCAGCAAGAAGCTCTCGACCATGACGGCGGCGACGGCTTGGCTCCCTTCGCTCAGCTGGCGACAGAGCTCTTTGGCGACCTTCAGCTGGTTCGTGTGCAGCTTCTGGCTGTTGCCATGGCTGCAATCCACCATCAGGCGAGGGGGGAGTCCCTGGCGGGTGAGGCGGTCTGCTGCCTCCGCCACATCGCTCTGGTGGTAGTTGGGCAGGGTGCCGCCACGCAGAATGATATGGCCGTCGGGATTGCCTTCGCTCTTGATCACTACCATGCCGCCCTGGCTGCCGGGGGCGGTGAAGAGATGGGAGGCGGTACTGGCCTGGATGGCATCGATGGCGACCCGGATATTGCCGTCCGTACCGTTCTTGAATCCCACGGGGCAGGGCAGTGCGGAGGCCAATTGCCGGTGGACCTGAGACTCCGTGGTGCGTGCCCCGATGGCGCCCCAGCTGACGAGATCGGCGAGATAGAGAAAGCTGGTGGTGTCGAGGAATTCGGTGGCGGTGGCGAGCCCCAGTCCATTGATGTCGAGCAGCACCTGGCGTGCCAGATGCAATCCCCGATTGATGTCGTTGCTGCCGTCCAGGTGCGGATCGAAGACCAGCCCCTTCCAGCCCACCGTGGTGCGCGGCTTTTCAAAATAGGCGCGCATGACTATCTGAAGGCTGTCTTCATAGGCGGTGGCGAGTCGTGCCAGCCGTCCGGCATAGTCCAGGGCCGCGACGGGATCATGGATGGAGCAGGGGCCAATCACGACCAGCAGGCGATCGTCTTCACCTGCCAGGATCCGGCGTGCCTGATGGCGCTGGTTGTCGATGTGCCGGGCCATGTCGGCCGGACAGGGGTGCTGCGCCAGCAGCTCGGCAGGGGTGGGTAGCGCCTCTATGGCGAAGGCGCGCATGACCGAATTCAAAACTGCCATCTGGAGTTACCTTGCTGTGCATGTGTGCGATGGGGAACCCGTATGCGGCATCCTGTTGGGAGCAGACAGATTCACGGCTCATCGCAGTTGTTGAGAATGATTGTCATTATCTTGGTGTTTGTCTCAAATGCAAGTGCAATGAAATCGCCAGGCGAAGATGGGGGGAGAGAGAACGATGGCGGGGGAACCGCAGCAAAAGCAGGCCGCTTCCCCGAGGGAAGAAGCCCGCCAGTCACAAGATAAAGAGGGGATCAGCTGTCCATCACGGCGTGCCTGTCCTGATGGTAGGCGTCTTCATCCTTGCCGCTGCGCCAGTAGGGGACTGCGTAGACCCGCTGGCGCTCGGCATCCAGGGCGCGTCTGACGTGGCGGCGCAGCGGCACGACCAAGCTCTCTTCCCCGCCAAACCAGAAATAGCTCCCCTCGGCGACCATAGGCTGGGCGGTGAAATGCGCCACCAGAGTCGCGGCCTGCTCCGGATTGCCCACGAACCAGCGCAGGTCGACGCCGGCCGGCAGCGACAGATCCTGCACGTCGTCCTGATGGGGGACCAGCAGGGCGATATGGCCGCGGGCATGGGCTGGCATCACTTCCACCATGGCGCTGATGGCGGGCAGGGCGGTGAGATCCCCCGCCATGTAATAGTGCTCGGCCGTTTGCAGCATGGGGTCGGGACCGCCCGGGCCCGAGATGGCGAGCCTGTCACCCGGTTTGGCGTGCAGGGCGAAACGACTGGCGGGGCCGGCCTCGCCGTGCAGGGCGAAGTCGATGTCGAGCTCCAGCGCCTCCCGGCGAAACGCGCGTATGGTGAAGGTGCGAATGACGGGTTTCTGGGCGGGATCGAGCCAGCGAGGCCCCTTGTCGGTGGGGGTGGGCAACACTATCTCGCGCTGACCCGGTCGGGGCAGCATGATCTTGACATGAGCACCGCCACAGCTGAAGGGGTAGTCCACAAGCTCGGGGCTGGTCAGGCAGATTCGGCGCAGATGCGGGCTCACATCCTGAACATGCTTGACGGTGAGCAGGCGGGGGCGATTGGCCGGGGCGGGTTGAGACATGGGCATACTCCTGGCTGATGATGGCGCCCATTCTTGATGAAATGAAAACTATTATCAATTGGTTTGTGGGCAGAATGGGTCGCGATTGACCTCCTCGGGATGTCCATCGCGATCCCACACTCTCTGCCTGGGTCAGGTTCGATCGCTTCCCCCCAGCGCCCGATAGATGCCTGCCATGTTGTTGAGCTGGGCCTGCTGCTGTGCCAGCAGGGCGAGCTCGGCATCCCACAGGCGGTTCTGCTCATCCAGCCAGGGTTGCACCCCGGTGGCTCCGGCCAGGAAACGGGCGCCTGCCAGCCTCTCGGCCTCCCGGGCATAGGCCCTCTGCTGCTCCAGATAGCGCAGCCGCTGATCCCCTTGCTGACGGGCGGCCAGGCCATCCTCCACTTCCAGCAGCGCGGTATAGAGCTGCTTGCGAAATTCGGTTTCGGCAATCTGGTAGTCGATGTCGGCGCTGGCGATGGAGAGCCGGGTCTTGTTGTACTCGAGGAAAGGGAGCGCCAGCGTGGCGCCCAGGGTGCCGACTGGATTTTGCAGCACCTGGGTCAGGGTATCCGAGGTGGTGCTGGCACCGCCGGTCAGGCTCAGGGTGGGATAAAAGCCGGTGCGGATCTCGTCTCCCCTCGCAAGGGTCTTGCGCAGCCTGAGTTCGGCGGCGCGCACATCGGGCCGCCGGGCCAGCACATCGGCGGGAATGCCGGCCGCCAGGGACGGGATCGGGCCCATGATCAGGGCGTCGGGAGCGTCAGCGAGCGGCCCGCTGCTGCGGCCCAGCAGCAGGCGAAGAGCATTGCCCGCCTGTGCCCGCTGCTGGGTGAGGGTGGCGAGCTCCGCCTGCTTGCCTGCCTTCTGCTGGCTGGCCTGTACCAGATCGAGTCGGGTCACGGCGCCCGCCTCGTATTTGGCGCGGGTCAGGCGTTCAATGCGCTCCAGATTGGCCAGTTGCTGGGTGCCCAGGGTAATGGCCGAGCCGAGGTAGGCCAGTTGCCAGTATTGCTCCAGGGTCTTGCCGATGAGCAGCAACCGGGTGGCGGCCAGATCCTGTTCGCTGGCTTGTGCCTCCCAGCTCGCCTGATCCCTTGCCGCGGCCAGTCTGCCCCAGAGATCCACCTCGTAGCTGAGGTTGAGGGAGGGGCCCAGGTTGCTGCTGGCGCTGCCATCTTTCATGTTCTTGGTGCCGCTGGCCCCGAGATTGGCGCTGACCGAGGGGGTGAGGTTGGTGTCAGCCAGGTCGGCGCCGAGCAGGGCATTCTTGAGCTTGAGCCCGGCCACCCGCATGTCCGGGTTGGCGGCCAGCACCGCCTCGACCAGGCGATCGAGCGCAGGATCCTGGAATCCCTGCCACCAGGGGCCTGCCTGCTGCACGGTGAGACCCCGGCTCTCCTGCTGCCATGCTGGCGCCACGTCGAGATCGGGTCTGTGATAGGTGCTCTGCTGGCTGCAGGCACCGAGGCTGGCGGTGAGCATCAGGCTTAGCCCGAGCCTTGATAGGTTGTGCATCATCATTCCCTCGCCAGTGCCTCCACCGGATCGAGCCTGGCCGCATTGCGGGCGGGCAGGTAACCAAACAGGATCCCGATGAGGGAGGAGCACCCGAAGGCCATCAGGATGGAGAAAAGCGAGAAGCGCATCTGGAAGCTTTCCACGAGCAGGGAGAAGAGAGCGCCGATGAGCAGGGCGAGGCCGATACCGAGCAGCCCCCCCAGCAGGCTGACCATCACCGCCTCGATGAGGAACTGTTGCAATATGTCGGACTGGCGGGCGCCGACGGCGATGCGGATCCCTATCTCCCGGGTACGCTCCACCACCGAGACCAGCATGATGTTCATCACTCCGACGCCGCCGACGATGAGGGAGATCACCGCGATGGCGGAGACCAGCAGTGTCAGGGTGGCGGTGGTCTTCTCCACCGATTTGACGATGCTGTCGCTGCTGAAGGTGAAGAAGTCCTTCACGCCGTGGCGCTGGGTCAGCAGGGCGACTGCCGCCTGCTCGGCCAGGGCGGGCTGGACGCCGTCCTTGACCCGGATGGTGATCTG
Organism: Aeromonas sp. 62-46; assembly: GCF_001898585.1. NCBI lineage: Bacteria > Pseudomonadati > Pseudomonadota > Gammaproteobacteria > Aeromonadales > Aeromonadaceae > Aeromonas > Aeromonas sp. 62-46. The sequence continues at coordinate 504,395 of NZ_MKUI01000058.1, read as the reverse complement.
GGTGAAGTGCTGCTGGGAGAGGAGACGGCTCATGACGGCGCTGTAGGGGAGCCAGACATTGACCGACTGGCTGCTGCGGCCAAAGCCGGTCTCCTGGGTGACCACCCCCACGATGCGCACCGGCAGGGTGCCGACCAGCACCACCTGGCCGACCGGGTCCACCTTGCCGAGCAGGCTCTCTATGGTCTTGCCATCCACCACGGCGACTGCCGTCCGGTTGCGAATGTCCCGCTCATCGAGCAGGCGCCCCTGGGTGAGCGTCATCCCCTTGACCCGGAAAAAGTCGTTGCCGACCCCGATCACGCTGCCGCTGCTGGTTTTGTTGCGATAGCGAAGCTGGCCGGATGTCGCAATCTGGGGGCTGGCCCCCTCCAGATAGGGCTGGCCGAGCAGCGCGTCGAGATCCCGCTCGTTCAGGGTCTGGATGCTGGCGGCCTTCTCGTCTCCCCAGTCCTTGCCGGGGAAGATGTCGATGGTGTTGGTGCCCATGGCGTTGATGTCGTCGATCACCTTGGCGCGCGCCCCCTGACCCAGCGCCACCACGCTGACCACGGCGGCGATGCCGATGATGATGCCGAGCATGGTGAGGAAGGTGCGCATGCGATGGGCCAGCATGGCGTGCAGGGCCATGCGCCCCGCCTCCCGGTAGCGATCCCAGCCCCGGCTTGCGGTGCGGACGGCGGCGCCTGTGCCCTGTGCATCTTGCCCGACAGAGGGAGCGGCCAGCTGGCTGCCGTCACCTGGCAGCGGGTGGGCTGGCGCCCCGGATGGGGAGGCTGCGTTGTCATCGGTCGCCCGATGGCCGCTGTCCTCCACCACCCGCCCGTCACGCAGGGTGATGATGCGATCCGCATGGCTTGCCACCGCCATGTCGTGGGTCACCAGAATGATGGTGTGGCCCTGGGCGTGCAGCTCCTTGAGGATGGCCATCACCTCCTTGCCGCTTTGGCTGTCGAGAGCGCCGGTGGGTTCGTCCGCCAGGATCACCTCGCCGCCGTTGGCGAGCGCCCGGGCAATACTGACCCGCTGCTGCTGACCGCCGGAGAGCTGGCCGGGTCTGTGGTGGCTGCGATCCTGCAGTCCCAGGCGGGTCAACAAGGTGCGGGCTCGGGCCTGGCGATCAAGGCGGGCAGTGCCGGCATAAATGGCGGGGATCTCCACGTTGGCGGCCGCATCCAGATGGGGCAGCAGGTGATAGCGCTGGAAGATGAAGCCGAAGTGGTGGCAGCGCAGCCGTGCCAGGGAGAGGGCATCCAAGGTCGCGGTATCCTGGCCGCGAAACAGATACTGGCCGCCGCTCGGGCGATCGAGGCAGCCCAGCAGGTTCATCAGGGTCGATTTGCCGGAGCCGGAGGCGCCGACGATGGCCACCATCTCCCCGGCATCGATGGCGAGATCCAGCGGGTGCAGCACGGTCACTTCGTGCTCTCCGCTCTGGTAGCGCCGCTCGATGCCCTTGAGACGGATCAGGGGCTCGCTCACGGCTCCATCTCCCCTTCATCGTGCAGGGCCGGCTTGCCCTGCTCCAGGATCACCTTCTCATGCTCGGTCAGGCCGCTCACCACCTCAATCTTGATGTCATCCTTCATGCCGGTCTTGATGCGGCGGGTCTCTCTCTGATCCCCCTCCTTGAGCAGGCTGACCTCGTACTCGTTGTCGCCAGTCTTCTTGCCGAGGGCGGTCTGGGGAATGGCCAGTACCTGCTTGCGCTCGCCGAGCACGATGGTGACCTGGGTCGTCATGGCGACCCTCAACTGATGGCCGGGGTTGGGCACATCGAACAGGGCATAGTAGTAGATGGCCGCATTGCTGGTGGCCGTGGTGCTGGCCGTCTGCTCATTGATGTTGGTGGGGGCCAGCTCGACCGTGCGCAGGGTACCGTGGTAGCGAGTATCCGGATCCCCTATCAGGGTGAAATAGACCGGCATGCCCGCCTTGACACGGGTGACGTCCGCTTCGGAGATCTGGGCCTTGACCGTCATGGTGTCGAGATTGGCGAGCTTGAGCAGGGTCGGTACCGTCTGGCTGGCGGCCAGGGTCTGCCCCTGCCGGGTGACGATGGAGACGACGGTACCATCCATGGGGGCCTGAATGCGGTTGTAGCCGAGCTCCGTCTTGGCGCGCTCCACCTTGATGATGGCGTTGTCGATGTCGGCCTGGGCGCTTTGCAGCTCGGCCCGGGTGACGGCAAGCTGGGCTTCGGCGCTCTCCAGATCCGCACGAGAGCTCGCTTCCTGCCGAAACATCTGCTGCTGGCGGCGCCAGGCAAGCTCGTTCTGTTTGAGCTGTGCCTGCTTGATCTTGAGCTGGGCGCGGCGGCTGGCCAGCTCCGCTTCGGCGGTCTTGAGGTTGTTCTGGGCGATCAGGGGATCGATCTCCGCCAGCAGCTCTCCTTGTTTGACCTGTTGACCCGCTTCCACCGCGAGATAGGTGACCTGACCCGAGACCTGGGCCCCCACATCCACCTGCTCGATTGCCTGCAGTACGCCACTGGCGAGCACCGTCTGCTCCACATCCTGGCGGGTTACCGTTGCGGTCAGTACCGGGTCCGGTGTGTTGCCTGGCCAGGCCAGCCAGGTGACGAGAGGGATCAGCACAAGGGCGAGCAGGGCGAGCTTGCCGGGTTTTCGAAGAGCTTTCATTTATCACCTGAACGAAACGAGCGAAGGCGTGCAAGGGCCATATCGTGCAGCAAATGGCCCTCAAAAAGAAGCGAGCAATGTGTAAGAAATCGTGTGGTTCTGGCGGTGACGCACTGGAGGAGGCCAAGCTGGGGGAGGATGACGGCGGGCGTCAGAAACAAGAAGACCCGCTCAGGGAGCGGGTCTTGTGGCATCAACCGACGGCTTTGAGCAAGGCGGCGTGAGGCTCGTGGCAGATCTGGATATCGAGGGGCAGTTTGTAGAGGAGCAGGCGGGCCAGCGAGCCCTCCATCCAGTGATGACGGCTGCCGACCAGCAAGAGATCGGCGGGGTGGGCGGCCAGCCAGTGCTGGAGATCCGGCACCACGTCATCCACCACCAGACACTGGTAATCCACCGGATGAGACAGCTGGGTGATGAGTTCACTGATGATCGCCTTGGCATCCAGGGTACCCTGGGCGCTGCGCTCCTCTTGTGACAGGGACAGACTATTGCGACGGGTCTTGCTGCTGTGGGTCAGGTGCAACAAGGTCAGGTTGGCGCCCAGCCCTTGTGCCAGACGGCTCGCCTTGGCCAGTGTCTCCTGCTCGTAATCCTTGCCTTCCAGCAACAGCACAATATTGGTCGGGCTCATAAGCAGTTCTCCTTGGCAGGTGCGGGTCAGACGGCGGAAGCGCGCTCCCATCCTCCCTTCCCGCGAAATGTCAGCTCAAACGAACCCGGTGTGTTTGCATCAAGCGTCACCTTCTGTCGATGGAAACTGAAGGTACCGAGTCCGTTTACATCATCATAACAGACTGAGTTGAATGGAAAATGAAGGAGTGGGTCCGTTCGAAATGTGAATGAGTGCAACGAAGATGAGTGGCGTCCTGACCATGGCGATGGAAGCCCGACTGGGTGATGACCAGGCTGGCAGGCTCAGACTGAGCATCAAGACACGTGCCGCGGATTAGCCAGGGCCGCCCCTCGTTCTTGCTTGCGGTTCACGGCATCGGTCAACCAAGCCCGCGCCGTCGGCAAGAGGCTTCAACTGGCCACCGCGATGATGACTCGGTCAATCTGAAAGGGCCGACATGGACGGGAGGATGTCCCGTCCGCCCCGTGGTCAGCTTGCGAGCAACTCACGGGCGTTGGCCAGGGTGTTGTCGGTGATCTGATCGCCCCCCAACAGGCGGGCCAGTTCGTTGAGCCGGGCGCCCTGGGTGAGCGCCTGCATATGGGTTTCCGTTGTCTTGCCGTCGGTGTGTTTGCTCACCACCATGTGCTGGTGACCCTTGCCTGCCACCTGGGGCAGGTGGGTGACCACCATCACCTGGGTGGATTCGCCGAGCTGGCGCAACAGGCGGCCCACCACGGCGGCGGTCGGGCCGCTGATCCCCACATCCACTTCGTCGAAGATAAGGGTCGGGGTTGAGATCTTGCGTGCACTGATCACCACGATGGCGAGGCTGATACGCGACAGCTCGCCGCCGGAAGCCACCTTGCCAAGGGGTTGGATGGGCTGACCCGGGTTGGTGGTGACCATGAACTCCACCCGATCGATGCCAAGGGGCGAGAGGCTGCTCTGGGCATCGGGTCGCACCTCGATGGCGAAGCGGCCATCGGGCATCGCCAGTTCGTGCATGCTGGCGCTTACCTTCGCGCCCAGCTCCTCGGCATAGCGCTGGCGACTCTGGCTCAGGGCCTCGGCGGCCTGCACGAAGGCCTGGCGGGCCGAGGCCAGCTCGTCCTCCATCCCCTCGAGTCGCTCTTCGTCGGAGTTGAGGCGGGCCAGATCGGCGGCCAGCTCCTGATGGTAGTGGGCCAGCTCCGCCGGTTTGACATGGTGCTTGCGTGCCAGGTTGATGGCCTTGGAGAGGCGGCTCTCCAGCTCGTTGAAGCGCTCTGGATCCAGTTCCAGCCGGTCGAGATAGCTGCGCAGCTCGCTGTGGCTCTCCTGTACGCCGATCAGGGCTTCGTTGAGCATGCCGAGCACGTTGCCAAGCCGGCTGTCCATGCCGACCAGGGTCTCGGCTCTGTCCACCGCCGTCTGCAGCAGACCGGCGATGGTGGTCTCTTCATTGTCATAGAGCAGATCGAGGCAATACCCGCACTCCTGCATCAGCTCGGTGCCATTGGCGAGCCGCTGATGCTCCTCTTCAATCTCTTCAAACTCCCCCGGCTGAAGGGCAAATTCGTCCAGCTCCTGCACCTGGTATTCGATGAGTTGACGGCGGGCTTCCCGCTGCTGCTGCTCGGCCTTGAGCCGATTGAGCTCGTTTTGCAACTGGCGCCACTGCTGGTAGTGACGGCGAACATCGTCGAGGAGCAGATGATGACCGGCGTAGCCGTCCAGCAGGGCGAGCTGGTAATCGGGTTTGAGCAGCATCTGGTGAGCGTGCTGACCGTGGACGTTGACCAGCAGTTGACCCAGGTTCCTGAGCTGGGCGAGGGGGACGGGAACCCCGTTGATATAGCTGCGAGAGCGCCCCTCGGCGGACAGTACCCGCCGGACGATGCACTCACCGTCATTTTCAAGCTCGTTGGTGGCGAGCCAGGCCCGGGCGGCAGGATTTCCCTCCAGCAGGAAGCGGGCACTCACCTCGGTCTTGTCGCTGCCCGGGCGCACCATGCTGGCTTCGGCGCGCTCCCCCAGGCACAGCCCCAGAGCATCGATGGCGATGGATTTGCCCGCGCCGGTCTCCCCGGTGATGCAGGTCATCCCCGGTTGCAGATCGAGCTCGAGAAACTTGACGATGGCGAAGTTGTTGACGGTCAGCTGGGTCAGCATGGTCTCATCCTGTATGGGCCAACATTACTGTGTATGCATCCAGTATATACTGGTCTTATATACAGTAAAGTGGGCAGGGAGGATTTTTGCGAAACAGGGGGAGGGCAAGGATGTCAAGGCCGCGGCATGGGTGTGAAGCCGATCAGATGGCCTGCAAAATCAACCTGCGTACCTGGCATGGGCTGACGCGATGCGAGAAGCCACCTTGAGGCGCTCTCTTGTGGTGAGTGGCTGCCTGAGACACACTCGAACCAGTCCTGGTTGAGCCTGGGCTGTGCACAGACCTCTTCGCAAGGATGCGTCACGATGATCCATACCCCGACCCTGCTGCTGATCTCCCTGGCAATCAACCTGATGTCGGGGCTGATCATGCTGTTCATCCACTCCCTGAAGCCGGGTCGAGGCAACTTTCTGTACTGGTCCCTCTCCGCTTTTCTCTTCTCCCTCTCCATCCTGCTGCTCAGTCTGGGGGTATTGGGAGGGTATCCGGCGCTGGGCATCCGGGTCGGCGGCCTGGTCTCGCTCATGAGCATCCTGCTGTTGCTCGCCGGTTTTTGTGCGCTTTACGAGCGCGCATGGCATCCCCGTGCCGTGAGGGGAGGCGTGGCGGTGTTGCTGCTGCTCTATCTGGGATTGTCCAGCCTCGCCCCCGTGCGCATTGTGCTGGCTCTGATGGAGTCGATGTTGTACCTGTGGTGCGCCTGCCTCATCGTCTCTCTCGGCCGGCACCAGAAGCGGGTGCTCCATGCGGTGGCGCTCATTTACCTGCTGCATTTCACCATCCTGCTGAGCCAGGGGGGGCTGCTCTTGCTGGGAGTCGAAGAGCGGATGGGGGACGGAGGTTGGCTCGATCTCATCTTCTTCATGCACATGGTGCTGACCATCGGCTCGGTGTTGTTGCTGCCTCTGGTGGCCTATGTGGAGACGGAGGAGGCATTGCTGGCGCTCTCGGAGCGGGATCCCCTCACCGGGGTGCTCAATCGGCGCGGCCTCTTCAGGCACGGAGAGGGTACTACGCCTGGCCAGACGCGCTGCGTGGTGGTCCTGGACATCGATCACTTCAAGCGGGTCAACGACCAGTTTGGTCACGGCTGCGGGGATGAGGTCATTCGCTATGTGGCCGGGGTGCTGGTGGCCGAGGTACGCAAGGATGATCTGGTGGGGCGCATCGGTGGCGAGGAGTTCGCCATCATCATGGGGGGCGTGAGCGGCCAGATGGCCCGCGACATCTGTGACCGGATCCGCCGCCAGATAGAGACGGGCTCCCGGCAGGGGGCCTGCCTGCCGTGCGAGGGGGTTACGGTGAGCATGGGGGTCGTGTGCGCCAGTGCCGAGGCTGACCTGGCACTGATGCTGACCAAAGCCGATGCTGCCATGTACCGGGTGAAGGAAGCGGGGAGAAACGGGGTGCATCTGGCATTCGAGCCGGCATTGCCTCGGCTGGTCGAAAGCAGCGAGGGATAGACCCTCGCCACCGGTGTTGCCTGGCTAGAAGAGCTTGCTGCCCCAACCGAGCTTGTTGCGCAGCACGTGGAAGTAGCTGTAATCCAGCGGATGCACCAGATGCAGCTTGTGGCTGCTCTTCTTGATGAGGATCTCGTCCCCCGGGTGGACCGCCAGGGTGACCTGGCCGTCGCAGCTCACCTGCATGGCGTCGTCCTGGTTGTCCGGCGAGACCAGCAGCCGCACTTCGCTGTCTGCATCCAGCACGATGGGGCGGCTGCTCAGGGTGTGCGGGAACATGGGCACCAGCGTGATGGCGTTGAGTTTGGGGGTGAGAATGGCGCCCCCTGCCGACAGGGAGTAGGCGGTGGAGCCGGTGGGTGTCGCCACTATGATGCCGTCCGAGCGCTGGCTGTACATGAAGCTGCCGTCGATGTAGACCTCGAACTCGATCATGTGGGCGATCTTGCCCGGGTGAAGCACCGCCTCGTTGACCGCGAGGTTGCTCGACTTGCGCTCCCCGTGGCGATAGACGGCGGCCTCCAGCAGGAAGCGATGCTCGCTCTTGAAGTGACCCGAGAGCACCTGCTCCAGGGGCAGCAGATAATCCTGGGGCGAGAGATCGGTCAGGAAGCCGAGGTTGCCCCGGTTCACCCCGATCACCGCCACATCGAACCGTGACAGCACCCGGGCGGCCCCCAGCATGTTGCCGTCACCGCCGACGACGATGGCGAGATCCGCCTGCTCGCCGAGCTGCACCAGATCCATCACGTTCTCCCCGAGCAGCCCCAGGGTATGGGCCACCCGGCTCTCCAGCAGCACGCGAAAGCCACGGCTGGTCAGGTACTGATACAGGCCGGTCAGGGTCTGGTTGGCCCCCTCGTGATGGGGCTTGCCGATGAGGGCAACGGTTTTGAACGGAGAATCCATAGGTTATCGGGTCTGGGAGAGTCTTGGGGGGAGTATACCGCGCTTTGCCGGGGATTTGTCTGCCTCCGTGGCGGTTGGTGCAATCGGCCCCGAAAAGGGGCTGCCTGGCACGCGGATGGGCGCCATTGTGCCCGATCTGCCCTTTTCCCCTTGAAAGCCGGGGCTGTGTCCCCATAATAGCGCCAACACAGGGTCTGCTGGCGCGTGTCGCTTGTCTGAACGCCAGCCACCCTCACACGCAACCCCTGAATATTGGAGATGTCATGAGCCACGAAGAACAAAAGGTTGAAGCGATGGAGCAAGTGGAAGCCCAGCCAGTCGAGCCGACCGATGTAGACAGTGAAGTGACAGCCGAGCAGGCCCGCATCGCCGAGCTGGAGGCCCAGCTGGAGGCGGCCCAGCAGGCTTCCCTGGAAGAGCGCGAGCGCGCCATTCGCGCCGTCGCCGAGATGGAGAACCTGCGTCGCCGTGCCGCTCAGGACGTGGAGAAAGCCCACAAGTTTGCACTGGAGAAGTTCGCCGCAGAGCTCTTGCCGGTGCTGGACAACCTGGAGCGCGCCATCGAGCTGGCGGACAAGGAGAACGACACCCTCAAGCCGATGATTGAAGGGGTCGAACTGACCCTGAAATCCATGCAGAGCGGCGTGGCCAAGTTCGGCCTGGTGGCGCTGGACCCGACCAACCAGCCGTTCGACCCCAATGCCCACCAGGCCATGAGCATGGTGCCCAGTGCCGACGTGGCGCCGAACACCGTGATCGCCGTGATGCAGAAGGGCTACGAGCTCAACGGCCGCGTCATCCGCCCGGCCATGGTGATGGTGTCCAAGTCCGCTGACTGATCACGCTGTTCTCACCAAGCCCGCCGCTTGGCGGGCTTTTTGTTGGATGTGGCGCCAAAAAAACGTGTCTGGCGTCATTTGGCTGTCAGGTGGTCTGTATGCAGGTTTTTTCAGGGCCGGACTTGAAGCGCCGACTTGAGACCCCATATAGGTTACAAGGCCACGGCGGCACAAAAAATTTGATGCCGGGAGCTTGAAAGCCACAGTGGCAGGCCCCACCTAGCCGTTAACGTATCAAGGCGAGCCCCTCGCCAGTTTATTCAAAGTATTTGGAGATTCGTCAAATGGGTAAAATCATCGGTATTGACCTGGGTACTACCAACTCCTGCGTCGCTATTCTGGATGGCGACCATGCTCGCGTGATCGAGAACGCGGAAGGCGACCGTACTACACCGTCCATCATTGCCTATGCCGATGACGGCGAAATCCTGGTTGGTCAGCCGGCCAAGCGCCAAGCCATCACCAACCCGAAGAACACGCTGTTCGCCATCAAGCGTCTGATCGGCCGTCGTTTCGAAGATGACGAAGTACAACGTGACCTGAAAATCATGCCGTACGCCATCGCCAAGGCCGACAACGGTGACGCCTGGGTTGAAGTGAAAGGCAAGAAGATGGCACCGCCGCAGATCTCTGCCGAAGTGCTGAAAAAGATGAAGAAGACCGCCGAGGACTACCTGGGCGAGCCGGTGACCGAAGCCGTCATCACCGTACCGGCCTACTTCAACGACGCCCAGCGTCAGGCCACCAAGGATGCCGGTCGTATCGCCGGTCTGGATGTCAAACGCATCATCAACGAACCGACTGCCGCGGCTTTCGCCTACGGCGTCAACAAGGTCAAGGGTGAGCGCAAGGTTGCCGTATACGACCTGGGTGGCGGTACCTTCGATATCTCCATCATCGAGATCGACGAAGTCGAAGGGGAAACCACCTTCGAAGTGCTGGCAACCAACGGTAACACCCACCTGGGTGGTGAAGACTTCGACAACCGCGTCATCAACTACCTGGTTGACGAGTTCAAGCGCGAGCAGGGCATTGACCTGCGCAACGACCAGCTGGCCCTGCAGCGTCTGAAAGATGCCGCCGAGAAAGCCAAGATCGAGCTCTCTTCTGCCCAGCAGACCGACGTCAACCTGCCGTACATCACAGCAGATGCCACCGGTCCGAAGCACATGAACATCAAGGTGACCCGCGCCAAGCTGGAATCCCTGGTGGAAGACATGGTGAAAGACTCCCTGGAGCCGGTTCGTGTCGCCCTGAAAGACTCCGGTCTGGCGGTTGGCGAGATCGACGACGTCATCCTGGTGGGCGGTCAGACCCGTATGCCGCTGGTTCAGAAGACCGTGGCCGACTTCTTCGGCAAAGAGCCGCGCAAAGACGTCAACCCGGACGAAGCCGTGGCCATGGGTGCTGCCATCCAGGGTGCCGTACTGTCCGGTGACAAGACCGACGTACTGCTGCTGGACGTGACTCCGCTCTCCCTGGGGATCGAGACCATGGGCAGCGTGATGACCGCGCTCATCGAGAAGAACACCACCATTCCGACCAAGAAGTCCCAGGTGTTCTCCACCGCCGAAGACAACCAGTCTGCCGTGACCATTCACGTGCTGCAGGGTGAGCGCAAGCGCGCCAGCGACAACAAGTCCCTGGGCCAGTTCAACCTGGAAGGCATCCGTCCGGCACCGCGCGGTCTGCCGCAGATCGAAGTGACCTTCGACATCGACGCCAACGGCATCCTGCACGTCTCCGCCAAAGACAAGGAGACCAACAAGGAGCAGAAGATCACCATCCAGGCCTCTTCCGGTCTGTCTGATGACGAGATCGAACGCATGGTACGCGAAGCCGAAGCCAACGCGGCCGAGGACAAAAAGTTCGAAGAGCTGGTGCAGGCCCGCAACCAGGCTGACGGTCTGGTCCACTCCGTGCGCAAGCAGGTCACCGAAGCCGGTGAAGCCCTGCCTGCCGACGAGAAGACCAAGATCGAGACTGCCCTGAGCGAGCTGGAATCCGCCATCAAGGGTGACGACAAGGCTGCCATCGAAGCCAAGCAGCAAGCGCTGCTGGAAGCGTCCCAGAAGCTGATGGAAATTGCCCAGCAGCAGGCTCAGGCGCAAGGCGCCGCCGGTGCTGACGCCGGTCAGTCCTCCTCTTCTGCCAAGGCTGACGACGACGTGGTCGACGCCGAGTTCGAAGAAGTGAAAGACGACAAGAAGTAAGCCCGACCCGGATGGGCGAAGTCCGCTTCGCCCATCGGCTCAGAATCTGTTCACGGTCTGTCGCGAGAGGCCGTCAGCAAGGTAAAGAGCAGCGCAAGAACCGGAGTGTATGTGAATACATGAGCACTCTTGGTTACAAACAAGCGAGCTGCACATGAGCCTTGATCACGGCTTCGTAGTAAGAGTGTGAGCAGATTCGTCAATGAATTTACGGGCGTTGGGTAACCAACGCCCGTCTGCGTAACTGCTGATATAGCAACAGGATGAGTATGTCGAAGCGCGATTTCTACGAAGTGCTCGGGGTATCGAAAGGTGCCGACGAGCGCGAGATCAAGAAGGCGTACAAGCGTCTGGCCATGAAGTATCACCCGGATCGCAACCAGGGTGATGCCGGGGCTGAAGAGAAGTTCAAAGAGGTCAAGGAAGCCTACGAGGTCCTGACCGACGAGAACCTGCGTGCCCGTTATGACCAGTACGGTCATGCCGGGGTGGATCCGAGCCAGGGTGGCGGCCACGGCGGCTTTGGCGGTGGTGCCGATTTCGGCGACATCTTCGGCGACGTGTTTGGCGACATCTTCGGTGGTCGCGGGGGCGGTCGTCGCGGCCCGGCCCGTGGCGCCGATCTGCGCTACAACATGGAGCTGACGCTGGAAGAGGCGGTGCGCGGGGTCTCCAAGGAGATCAAGATCCCGACCCAGGTCCACTGCGAAGTCTGCAACGGCTCCGGTGCCCATACCGGCAGCCAGGCCCAGACCTGCCCCACCTGCCACGGCTCCGGCCAGGTGCAGATGCGCCAGGGCTTCTTCGCGGTGCAGCAGCCTTGCCCCCACTGTCACGGTCGCGGCAAGATCATCAAGGATCCGTGCCGCAAGTGCCATGGGGAAGGGCGCTACCAGAAGACCAAGACCCTGTCGGTCAAGATCCCGGCCGGGGTCGATACCGGGGATCGCATCCGTCTCTCCGGCGAAGGGGAAGCGGGGGAAACCGGCGCATCGGCGGGGGATCTGTACGTACAGGTTCACGTGCGCGAGCACGAGATCTTCGTCCGTGACGGCAACGACCTCTACTGCGAAGTGCCCATCAGCTTCACCACGGCGGCGCTCGGCGGCGAGATTGAAGTGCCGACCCTGGATGGCCGGGTCAAGCTCAAGGTGACCCCGGAGACCCAGACCGGCAAGCTGTTCCGCCTGCGGGGCAAGGGCGTCAAGTCCGTGCGCTCCGGCCAGGTGGGGGATCTGATGTGCAAGGTGGTGATCGAGACTCCGGTCAAGCTGACCGAGACCCAGAAAGATCTGCTGCGCCAGCTGGACGACTCCTTCAGCGGCGCCGCTGCCAAGACTCACAAGCCGAAATCCGAAGGCTTCTTCGAAGGGGTGAAACGCTTCTTCGACGACCTGACCAAATAAACGCGACCCGCGTTACCCAAGCCGGCACGGATGTGCCGGCTTTTTTTTTGCCCGCCATCTGGCCTGGATCCCCCCTTATTGAGTGGATCCCGATGAGGGATCCTCCTCACAACTTCCACCAATTCCTCCTGTACAAATGTTATCCCGCTCACACTCCTGCTGAAACGGTTTAGCTGGCATATTGAGTCAGCTAAAGCGGTTTAGCTATCCTCTGCTCGTCAACAACAACAGAGCCCGGACGGGCGACAGAAGACAGGTGAGGACGATGACGATGTTCAAGAGCAAGTTGGCGCTGGCCGTGGCGCTGGGATTGGGAATGAGCAGCCCGCTGTGGGCGGCGGATGGTGGTATCGAAGCCAGGCTGGCGGCGCTGGAGGCGCGGGTGCAGGCAGCCGAGGCGCGCGCCACCGCTGCCGAAGCGCGGGCCGACGAGGCCCAGAGCAAGGCAAACGAAGCCCGCGAGACGGCCGTGGTGGCCAAGGCTCAGAGCGAGAAGGTGGACAAGCAGACCGCCGGGGCCCAGGGCTTCGAGTTCCACGGCTATGCCCGCTCGGGCCTGCTGGTGAACGGCAACGGCAATGGTGGCCGCGGCGGCCCCTACATCACCCCGGCCGGCTCGGTGGGCGGCGCCGTGGGTCGCCTTGGCAACGAGGATGACACCTACATGGAGGCCAACCTGCTGAAGACCCAGACCTTCGACGATGGCAGCTGGGCCCGCTACAAGCTGATGCTGGCGGACGGGGTGGAGACCAGCAACGACTGGACCGCCAGCGATTCCAGCCTCAATACCCGCCAGGTGTTTGCCGAAATCGGCGATCTGGCGAGCTTCAGCGGTCCTTTCCAGCACTCGGTGCTCTGGGCGGGCAAGCGCTTTGACCGGGACAACTTCGACATCCACTGGCTCGACTCGGACGTGGTCTTCCTGGCCGGTACCGGCGGCGGCGTCTACGACGTGCAGCTGGCCGACAGCTGGAAGGCGAACTTCTCCCTCTACGGGCGCGACTACGGCGACATCAGCGCGAGCGGTCTCTCCGACATCGAGAGCTACATCCTCACCATGAACAACCGCGTTGGCAACTGGCAGTGGATGCTGAACGGCCTCTCCGCCAAGGATAACGAGGCGCGCATCAACGACGGCGGCGCGGGCAGCGAAGCGGCGAACAAGGGTGCCCACACCCTGGTGGCCTACCACGCCGACAGCTTCTTTGGCATCAACCCCGGTTTCTCCAAGGCGGCGGTGCTGTATGGCCACGGTCTGGGTGCCGAGCTCAAGGGGCTGGGCTCCGACAGCGAGCTGCTGCCGGATGCCGATGCGGTGCGGGTCGCCGTGTTTGGCGCCACCGATCTTGCGCCCCGCTGGCGTGTGGCCCCGGCCCTGCTGGCCGAGCACAGCCAGGATCGTTACGTGAAAGGGGACGAGTACCGCTGGGTGACCCTCAATGGCCGCCTGGCCCAGGTGCTGAGCCAGAACGTCGAGCTGGTTTACGAGGCTACCTGGCAGTACATGGACCTCGATCCCAAGGGCTACAAGGGTCGTCAGGCGGTGAGCGGCGATTTCACCAAGCTCACCTTCGCGCCGACCTTCAAGGCGCAGACCGCCGGCTTCTTCGAGCGGCCCGAGCTTCGGGTGTTCGCCACCTGGATGGACTGGTCCTCCGAGCTCGACAACTACGCCAGCTCCGATGCCATGGGCCAGAGCAACTTCACCGCCGGGGGCGAGTGGAACTTTGGCGTGCAGATGGAAACCTGGTTCTAGTTCGTTATCCCGATCACAAAAATGGCAGGCGGCCCCGGGATCTGTTGGTTAGCTAAAACGGTTTAGCTGATAATGTGGACCCAGAACCCGGGGCTGACCCCGGCAAATCCTGTGCAGCAGTGGAGTAGCAACAAGGTGACGAATCGTGTGTGGGTAATGGGGGATGCGGTAGTGGACTTGATCCCGGAAGGGGAGCAGCACTACCTCAAGTGTCCGGGTGGCGCACCGGCCAATGTGGCGGTGGGCGTTGCCCGGCTCGGCGGGGAGTCGGCCTTCATTGGCCGGGTCGGCGCGGATCCCTTCGGCCGCTTCATGGGGGAGACCCTGGCCAGGGAGGGGGTCGACATTCGCCACCTGATCCAGGATCCGGCCCATCGCACCAGCACGGTGCTGGTGGATCTCGATGAAGCGGGGGAGCGCAGTTTCACCTTCATGGTGCGCCCGAGCGCCGATCAGTTCCTGAGCCACGCCGATCTGCCGGTCTTCCAGGCCGGGCAGTGGCTGCTGACCTGCTCCATTGCGCTCGCCAACGAGCCGGTGCGCAGCAGTTGCCTGCAAGCCATGGCGACCATCCGGGCCGTCGGGGGGCGGGTCTGCTTCGACCCCAACCTGAGGCCAGAGGTGTGGGGCAACCCTGCCGAGATGCTGCCCGTGGTGCGCGAGGCCATGGCCCTCGCAGACGTGCTCAAGCTCTCGGTGGAGGAGCTGCAACTGCTGAGCGGTCTGGACGATCTGGCCGCGGGGCTTGCCACTCTTTCAGGCCCGGCACTGGTGCTGGTGACACGGGGGGCGGGGGGCGTGGTGGCCCGTCTGGGTGGCGAGTTGCTGGAGTGGGTGGGGCCCAAAGTGACGCCACTCGATACCACGGGGGCGGGGGACGCCTTCGTCGCCGGGCTGCTGGCGGCCTTGGCCGAACGGACCTCGCTGCCGATGCTGGCCGAGCTGCCCGCCATTCTGGCTCAGGCCCACGGCTGCGGGGCGCTCGCCACCACCGCCAAGGGGGCGATGACGGCACTGCCCACCCGCACCCGGCTGGATGAATTTTTGCGATCAGGCGCAGACGGCTGTTGATCTGCGGCTAGAAGCCCGGCTCGACAGCCCCTACTCTCATGTGACAAGGGCCCGCCAGCGTGGCGGGTCATAAGAGGAAGAATATGAATATCAGTGCGATAGCCCAGGATCTGGTGCCCCTGCTCGGGGGCAAGGAGAACATCGTCAGCGCCGCCCACTGCGCCACCCGGCTGCGGCTGGTGCTGGCGGACGACAGCAAGGTGAACAAGGCCGCCATCGACAAGCTGGAGGGGGTCAAGGGGTGCTTCAGCAACGCCGGCCAGATCCAGGTCATTTTCGGCACCGGCCTGGTCAACAAGGTCTATGCGGAGTTCGTCACCCTGACCGGGACCGGCACCGCCAGCAAGGCGGAGCTGACCGACATGGCGACGGCCAAGCTCAACGTGGCCCAGCGTCTGGCGCGGACCCTCTCCAACATCTTCGTGCCCATCATTCCGGCCATCGTCGCCTCCGGCCTGCTGATGGGGCTGCTCGGCATGGTGCGCACCTACGGCTGGGTCAACGCCGACAGCGCCCTGTTTGTGATGCTCGACATGTTCAGCTCGGCAGCCTTCATCATCCTGCCGATCCTCATCGGCTTTACGGCGGCGCGGGAGTTTGGCGGCAATCCGTACCTCGGGGCGACCCTTGGCGGCATCCTCACCCACCCGGCCCTGACCAACGCCTGGGGCGTGGCCGGGGGCTTCAAGACCATGGACTTCTTCGGCCTGGATGTCGCCATGATCGGCTACCAGGGCACTGTCTTCCCGGTGCTCTTGGCGGTCTGGTTCATGTCCCACCTGGAGAAGCAGCTGCGCAAGAGCATCCCTGACGCCCTGGATCTGATCCTCACCCCGTTTTTGACCGTCATCATCACCGGCTTCGTGGCGCTGCTTTTCATCGGCCCCGCCGGGCGGGTGCTGGGGGATGGCATCTCGTTCGGTCTGAGCGCCCTCTATGAGCAGGCAGGCTGGCTGGCGGGTCTGGTGTTTGGCGGGACTTATTCCCTTATCGTCATCACCGGCATCCACCACAGCTTCCACGCCATCGAGGCGGGGCTGCTGGCCAACCCTGCCATCGGCGTCAACTTCCTGCTGCCCATCTGGGCCATGGCCAACGTGGCCCAGGGTGGGGCTTGCCTCGCGGTCTACTTCAAGACCCGCGATGTGAAGATCAAGGCCATCACGGTGCCGGCGGCCATGTCCTGCCTGCTCGGCATCACCGAGGCGGCGATCTTCGGGGTCAACCTGCGCTACATCAAGCCCTTCCTGGCCGGTCTGTTCGGCGGGGCCTGCGGCGGCGCCTACGTGGTGGCGGCCAAGGTCGGCATGACGGCGGTGGGCCTGACCGGCATCCCGGGCATGGCCATCGTCCAGCCCATGAGCCTCATCCACTACGTCATCGGTCTGGTGATCGCCTTTGGTGCCGCTTTCACCGCCTCCTACCTGCTCAAGTACAAGGTGGAGTGATGAAGGAAAGCCATCTCCTGAACCTGGTTGTCCGGTCCCTGCTGGCCGGACAGCTCAAGGCGGCGGTCGATCCCCATCGGCCCCGCTGGCATCTGGCAGCCCCGGTGGGGCTGCTCAACGATCCCAACGGCTTCATTGAGCACGACGGGCGCTACCATCTTTTCTACCAGTGGAACCCGCTCGGTTGCGAGCACCGCAACAAGGGCTGGGGGCATGTCACCTCCACCGATCTGCTGCACTGGCAGCACGAGCCGGTGGCGCTGCTGCCCACCGAGGCCTATGAGAGCCACGGCTGCTATTCGGGCTCGGCGGTGAGCGATGAGCAGGGGCGTCTGACCCTTATCTACACCGGGAACGTCAAATACCCGGACGGCAGCCGCACCGCCTACCAGTGTCTGGCCCGCGCCGACGGTGCGGGGGGCTTCGAGAAGCTGGGCCCTGTGCTGGATCTACCCGAAGGCTACAGCGGCCATGTGCGCGACCCCAAGGTGTGGCACGACGGTCGGCAGTGGCTGATGGTGCTGGGGGCTCGTACCCTGGACGATCGGGGTGAGGTGCTGCTCTATCGCGGTGACACCCTGGATGTCTGGACTCTGGTGGGGCCCATCGCCGGCAGCGGGCGCGGCGGTCTCGGGGAGTTTGGCTACATGTGGGAGTGTCCGGACCTCTTCCCCCTGGGAGATCGCCATGTGCTGATCAGCTGCCCGCAGGGGATTGCCCCGCAGGGAGAGGATTATCGCAACCTCTACCAGTGCGGCTGGCTGGCGGGTGACTTCGACGGGACGCACTTCGCCCACGGGGCCTTCCATGAACTGGACCGGGGATTCGAGTTCTATGCCCCCCAGACTACCCAGGACAGTCAGGGGAGGCGCCTCTTGTTCGGCTGGCTGGGCTTGCCGGAGGAGAACGAGATGAGCCAGCCCACTCTCGATCACGGCTGGATCCACCAGATGAGCTGCCCGCGGGAGCTGTTCTGGCAGGATGAGTGGCTCTGCCAGCGGCCGGTGGCAGAGCTGGGCGCCCTGAAAGGGGTGCAGACCCGCTTCGAGGGGGCGCCGGATGAGCTGCCTGCCCTGGCCATCGACTCGGCCTGGCTCGATCTGGCGCTGTGCGGTGAAGGGCGCCTCGGGTTCGGGGCCGTGGTCGAGCTGTGCTGGCAGCCGGGGCGTCTTGTGCTGCGTCGCCAGAACTGGCAGAGCGGGGAGTGGGAGGAGCGAAGCGCCCCCTGGCTTGGGGGCAAGATCACCGTCTTGTGTGACCGCTCCAGCCTGGAGTGCTTCGTCGATGGCGGGCGCCAGAGCTTGTCGACCCGTTACTTCCCCGGCGAAAACCCAGTACTTTCCGCACGTTGTGACGGTGATGGCAGCAAAATTTGCCTCGATCACTGGCCGCTGGCGACCTGCCTAGTACAATAGCCCGGTCTCAGTGTGCCGGGAGGTCAGGTGGAGAAGAAGAAACGGATCACGATTGCCCAGATAGCCACGCTTGCGGGGGTCTCCAAGGCCACCGCCAGTCTGGTTCTCAACGGCAAGAGTGCGGAATACCGCATCGCCGACGATACCCGCAAGCGGATCCAGGCGGTGGCGGACGAGTGCCACTATCAGCCGAGCATCCACGCCCGCTCCCTGCGGGAGGTGCGCAGCTACACCTGGGGGCTGGTGATCCCCGATCTCACCAACTTCGGCTTCGCCAGCATCGCCCGTGCCCTGGAGGCCCGCTGTCGGGAGGCGGGGATCCAGCTGCTCATCACCTGCTCCGAGGATGACCCCACACTGGAGCAGCGGGTGGTGGACAACCTCATCAGCCGCCAGGTGGATGGCCTCATCGTCGCCTCCAGCGGCCACAGTGACGATATCTATGCCCGCATCCACGACCGCTTGCCGGTGGTGCAGCTCGACCGCCACATCGGTGAGTCGCGCCTGCCCATGGTGATCTCGGACGCCTGCAAGGCTACCGCCGAGCTGGTGCAGGATATGGCCGAGGATTGCGGGGAGGAGATCTACTACTTCGGCGGTCTGCTGGATCTCTCCCCCAGCCGCCACCGGCTGGCGGGTTACGAGCTCGGATTGCACCGGGCCGGGCTGGAGGCCACTTCAGACCGGGTCCGCCACCGTGACTACCAGCCGAGCTCGGGTTATCAGCTGATGTCTGAGCTGGTGGACGAACTCGGGGCACCACCGAAGGGGCTTTTTACCGCCTCTTTCACCCTGCTGGAGGGGGTGCTGCGCTACCTCAACGAGGCGGAACTGATGGAGACCGGCATGCGCCTGTGTACGTTCGACGATCACGATCTGCTCGACTGCATCCCCATGCGCATCGATTCCGTGGCCCAGGATTGCCCGGCCCTGGCCCGGGCCGCCTTCGAGATGATGCAGCAACTCATCGCGGGCAATCCCCCAGCCCAGACCGCCCAGGTCATTAACCCCAGGGTGCGCTGGCGCAGCCGCCGCTAGGCACACGGCTTCCCTTTCCTGTGAAAAAGCCCCGCCGGATCCGGCGGGGCTTTTTGTGCTGCGTCTGGTATGAGGGCGTCAATCGGTGATGCTGGCCCGCCAGAAGATCTGCTTGATGTGAGGGTGCTCCCCGAGCGTGTTCATCAGGGCATCGAGCTTGGTGCCATCGATGGCGGTGGCGAGCAGCGCCGCCGAGATCTCGAGATCCTGATCACCGAAGGGGGTGATGTCGAGCTCGCTCAGGGGGTAGTGGGCCTGCTCCAGCATCTGCTCGAGCCAGGGCAGTACCTCCTTCTGGTGAGCGCGACCGATGAGAGCGGTCACGTGATAGGTCACTTCGGTGTCCATGTTGTCCACCGGGTCGCGGTTTATCTGGTTGACCAGGGGGCGCAGCAGGGTGTTGGCAGCCAGCACGAAGAGGGCGCCGAGGATGGCCTCCAGGGCGAACCCGGCGCCGCAGGCGGCCCCGACAGCGGCCACGCCCCACAGGGTGGCCGCAGTGTTGATGCCCCGGATGTTGCCGGATTCCCGCATGATGACGCCAGCGCCGAGAAAACCGATGCCGGAGACGATGTAGGCCACCACGTGGACGACCCCGTAACTGCCACCATGCAGGTCATAGATGCGCTGGGCCAGGTTGACGAACAGGGCCGCCCCCACGGCAACCAGCACGTTGGTGCGAAGGCCGGCGGTGCGCTGTCGGTACTGGCGCTCCAGGCCGACCAGGCTGCCCAGCACGAAGGCGAGCAGCAGGCTGGCCAGGGTGTCGAGCAGGGCGAGAAAATCGAGTTGTTGCCACATTCTCATGAAGGGTCTCCTCCTGGGGATGCCGACCAGCCTGCTCCCCCGGGTTGTGTGAGAGATGGGGGGCAAGGTCGACATCGTGGTGAATGCAAGGGCGCGACCCGCCTCCTGACGGGGCGGGATGGCGCAGAACAGGGTACAGGCCCTTCACGGTTGCCCGGGAAGGACCTCGCCTCATTCGAGGGTCAATGCCTGGTGGCGTCGCCCCCGGCGCGGGGGCGCAGTTCCCAGCGTACCGGGTGGACAGCCCCGACCTGGTGGATGAACTGCACCAGATAGCGGCGCTGGGGCGGCGTGCAGTAGAGGCTCAGCACCAGCACGCGGCCTTCACCGCGCCCGGGCTGCATGGACTGCATAGGCCTGAGTCCGGCCGGTTGCAGGGTGTGGCTCACTGCCGCCAGCACCTGCTCCATGTCGGCTCTGTCTTCGCAGCGGATGTGCAGCCGATAGAGGTGCTGACGCCGTCTGCCACGTTGCCAGAGTGGTCGCAGGCCCCGTCCCAGTCTGCTCAGCAGGGAAGGGGATTTGTCAGCGACAGGGTTGTTTGAAATCAAGCGCATAGCAGCCTCCTTTTGGGAAGCAGAAACTATGCAGGCAAGGTGTCGGGGGATGAGTCCGCGTCACCTGACGTCAAGTGTGAAAAGCGGGGAAAAGAGGGATCCACTTCTCGCAGGGTGGCGAGTCGCGGCAGAGAATAACCTGCGGCTAGCTCGCGACCAGGGGGCCGACGACGAGGGCCGGCGTGCGTCTGTCACTTGATGAGTTGCCCACCGATGGTCTCCGCTAGTGATAAAGAGGCAACATGGTAGCCGATACGGCAGCCTGGGTAAACCCCGAGCCCTTGATAGCAACATATTGAAACATAATAAAAAAGAGATGAAAGCGCCGGTGAAGGGAGCCCTCTTCCCTTCACCGGCGGGCCCTTGGGGGGTTACCGGGTCTTGTCGATGCCCAGGTATTTGAGCATCAGTTTTTCATAGACGGGTTCGGTGTCGCCCACCTGCATCTTGTGCAGGAAATACTTCTCGAACGCTATCTTGGCCAGGTGGACCCACTTCCCTTTCTTGAACCAGGCGACGTTGCGCGGCGGGATCTGCGGCATGGCCACGAAGGCGGCCCCTGTGTCCCCCATGTCCGCCAGACAGATGGCATTCCACACCGCCCGGGTGACCGGGGGCTGGCCGTCCAGCTCCGCCTTGATGTTGTGGCTTAAGGTGCGCACCATGGCCTCGATCATGTAGCCGGTCTTGGGCACCCCGGTCGGGACCGGCGTCTTGTGCTGGGGCGGGATGGCGATGCAGACCCCGGCGGCGTAAATCTGCGGGAAGACAGGGTTGCGCTGGTGTTCGTCGACGATGACGAACCCGCGGGGATTGACCAGCCCCTCGAGGCCCCGCAGGGGGCTGATGCCGGCGAAGGCGGGCAGCATCATGGCATGCTTGTAGGGGAGGCTGTGGGTGCGCTTGACGTTGCCATCTTCATCCAGCTCCTCCACCGTCATCACCCCATCCCTGGCCGCCACGGTGCGGGCATTGCATATCCATTGCATGTCGCGCATGCGCAGCTCGCTCTCCAGCATGCCCTTGGAATCCCCCACGCCGTTGAGGCCGAGGTGACCGATGTAGGGTTCGCTGGTGACGAAGGTCATGGGCACGTCCTTTCTCACCTTCTTGTCGCGCAGGTGGCGATCGAGGATGAAGGCGTATTCGTAGGCCGGGCCGAAGCAGGAGGCGCCGGGCATGGCACCGACGATCACCGGACCCGGTTCGTCGAGCAGCCCGTTGACACTGTGCAGGCACTCCTCTGCGTGGGA
Organism: Aeromonas sp. 62-46; assembly: GCF_001898585.1. NCBI lineage: Bacteria > Pseudomonadati > Pseudomonadota > Gammaproteobacteria > Aeromonadales > Aeromonadaceae > Aeromonas > Aeromonas sp. 62-46. Next base: position 482,807 of record NZ_MKUI01000058.1, on the reverse strand, counting down.
GAGGGTGCAGACGCTGGCGGTGCCGCCCGCCGTCGGGCCTGCTCCCTGCACCTCTTCAAAGGCGAGTGCGGGGCCGGTGCAGAGCACCAGAAAGTCGTAGTGCAGGTGCTGGCCATCGGAGAGGCGGATCTGCTGTTCGAGGGGTTGCAACCCGGTCAGGGCGGCGTGGATGAAGCGGATCCCCTTCTTCTTCACATGAGGCTCTATGGGGAGGGAGATATCCTTGCGCTCTCGCCACCGGACCGCAATCCACGGGTTCGAAGGGTTGAATTCAAAGTCGGGTTTGTCGTTCACCAGGATGACGTCGTGCTGCTTGCCGAGTTCGGCCTTGAGCTCGTAGGCGGCCGACATGCCCCCCAACCCTGCCCCGATGATGATGATGGTTGCCATAATGAGCCTCCGCTCTATTACACGGCTCCTGTGAGCCAATATGTCCGCCTGCCTATTTGAGCCCCATTCGCCTGAGCACGGCGGCGGCGGGACAGACCCCGGTGAACGCGCTCTGGATCAGGTTGACCCCGACAAAGACGCTCAACCAGACAAAGCCCGGGTGGACCCAGGCCGTGAGCAGCAGCGACAGCAGCAACATGCCACCCGCGACCACTCTGACTCCGTTATCGACGGTCATTTCTCGTCTCCTTTTGTTTAGTGATTGCTAATTTAGAGTTGTTTTATACAATAGAACAAATATCAGCAATTGCTAATTTAATCTTATGAGCCACTTCGACGAGATGAACCGACATGCGACAGCCGCCGCCGGCCTGCTCAAGGCGCTGGCTCATCCCGAACGCCTGATGGTGCTCTGCCAGCTGGTGGAAGGGGAGAAGGGGGTCGGGGAGCTGCTGGCCCACAGCCAGCTCGGGCAGTCGGCCTTCTCCCAGCAACTGTCGGTATTGAAGCGCCAGGGCCTTATCCGCTCGCGCAAAGTCTCCCAGCAGATCTACTACTCCCTGGTGAGCGAGGCGGCGGCCGATGTGCTGGCGGCGCTGCAAACCCATTTTTGTCACTCAGATGAGGAAATTCGATGATGGAAAGCCAATGGCTGCTCTCGTTGGGGGGCGGCATGCTGGCGGGGCTCTCGGCCCTGATCCTGATGTTGTTCAACGGCCGGGTGGCCGGGATCAGCGGCATTCTGGCCGGTGCAATGCAGTACAAGACCCCCTGGCGGGTGCTGTTTCTGCTGGGATTGGGACTGGGGGCCTGGCTGGCGCTGACCCTGGGTTGGGCCACCATGCCCGCCTTTGATGCCTTGCCCGGCTGGCCCGTGGTGCTGCTGGCCGGCCTGCTGGTGGGCATCGGCACCCGCCTTGGCAATGGCTGCACCAGCGGTCACGGCATCTGCGGCATGGGGCGGCTGTCGACGCGCTCCGTGGTGGCGACGCTCACCTTTATGGGGATGGGCGTGGCGACCGTGTTCTTTACTCACCACATGTTTTGACGGGTTGATTGCCATGAAATTGCTGACAAGTGTGTTTGCGGGTCTGTTGTTCGGGCTGGGAATGGCCCTCTCCGGGATGATGGATCCGGCGCGGGTCACCGGGTTTCTCGATCTGGCCGGTGCCTGGGATCCCAGCCTGGCCTTCGTGATGGGAGGGGCCCTGGCTGTCTTCATGCCGGGCTACTTCCTGCTGGTGAAACCCCGTCGTCTGAGCCTGCTGGGGGAGCCCATGGCCCGGGTTCCCGCTCCCGTGCTGGATCGCCGCCTGATTGGCGGGGCCGCACTGTTCGGGATCGGTTGGGGCCTGGTGGGCATCTGCCCAGGGCCTGCCTTGAGTCTCATTTCCAGCGGACAGCCCATGATATTGTTGTTCATCGGGGCCATGGCGGCCGGGATCCTGCTGGTGGACAAGGTCTGGAACAGGGTGCTGGAGAAGGCTCGCCAGCACCGTATTGCCTGAGTTTTCAAGGTGCCCATGAGCCAGGGAAGGAGAATCATGATGAACACAATCCGGTTGCTGGTGACCACCCTGCTGGTCATGACATCCACCCTGGTGGCGGCCGAGGAGGCCAAGGGGTCGCTGACGCTCACCCCGCAGCGCGTCACCGACTGGCTCACCCTGAGCGGTACCGTGAGCGCCATTCATCAGGGGACGGTCGCGGCCCAGACCAGTGGCCGGGTCTCCCGCATGTTGGTGGATGTGAACGACGAGGTACAGGCCGGGCAACCCTTGCTCGAGATAAGCGGCAAGGAGCAGTCTGCCGCCGTGACCGGCGCCGAGGCGCGGGTGGCCAGGGCCCAGGCCCAGCAGGTGGAGGCCGAGCGCCAGCTCACCCGTTATCAGGCCCTCATCGCCAAGGGGGTGATCACCCGGGCCCAGCTCGACAACGCCCAGGCAACGGATCGGGCCGCCCGCGCCGAGGTCAATGCCGCCGAGGCCGCCCTCATCCAGGCCCGGGAAGCCTACGGCTATACCCGTATCCTCGCCCCCTACGCCGGGGTGGTGACCAGGCGGCTGGTGGAGCTGGGGGAGACGGTGGCCCCCGGTACGCCGCTGCTATCCGGTTTCTCCCTGGGCGAGCTGAGGGTGGAGCTGGAGCTGCCCCAGTCCGCGCTGGCTCTCGCCGGCCAGCCGTCGGATGTGCAGGTGCTGCTGCCTGGTGGCAAGGCCGTGACTCCCGTCAAGCTGACCCGCTTCAACTACGCCGACAGCCAGAGCCACAGTTTCCGGCTGCGCCTCGATCTGCCGCCGAACACGGCAGGGGTGCTGCCCGGCATGTGGCTCAAGGTGCAGCTCAAACAGGGTGAGCGTCAGGTGTTGCAAGTGCCGGAGCCCGCCCTGCTGCGGCAGGGGGAGTTCAACGGCGTCTACCTCAAAGAGGGGGAGGGCTGGGCCCTGACCCCGGTGCGGGTCGGCCACTGCGAGGCTGGGCTGTGCGAGGTCTTGGCGGGTCTCAAGGGCGGTGACACCCTGGCCCCCGATGCCTGGACCCGTCAACAGGAGGTGTCCCATGAGTAGCGAGCTGAACGGCAACCATGGCCACCTGGGGCCGGCGGGTCGGCTGGCGGCCCTGTTTCAGGGCTCGGCCATCACCCCGCTGCTGGCGCTGGTGTGGCTCTTGCTCGGCCTCTTTGCCGTGCTGGTGACCCCCAAGGAGGAGGAGCCCCAGATCGATGTCACCTTCGCCGACGTCTACATTCCCTTCCCGGGAGCCAGCCCGGCAGAGGTGGAGTCCCTCGTCACCACCCCTGCCGAGCAGGTGGTCTCCCAGATAAAGGGGATAGATACCCTCTACTCCTTCTCCCAACCCGATGGCGCCCTGCTGGTGGTGGTGTTCAAGGTAGGCGTGAGCCGGGAGCAGGCCATCGTGGATCTCAACAACCAGCTCGACTCCAACCGCGACTGGTTGCCACAGGGGATCGGAGTCGGTCAGCCACTGGTAAAACCCCGGGGGATCGATGATGTTCCCATCGTCAGTCTGACCCTCTGGAGCAAGCAGCTGGGGGCCTCCGATCTGACCCGGGTCGCCCACGAGCTGGAGACCGAACTCAAGCGCATTCCCGGTACCCGCGATATCTACACGCTGGGCAGCCAGCGCGCCGTGCTGCGGGTGATGCCGGATCCGGCGGCCCTCAGCGCCCATGGCATCAGCTGGGGCGAGCTGAGCCAGCGACTTGCGGCCGCCAACCGGGTGGGCAGCGAGCAGGCCATGGTGCAGGATAACCGGGAAATCAAGGTGCAGGTGGGGCAGTTCCTGCAAAGCGAGCAGGAGGCCCGCGAGCTGGTGGTAGGGTTGCAGGGCGGCAAGCCCGTCTACCTCGGTGAGGTGGCCCGGGTGGCGCTTGGGGAAGAGACCCCGGTCCAGCGCAGCTGGATGGGGCAGGGGCAAGCCAGCTACCCGGCGGTGACCCTGGCCATCGGCAAGCAGCCGGGGCAGAACGCGGTGGAGGTGGCCAAGCGGGTGGAGGCACGGGTGGAGAGCCTCAGGAACCGGCTCATCCCGGCTGGCGTCGAAGTGACGGTGACCCGTGACTACGGCGTCACCGCCGAGACCAAATCCAACACCCTCATCGGCAAGCTCATCTTTGCCACCACGGCGGTGGTATTGCTGGTGCTGGTGAGCATGGGGTGGCGCGAGGCGCTGGTGGTGGGGGTCGCCATCGTCATCACCCTGGCGCTGACCCTGTTCGCCTCCTGGGCATGGGGCTTTACCCTCAACCGGGTGTCCCTCTTTGCCCTTATCTTCTCCATCGGCATCCTGGTGGATGACGCCATCGTCGTGGTGGAGAACATCCACCGCCATCGCGGCCTGGGCAAGGGGTCGCTCAAGGATCTCATTCCGGGCGCGGTGGACGAGGTGGGGGGGCCGACCATACTGGCGACCCTGACCGTCATCGCGGCCCTGCTGCCCATGGCCTTCGTCAGCGGCCTGATGGGCCCCTACATGAGCCCCATCCCCATCAATGCCAGCATGGGGATGCTTATCTCCCTGCTGGTGGCCTTCATCTTCTCCCCCTGGCTGGCCAATCACCTGCTCAAGCGCGAGGGGCATGTCGCCCACGGTGAGGCTAAGGCAGGTCTCTTTCACCGGCTGATGACTCCTTTCCTGATCGGTGATGGCGCCAAGCGCGCCAGACGCAAGCTCTGGCTGGTGGTGTTGCTGCTGGTCGGGGCTGCCGCCGCCATGCCCATGGTGCAGTGGGTAGTGCTCAAGATGCTCCCCTTCGACAACAAGTCGGAATTCCAGCTGGTGCTCGACATGCCGGAGGGGGCGACCCTGGAGCAGACCGAGCGCACCCTGCTGGCGGTGGGTCGGGAGCTTGCCAGGGTGCCCGAGGTGAAGGATTACCAGATCTACGCCGGCACCGCCGCCCCCATCAACTTCAACGGGCTGGTGCGCCACTACTTCATCCGCAGCGGCGCCAACGTGGGTGACATCCAGGTCAATCTGGTGGACAAGCATGAACGGGATCGCAGCAGTCACGAGATTGCCCGGTCGGTGCGTGCGCCCTTGCAGGCCATCGCCAGAGCGGCAGGGGGCAATCTCAAGGTGGTGGAGGTGCCCCCGGGACCGCCTGTCTGGTCACCCATCGTCGCGGAAGTGTATGGCCCGACGCAGGCCGCCCGTGAAGCCGCTGCCCGCGCCGTACAGGCCCGCTTTGTGGCCACGGCGGATCTGGTGGACGTGGACATCTATCTGACCGACCCCCAGCCCAAGTGGCGGCTGGTGGTGGATCGCGCCCAGGCGGCCCTGCTCGGGGTCGATCTCGGGGATCTGGTGGCGACCCTCAACGGGGGCGTGGGTTATCAGGATGCCAGCTGGCTGCAGGGGCACGGCGCCAAGTATCCGGTGCCGATCCGCATCGAGCTCGCCCCCGGTGACAAGCGGGATCTGACCGGCATCCTGGCCCTCAAGGTGCGCAGCCAGAGCGGCCAGCTGGTGCGGGTCTCCGAGCTGGTGAGCCGTCGTGACGAGGTCGCCCCCAGCTACCTCATGCACAAGAACATGCAGCCCATGGTGATGGTGGTGGCTGACATGGGCGGCCATGCCGACAGCCCGCTCTACGGCATGTTTGCCGCCGGTGCCGACATCTCGCTGCCACAGTATTACGTGCATCAGCCCGACAAGCTGGGGGAGGTAGCGCTCTTGTGGGACGGGGAGTGGAAGATAACCTACGAGACCTTCCGCGACATGGGGCTGGCCTACGGGGTGGGGATGATCCTCATCTACCTGCTGGTGGTGGCCCAGTTCCGCTCCTATCTGGTGCCGCTCATCATCATGGCCCCCATTCCGCTCACCCTCATCGGGGTGATGCCGGGTCACGCCCTGCTGGGGGCCCAGTTCACCGCCACCTCGATGATCGGGATGATCGCGCTGGCCGGGATCATCGTGCGCAACAGCATCCTGCTGGTGGATTTCATCGAGCAGCTGCGGGCGAGTGGCGTGGCGTTCGAGCAGGCGGTGATCGAGGCGGCGCAGGTGCGAGCCAAACCCATCATGCTGACGGCGCTGGCGGCCATGATAGGGGCGCTTTTCATCCTGGATGACCCCATCTTCAATGGCCTCGCCATCAGCCTGATCTTCGGGATCCTGGTCTCCACCCTGCTCACCCTGGTGGTGATCCCGCTGCTCTACTACAGCCTGCTCGTTAGCCGAAGTCAGAGGTAAATACAGGGGGCACGTGCCCCCTGTTTTCTGGTATCACACCGCCTCGCGGGTATCGCAGGTTTTCATCAGGGGGAAATAACGGCGATCCGCCTGGCTCATGTGGCCCACGACCAGCTCCTGGATGATGAAGTTGAGCAGGGCGTCGTTGCCAAGGGTGCCCGCCTGTGCGGCCGCCATTAGCTGACCGGCTTTTTTCAGCAGATGCTGGTGCTCCTGGCGATGGGGCGCCAGCTCCTCATAGCCGTATTGCGCGAGGACCTGCTCTTCGAAGAGGAAGTGCTGGCGCGCCATCTCGAATATCTGCGCCATGTCTGCCAGCAAGGCATCCGGATGGATGCCGGGATCCTGCATGTGCTCGAGCAAGCGGTTGGCCAGCAAGAAGAGCTGGCGATGTTCCTCATCGATGCGGGGGTGGCCGCATGCGTGGGCGGGCTGCCATTGCAGGGTGCCGGGGAGGGGCTCCTGCCCGGAGGAAAACAGGCAGACTCTGCCCCGGCCATGGTGCTTGGCCTGATACATGGCCTGATCGGCGTGGTGCATCAGGGTCTTGGGATCGGCGCCGTGATCCGGGTAGAGGGCGACCCCTATGCTGCCGGAGATACGCAGCGCCTGTTGTTCAAGCTGGAAGGGGTGATGCAGGCAGCGGTGCAGCTTGTCGGCGACCGCGAGGCCTGAGGCATCCGTATCGGGCAGCATGATCACGAACTCGTCCCCCCCAAGGCGTGCCACCAGGTCTTCTTCCCTGACGCACTCCCCCATGCGCTCGGCCACCAGCTTGAGCAGCAGGTCGCCGGTTTCGTGGCCGAAGGTGTCATTGATGGGCTTGAAGTGGTCGAGATCGATGAAGACCAGGGCCAGGGGCTGCTGTGGAGCCTGCTCCAGGGTCTCCTTGAGCCGCTGTTGCAGCAGGCGGCGGTTGGCCAGGCCGGTGAGGGGGTCATAGAAGGCGAGGCGGCGCATCATCTCCTCCCGGGCCGAACGTTCGGTGACATCCCGGGTCACCCCCAAAATGGCGTCCGGTCTTGTGCTGGTGCTGCCGTGCAAGGTGGTGACCGTCTCTATGGTCACCAGATGACCCTGCTTGTGGCGCAGCTGGGAGTGGATGACGCACCGGGTCTGCCCATGATCCCCCCGTTGCCAGGCCTCGAGGGAGACGGTGATGCCGTCGCGAAGCTGTTTCCAGGACTCATCGGGGAGCAGCTGGCGCAGGGAGAGGGCAAAGAGTTCGGCGGGTTCATAGCCGCTCAGGGATGCGATGGCGGGGCTGATGTAACGAAAACGCAGGCTATTGGTATCCATGGTCCAGATCACGTCGCCGCTGTTCTCCGCCACGAAGCGGTAGTGCTGCTCGCGCTGGGCCAGTTCCCGGGTGAGCCGCTGTCGGTCACTGGCCTCTTCCCGCAGACGCAGATAGAGGTGGAGGAAGACGCCGAGCAGGGCCAGCAGGGAGAAAGAGATCAGCATGGCGATGGCCACGCTCCTGTCGAGCAGTTGGCGCTGCTGACGAAGGCTCGCCTGGGTACTGTTGTAGAGGAAGGAGGTGAGGTTGGGCACCGCCTTGATCATCCCGGCCTCCTGGTAGGTGCGGGCGATCTGCTGCCAGCGATCCTGCTGCATGTAACCGGGCTCGATGATGTCGGGCTGCATCAGGGTCCGGGTTTCACGGGCCTCGAAGGCGAGCGCCTCGCGCCCGGCCCCGCTGGGGTAGTGCTCCAGGATCAGGTTGATCATCTCCTCGGGATGATCCATGGCATAGCGCCACCCCTTGAGGCTGGCCTGCAAGAAGCGCTGGACCCGCTCCTGCTGATTGATGACCTCACTCTCCGAGGTGAAGAGGTTGTCTCCGTAGAAGTCGTAACCGATGTCGCGGGGGCTGAACACCCGGAAGGGAATGCCCAGTTGCTGCAGGGTGAAGGGCTCGGTTGTGCTGTAGGCGCTGATGACGTCCGCCTGGCCCCTCAGCAGTGCCTGGACCCCCCGCTCGTAGGGCAGGGTCTCCCACTGCCGGCTGCGGGTGTAGCGATGCAGGTAGGTGAGCAGCTCGTTGGAGCCGGGTTCGAGCATCAGCCGCTTGTTGGCCAGATCGCCCGGGGTTTGGATATCCGGCCGCTCCAGGGTGATGAGCATCAGGGGGGAGTGCTGCAACATGGCGGCGAGCACCACCACAGGGCGGCCTGCTGCCCGGGCCAGCAGCAGATCGCTGCCGCGGATGCCGAACTGGGCGCGACCCGTGGTGACTTCATTGATGACGTCGGTGCCCGGCCCCGCCTCCCGCAGGGTGACCTGCAGGCCGGCCTCCCGGTAGAACCCCTTGGCGATGGCGGCGTAGTAACCGGCAAACTGGAACTGGTGCTGCCAGGGAAGTTGCAGGATGACGCGCTCATCCGCCCTGAGGTGAGCCGTGGTCAGGGTGGCAATCATCACCCAGAAGGGCAGAAGCCAGCGTACAGGCTGGCGAGATGCATCGGACTCCGTCATACCGCTGTTCTCTCGGGAGGTGCTCTTCTGGCTAGAGTCAAACAATTTCCTGTTATTCGCAAGGGGAGCAAGCCCCAATAAGATGGGGCGCGGGAGGCATTAAAAGTCATTTTTGTGTCATTCATCACGTCAATGGGCGTCACGGCTCATTTTGAAACCTTGTTGACTCGTCACCGGCCCGGTGAAAAGGGCATTAGGTGTCATTCCAGGAGGGATGGCTGCCGCCTCTATTCTCGCCTGTTAATGACAAACTGCGTGTTTTCGGCAATTCCCTCTTATCTTCTCCTGTCGTATCAGAAGTTGATGCTCTTGTCCGTATCGGGTGTCGACCTGTGGCGGTCGGGGGACGCCTTCCTTCGTTCAGGGTGGTATGGTAGTCATCCGTTTCCTGTTTCCCGAGAAGGTCCTGTCATGTCTTCCTTGCGCCTGCTGCTCTCCGACTCCCACGATCCCCTGTTCAACCTCGCGGTGGAGGAGTGCATCTTTCGCCAGATGGACCCGGCCCAGCGGGTGCTGTTCCTGTGGCGCAACGACAATACGGTGGTGATAGGCCGGGCCCAGAACCCCTGGAAGGAGTGCAACACCCGCCGCATGGAAGAGGACGGGGTGACCCTGGCCCGGCGCAGCAGCGGGGGCGGCGCCGTGTTCCACGACCTTGGCAACAGCTGTTTCACCTTCATGGCGGGCAAGCCCGGCTATGAGAAGAGCGTCTCCACCGCCATCGTCATTGATGCCCTCGCCAGGCTCGGTGTGAGTGCTTTTGCCTCCGGGCGCAACGACCTGCTGGTGGCGACCCCGGACGGGGATCGCAAGGTGTCGGGTTCGGCCTACCGGGAGACCCATGATCGCGGCTTTCACCACGGTACCCTGCTGCTGGACGCCGATCTCGGCCGCCTCGCCCACTACCTCAATCCCGACCCCAAGAAGCTGGCGGCCAAGGGTATCAGCTCGGTGAGAAGCAGGGTGGCGAACCTTGGCGAGCTGTTGCCTGGCCTGGGTCATGAGCAGGTGGTGCAGGCCCTGTGCGACGCCTTCTTTGCCCATCACGGTGAGGTGGTGCAGCCCGAGCATATCTCCCCCGAGCGGATGCCCGACCTGCCCGGCTTTGCCGAGATCTTTGCCCGCCAACGCAGCTGGGAGTGGAACTTCGGCCATGCTCCCGCCTTCAGCCACCTGCTGGAGGAGCGCTTCCCCTGGGGCGGGGTCGAGCTGCATTTCGATGTGGAGAAGGGGGTGATAGGGCGGGCACAGATCTTCAGTGACACCCTGGACCCTGCGCCCCTGGATGACCTGGCCGCACGCCTGCCCGGGGTGGCCTATCGTCCCGAGGCCATCGACGAGTTGCTGCGTCAGTGGCGGGCGACGTTTTCGGCCAACCCCGAGCTGGAAGGGTTTTCGGCATGGCTGCTGACCGCCCTGCGCTGACCTTGCCCATGACCAGGATCACAAGATGAACAGGGGAAAAGAGGGAAGAGGGGGCGCGGCGCCCGTCAGGGCGCCAACATGACAAAAAGTAGGGCAGACCATTAGTTATTGTCTCTGTTGATAGAGGTGTCACTGGAGTATAAAAACCGCACCTCAGCAGTATCAATGGTATAAAAATGAATCACTTGGTCTATCTGAAAGATGAGGGCGTCAACGCCGTCTCCCCCGAATTCGCCCGCCGTTTTGCCACCGTCAAAGCCCATTTCTTCTCCCGCAATCCCGATCTCTGGCCGGTCTTTCGCGAGCCCGGCTTTGCCACCCTCAACGAGTTTCGCGCCCGTGGACTGGCGCCGGATGCGCGGCTCAATGCCTGGCCCGATGGTCGCGCCCGTCTGGCGGATCTCTGCGAAACCATGCCGGTGCCAGCCACCATGCGCACGCCGGGGGAGCCCATGGCGGAGCTGCTGTTTGCCGGCGCCTTGTCAAAGGATTGGGAGAACCCCTCCAGCGTCGAGAACGTCATCACCATGTCGGCGGATCCCGCCATCTATGGCGCCCAGATGGGTATTCTGGCCAATCCCAACCTGGTCTACTCCGAATACGCCGGGGTGGCCGAGGAGCTGGAGAAGAAGGTGGTGCGCCAGATAGCGCTGCTGGCGGGTTACGACCCGGCCCGCGCCACCGGCATCTTCACCCAGGGGGGGACCTTCTGTAACCTCTACGGCTACCTGCTCGGCATCCGCAAGAGCCTGCCACAGGCCAAGCACAAGGGGCTGGGCCACTATCAGGATTACCGCATCATCAACTCTCAGGGCGGCCACTACTCCAACATCACCAACCTCTCCCTGCTCGGGGTGGACATAGAGAACAAGACCATCCGCATCCAGGTGGGTGAGAACAACGACATCGATCTCGACCACCTCGAGCGTACCCTGACCGCCTGCTTCGCCCTTCATCACGTGGTGCCCACCATCATGCTCACCATGGGCACCACCGACACCTTCGGGGTGGATAGGGTCAAACCCGTGGTCGAGCTGCGGGATCGCCTCTGCGAGCGGTTCGAGGTGGCGGTCAGGCCCCACATCCACGTCGACGCCGCCATCGGCTGGTCGATGATCTTCTTCCTGGACTACGACTTTGCCGCCAACCCGCTGGCCATCAACGCCGCCACCCTGGCGGGGATCGAGCGCAACGTGAGCCGCTTCGCCGAGCTCAGATATGCCGACTCCTTCACCGTCGACTTCCAGAAGTGGGGCTATGTGCCCTACACCTCCAGCCTGGTGATGATCAAGGAGCAGAGCGATCTCAAGGCGATGGAGAACGACCCGGAGAACTTCTCCTACTTTGAGCGGGACATTCAGGGTCAGACCCACCTGCAGTCCACCATCGAGTGTTCCCGGGGGGCGAGCGGCCTGTTCGGTGCCTATGCGGCCCTCAACTACCTGGGGGTGGAGGGCTATCGCACCGTGCTGGCCCACTGCCTGCAAAACGCCAACTACTTCCGCTTCCGGTTAAGCCAGCTCGGCAACGTCAAGCTGGTGGCCCAGGAGAACCAGGGGCCCAGTGTCGGCTTCAAGATCTACAACCCCGAGTGGGTACAGGACCCCGAGGCGGAGTTCGCCTTCGAGCTGGCCCGCAGCCCGGATGCGGCCTACAAGGCGCGGCTGGCCCGCAACACCGAGTATCACCGCAGCCTGTTCAAGGGACGCGGCAAGGTGGGGCTCTACACCAACTGGGTGGAGGCGGTGGCGCACTCGGAATACGACGAGCGCGGCAAGTATTCCTACATCGCCGGCGAGAAGGCGGTCTTTATGAACCCCGCCTGCGGCCGCGAACAGATCGACGCCTTTATCGCGCATATTCGTGGCTGAAATAGCCACATGTTGTGATGTCATAAATAAAGACGGCGGGATGATCCCGCCGTCTTTTATTGAAATGACTCCGCTTACTGTTTCTGGATGGCGGTCACGGTGAGCTTGCCGGCCGGATTCTCGGCATGAAAGCGCACCGTATCCCCCACCTTCAGATCCTTGAGCAGGGCCGGATCGGCCACTCGAAACACCATGGTCATGGGGGGCATCTTGAGGTTGGTGATCGCTTCGTGCCTGATCCCCAGCTTGCCATTCGCGGCATCAAGGTGGGTGATGGTCCCCTTGATCAGGGTCTGCTCGGTTTGCATGGCGGCCATGCCGTGGCCCTCATGGTTCATCCCCTCCATTTGCGCCATGTCGTGCCCCTGGTGGTTCATCATCTCCTCTGCCTGCAGGCTGGTGTGGGTGGCAAGGCCGAGCAGCAATGTCAGGGTCAACGTCTTGTAATTCATGATCTTTTCCTCGTCGTTTATTCAAAGTCGGTGGTGAAGTTGGGTCAATCGGCTTGCCGGGTTTCGGTCTTGCCAAGGCTGCGGCTGCGCCACAGGTAGTAGGCGGCGGGCAGTACCAAGAGGGTCAGACCTAAGGCGCTCACCATGCCGCCAATCATGGGGGCGGCGATACGCTGCATCACCTCGGAGCCGGTGCCTTGGCTCCACATGATGGGCAAAAGGCCGGCAATGATGGTGACCACCGTCATCATTTTGGGGCGCAGGCGCAGGGCGGCGCCGTGGATCACCGCCCGGTGCAGGCCCGCCTGGTCCGGCTTGCCGCTGGCAACGAGCTCGTCCCAGGCGTGGTTGAGGTAGACCAGCATCAGGACGCCGGTCTCCACCGCCACCCCGGCCAGGGCGATAAAGCCCACTCCCACCGCCACCGAGAGGTTGAAGTCGAGCAGCCAGAGGGTCCAGATCCCGCCCACTACCGCCAGCGGCAGGGTGGTGAGAATGAGCAACACCTCCTGGAAGCGGCGAAACGCCAGATAGAGCAGCAGCACTATGATGGCGACGGTGAGCGGCACCACGTAGGCGAGGCGCGCCTTGGCCCGCTCCATGTACTCATATTGGCCGGACCAGGTGAGGGCGTAGCCCGCCGGCAGCACCAGCTGCTTGTCCACCTCGGTCTTGGCCTCTGCCACAAAAGAGCCGATGTCGCGGCCGCGAATGTCCACGTAGACCCAGCCGTTGAGGCGCGCGTTTTCACTGCGCAGCATGGGCGCCTCATCGCTGATGTAGACCCGGGCCACGTCCGCCAGCGCGATACGAGCGCCACTCGGAGTGACCACCGGCAACAGCTCGAGGCTCGCCACCGAGTCGCGATAGCTCTGGGGGTAGCGCAGGTTGATGGGGTAACGCTCGCGCCCCTCGATGGTCTGGCCCACCTCCATGCCGCCCACTGCGGTGGCGAGCACCGCCTGCACGTCGGCGATATTGAGGCCGTAGCGGGCCGCCTTGAGCCGGTCTATGTCCACCTTCACATAGCGGCCGCCCGCTACCCGCTCGGCGTAGACCGATGAGGCGCCCTCCACCTTGCCGATGATCTGTTCCAGCTGCTGGCCGAGCTGCTGGATCACCTTGAGATCGGGCCCCGCTATCTTGATGCCGACCGGGGTCTTGATGCCGGTGGCCAGCATGTCGATGCGGGTCTTGATGGGGGGCACCCAGGCGTTGGTGAGACCGGGGAAGCGGATGAGGGAGTCTAGCTCCTCCTTGAGCTTTTCCGGGGTCATGCCGGGGCGCCATTGGTCGCGTGGCTTGAGCTGGATGCTGGTCTCCATCATCACCAGGTCTGCAGGGTCTGTGGCCGATTCGGCGCGCCCCGCCTTGCCGAACACGTTCTGCACCTCGGGCACGGTGCGAATGAGCTTGTCGGTCTGCTGCAAAATCTCCCGCGCCTTGCCCACCGAGATATTGGCCGCTGTGGTGGGCATATACATGATATCCCCCTCATCGAGCGGCGGTATGAACTCAGAGCCCAGGTACTTGAGCGGCCAGAAGCCCGCCACCGTCACCACGGCGGCGATGGCCAGGGTGGTTTTCGGGCGGGCCAGGACGGCCTTGAGCAAAGGCACATAGCCCTGGCTCAGCCAGCGGTTGAGCGGGTTGGCCTGCTCCGCCAGCACCTTGCCACGGATGAAGTAACCCATGATCACCGGTACCAGCGTGATGGCGAGCCCGGCCGCCGCCGCCATGGCATAGGTCTTGGTGTAGGCGAGGGGGTGGAACATCCGCCCCTCCTGCGCCTCCAGCGCGAACACCGGCAGGAAGCTGATGGTGATGATCAGCAGGGAGAAGAAGATGGCGGGCCCCACCTCTATGCTCGCCGCGGTGATGATGCGCCAGCGGTTCTTGTCGGTGAGCGCCTCTCGCTCCATGTGTTTGTGGACGTTCTCGATCATCACGATGGCGCCATCCACCATGGCGCCGATGGCGATAGCGATGCCGCCGAGCGACATGATGTTGGCGTTGATCCCCTGCAGGTGCATCACGATAAAGGCGGTCAGGATGGCGATGGGCAAGGAGATGACCACCACCAGCGACGAGCGCAGGTGGAACAGGAAGGCGAGGCAGACCAGCACCACCACCGCGAACTCCTCCACCAGCTTGCCGGAGAGGTTGTCGATGGCGCGCTGGATAAGGTCGGAGCGGTCGTAGACGGTGATCACCTCCACCCCCTCCGGCAGGCTGCTTTTCAGCTCCGCCAGCCGTGCCTTGACCCCGTCGATGGTGTGCTGGGCATTCTCGCCATAGCGCATGACGATAATGCCGCCCACCACTTCCCCCTCACCGTTGAGCTCGGCCAGACCGCGCCGGCTCTGGGGGCCGGTGACTACATCCGCCACGTCACCCAGCAGCAGTGGGGCGCCGCGCACATTGGTACCGAGCGGGATCTGCTTCAGATCCTCGACGCTCTTGAGATAGCCGTTGGAACGCACCATGTACTCGGCTTCCGCCATCTCGATGACGGACGCGCCGATCTCCTGGTTGCCCTGCTTGATGGCGGTCTCGATTAGGGAGAGCGGGATGCCGTAGGCGCGCAGCTTGTCCGGGTCGACCCGCACCTGATACTGGCGCACCATGCCGCCGACGGTGGCGACCTCGGAGACCCCCTCCACCGTCTGCAGCTCGTACTTGAGGAACCAGTTCTGCAGGGAGGTGAGCTCGCTGAGGTCATGCTTGCCGGTTCTGTCCACCAGCGCGTACTGATAGACCCAGCCCACCCCGGTGGCATCGGGGCCGAGCTGGGGGCGGGCGGAGGCGGGCAGGTTGGGGGCAACCTGGCTCAAATACTCCAGCACCCGGGCGCGGGCCCAGTAGAGGTCGGTGTTGTCGTCAAACAGCACATAGACGAAGGAGTCTCCGAAGAAGGAGTAGCCGCGCACCGTGGTGGCCCCCGGCACCGCCAGCATGGCGGTGGTGAGCGGGTAGGTCACCTGATCCTCCACCACCTGGGGTGCCTGGCCCGGATAGGCCGTCTTGATGATCACCTGCACGTCGGAGAGATCCGGCAGGGCATCCACCGGAGTTTGCTTGACCGACCAGAGCCCCCAGGCGGTGAGCATGAGGGTCAATAGCAGCACCAGAAAGCGGTTGCCCACTGACCAGCGAATAATTGACGGGATCATGATTGGGCTCCTTGCTCATTGGGTGCAGAGAGCTGAGCCGGTTTGTCGGCAAGGTAGCAAATGATGGCAGGGATCATGGCTTGGCTCCCATATCGTGCTGGCTATGGTCCATGCCTTCCATCTTCTCCATCTCATCCGTTGCGGGCTTGGCGGTGTCGCCAGTTGCCGGCGCTTGCTCCTGATGGATGGTGGTGATGCGGTACTCATCCCCCTCCTGCATTACTTGCAGGTGCAGGGTCTGTCCCTCGGCCAGCTTGCTGATATCGACTCCGTCGGCGACGGTGAACTCCATCTCCATGGCGGGCCACTGCCACTCGGGGATGGGCTGGTGGGAGACCATCAGGGTGCGGTTGGCCAGATCGACGCTTTCAACCTCGCCCTGGGTCCACACCTGGGCGGGGCGTACCGCCGTCATGCGCTGAAAGTCCGAATCGATGGCCGATTCGGAGTCGAGCAGAAACTGGGCCGAGCTGACGATGTTATCCCCCGCTTCCACCCCCGCCTTGATGGCGACCTTGTCGCCAAACTGGGGGCCGAGAGTGACGGCGACCGACTTGAAGTTGCCATTCCCCAGCGCCAGCACCAGCCGGTCTTGGCTGCCGGTGCGGATCACCGCTTCGCTCGGTACCACCAACCGGGGTTCTCCCTGCCCAGTGCGAATGCTCACCTTGGCGAACATATTGGGTTTCAGAAACTCGTCCGGGTTGGCAAAGCGCAGCCGCACCTTGAGGGTGCGGGTGGCGGCATCCAGGGTCGGGTAGAGGTAATCGACCCGGCCCTGCCAGTGGCGGCCGGGGGCATAGTCGAGGGTCATGGTGACCGGATCGCCCACCTTCAGCTGGGCCGCCTGGCGCTCGAACACCTCGGCACTGACCCACACCTGCTTGAGGGTACTGATGTTAAAGAGCGCTGCTGCGGGCTCCACATACTGGCCTTCGCGCACCTTCAGCTCGGAGACATAACCGCTGCTGGGGGCGTAAATGCTGATGGTTTCGCGCACCTGACGGGTGCGCTTGAGGGCTGAGATTTGATCTGCCGGCACCTGCAGGGACTTGAGCTTGCCCTCGGCGGCGCGCAGCAGCAGTGGGTTGGCGGTGTTGAGAGCGAGCAGGTATTCGTGCTGGGCGTTGACCAGATCCGGCGCGTAGAGCTCGTAAATCAGGCTTCCCTTGCTCACCTGCTGCCCCTCGCTCTTGATGGCGAGGGTGCGGATCCAGCCAGCCATGCGGGCGTTGACCGCCTCCAGCCTGTCCTCATCATAGCCGACGTATCCCACTGTCTCGATCTGCTGGTGGATGGGGAGCTTCTCCACCTTGGCGAGCCGCACCCCCAGGTTCTGCTGGATCTCGGGGCTGATAGTGACAGTGCCCGGCGAGCCGCCCTGTTTTTCCTCATAGACGGGGATGAAGTCCATCCCCATGTTGTCCTTGGCGGGAGCATCGCGCTTGTCGCGGGGATCCATGGGGTTGACCCAGTAGAGCGGCGTCTTCTCCTTGGCCGCAGTGCCAGTGGGGGTCTGTTTGGCGGCCCAGTAGCCGCCACCGGCGCCGAGGGCGAGCAGCAGGGCGGACATCAACAACGTCTTGTTCATGACAAGCCTCCGACGCACGGGAGGCGAAGGCAGGGCTGGCACGGCTGCGTGCAGGCAGATCGGGTAACGGGGGTGGATGACATGATATCTCTTCTCTTCTGTCAGGCCGCCAGTGTGGTGGTGTGCGCGGGAAGGGCATCACCACGAGGCGGCAAACGGGGCGCAGCTGTGTCAGCGCGCACGGCTCCCTGCGAGCGGGCCGGCTTGGCCGGGGCGCAGGGTCAGGCAAGGCGGCAGAAAACGGGCAAGCGAGGCTTGCCGCTGCCGCGAGAGAAGCGCTTTCTAGTGGCGCAGCACCGACAACATCAGGTGTCGGCGCGGCCAGGAGGGAGGGTGGGTACCGCGGGATCGCAGGAAGGGATCCCGCAACCAGTTGTCCAGCAGGGGGGCGAGGCGCCACGAAGGGAACAGCAGCAGGGGAAGCAGCAGTGACAGCAGCAGGCCGAGCAGGGGCGGCGCACTGGTGGCGCCGAAGACGCCGCTCTGCATCTGGCACTCCTCCCCGGGCGGGGCCGCCTCACTCTGGGGGCCGCCGTGGCAGGAGAGAGAGGCTGTGTCGGCCTGGTGCATGGCGGAGTGCTGCACAGGCTCGCTCTGGTGCAGCCCATGAGACAGGGGGGACTGCGCCGGAGTCAGGATGGATGCGGATGCGTCGCTTGGCAGGGCGGTGGCCGCCCCATGCCAGCCGATGCACAGGGTGAGATTGCAGACGAGCATCAGCCCCAGCAACAGCCGGGCGATGAACGTGGTGGGCAATCTCGATGAGAGCATGGGTGGCTTCCCTGTGACGGATGGGCCGAATCTAAACCTTGCCGAAAGGAGAAGGTCAAGGCCTGGCAAGCGCCGTCTGCCTGGGAATTGATATGGATTAAGAAAGGGCGGGGCAGTGAACAAAAAAAGCCCCCGCATGGGCGGGGGCAGGTTCTTTTGGCGAGGGCTAGCCTGACGTGGGGATCAGGCGAAGCAGGTCCAGATTGGGGCGTGATCCGAGGGCTTGTCGATGCCGCGCAGCTCGTAGTCGATGCCGGTCTCGGTCACTTTGTCCTTGAGGGCGTCGGAGGCCATGATGAGGTCGATGCGCAGGCCCCGGTTCTCGTCAAAGCCCCTGGAGCGGTAGTCGAACCAGGAGAAGCGCTCGCACTCGGTGGGGTTGGCGGCGCGGAAGGTGTCGGTCAACCCGAAGCCTTTCAGGCGCTCCATCCATTCCCGCTCGATGGGCAGGAAGGAGCACTTGCCATCCCGCAGCCAGCGCTTGCGGTTCGCCTCACCGATGCCGATGTCGAGATCCGTGGGGGAGATGTTCATATCCCCGATCAGCGCAATCTGGTCGTCCGGGGTGTGGTGGGTCTCGAGGTAGTGCTGCAGGTCTTCATAGAACTTCTGCTTGGCCGGGAACTTGGTCTCGTGATCCTGGCTCTCCCCCTGGGGGAAGTAGCCGTTCATCACCTTGATGACGGAGCCGTCTTCCCGCTTGAAGCTGGCCATGATCATGCGGCGCTGGGCATCTTCCGGATCGGTGGGGAAGCCCTTTTGCACCTCGATGGGAGCCTGCTTGCTCATGATGGCGACCCCGTAGTGCCCCTTCTGGCCGTGGAAGACCACGTGGTAACCCATGGCCTCCACATCCGCGACCGGGAAGGCTTCGTCGTGCACCTTGATCTCCTGCAGGCCGATCACGTCCGGCTGGTGCTTGTCGATAAGGGCTTGCAACTGATGAAGACGGGCGCGCAGGCCATTGATATTGAAAGAGATGATCTTCATGTTCGGGGTGCTCATGTCGTTTTTGTTCGTCGCTTATTGGACTAGGAATCCGCGATGGATGCAAGTTCGGGGACTGTGACTGGCGCAGCGGCTCGGGAATCTGTTCACGATCTGTCGCGTGAGGCTGTCAGCAAGGTGACGCGCAGCAGAGGAACCTGAGTGTATATGTATACATGAGAGCGCCTGGCGACACATAAGCGAGCAGCACATGAGCCTTGGAAGCGGCTTCCCAGCAAGATCGTGGACAGGTTTCTAGCGGGTCATCTTCTTGACAAACACCACCACGAACAGTGCCAGCGTGAAGCTGCCGGTAAAGGCTTCGAAGGCGGCGAAGATCCGCGACAACCCCACCGGGGTGAAGTCCCCATACCCCAGCGTGGTGAAGGTCACCACGCTGTAGTAGAGGCACTCCATCAGGAAGATGGCGTTCTGCTCCAGAGGAGCGTCCGGGCGATAGATGAGGTGGGTGCCCGCGAAGTTGAGGCCGCAGAAGAAGTAAAAAATGCTGCAGATGACAATGAGCAGCAGGGAGAAGAGCACCACCCGCATGGGGGCCTCGCCGTAGCCGCAGAAGAGATCCACTATCCAGGAGGCGAAGCGGCGGTAGGACCAGAACGGCATCTGCAGGCGGCGCATGGTGAGCTCCTGCTGGATGTAGCGACCGGACATGGTGAAGATGCCCTGGGCCTCCGAGGCCTTGCGCAGATCCCGGTAGGTCTCCTCCGCCTCCTTGAACCAGACGCGGGCCTGCGCCGGGTCCCGCTCGCGGCGCCCCTTTCTGTCCTGCATCAGCCGCTTGCCCGTCTCCAGGTTGTCGAGGCGGGTGTTCTTCCAGCGGATGCCGAGCAGGTTGACGTCGTCGAGGGTGGCGCAATGGAGGTTCGCTTCGCTCAGATCGGCCTTCATCAGGCTGCCGCCCTTGATGCGAATGCCATAGAGGTGTGCCCCTCGCAGGTTGGCGCGATAGAGGTTGCACTGCTCCAGCAAGAATCCCTCCGGACCCTGCCTGTTCACCAGGTTGAGATCCGCCAGCTCGGCGCGGGCCAGTTGCAGGCCGTGGCACAGGCCTCCCTGGCGCACATAGCGCTCCAGCGCCTCGGCGGTATCAGGGGTGTTGTGGGCCGCAGCGGGGTCGTGCCAGCGGCAGAGATCATGATCCCCTGCCTCTTCGGTGCAGTGGCGGCCATCGGCCACCAGGTATCGGCACATTGCCATGGTGTTGCCCCTCCCTTCCCTGAGTCAGTATCAGCATAGGTGAGGGGAGGAGGGGGGATATCAGCTGTGCTGATGATATTCCTGGCGCAGCTTGCGAAAACGTTCCTGCTGGGCGGGGTTGAGGGGGATGCCCTCCAGCACCTCCAGGGTCTCCTTGCACTCGGCGCCAAACTCCGGGCTCTTGCGGTTCTTCTGCATGAGTTGCAGCAGCACCTGGATCTTGTTGAGGGCGGCGCCGGTATTGGCGGGCGCCCGGCGCAGGGCCTCGCGAAAGTGGCCGAGGGCCTGCTCCAGCTCTCCGGCCTGATAGGCCTTGATGCCCAGATCGTTGAGCTGCTGATAGCGCTGGCGCCGCTCCTGCACCGTCTTGTCATCCCGGGTCACCTGGATGCAGGTGGTGAGCAGCCGATCCTCATCCTCCGCCAGCAGGGGTTGCAGGCTCTCGGCGTACTCGAACTCCCCGAGCTGATAGAGGGCGAGTATGGTCTCGCCAAGGAGAGCCGGAGGCATGGTGGCGGGCTCGTCCAGCCAGTTCTGGTTGGCGCGATAGAGCATCTTCTTGCCCTTGAGCAGCTCCCCCAGGGCGATGCGCACCCGGGCCTGGCAGATCTGCTCGAACACCGGGTAGTTGAACTCCGACATCATCAGGGAGTCGCGGATGCGCGACAGGGCGGAGTTCACCTGCTTTTGCAGGTTGGCGATGTGGTAGCCGTCGTTGCTGTTGAGGGCGTACAAGGTGAGGGTCTGGATATAGGCCCCGAGATAATGCGGCGTGCGGTGGATCGAGTTGCGCGACAAGTCGATGAGGGCGAGCAGCACGTCCTTGGCCTGGGCGTAGTCGTGCCGTTGCAGGCACACCTCCGCCAGACGGCGGGAGAGCTGCACCGACTGGGGAGAGATGTCCACCGCCCGGCGCAGCTCCTGCTGGGCCTGCTCGTCATTGCCCAGCGCCAGCAGGGACTCCGCGAGCCAGAGGTAAGCCTCCACCATCAGGGGGGTGTGTTTCAGGGTGGCTTGCAGGTGGCTCACCGCCTCCTCGTGCAGACCCAGGGTATGGCACGCCTTGCCCAGGGTGAGGCGAGCCCAGCTGTTCTCCTGCCCCGCCAGCAGCTGGCGCATCAGGCTGCGGGCCTCCTTGGCCTGGCCCAGCTTGAGCTGGGTGTCGGCCTGCAGGCAGCGGCAGAAGTTGGCAAAGCGAGGCACCGCGTCCGCCTGTTTGGCACAGGCCTCCACCAGGGCGGGCAGATCGTCCCGGGTAAGGGCGCTGAAGACGCTCTCCAGCGCCTGGCGCCGGGCGAGGGCGCGTTTGAGGCGAAACGAGAACTGCTCCTGGGAGAAGGGCTTCATCAGGTATTCGTCGGGCTCGGCTTCCAGCGCGCTCAGCACCATGGCGCGGGAGCCGTCGCTGCTGACCATGATCACCACGCTCTGGGGCGGAATGAGTTGCTGATCCCGCAGGCTTTCCAGCAACTGGCGGCCGTTCTCGCCCGCCCCCAGCTCATAGTCGAGCAGATAGATGTCGAAGTTCTCTTTCTGGCAGCGGCGGCGCGCCTCGTCGGCGGAGTTGGTGTAGGTGATGCGGTTGATGCCGATGTTGATCAGCATCGCCTTCATCATCATCTGGAAGGAACGCTGTTCGTTGACCAGCAGGATGCGCTTGGGCTTGGGCTGGGGTTTCTTCTCGGGTACGGAGTCCGGTGTCTGCATCTGTCTGGCATCAAGGCGCTACGGGCTGGTGGGAGAAGTGTGCCACCAAAGTCCGCAGGCAGGCAATTGCACATGGGGAGGGGCCCCGGTTTTTCCCGCAGACCTTGGGTGAAAAAAGGGTGTCTTGCCTTTGATCCCGGTCAAGGGAAGGTGAGTTGGCACTGGCAGGCGCTGTCCCGGTTTTTAGACTTGAAGAGCGTCAGCATGCGGGAGGCGGCAGGGGGCAGGGTGCCCGTCTGCTCCCTTGCCCGCTCACAAGGAGGGATCAGATGAGTTTGCTACCGAGTCGCACCAGCCTGTTTGATGACCTGTTCCACGACATGGCCTCCGGCTTCTACATCCGCCCCCTGCACGGGGACCCGTTGCCCGGCCAGATCAAGCTGGATCTGCGGGAGAGCGGGGATGAC
Source organism: Aeromonas sp. 62-46 (assembly GCF_001898585.1). Classification (NCBI taxonomy): domain Bacteria; kingdom Pseudomonadati; phylum Pseudomonadota; class Gammaproteobacteria; order Aeromonadales; family Aeromonadaceae; genus Aeromonas; species Aeromonas sp. 62-46. The sequence continues at coordinate 460,619 of NZ_MKUI01000058.1, read as the reverse complement.
TACCTGCTGCAGGCGGAATTGCCCGGGGTGGCGAAGGAGGACATCCACGTGGACGTGCACGGCAAGCTGGTGACCCTGAAGGCGGAGATCCGCCAGTTTGACAGCCAGAACAATGATGAACGGGCCCTGCGCAGCGAGCGCTACTATGGCAGCGTGTCGCGCAGCGTCGAGCTGCCGGTGGAGGTGTCGCCAGAGCAGGTGAGCGCCCGCTTTGACAACGGCATCCTCACCCTGCGCCTGCCCAAGCAGGCGGCCAGCCCCGCGCCCCACCGCATCCCCATCGAATAGGCGGTCAGTGAACGAGGCCCCGCACTGCGGGGCCTCGTCATTCAGGGCTGCTTGCGCACCAGATAGGGGGCAAACTCGGGGGTGTGGCTGGCGGCAAAGCCCGTGGTGGTCTTCTCGATGAGATAGACCGCCAGCTTGTGCTCCCTGGCAAAGGCCATCGCCCGCTCGGGGCCCATCACCATGAGGGCGGTGTCGAGGGCATCGGCCTCCAGGGCCGTGGGGGTGATGACGGTGGCGGAGACCAGCTTGTGGGTCACGGGCTCGCCGGTGGCAGGATCGATGATGTGGGAGTAGCGCTTGCCGTCGAGCTCGTAATAGTTGCGATAGCTGCCGGCGGTGCTCACCGCCATGCCGCTCGGGGTCACCACGTCCTCGATGGCGCCCGGTCTGTCCGAGGGCTCGACGATGGCCACCCGCCAGGGATTGCCCTTGTCGTTGTGCCCCTTGCTGCGCACCGCTCCCGCCACCTCGATGAGGTAGTTGTGGACCCCTTTTTGCTCCAGCAGCCCGGCTATCTCGTCGGAGGCCGCCCCCTCGCCCAGGGTGGAGAGATCCAGATAGAGGTCTGGGATGGCCTTGCCGAGCAGGAAGTGATCCCCCTCGGGGGTCAGGGTGAGCTTGTCGATGCCGACCCGCTCCCGCGCCTTGGCGATCTGCTCTGCGCCGGGCCGCCTGACCGGGCGCTTGTCCGGCCCGAATCCCCACAGATTGACCAGGGGGCCCACGGTGACATCGAGAACCCCCCGGGTGAGGTGCCCGGCGTCAATGCCCTGTTGCACAATCTTCGCCATGGTGGCCGGGATGACCTGGGGGGGCTGCCCCGTTCCCTGATTGAAGCGGGAGATGAGGGAGCCCGGATCATAGGTGGAGATCTCCTTGTTCAGGCGTGCCAGCAGCGCCTCCACCTCCTGATGCAGTGCCCCCTGTCCGCCGGGGAAGGGGTCGCTCAGGGTCACCGCATAATAGGTGCCCATGGTATTGCCCTGGATGCGGGTCTGGGTCGGGGCCGGCTGGCAGGCGCCAAGCAGCAGGATCAGGGAGAGCAGCAGGGTGCGCGTCAGCGCAGGCGCAAAGGGGAACTTCATCTCTCATTCTCGCGGGAGTCATCGACGGGGGAGCAGCTTAGCCAACGGCTGCGGTGTTGGCGAGTGGCCGTGGGCGGGAAGGCCGCAAATAATTAAGCCAGACGGGGATGTGAGCAACCCGCTTTGGGCCCGGGGTCGGGAGAAAAGAAGTGACCGGGCCCTCAGGCTGGCCCAAAAGCCATCGTCCTTCGGCGACATTTGAATACAATGAAGATCGATCCTGACAGCATCTTTGCGGGTCGCGCCCACGGGGGCGAGATGCCTGTGCTGTCATCCTTCGTCAATCAAAGGAGAAAATGATGAAAAAGGTGTTAACCCTGCTGCTTCTTGGCTCCCTCGCCACCCCGGTCCTGGCCGACGAGTGCGCACTGGTGATCGAAGGCAATGACGCCATGCAGTACAACCAGACCGCGATGAGCGTGCCGGCCACCTGCAAGGAGGTGACGGTGACCCTCAATCACACGGGCAAGCTGCCGGTGGCCAACATGGGCCACAACTGGGTGCTGGCCAACACCGCCGACTATCAGGCCATCGCCACCGCCGGCATGAGCGCCGGGGTCGATCACGACTACCTGCCCAAGGATGACCCCAGGATCCTGGCCCACACCAAGCTGGTGGGGGGCGGCGAGAGCACCAGCGTCACCTTCAAGACCGACGGCCTGGCGGGCAAGGATCTCACCTTCTTCTGCTCCTTCCCGGGCCACTTCGCCCTGATGAAGGGCAGCTTCAAGGTGGGGTAGTGCCAAGGACTGTGTCGCCGCCAGCACAAACAAAAGCCGGGAGGGTCCCGGCTTTTTTGTCTTCGCTTGCGCTGCGTCGCGGTGCTTTCATGATCTGGTCTGGGGTGGCCAGGAGATGAGCGGCGTAGAATAGGCCGCAAATGGGCCAGTGGTCCGCCTACGCCCCTTCGGAAAAGAGAGCATGGACGCAGTGAAATGGATGCTTGGCTGTTGCCTGATGCTGTTGTGTGCCATCGCGCTGGCCGCCGAGCCCCCGGTCAAGAAGAGCCGGAGCGGCATCTGCCACCCCAAGGGCGGCACCTACTACAGCCGCACCAGGCACTATACCCCCTATGACACCATGCAGGCCTGCCTCGACAGCGGGGGCCGTGCCCCCCGGCGTTAAACGGCGGCTGGCTTGGGCTGCAGGGTAAAGAAGGCGAGGGTGGTCTTCTTGCCACACTCGAAGCGTATGCTCTCCTCCCCCTGCACCACCAGGGTCTCGCCCGGTGCGACCTGCTGTCCCTGCACGGTGAGCTGGCCCTCCAGCAGGTGGCAGAGGTAGCACTTGTCCGCCTCCAGGGTGAGGCTGAGGGGGAAGGGCAGGTTCAGCACCCGCACGTTGGCGCTGATGCGCGCCGGGTGGTAGATGAGCCCGAGATCCGTCACCTCTTTTTTCAGCAGCTCGCAGCGGGTCTCGTCATCCCCGCTGAAGTGGGCCGCCTCGAAGGTGGTGTAGGGGTGGCCGTTGAGCACGAAACCGGCACCGCTGACGGGCAGCAGGATGCGCTGGTAGCCGGGAAAGCGGGAGAAACTCCCCGCTTCCTTGATGGGGGCCGAGCTCAGCCGGTAGTCAAAGTCGAGCTTGTCCAGGGTCGAACCAGGGGGGGAGATCAGGATCTGGGCCGTGGTGCCCTGCCTGTTCTTCCAGGGCATTTTCAACTGGTCGGACTCTTTAATCAGGGTGATCACGATGGCGCCTCGGCGGGAAGGGGAGAGTGGGGCCAGTGATACCATCTCCGGGAGTGGCTCACAAGGCGCCGCCAGCGCAGGCCGCGCTGGTTGGCCACAAATCAGGCAGCGGGCCCCTGACGCTGACCCTAATCGGTCGACTCAAGCCCTTTTTCTATCTTGTCCAGCAGTTGCTGCAACTGCGCTATCTCCGCCGGCGTCAGCAGGGAACACAGCCGTTCGTCGAGCCGTGCGGCCTCCTGCTCCCCCTGGTTGACCCGCTCGCAGGCCAGCGGGGTCAAGGCCAGACAGATGCTGCGTCTGTCAGTGGGATGGGGCCTCTTCTCGATGAGCCCCTGTTTCTCCATCTCCTGCAGCAGGCGCGTCACCTGCGCCTTGTCGCGGCCCGACCGCTGCGCAATGAGCTGCGGCGTGGCGGGATCCAGCGCATGGATCAGTTGCAGCACCTTGTAATGGAGGGGGCTAAGGGCGATCTGCTGTGCCCGGAAATGCTGCGTCATGGCGATTTTGTACTGATCGAGGATCCGGAAGAGGCGGTTTGACAACTTCATGGTTGATAAAGTCAACTTAAAAGGGTTTAATTGATTTTATCAACCATGTGGGCAAAAGCCCAGCCCGAGAGGAGATGAAAGATGCCACACACCTATCGTGTACAGGTCCAGGCGCTGGACCGCGAGGTGCCCCCGTTGCAGTTCGACTGCCAGAATCACGACGACATCTTTGCCATCCTGGCGCTCAGCAAGGGGAAGCTGCCCATGTCGGAGCAGGAACATCAGGCGTTTATCGTCGGGTTGAAGCTGTTTGGCGAAGTCATGATGCAGCATCGCAAAGAGGAGCTGTTCAAGGGGTTTCTCCCCCATTTCAAGCAATTCATGGGGCAACTGAAACGCACCGCCAGGGGAGAGGAGGCCGTGGTCGCCCCTTCCGAGTGACCCTGCCCTGAGCCCAGGGGCGAGTGGTCCCGCCAGCATGCCTGATGCAAAGGAAACCCCGAGGTTGTGATCCCGGTGCTGTCAAAGCGGCGACGGCCCGCTACACTGGCCTCTCGTTTCACGGAGGACCCATGACCCACAAGATCATTCTGGATACCGATCCCGGCATCGACGATGCCATGGCCATTCTGTTTGCCGAGGCGCACCCCGCCATTGACCTGCTCGCCATCACCACTGTGTTTGGCAATGCCACCATCGAAAACGGCACCCGCAACGCCCTCTGGCTCAAGCAAAAATATGGCATGAAGGCGGACGTGGCCCGGGGCGCCGCCGCGCCGCTGCTGCGCGAGCCCGTGGGGCCGACGACGGTGGTGCACGGCCCGAGCGGCTTTGGCGACGTCCAGGCGGGGGAGGTGACCCTCATCCCGGATCCCCGCCCGGCCTGGCAATACATCGTCGAGACGGTGAAGGCCCACCCCGGCGAGATCACGCTAGTGACCATCGGGCCCCTCACCAACCTGGCGCTGGCGCTCGAGGCGGCCCCCGAGGTAGCCGCCCTGGTGAAAGAAGTGGTCGTGATGGGCGGCGCCTTTGGCGTCAACGGCCATCGCGGCAACGTGACCCCCTATGCCGAGGCCAATATCCACGACGATCCCGATGCGGCGGACCGGGTCTTCACCGCCCCCTGGCCCCTGGTGATCATCGGGCTCGACGTCACCCAGCAGAGCATCTTCACCGCCGACTATCTGGATGCCCTGCGGGACGATGCGGGGGAGCCGGGCCGCTTCCTGTGGGATGTCAGCCGCTTCTACCTGCGCTTCTATTCCGAGCGCATCGGCATGGCGGGGTGCCATGTGCACGATCCCTCCGCCATCGCCTATGTGATCGATCCTGCGCTGTTCACCCTGCGCAAGGGGCCGGTGCGGGTCATCACCGAGGGGCCCGCCATCGGCCATACCCTGCAAAAATTTGACGACACCCGCCATCCCCATGACGAGTGGGCCCACTGCCCGGCCCAGCAGGTCGGGGTCGCGGTGCGGGATCAGGCCCTGCTCGCCCTCTATCGGGATACCCTGGTGGCCTGGGGCAAGGGGCGCCGATAAGGCCCGGCAGTGAGTGAAAGCGTGATGGCGGCCGGGTCATGATGAGGCGCCCCCGGTTATACTGGCGAACATCGGGTTGACGGGAGGAAGACGCAATGGCCTGGTTGTCTCTGTTGGTGGCGATAGCCCTGATCGGGTGGTTGATGACGCTGGGGCGCGGCGCCCTGTTCGAGGTCCGGCTCGCGCCGGGCAAGGTGGTGGTGAAGCGGGGCTCGGTGCCGCCGCGCTTTGTGACCCAGGCGACCCAGATCCTGCACCATGAGCCGGTGCGCGGGCGCATCCTGGGTCTGCGGGACGGCAACGGGGTGAGGCTGGTCTTCTCCCGCTCCATCCCCGAGCCCGTGGCCCAGCGCCTGCGCAACATCTTCCCCTACGGGGATTACCGGGGGCTCTCCCCGAGCCCTGACGGGCGAAAATCACGCTGAGCGGTCGCCGTGGCGACCCTCATTTCCAGACGCCGGGCCCTGTGCCCGGCGTCTGCGTTTTCAGCGTTTCGCCAGGAGGCCCTGTTGCGGTCAGCGCGGCCCTTGCAGGGGCCTGATCGCCTCGACCAGAAAGTCGATGAAGGCGCGGGTCTGGGGTTTGAGGAAGCGGCCGCCACGAAACACCGCGTGGATCTCGTCCTGGCGATCCTCGTAGGGGGAGGCGAGCCACTCTGGCAGCAGCGGCAGCAGGGTGCCCTCGTCGATGCTTTGCTGCACCATCCAGCTCGACAGCAGCAGCACGCCGCATCCCGCGAGGGCGGCGCAGAGCAGGGGCGTGCCCCCGACCGAGGCGAGGTTGCCCTGCACCGCCACCTTCTCGCGCTCCGTGCCCTGCTGGAAGTACCAGTGCTGGCGCTGGCGCCCATGGCCGCGAATGAGGCAGTTGTGGTGGGCCAGCTCGGCGGGATGGGCTGGTTCGCCATGGCGGGCCAGATAGGCGGGGGAGGCGACCAGCAGCGAGCGGTTGGTGAGCAGATGGCGCGTGTGCAGGCTGCTGTCGGCGGGCTTGCCGATGCGCACCGCCACGTCCACGTTCTCGGCATCGAGATCCACCATGCGGTTGTCCAGCGCAACCTCCAGGCGTACCCCGGGGTAGCGGGCGAGGAAGTCGGGCAGGCGGGGAGAGAGCCAGGACGCGCCGAAGCTCTCGAACACCGAGACCCGCAGCGGCCCCTCTGGCGCCACCGAGAGGGGTTGCAGGGATTGCACCAGCTGATCCGCCTCCTCCAGCAGGGGCAGGGAGCGGGCGAGAAAATAGGCGCCCTGCTCGGTCAGCACCAGTTGGCGGGTGCTGCGCTTGAAGAGCGGGATCCCGAGCTGCTGCTCCAGGGCGTCGATGGCACGGGTCACGGAGGAGGGGGCCTGGTTGAGGGCGCGGGAGGCACGGGAGAAACTGCCCGATTCCACCACCTGGGCCAGGATGCGGATGCGATCCAGCATGGATTCACCTTTGCGATAAACGCAAAACTGTTGCAGGTTATGACGATATTCTAATCAACAATGAAAGAGTGAACAATCAGCTCACCGCCCCATCCGGGGTCCATCACAGGAGTCTCGCCATGTCACACCGTATCCAGCTCGCCAACCAGGTGCCCGCCGCCGTCTCGGCCATGATGGGCCTCGAGTCCTACCTCGGGGGCACCGACATTCCCCTGTCGCTCAAGGAGCTCATCAAGTTGCGCGCCTCCATGATCAACGGCTGCGCCTACTGCATCGAGATGCACGCCGACGTGGCGATGAAGCACGGGGAGAGCGCCCAGCGTCTGCTGGCGCTGGCCGCCTGGCAGGAGTCGCCGCTGTTCGACGCCCGGGAGCGGGCGGTGCTGGCCCTGACCGACGAGGTGACCCTGATCGCCGACAAGGGGCTCACGACGCAGACCTATGAGGCGGCGCTGGCCCAACTGGGGGAAACCCTGCTGGCCCAGTGTCTGGTGCAGGTGGTCACCATCAACGCCTGGAACCGGATCGCCGTGGCGACCCGGATGGAACACGATCACTCCTGACTCCGACTCCGAGGGAGGGAGAGAAAACGATTATCAACGGGCCCGCACAAGGGCCCGTTTTGTTACGAAGTGTGCCCTCTGGTGCCAGGGGTTGCGACCGTTGTCGGGGGGCGGGAAGTTAATCATACATTCGTTTGATTAATTATTTTTTTTATCTTCCCCGAAAAATACCCATCCAGATCAAGGTGTGGAAAAATGACCTGTGAGTCGAAAAGGGGCTGTATGGCTCTTTTTTGATCGCAATGGCGGGTTAAAAACAGACCAGATGGATCTTTTTGGTTAATTGGTGGTCACTTTTGGTGGCGCGAGAGATTAACGGAAGATGAATTGCCGCGGTGTAACTTGAATAAATTGGTCATTGTCAAGGGATTAACATCTGATACCGCTTTCCATCACCTTTTGAACATTTTTGGGATTAATTTTTCATGTTGTTCACATGCCGGTCTGATGCAATAAAATGCTGCATTTTTTTATACCAATAAGCCTTCAAAAGATGAGGACATTGCATGAGACTCTTTGATGTGAAGAGGGGCTTGGGCGCTTTGCTGCTGCTCGCGACCGCCAGCTTGCTGAGTGGCTGCGACATGGCACTGATGAGCCCCAAGGGGCAGGTCGGTATGGAGCAGAAGTCACTGATACTCACCGCACTCGGCTTGATGCTGATCGTGGTGGTGCCCGTGATTGTCATGGCGGTGGCGTTCGCCTACAAATACCGGGCGTCCAACACCAGTGCCACCTATGCGCCGGACTGGGCCCACTCCAACAAGATTGAGGCAGTCGTCTGGACTGTACCCGTCATCATCATCGTCATCCTGGCGGTGATCACCTGGAAAACTTCCCACTCCCTCGACCCCTACAAGCCGCTGGAATCGGACGTCAAACCGGTTCAGGTGGATGTCATTTCCCTGGACTGGAAGTGGTTGTTCGTCTATCCGGAGCTGGGCATTGCGTCGGTCAACGAGCTGGCCTTCCCGGTCAACACCCCGGTCAACTTCCGGGTGACCTCCGACACCGTGATGAACTCCTTCTTCATCCCGCAACTGGGCGGCCAGATCTACGCCATGGCCGGCATGCAGACCAAGCTGCACCTGATTGCCAACGAAGCGGGTGAGTACAAGGGCATCTCCGGCGGTTACAGTGGTGCCGGTTTCTCCGGCATGAAGTTCAAGGCCATCGCGACCCAGGATCAAGCCGGTTTCGACGCCTGGGTAGCCAAGGTGAAGGCCTCTTCCAAGGCCCTGAGCACCATGGATGAGTTCAATGCCCTGGCCAAGAAGAGCGAAAACCACCCGGTGGAGTACTTCGCCAGCGCCGATCCCAAGCTGTTCGTCAACATCATCAACAAGTTCATGGGCGGCATGTCCCATGGTGGTCACGCCACCCCGGCTGCGGGCTCCGCGGATCACGAGGGCATGAACCACGAGGCCATGAACCATGACGCCGCCCCGAAAGCGGGTGCCATGGACCACGAAGGGATGAACCATGAGGCCTCGCAAGAGGACGCCATGGAGAACCAGGCCATGAACCATGACGCCCATGCCGGACACATGGCCATGTCGGCCGACAAGAGTGTGAAAGCAGGATCCGAGGAATAATCGATGTTTGGAAAATTGACACTCGAGGCTATTCCGTACCATGAACCCATCATCATGGTCACGATAGCCGGTATCATTTTGGGGGGCCTGGCCATCGCCGGTCTCATCACTTACTACGGCAAGTGGCAATATCTGTGGAAAGAGTGGCTGACCTCGGTCGACCACAAACGCCTCGGTATCATGTATCTCATTCTGGGCATGGTCATGCTGCTGCGTGGCTTTGCCGACGCCGTGCTGATGCGTGGCCAGCAGGTCATCGCCTCCGGGGGTGGCGAAGGCTACCTGAACGCCCATCACTACGACCAGATTTTCACCGCCCACGGCGTCATCATGATCTTCTTCGTGGCCATGCCGCTGGTGATCGGTCTGATGAACATCGTGGTGCCGCTGCAAATCGGTGCCCGTGACGTGGCCTTCCCCTTCCTGAACAACCTGAGCTTCTGGTTCACCGCCGCGGCCGTGGTGCTGATCAACGTCTCCCTCGGGGTCGGTGAATTCGCCCAGACCGGCTGGCTGGCCTATCCGCCCTTGTCGGGGCTGGAGTTCAGTCCCGGGGTCGGGGTCGATTACTGGATATGGAGTCTGCAGATTTCGGGTCTGGGGACCCTGCTGACCGGCGTGAACTTCTTCGCCACCATCATCCGCATGCGTGCCCCTGGCATGACCATGATGCGCCTGCCGGTCTTCACCTGGACCGCCCTGTGTGCCAACATCCTGATCATCGCCTCCTTCCCGATCCTGACCGTCACCATCGCCCTGCTCACCGCAGACCGCTACCTGGGTACCCATTTCTTTACCAATGACATGGGTGGCAACATGATGATGTACATCAACCTGATCTGGGCCTGGGGTCACCCCGAGGTGTACATCCTGGTGCTGCCGGTGTTCGGGATCTTCTCCGAAGTGGTGGCGACCTTCTGCAAGAAGAAGCTGTTCGGTTACACCTCCCTGGTGTGGGCGACCGTGGCGATCACCGTGCTGTCGTTCATCGTCTGGCTGCACCACTTCTTCACCATGGGGTCCGGCGCCAACGTGAATGCCTTCTTCGGCATCACCACCATGATCATCTCCATCCCGACCGGGGTGAAGATCTTCAACTGGCTGTTCACCATGTACCGCGGTCGCATCGAGTTCACCTCGCCCATGCTGTGGACCGTCGGCTTCATCATCACCTTCACCGTGGGTGGCATGACCGGGGTACTGCTCTCCGTGCCGGCCGCCAACTTCGTGCTGCACAACAGCCTGTTCCTCATCGCCCACTTCCACAACGTCATCATCGGCGGCGTGGTGTTCGGCTGCTTCGCCGGTATCACCTACTGGTTCCCGAAAGCGTTCGGCTTCAAGCTGGATGACGTCTGGGGCAAGCGTGCCTTCTGGTGCTGGATCACCGGCTTCTTCGTGGCCTTCATGCCGCTCTACGTGCTGGGCTTCATGGGCATGACCCGTCGTGTCAGCCAGAACATCGATCCCGAGTTCCACGGCTGGCTGGTGGTCGCCGCCTGCGGCGCCGGCCTGATTGCCCTGGGCGTGCTGTGCCAGGTCATCCAGATCGTGGTCAGCATCCGCGACCGCGAGAAGAACCGCGACCTGACCGGCGATCCCTGGGGTGGCCGTACCCTGGAGTGGGCGACGTCCTCTCCGCCGCCGTTCTACAACTTCGCCATCGAGCCGAAGGTCACCGGTCTGGACGCCTTCTGGGAAGCCAAGGCTGACGGCAGCGCTTACAAGAAGCCTGCCCAGTATGCCCCCATCCACATGCCGAAGAACTCCGGTGCCGGTGTCATCATCGCCGCCTTCAGCGTGGTGTTCGGCTTTGCCATGATCTGGCACATCTGGTGGATGGCCATCGCCGGCTTCATCGGCATGATCGCCACCTGGATCATCCACAGCTTCAACGACGATGTGGACTACTACGTACAGGTTGACGAGATCGAGCGCATCGAAGGTCAGCATTTCGACAACATCAACAAGGTGGCTTAATTCCATGGCGACTGACGTACTACATCACTCTCACGGTGCCCATGAGGATGGGCACCACGATGCCGGTGCCACCAAGGTATTCGGTTTCTGGATCTACCTGATGAGTGACTGCATCCTGTTCGCGACCCTGTTCGCGACCTATGCGGTCCTGGTCAACGGCACTGCTGGCGGCCCCACCGGCAAGGACATCTTCGAACTGCCGTTCGTGTTCGCCGAAACCATGCTGCTGCTGCTGAGCTCCATCACCTTCGGGTTCGGCATGCTGGCCATGAACAAGAACAAGGTCGCGGCAGTCAACACCTGGCTGTTCGTCACCTTCCTGCTGGGTGCCGGCTTCATCGCGATGGAAATCTACGAGTTCCATCACCTGATCGTGCACGAGGCGGGCCCGGATCGCAGCGGCTTCCTCTCTGCCTTCTTCACCCTGGTGGGGACCCACGGTATCCACGTGACCAGCGGCCTGGTCTGGATCATCGTGATGATGGTGTCGATCACCAAGAAGGGGCTGACCGAGCGCAACCGCACTCGCCTGATGTGCCTGAGCCTGTTCTGGCACTTCCTCGACGTGGTATGGATCTGCGTCTTCACCGTGGTCTATCTGATGGGGGTCATGTAAATGAGTCATTCCGTTGACAATCACGGCGCCAGCCACGGCAGCGTCAAGTCCTACATGATCGGTTTCGTGCTGTCACTCATCCTGACCGCCGTGCCGTTCTGGATGGTGATGGACGGCTCCGCCTCCCACGCCGTGGTGCTCGGCACCGTGGTGGCCATGGCGGTGGTGCAGATCTTCGTACACCTGGTCTACTTCCTGCACATGAACACCTCCTCCGAGGAGCGCTGGAACCTGGTGGCACTGGTCTTTACCGTGCTCATCATCGCCATCGTGGTCGTGGGTTCCCTGTGGATCATGTACAACCTCAACATCAACATGATGGTTCACTGAGCGGGTTGATGATGATGAAGCAATACCTGCAAGTGACCAAGCCGGGCATCATCTTCGGCAACCTCATCTCGGTTATCGGGGGATTCCTGCTGGCCTCGAAGGGGAGCCTGGATGTGCCCCTGTTCATCCTGACCATGGTGGGGGTGTCACTGGTGGTGGCCTCCGGTTGCGTGTTCAACAACTACATCGACCGGGACATCGACTGCATCATGGAGCGCACCAAGAACCGCGCCCTGGTGCGGGGGCTCATCGCCCCCGGTGTCTCCCTCTGGTATGCGACGGCGCTGGGCGTTGCGGGCATTGCACTGCTCTACTTTGCGGCCAATCCGTTGGCCGCCTTGCTGGCGGTGCTGGGCTTCCTGGTTTATGTGGGGGTCTACAGCCTCTACATGAAGCGCCACTCGGTCTATGGCACCCTGGTCGGCAGCCTCTCCGGCGCCGCGCCGCCGGTCATCGGCTACTGCGCGGTGAGCGGGCAGTTCGACTCGGGGGCCCTGATCCTGCTGGCGATCTTCAGCCTGTGGCAGATGCCGCACTCCTATGCGATCGCCATCTTCCGCTTCAAGGACTACCAGGCCGCCAACATCCCGGTGCTGCCGGTGGTGAAGGGGATCCCGGTGGCCAAGCTCCACATCACCCTCTACATCCTGGCGTTCATGGTGCCGACCCTGATGCTGTTCCTCGGCGGCTACGCCGGGTACAAGTATCTGGTGGTGGCCACCGCGGTGAGCGTCTGGTGGCTGGGGATGGCGCTGTCGGGCTACAAGGCGGCGGTGGACGACTCCCTCTGGGCGCGCAAGCTGTTCATGTTCTCCATCGTCACCATTACTTGCCTGAGCGTGATGATGTCGGTGGACTTCCAGCCGGACGCAGCGCCGGTGCTGGTGAGCATGCTGCCCTGATAGTGTGAACTGCACCCCTGAAATGCATGAAATCCAGAGCCGGGAATCTTCCCGGCTCTGCTATTATGGGCGCCGCCCTGCGAGGGGCATCGCCGATTTTTCGGGGGCGGCCGGGCGCCTGTCACCCCTTTCTTTTCCTCTTCTTTTTGACTCATCGAGGCCCTCATGAATGATTTCACCATGACGAGGGGCGAGCGACGCGCGACCTGGGCGCTCGGCTCCGTCTTCTCGCTGCGCATGCTCGGCATGTTTATGGTGCTGCCGGTGCTGACCACCTACGGCATGTCCCTGGCGGGCGCCTCCGAGGCGCTCATCGGGCTTGCCATCGGCATCTACGGCATGACCCAGGCCCTGTTCCAGATCCCCTTCGGCCTGCTCTCCGACAAGGTGGGGCGCAAGCCCCTCATCGTTGGCGGCCTGCTGATGTTTGCCCTTGGCAGCGTCATCGCCGCCCTGAGCGACGCCATCTGGGGGGTCATCGTCGGGCGCGCCCTGCAAGGGAGCGGCGCCATCTCCGCCGCCGTCATGGCGCTCCTGTCGGATCTCACCCGGGAGCAGAATCGCACCAAGGCCATGGCCTTCATCGGGGTTAGCTTTGGCATCACCTTCGCCATCGCCATGGTGACCGGCCCCCTCATCACCCATGCCCTGGGCTTGTCCGGCCTCTTCTGGCTCATCGCCCTGCTGGCCCTGGCCGCCATCGCCATGGTGCTCTGGGTGGTGCCGACCCCGGCGGCCCACCTGCAAAATCGCGAGTCCGCCATGGTGCGAGGCAGCTTTCGTACCGTGCTCACCAACCCTCGCCTGCTCAAGCTCAACCTCGGCATCCTCTGCGTCCACACCCTGCTGATGTCGAGCTTCGTGGCCCTGCCGCCCTTGCTGGAGCGTGCGGGCCTACCCCGTGACAGCCAGTGGCAGGCCTATCTGGTTACCATGCTGATCGCCTTCGTGAGCGTGGTGCCCTTCATCATCTATGCCGAGAAGCACCGCCAGATGAAGCGGGTCTTCATCGGGTGCGTGGTGGTGATGCTGGCCGCCGAGCTGGTGCTCTGGCAGAGCGGCCAGCAGCTGTGGGGTCTGCTCGCCGGGTTGCAGCTCTTCTTCATCGGCTTCAACGTGATGGAGGCACTGCTGCCGTCTCTCATCAGCAAGGAGTCCCCGCCGGGCTACAAGGGCACCGCCATGGGGGTCTACTCCACCAGTCAGTTCCTCGGGGTTGCCATCGGCGGCAGTCTCGGCGGCCTGCTCTACAGCCTGGGGGGTGGCCCCCTGGTGTTTGGCGGTTGCGCCGCCCTGGCCCTCGCCTGGCTCGGGGTGAGTCTCACCATGGCCGAGCCCCCCTATGTGAGCAGCCTGCGCATCGTGCTGCCGGAAGGGGTCGAGGCCACCCCGGCCCTGGAGCAGCGGATCCGCGCCTGCGAGGGGGTAAGCGACGTGCTGCTGGTGCGCGAGGAACACTCCCTCTACGTGAAGGTGGACAGCAAGCGCCTGACCCGCAGCGATCTGGAGCGGCTGGTCTCGTTGTGATGGCTGGCTGCGCGGGGCGGCGCAGAGCGCGGGCTGAAGGGCGGCTGCTATGCTGAGATCCTCACTCACTGGAGGAACCTCTGATGTCATACGTGGACGGATTCGTGCTCGCCGTGCCGACGGCCAACAAGCAGGCCCTGATCGATCATGCGGGGCAGTTTGACCCCATCTTCCTCGAATACGGCGCCACCCGGGTGCTGGAGTGCTGGGGGGACGACGTGCCTCACGGCAAGCAGACCGACTTTTACCGGGCGGTGGCGGCCAGGGAGGATGAAACCGTGGTCTTCTCCTGGGTGGAGTGGCCGAGCAAGGCGGTGCGGGACGACGCCATGGGCAAGATGATGCAGGACCCCAGGATGGACCCCGCCAATCCCCTGCACCAGACCATGCCGTTTGACGGCGCCCGCATGATTTTCGGAGGCTTCACCACCGTGCTGGAGCTCAAGGGCTGAGACCTGCCATCGGGGCTTCACCCTGGTGGCCGGAGCGCAAGGGCCGATAGCAACACCCAGGCCCGTCAGATGATGAAAAAGCCCGCCAGCCGGCGGGCTTTTTGCTGGGCGTTATCTCATGGTCGCTCTCCATGGGGGACGTTCAGCCCGGGCGCCAGAAGGGCTTGTCCCCGAGAATGGTGGCCCTGTGCATCACCCGGCGGGCCGGCAGGTAGTCGGCATTGGCATAGTGCTGGGTCACCCTGTTGTCCCAGATGGCGATGTCGTTCTCCTGCCAGCGCCAGCGCACCTGAAACTCGGGGCGGGTGATGTGCTCGAACAGAAAGCCGAGCAGGGCCTCGCTCTCTTTGGGGGGCAGTCCGGGCAGCCGGGTGGTGAACCCCTCGTTGACGAACAGGGCCTGACGGCCGCTCACCGGATGGGTGCGGATCACCGGGTGGCGCAGGGGCGGGTGACGGGCCACGGCCGCCTGCCAGCGCTGGCGCGCCTCCTCGCTGTCATCATGGCGATGGGCCGGGAAGGACTTGGTGAAGTCGTGCTCGGCTTCCAGCCCTGCCAGCAGGGTTTGCAGGGGCGGGGAGAGGGCCGCCAGTGCCGCGATGCCGCTGGCCCAGAGGGTGTCCCCCCCGGTGGGGGGCAACTGCTTGGCGGCCAGAATGGCCAGTGCCGGGGGCGTCTCGATAAAGGTCACGTCGGTGTGCCAGTTGTCGTTGTCCGGCGGATTGTCATCGTGGGTATCGAGCACGATGATCTCCTCGGCCTCCTCCGTGTGGGGGTAGACGGGGTGGATGTGCAGATCCCCGAAGCGGTTCGCCAGCGCCCGCTGGGCTCGCGGGGTGATGGGCTGGTTGCGAAAGAACAGCACCTGGTATTTGAGCAGGGCGCGATGGAGCTGCTCGAACTGCCCCTGGCTCAGGGGCTCGGCCAGATTGACGCCAGCGATGACGGCGCCGATGTGGGGGCCGAGGGGGGTAATGGTCAACTTGTCGGTCATGGTCTTGCTCCATGTCTGGGGGCGTGAAGGCCCGATACCAATAGGAAAGGGATGCGAAGGAAAGAGGTCAGCCTGTGGCTCATTGTCCTTCTCCATGCCAGGGGGTGAGCCTGCGCTGCAGGGCGCGCAGGCCCAGTTCCAGTACGAAGGCGATCAGGGCGATCACCAGGATGCCCGCCAGCACCACGTCGGTGGCGAGAAACTCGCCGGCGGATTGCACCATGAAGCCCACCCCCCTGGTGGCGGCGATAAGCTCGGCCGCCACCAGGGTGGACCAGCCCACCCCGAGCCCGATGCGCAGCCCGGTCAGGATGTCCGGCAGGGCCCCTGGCAGGATCACGTGCCAGAGCACCTGGGACCGGGATGCGCCCAGCGCCTGGGCTGCCCGCACTCGCACCGCGTTGGCGCTCTGCACCCCCGCCAGGGTCGCCAGGGCCACGGGGGCGAAGATGGCCAGATAGATGAGCAGTACCTTCGATGTTTCACCGATGCCAAACCAGATCACCATGAGTGGCAGGTAGGCGAGCGGCGGCACCGGGCGGTAGAGCTCGATGAGGGGATCCAGCACGCCGCGCACCGTGGGGGAGAGCCCCATGGCGATGCCCACCGTGATGCCAAAGCACGCCGCGGCAGCGAGCGCCACCAGGATGCGCCCCAGGCTGGCCCCCAGGTGTTGCCACAGGGTGGCATCCATAAAGCCCGTTGGGCCTGCGATGGTGATGAGCTGTGCCAGCACCCGCTGTGGGGGCGGCAGGAACAGGGGATCGACCCAGCCGAAGTGGGCCACCAGCCACCACAGGGCCAGCAGCACGATCAGGGTGGCGAGGCTCAGGGTCAGACGGCGGGGCAGGGGCCAGCCCGCTGCCCGTGTGTGGGTGACATCCCGTTGCCGGGCGAGGGCGAGAGTCATGCAAAGGCCTCCCGCTCTGCGAACACCCGTTCCAGCACGTATTCACGGCGCTCGATGAAGGCCGGATCGGACTTGATGCTGCGGCAGGGCTCCCCGGCGGCGAAGCGGCGACCGAAATCCAGGGTCAGCCGCTCCGTCACCCGCCCGGGGGAGGGGGAGAGCAGCACCAGATCGGTGGCCATGAAGATGGCCTCCTCGATGTCGTGGGTGATGAGCAGCACCTGACGCCGGTGCTCGTGCCACAGGCGCAGCAGCAGAGTCTGCATCTGCTCCCGGGTGAAGGCGTCCAGGGCGCCGAAGGGCTCGTCCAGCAGGAGCAGGCGGGGTTGGGTGGCCAGGGCCCGGGCGATGTCGACCCGCTGGCGCTGGCCGCCGGAGAGCTGCCAGATGGCGCGATCGCCGGCCCCCTCCAGCCCCACCTGACGCAGCAGTGCCCGGGCCTGTTCGGTGCGCTCGGCACTGGGCACACCCGCCAGCTGCAGGCCGAGTGCCACGTTGTCTCGCACGTTGCGCCAGGGCAGCAGCCCCTCGCTCTGGAACACCACGCCGCGCTCGGTGCCGGGGCCGGTGACCGGCTTGCCCTCAAGGCTTATCTGGCCGTGGTGGCAAGGCTCGAAGCCCGCCACCAGGTTGAGGAGGGTCGTCTTGCCCGAGCCCGAGGGCCCCAGCACCACCATCAGCTCCCCCTCGGACAGGGAGAGGTTGATGTTGTCGAGCACCCGCCTGCCGGCGTACTCGGCGGACACATGAGAGAGCTGCAGCATGGTCGTCTCCTTGGATTTACTAGGCCACGGCTTTCACGAAGCGATCGGTCACGAACTGGCGGTAGTCCGAGGCGGCGTTCGCGACCTTGCCCTGGCTCTCGAGGAAGCGGGCGGTGTCGATGATGGTCTGGTTGACGAGGCGCCCGAGCTCGGCACTCTGGGCCTTCGCATCGAGGTAGGTGTTGCCCTTCACCAGCGCGGGAACGTCCGCCTCGGGAACGCCGCTCAGTTTGGCCAGCTTGGCGAGGTTGTCCGGCTTGGTGAGCCAGCCGTCGGGGTTGGCCAGGTAGTCGCGCTGGGCGGCCAGGGTGCTGTTCACGAAGGCCTGCACCACTTCGGGGTGGGCCTTGGCAAAGTCCTTGCGCACCACCCAGACGTCCAGGGTCGGCGCCCCCCAGTCACCCACCTGGGCGGAGTCGGTCAGCACCTTGCCCTCCTTGGTGAGCTGGTTGAGGGCGGGGGCCCAGACATAGGCGCCGTCGATGTCGCCCCGCTGCCAGGCGGCGATGATGGCCGGTGGTTGCAGATTGACGATCTGCAGCGTCGCGGGGTCGACGTTCCAGTGCTTGAGGGCCGCCAGCAGGCTGTAGTGGGTGGTGGAGGTATAGGGCACGGCGATGCGCTTGCCCGCGAGATCCTCGGGTTTTGCGAGCCCCTGCTTCACCACCAGGGCCTCGGACTCCCCGAGCTTGGAGGCGAGCAGGAACACCTCGATGGGCAGGTTCTGGCTCGCCGCCACTGCCAGGGGGCTGGAGCCGATGTTGCCTATCTGCACGTCGCCGGAGGCGAGCGCCCGTACCACGCTGGCGCCGCTGTCAAACTTGCGCCAATCCACGGTGGCGCCGCTCTCCCTGGCGAAGCTGTTGTCGGCCTGGGCTACCTTGGCGGGTTCGGCGGAGGTCTGGTAGGCCACGGTGACGTCGAGGGCCTGGGCGGACTGGCCGAGCAGCATGGAGGCCGCGAGCCACAGAGAGATGCCTTTTGCTGTCATGATGCACTTCCTTGTTGGGGGGGTTGGAAGCCACATCTTTATCTGAACATCCCCGGGGGCGAAGGAACGAGAAGGGTGCTCTCATGCCGTTTGGTTCTTAGAAAAAGAACGGTAAATCAATGATCTGATTGAGATATGCCAGAAAGTGGATAGCTTGCTCACCCGCCGTCTATCGGGTGGCTGACGCAAGGGGCCAGCAGGTGCGTGCAGGGGCCAGCCACCAGGGGGCGCAGTGACTGGCAGGGGGAAGAGAGGAAAAGGCCCCGCCAGGGTGGCGGGGCCGGGGGATCAGCGCTCAACCAGCGGGGCCGAGCGGTAGCTCCACAGGCCATAGGTGCGCAGGGCGTCCCGGTAGATGCCAAGCAGCTCCTCCGGGCTCGCCTTGGCCAGGGCCGAGAGGGGCTTGTCCGGGTAGGCGACGCTGTCGATGCGGATGTTCGCCGGGCCGCTCTGCCAGCAGGCGATTTCCAGCAGGGTCTGGCCCCGGCGCACATGGCTCGCCGAGCTCACCAGGGTGGCGAACTCAATCTCGTGGCGGGCGAGGGCATAGCCGCTGTAGAGGGCGTTCTCCACCGTGCTGGTGGCGTAGTTCTCCTCGATGATGCGGGAGCGGTCGATGCCCTTTTTCGCCAGCCAGTCCGCCATCAGCTTGCCCTCGGTCTGGCGGTTCTGGGGCACGCCGCCGGTGAGGATGACGAGGGCCGCCGGATCAGCCTGGGCCAGGGCGCGGGTGGTCTCGAGGCGTCCCAGCAGGATCTCGTGCATGGAGCCATCGGGATTGAGGGCATAGCCCAGGGTGACGATGGCGCGGCGCCCCTTCTTCTCGCCCCGTCCCTGACGCTCCTTGAGGGGGGTGGCGACCACCCTGTCCACGGTGGCGAACAGCCGCTGCAGATCGGCGGCACGACCGGCATTGAGCTCGCCGACCCGCTTGAGGTAGCCATCGGATTTGGCCTGGTTGCCCTTGAAGCGCTGCCAGGTGGCCAGATAGGTGTTGATGTCCAGATCGTCCGGGGCGGCGGTGAGGGCCTGCTCGAACAGGGCGATGGCCCTGTCCACGTTGCCGTTGTAGATCTGGGCGTTGGCCGCCGAGATGAGCAGATCGGTGCGATAGGGCTCGAGCTGGTGGGCCTCCAGCAGCAGGGTGGTCACCTGCTCCATGTTGCTCGGCATCTTGGCGGTAAAGCCCGCATCGGAGACCCGGGCGGGGGAGTGGAAGATGCGGGCGGCGTCTGCCAGCAGCTGATCCACCACCTGGCGCTTGCTGATGAACTGCTCGTAATTCTGCTCCTTTTGCAGGGAGCGTACCGGGGCGGCCCAGGCATCGGATGAGACAACGAGCGGCAGCGTCAGCAGGCTGGTGAGGGTCAGGGCAATCGCGGTTTTCTTCATCATGGGGCTCCCTGTGGGGTGCGGGGCGCGATGCCGTGGCTCGTCCCCTGAATGCTTTTCCAATAAAAACAGATGCTTGGTTTGCTGCCTACTCTACTCCCTTCCCGATGAAAAAAACGTGAACCGTTCCGGTTATCCCGATGCCCCCCTCAGCGCAGCCCCAGACGTTCCTGCAGGAAGGCCAGCCAGGCCTCCACCTTGGCGGGCAGGTGGCGGCGCTTGGGATAGACGCACCAGATGCCGTGCTCGGGCAGGGCATGGTCTGGCAGGACGGGCACCAGCCGCCCGATGGCGAGATCCCGCGCCACGATGAAGTCCGGCATGTTGCCGATGCCAAGCCCCGCCAGCAGCGCGGTGTGGATGGCATCGCTGTTGTTGACCTCGAAATTGCCCTTGGGGGTGATGGCCACCTCTCCTTCGGGCCCGTGCAGCCGCCACTGGGTGCCGCCGCGAAACAGGGAGTAGAAGAGGCAGTTGTGGCGCTCGAGATCCGCCGGGGTGCGGGGCGTGCCGGCCTGCGCCAGGTAGGCGGGGGCGGCGCACAGGGTGCTGAGACAGGGGGCGAGGCGGCGGGCGACCAGGCTCGAATCCTCCAGCTCGCCGATGCGCACCGCCACGTCGAACCCCTCGGCCACCAGATCCTGCCGGGCGTCGCTCATCTCCAACTGCAACTGCACCTCGGGGTGAAGGGCGAGAAACTCGGGGACAAGGGGGGCGATGTGGCGCCGGCCATAGACCATGGGCACCGTCACCCGCAGCAGGCCGCGGGGGACCGATTGCAGGGCGCCGATGGCATCTTCCCCGTCGTTGGCCAGGCGCACTGCATGTCGCACCGTCTCGAAGTAGCGCTCCCCCGCCTCGGTGAGGGTGAGGGAGCGGGTGGTGCGATAGAGGAGCTGGCAGCCGAGGGCCTGCTCGAGCTGGCTCACCTTCTTGCTCAGCACCGACTTGCTGAGGCCGAGCTGACGGGCGGCGCCGGAGAAGGTGCCCGACTCCACCACGGCGACGAAGGCCGGGAGCAGGGCGAAGGCTTCCTGGTTCATGTTGTTCTCGATATGGAAACAATGTTGTTCCAGAAGGGTAGATTATCCTCAAATCAAAAACAATTTACCCTGCTCGTCAGTTCAACCAAGGAGCAACCCCATGATCCCCCCGCTTGTTGACCGCGGCCCCGGCCGCCCCGCCCTCGGACAGACACTTGGCCAGACCCTGGGCGCCCTGGCCGCCTTCGCTGCCGGCCTGCTGCTGGCGCTGATGATCGCCCAGAACGGCGCCCTGTCCCGCGCCACCGACCCCTGGCTCGCGAGCTGGCTGGCCCACGGGGTCGGCAGCCTGGTGGCCGGGCTCCTGTGGTGGCTCTCCCCAAGGCCCCCGACGCCGGAGGCGGCCCCGCCCTGGGCCTGGCTCGGCGGTCTGCCGGGGGCGCTCACCGTGGTGCTGGCAGCCCTGTGCCTCAACTCGCCCCTCGGCATGGCGGGCACCCTGGCCCTGCTGCTGCTCGGCCAGCTGCTGTTTGGTGCCCTGTGCGATGGCCTCGGCTGGCTCGGACTGGCTCGCCGCCGCCCCTCGGGGAAGGACGCGCTCGCCGCCCTGCTGGTGATGGCTGGCGCCCTGCTTATCGTGCTGCATTAGGAGAGACACCATGACCCTCTTGATCCTGCTGGGACTGCTGAACGGCGTGGCGGTGAGCCTGTCGCGCACCCTCAATGGCCGCCTCGCCAGCGCCCGGGGCGCCATGACGGCCTCCCTTGCCAACCACCTGCTCGGCTTCGGGCTGCTCGGCGCCCTGCTCATCCTCAAAGGGGCACCCTGGGAGCGGCTAGCCGGGCTCGATCCCTGGCTGCTGCTCGGCGGGGTGCTGGGGGCGCTGTTCGTCGCCATCAGCAGTTGGGCCATCGGTCGGATCGGCGCCCTGGCCTGCGCCCTGCTCATCGTCACGGGCCAGCTGGCAGGGGGCGCCCTGCTCGATGCCCTGGCCGGACGGCTGGCCGCGAGCGATCTGCTCGGCATCCTGCTGGTGCTGGCGGGGGCTGCGCTGCAACGCTGGCAGGGCGGCAAGTCGTGCTCCCGAGGGTGAGTGATGCTGTGATGGCCTGGGTAAACCGGCAGGGATGACAAGAGTGTCGCCCTGCCTGGATGCCAAAGGCGGCTCGCCTGTCGGATCAGGGCCCAGATGAAAAGGAAAAGGCGAAAGAAAGGGAGGGAAAGGAAGAAACAGGAAGGCAACAGAGAGCAAAGAAAGAGAGGCGCCTGTCACCCTGGGCCGCCCTCAACAGCAGAACACCGGCGCAAGGCCGGTGTTCTGAACAGCATGGCGGCGGGCCCGGCGGGGCGCGCGGTCAGGGCCGCTTAGGCGTAGAAAGCCTCGACGGTGCCCTTGACGGTGATCAGCATGGGGTTGCCGTAGCGATCCTTGGCCTTGGGGGAGGGGATCTTCACCCAACCTTCGCTGATGCAGTACTCCTCGACATTGGTGCGCTCCTTGCCGTTCACGCGAATGCCGATCTCGTGCTCGAAGCACTCTGCCACATGGTGCGGGCTGCGCGGGTTGGCCGCCAGACGGTCGGGCAGTGCAGGTTTGTTGTCGCTCATTTTATAGACCTGAGTGTGATAAAAAGTGGGTCATTGTAGGCAATGCCCGTCATGGGCTCAAGGCCGGGCTGCGTCCCATGGGGGTGGACAAGGTCCGGCTACAGTTGCTGCCCTGGTAGCGGCTATAACCGGCTCAGAAAGACGGGGGTTGCCATGTTCTTACTGATTTTCAGGTAGCTTCGGTACCAAAGCCAATATCAAGGTTGTAACAGGACCTAAGAATAATGAAATGAAGAACCAGACTAAACCGCTACGGTTCTTCCCTTGGGCGAGGACAGCATTGATTAACATCAATGTTCCCCACCCAACAGAAAACTGTTTGCTTAACTCAATATATTCAGAGCTCACAAGAATTCCCTTTTCATTTTATATGATGACATTCGGTTATAGAGCGATGTCGGAAGCCACATTTTTGTGGGCAGGCCATGCGACCAAACCTTAAAAAATAACAGTATTTATATGTCTATACAATGCTTTCTGACTTTACATGCATGGTGCCAATAAGAACTATTGCATTGCAAACATTGCCTTTGCTACTGATGACATCACGACTGGACTCAAATATTGCATAGAAGGCACAGTTGTATGACCTTATCAACGCCCTAAGTGACAGCATATCTTGTGAACCATCATAATTTTTTCGCCAATATGGAGCGATAAAGGAAAGTCCTATGCCGAGGTGATAGGCGCTGGGGCCTAGGCTATGTTCTATATCATTCTTTGCCTTTCCCACCACCGAGTTTATTTTTTCATCTAGGTCTGATTTAGCTCGTTCACCAAAATAAAGCCATTCCATCTTTGCTTCAGCAATAGCGATATTAGTTTGCTTTGAAAAATATAGATCAACACGGCCGTTAACCGTGTTATCTATGTTACCTTTTTGGCTGGAGTACTCTTCCAAGGCAATTCCGCCACTTCTCCAAACAGCTCCTGAAAAGGCGCTTACATTAGCCCGTTCATTATACCAGTAGAGACAGTCATTATACTGCTTCTGTTCAGTGAATTCTTTGTGGAGTAGTCCCCATTGTTCTATGATAGGAGCAATCCAAGCAATCTGTTGATTGTGGATTCTCATCTCAAATTGATTTGTATTCATTACTTTTCCTTGTATGTACAAATTCACACAAAGCCTTGGTATACGCTACTTTTGCTTGGATTCACGGTGTCTCATATCTGTGTTTTTTGCATCCAGATACCCTGCAAGGTATCTAGAGAATGATTTTGTACAGTTTGTCGTAGTAAAAATCATCAAAGTCAGCAACCGTTTTTAGGGTAAACGGTGCTGGCAGGGTGAATCGTTTCCAGGTTTCTTTGAAAATCTCGTCACCATCTTCTTGCGCATTCTGATTGATGTTCTCCTTTATTAATATTTTCTTGGTCGAGAAGTTGATGCTCGTCACCCGCTCGACGAGGGGGCCGCGGTTTTCACTCAGGTCGTAGCCAATCAATTCGAAACCGACGTTCTGATATCTGAATTTGTAAGACCAGTAACCATAACGTCCATGGCCATAGTGGATCTGCAAGATCCCTTTCTCTACGGAGACCCAAAGCTCAGGGGCAAAATAGACACCACCATCTTCATTCTCCGAGGAGAAACAGCTTGGATTATCGAGCGCCAGCTCATAGTGATCCCCCTTATTGAACGCGATGATAAGGCCTCGCCGATTACGATCCAGCTCACCACGGTATTCGTCAACAATGACATTGCGCTTGTTAGTGCCTTTGATGACGATGACCATATCACTCTGGCCATCCTTGTTTAAATCCCCCTCGATTTTCTCAAAGACAACATATCCCTTGGGAATAAAATCGAGCGGATCTTTGGCTTTCAGAGGGGCGCCTTCGGCTAAAACTTGTGCTTGCAACAGCATTAAAAGCAGGAATAACCCTTTTTTCATCACCACTCCGTTTTCGTATGACTCTATAAATGGTGAATGATGCGTAAGATGGATACCCATGGCAAGTGCTTTGAGCCACGAATGGAGACGAGCCTGGCTGTCCATAGGAATACTCCCAGCATTCCGCGACCGCTCTGGTCTCTCTGCTCTCCCACAGCCTGCTCGACTCGTTTACCACCGGCGGCAAGGGGGTAGGTTGGTTCTGGCCATGGCGTGACGAGCGTTTCTTCGCCCCCTGGCAGATGATCCGGGTCGCCCCCTTCAAGCCGGAGGCCTATCTCACCGCCCGGGGTGAAGCGGTGATCCTCTCCGAGCTCTACTGGGTCTGGTTGCCGGGGATTGTATTGATGCTGGGATTGTTAGGGTGGCGGGTGTGGGGAAGGGGGCGGTAGTGGTAGGCTTGAAAAGGGGTATCGGTATATTGCGGCTGAGCAAAAATAAAAACTTGGACACCCATCTTTTGGGCCTAGCTGCAACGTCTCGCTCAGAAAGATGGGTGTCCTAAATTTTTTGTTCGAGTGCCTTTGGCATTCCTTTTTGCCATTTTACGTTAGATTAAGGAGCCGGCTTTAGCCGGCCCCAGTAAGCGGAGAGAGCGATTTGAACCACTTGTTATATACCTCGTATACAATGTTAGTAGTCTTGCATTATTTGTTCGGTGGAACATATTTTAGTTAATAAAATATCCAATTCATCTGCCGTGCATCTGCTGGAGTAAGTGGTACGTAAAAAATTTACCATTGAAAGTATTTGAGATGTATCTTTTACTATTATGTATGATATATCTTGGGCGTCAAACGAAATTCGGATGTTAGCAAGTTTTTCATTTTGTTTGTCTTTGTCTCTTTTATAGTATGACGCGCTTATTGAAAAGCTTGTATTATTTAGATCCTCCGCCCCAGGAACTAATCGCCATTCACGTTCGTCATAGAATTTGTAATCATTTTTTTTTACATTTTTGCGGGTTAACTCACCTGAGTAATTTTTTGCATAGCTTTTAATTCTAAGTATTTCACCTTTCTGTTGTTCGGTCAGATTGCTATCATCCCTTCTTCTTTCTTTTATTAGACCTTCGATGCTCTTGGCGAATAATGAGTTTCTATCTATATATATTACTGGGTTAACACCATTTTTTATAGCCCATTCCTTGGAAAGTCCAATGCCATATTTACCGTATGCGGAGAAATGCTGAGTTGAATCTGATAGAGGTATATCACAGAATGAAACCATAGGATGTGCTGCGTTAGATACTTCATCGTGGAGATAAAGTTTTTCAAGGCAGTATTTGACCTTAAATCCCTCTTCTAGTATGGATGTAAGAGCCTTGTATGATCCAGTGTAGTGAATTATTGAATTTGTACTAATTGCCATATGAAAATATCTTATTGCTTATTTTTGGGTGTGTGATCTAAATAGGGCGTCGAGGTATATAACGCTAGCAGCATGGGTAAAATTGGAACGCAGCGGAAATTTTGTCCCAATACCTGCGTTTGTTAGAACTCATTCTGGGACTATTGATTGGAGATCACTACTGATAGTGATCTCATAATGCCTCATGAGATCACCGACGTTTACTCCAACCACTTTCCTCACAGCACCCAAGGAAAAATTGAGCTCTTGGAGGTCCGGATTGTCAGGCGTTGAATTCATGTAATGTCGGCAAGCTCGAACGATAGATTCGGCAATGATGAATAGCGGGGAATCTGGAGAAATCTCAGCTCGGATTCCTGTGATGAGTAGCCGCAGCTCCTTAAGAGACTCAAATACCCTTTTAGGGTCTTCCTGATCATACGGTTCAAAAAGGCTGCCTTTATCTTCCAACAGACAAATCAATCGTTTGGCTAACTTCTCGTCCGACCGGTGAGGAAGAAATTGAAACACTACTCTTTTTCCACCCTCGAGACATTCCTTCATTAATGACTCATGATCACGCTTCCACTTTCGGAGATGTTCTGCAGGATAACCATGCCCACCATTCTTATCGATTAAGTCAGCGCAGGCACCACAAAGCCAAATTGCATTGGCTATTCCACCTCTTTGTTGAATTGTCTGTGACATGTCATAACGGGAGCCGCCCGGACTGGCTGCGCAGATATGAGCAGCTTCCCCTGTTTTAATTGAAAGATTCGATGCGGCTTGGTCAGGCCCGATGGTGATCCTGCGACAGTAAGGATTGCTGCAAATGTATGCAGCGCGCTCAGCAACCTTTCGCACTACAGCGGCTTTGAAGTCATCCCGTTTAGCCATTTTTATGAGTTTACCTCAAATGAGTTATAACGCCATATTAAGGAGGCGTAACACAATACCGATGCCACAATAACCATTAAGCATAGTGAAAATGCCACGCGAGTTTGTTATACGAAAATCAGACGTTTTCTAGGCGCCATTTAGCTGCTTCCAATTCACCTTTTGTAAACAGTGCTGAATACTTAGGGTTTATCATTAAACCTTCAACAGTGAGATTCAGTTTTCCAAGTCGTTTTAGTTGTTTGAAACCGGACTGAAATTCACCTGAAATAACAAATTTTTTTGCCACATCTACGGGATGACTTGTAGCGATCATCTCTTCAAATCGAGATGGATGATAACCTAATTCATAACACTGACTAATCGCCTCTCTTATTTCTGAGGAAAAGTCATCTTTTATCGTCACTTCAATCCCCTTCTCTTTAAACACAGGTTTAACATAAGTTGGCATTAATTTAATAGTATTGTTTTTATATAATTTTACTATTATACAATAGTCACCAAGGAAAGTTGAAATTAAATCGCAACATTATCAGTCTGTCTATAAAAACTAAACGAATTCACTTGCCCCTTTTTTACTTTTACATTATTGCTGTATAAAAATAGTTATGGCGTGTCATAGAGCGAGCCGCCAAATCCCGTTTGCGTGAACAAGTCAGGGTAGTGATGTGTTTGTATCACTACAGCATCCTACTGAAAAGTCCTGCTGGTACTGGATCCGCAATTTCATACATTTTCATCAACTGCGACCCCACAGGAAGTCAGCGCCGTTGAGGTAAATCTCTTTCTCACTGGCTTGTCTGTCTCTTCAGGCAAGGCTACCGCCCCTGAGTTTCAGCCCCCAGTTCGCTGCTTTTCATCCGTGAGCTAGCAACAATCGCTTTCATGGCGTTTTTCCGAGAGGTTGATTGTCATTCGGGTATCTTAAGGGCGAGGGGGGCGCGTTGAGAAGCTCGTTTTGGCGGGAATTTGTGTTGTATCAACAAATTAGTCACTAAGGTGTGCGCTGAGTGAGCACCCAACTTGGCTGGGTATGCACAATTCCCCTCACCCCAACCCTCTCCCGGAGGGAGAGGGGGCAAACAGCTGGGAGCTGCAAGCGGGTGCGAGCGAGAGCGAGATAAAAAGAAAGGGAGCCGGTCAGGCTCCCTTTCTCATGGTTATGGCGTGGTTATGTGAACTGGCAGAGCAGGGTCACAGATAGTTGACCCCATACCCAACCTTAGCGATTGGTCGCCGCCTTCATCCCTTCCACAAACTCTTTCAAACGAGTGAGCATATGCTCCGGATTCTGGTGGTGGGTCTCGATGATCTTCACCACGGCGGAGCCGGAGATGGCACCGGCGGCGCCAGCGGCGATGGCTTCACGTACCTGGGCCGGTTCGCTGATGCCAAAGCCGAGCAGGGCGGGGGGGGCATTGAACTCGCGCAGGGTGTTGATGAGGCCCTCCACCGGCATGCCGGCCTTGGTCTCGGCACCGGTCACGCCGGCGCGGCTCACCAGATAGGTGTAACCGGAGCCGAGCTCGGCAACGGCCTTGAGCGTCTCGGCATCGCCGTTGGGCGGGGCAATAAAGATGCTGTCGATGCCGAACTTGTCGGCGGCCGCCTTGTAGGGTTCGCACATCTGCACCGGCACGTCCGCCACCAGCACGGAGTCCACCCCTGCCTGCTGGCACTTCTCGTAGAAGCCGTCGATGTGGCGCACATAGACCAGGTTCGCGTAGACCAGGAGGCCAATGGGCAGCTGCGGGTACTTGGCGCGGATGCGGGCGAGCAGGCCGAAGCAGTCGTCCGGGGTGGTGTGGCTGGCAAAGGCACGCAGGGCGGCACCCTGAATGGTGGGGCCGTCCGCCACCGGATCGGAGAAGGGAATGCCGAGTTCGAGGGCGTCGGCGCCCCCTTCGACCAGGGCATCGACGATGGCCAGGGACAATTCGGGGGTGGGGTCACCCAGCATCACGAAGGGCACGAAGGCGCCCTGATTGGCCTTGTCCAGACGGGAGAAGAGTTGTGCGTAACGGTTCATGACAAGGTTCCTTCTTTTTCAAAGATGTCGGCAACGGTGAAGATGTCTTTGTCGCCACGGCCGGAGAGGTTGACGATGAGCACCTGCTCTTTTTCCGGTTCACTGCGGGCCATCTTGAGGGCGTGGGCCAGGGCGTGGGAGGACTCCAGCGCCGGGATGATCCCTTCGGATTTGGCCAGCTCCTGGAAGGCGTCCAGCGCCTCCTTGTCGGTCACCGAGGGGTACTCGGCGCGGCCGATGGCAGCCAGGTGGGCGTGCTGGGGGCCGACGGAGGGGAAGTCCAGCCCCGCCGAGACGGAGTAGGACTCCTGGATCTGGCCCTGGTTGTCCTGCATCAGGAAGGAGTGCATGCCAAAGAAGACCCCCTTGCTGCCGTGACCCAGCGGCGCGCCGTGCTCGCCGCTCTCGATGCCGTGACCACCGGGTTCGACCCCGATAAGGCGCACCGACGGCTCATCGATAAAGTCCGCAAACATGCCGATGGCATTGGAGCCGCCGCCAACGCAGGCGATCACCGCATCCGGCAGGCGCTCTTCTTTTTCGAAGCACTGGGCCTTGGCCTCCTCGCCGATCATCTTCTGGAACTCCCGCACGATAGTGGGGAAGGGGTGGGGGCCAGCGGCGGTACCGAGCAGGTAGTGGGCGGTTTCATAGTTGGCAGCCCAGTCGCGCAGTGCCTCGTTGCAGGCATCTTTGAGGGTGCTGGAGCCGGAGTGCACCGGGATCACGGTGGCGCCCATCAGCTTCATGCGAAACACGTTCGGCTTCTGGCGCTCGCAATCCTTGGCCCCCATGTAGACCCGGCACTTGAGGCCGAGCAGGGCGCAGGCCAGCGCCGTCGCCACACCGTGCTGACCGGCGCCGGTCTCGGCGATGATCTCGTGCTTGCCCATGCGCTTGGCAAGCAGGGCCTGACCCAGCACCTGGTTGGTCTTGTGGGCGCCGCCGTGCAGCAGGTCCTCACGCTTGAGGTAGAGGCGGGTCTTGGTGCCCTTGGTCAAATTGCGGGTGAGGGTGAGCGGCGTCGGGCGACCGGCGTACTCGGTCAGGAGCGCCTGAAACTCGGCGACGAAGGCCGGGTCATCCTTGGCATCGACGAAGGCCTTCTCCAACTGGAGCAGGGCGGGGATGAGGATCTGGGGCACATACATACCACCAAATTCACCGAAAAACGGATTGAGCAGGGTCATACATTATTCCTTGTGCTTATGGGCAAACGCAGTTCATTAATTCGTTGAATGAGTCACGGGGGCGCTCACAGTTGGCGCAGGGCGCCAAAGGCGGCCGTCAGCTTGTGGGCATCCTTCCTGCCCGGGGCACTCTCCACCCCGGAGTTGAAATCAAGGCCGAGACAGCCCACCCGGGCGGCCTCGAGGGCGTTGTCGGGGTTGAGCCCCCCTGCCAGCATCAGTTTGCTCTTGTCGAGCCCGGCCAGCAGAGTCCAGTCGAACGCCTGACCGGTGCCGCCGCTCTGGCTGCCGACTTTCGTATCCAGCAGCAGGCGATCCGCCGGGTAGTCGAGGGCGGGCAGGGACTCGCCACTTGTGACTCCAACCGCTTTCCAGATCTGGCAGCCTGCCGGCAGCAGCGCGCGCAGTGCCTCGACATAGGCGGCATCTTCATCCCCGTGCAGTTGCACGGCGGCGAGCCCCAGCGCATCCACCGTCTTGGCGATGGTGGCGGGCTGGGCATTGCGAAACACCCCGACGTAAGAGAGCGGCGCACCCGCCATCACGGCGCGGGCGGCGGGAATGTCCACGTAGCGCGGGCTTTTCGCCACAAAGATAAGGCCGCCGAACACGGCGCCCGCCTGATGGGCGGCGGCGGCGTCCTCGGGACGAGTCAGGCCGCACACCTTGTTCTGGCCGAGCACGAGCTTGCGCACCGCGGCCTCCAGATCCGGCTCCGCCATGAGGGAAGATCCCACCAGGAAGCCCTTGGCGTGGTGGCGCAGGGCCGCCACCTGGGCGCGGTGGTTGATGCCGGATTCGCTGATCACCACCCGATCCCCCGGGATCCTGGCCGCCAGCTGCCGGGTGCGGGCAAGATCGACGCTCAAATCCCGCAGATCCCGGTTGTTGATGCCAATCACCGGGGCGCCGAGGTCGATGGCGCGGGTCAGCTCCTCCTCGTTGCTCACCTCGGTGAGCACCCCGAGGCCCAACTCTTTCGCCACGTTGAACAGGGCGCGATACCCCTCGTCGGTGAGCACGGAGAGCATCAGGAGGATGGCGTCCGCCTGATAGTGGCGGGCCAGATAGACCTGATAGGGGTCAATCATGAAGTCCTTGCAGAGCACCGGCTGCTGGACGCGGCCGCGTACCCGGGGCAGGAAGGCGAAATCCCCCTGGAAGAACTTCTCGTCCGTCAGCACCGAGATGGCGGTGGCGTAGTGGCCATAGATGTCGGCGATTGCCTCCGGGCTGAAGTCGTTGCGGATCAAGCCCTTGGAGGGGGAGGCCTTCTTGCACTCCAGAATGAAGCGGGTGGAGCCTTGGCGCAGATCCCCCTCGAAGTCCCGATCGCTCGGGGTGAGCGCGTCCTGGAAGCTCGCCAGGGGCTGGCTCTCCTTGCGGGCGGCGACCCACTCCTGCTTGGCCGCCACGATCTTGCCGAGAATGGTCTGGCTGATGGAGGCCATGTTCAGAAAGGCGTGGGGAGCAATGACATCTGACATCTCGTTATCCTTGCGAAGCTGGCTGTTGCCCGTCGGGCGTTCTGGGTGAGTGCCCCTGGGGCACGCTGCGGTGGTGGCTGACATCATGCCTCCTGATGGCTCAGGGTGGCGAGATCCCGGGCGAGGAGGGCGGCCTGGCCGCTTGCCAGCACCGCCAGCACCCGGGCGGCGGCCTGCCTAAAGTCCGGGGCCTCGCCCGCCATGACCAGGAGCGGCGCCACGTTGGCGGCGATGGCGGCGTTGTGGGCCGGGCTGCCGCGTCCTTCCAGGATGGCGGCGGTGATGGCGCGGTTCTCCTCGGGCTCACCGCCCTGGATGGCGCTGACCGGGTAGGTGTCGAGGCCAAAGTCCGCCGGGGTGAGCAAGTACTCGCGAATTTCGCCGTCACGGATTTCCGCCACCTGGGTCGGGCCGTGGATGGCAATCTCGTCGAGACCGGCGCCGTGCACCACCATACCGGTTTTCAGGCCGAGTGCCAGCAGGGTTTCGGCGATGGGGCGCACCAGCTCGGGGGCATAGACCCCCATCAGCTGGAAGCTGGGACGAGCGGGGTTGATGAGCGGCCCCAGCACGTTGAACAGGGTGCGGGTCTTGAGGGCCTGGCGCACCGGCATGGCATGGCGCACCCCGGCGTGGTACTGGGGGGCGAACAGGAAGCAGACCCCGAGCTCGTCCAAGCAGCGGCGGGCCTGGGTCGGGCTCATGTCGAGCTTGATGCCCATTTTATCGAGCAGATCGCTCGACCCCGACTTGCTCGAGACCGAGCGGTTGCCGTGCTTGGCCACTTTCAGGCCGCAGGCGGCGGCCACCAGGGCCGAGGTGGTGGAGACGTTGATGGTGTTGAGGCCGTCCCCTCCGGTGCCGACGATGTCGCAGAAGGCATAGTCCGGGCGCGGGAAGTCGCGGGCTTCGGCCAACAGCGCCTCGGCGGCGCCGGCGATCTCCTCCGGGGTCTCCCCCTTGATCTTGAGAGCGGTCAAAAGGCTCGCGAGCACGATGGGATCCACTTCACCACGAACCACCTTGCCGAAGGCGTCGCGGGCGGCGTCGCGGGTGAGAGACTGACCCTGATAGAGGGTGTTGAGATGTTGATGCATGGTCTCTTCCTTACCGCACGTGGCTTTCTGGACGGGTGACATGGGCGAGGGCCTGGGTGAGCAGGCGGGCCCCTTCGCTGGTCATGATGGATTCCGGGTGGAACTGGAAGCCCAGCACCCGCTCGTCACGCTGCTCGATGGCCATGGGCATGCCCTGATAGTGGGCAATCACCTGCAACTCTTGTGGCACATAGGTGGCCACCAGGGAGTGGTAGCGGGCCACCGGCAAGGGGCTCGGCAGCCCCGCGAAGGCGCCATGGCCGTTGTGCTCGATGAGGGAGCGCTTGCCGTGGACGATTTCCCCCGCCGCCCCGACGGTGCCGCCGTAGGCTTCGCACAGGGCCTGATGACCGAGGCAGATGCCGAGGATGGGCACCCGGCCCCGGGCCAGCTTGATGAGGTCGATGAGGCAGCCCGCCTCATGGGGCGCGCCCGGCCCCGGGGAGAGCACCAGGACGGCGTCCCCTTCGCAGGCGTCGATCTCACTCATGATGCGGCTCGCCTGCAGGCTGTTGCGGTAGATGCGCACCGGGTAGCCCAGGGTGCGGAACTGGTCGACGAGGTTGTAGGTAAACGAGTCGAAGTTGTCGAGCAGGAAGATGTTAGTCATGGCTCACGTCCTTGTGTTGTTCCTGCTGGGCGCTGAGGGCCTGCAGGGAGGTGCCATGGCTGGCAGCGATGGCGGCCAGCACGGCCGCCGCCTTGGCACGGGTCTCGTCCGCCTCGGCCTGGGGTTTGGAGTCATAGACCACCCCGGCGCCGGCCTGGACATGGGCTACCCCCTCTTTCACGAAGGCGGAGCGGATGACGATGCAGGTGTCCATCTCCCCCGCGCCGTTCAGGTAACCCACGGCGCCGCCGTAGCTGCCGCGACGCTTGCCTTCCACCATGCGGATAAGCTCGCTGGCGCGCAGCTTGGGGGCACCGGTCAGGGTGCCCATGTTCATGCAGGCCTGGTAGGCGTGCAGGGCGTCAAGGTCGGCGCGAAGGGTGCCCACCACCCGGGAGACCAGGTGCATGACGTGGCTGTAGCGATCCACTTTCAGCAGATCCTTGACGTAGCGGGTACCGGGGGCGGAGATGCGGGCGATGTCGTTGCGACCCAGATCCACCAGCATCAGGTGCTCGGCCACCTCTTTCTCGTCCTGGCGCAGCTCCAGCTCGATGCGGCCGTCCAGATCCAGGTTGATGCTGCCGTCCGGGTTGAGGCCACGGCGGCGGGTGCCGGCGATGGGGTACATCTCCACCTGGCGGCTGTTGGCGCAGAACTTGACCGCGCTCTCGGGGGAGGCGCCAAACAGGGTGAAGCCCTCGTCCTGCACGTAGAACATGTAGGGGCTGGGGTTGGTCTGCTTGAGGCGGCGATAGGCGGCGACGGGATCCGGGCAGGGGAGGGAGAAGCTGCGGGACGGCACCACCTGGAAGATGTCACCACGGCGGATGAAGCCCTTGAGCTTCTCGACCTCGGCGCAGAACTGCTTGTCCCCCTTGTCGACGGCCAGGACGCCGGTCAGCGGCGCCGAGCCCTGCGGCGCAGGCAGCGGCTGCTGACAGGCCTGCTTGAAGGACTCGAGGCGAGCGGTCAGGCGGGCGTAGCGCGCGTCCAGCTGCTCATCCTCTTCGCCGCCGAACAGGCAGGCCACCAACTGGGTGCTCTGCTTGATGTGGTCGATGGTGATCAGGGTCTCGGCCACATAGAAGCAGTAGTCAGGGCAGTCGTTGCTCCCCTCTGGCACCTCGGGCAAGTCTTCAAAGGAGGCGATGAGGTCGTAGGCGAAGCTGCCCGCCATGAAGAGGGCCTCTTTGCCCTGCTGGCATTGCAGCTCCCGCTGCAGGGTACGCAGCACGTCCAGCACGCTGCTGCCCTTGAGGCGGCTGTCTTCGTCAAGCTCCCGATCGGACGCCGGGAAGTCGAGCTGCAGCTCGTCCGCCACCCGGGTCTGGGTGATGACGGCGGGCAGGCGCTGCTCCAGCAGGCGCAGCAGGGCGGCGCCGTTGTCGCCGAGGGGGCGCACCTGCACGGCGCGGCCGCGGCACTCGATGCGCAGGCAGGCGTCCACCAGCAGCAGGCTCTGGGTGCCGGCCTTGGAGTCGATCTCCACCGATTCGAGCAGCAGGTTGTTGGGTCTGTCCTGGCAGAGTCGGGTATAGAGTGCCAGGGGGTCTGTCACATAGGGGGCATTGAGCCGGATGGTATCGAATTCGCCCAGGGGCAAACGGGTCTTGTTGCCTGTCATAATGCCTTCCCTTGCATGTGTTGTGTGTCACCGATGGTCATGGCGCTGTCTCTCTTGAAAATGGGTCGGGTTCGGGTCACGTCAGCGAGTTCGCCATCGCCATGTCAGTGTGCTTCTCTGAATTGTCGGTTTCATCACAGGTCCATTTGCCGGATAATAAAAAAGCCCGCTGGGGTCAGCGGGCTTTTTCTTTGGGTTCTTAACTTGCTGTCAGATTACAGGTACAGCAACGACCACACGCCCGCATGTCAGGGAGTGTGCCACCACCAGATGGTCAGGATGGAAGTCGCTTGCATGAGATTGAGTCCTGTAAAAAGATGTTTGCAATGAAGTGCCTACAGAAAACGATAAAGCCGCGGCCAAGTCAAGTCGCTTTTTTGCCGGCCTTTTCCAGGCAGGTCCCAAACAAGAGCGAAACACGCCGATGAGATTCGATCTGCATTGCCACACCACCGCCTCGGACGGGGTGCTGAGCCCCGCCGACCTGGTGCGCCGCGCCGCCGAAAAAGGGGTGGAGGTGTTAGCGGTCACTGACCACGATACCCTCGACGGGCTTGAGGAGGTGCGCCAGACCATCTCGGCCGACCAGTTGCCACTGCGCCTGGTGAGCGGGGTGGAGATCTCCACCGGGTGGGAGCATCACGAGATCCACATCGTGGCCCTCGGGGTGGACGAGAAAAATCCCCAGTTGCTCGCCTTTCTGGCAGGGCAGCGGGCCCGCCGGGAGGCGCGCGCCGAGGAGATCGGGCGTCGTCTGGAGAAGTGCCTCATCCCGGGCACCTATGAAGAGGCCAAGCAGCTTGCCGGTGACGCCGCCGTGACCCGGGCCCACTTTGCCCGGGTGCTGGTGGCGCGCGGGGTGGCCGACAATATGCAGAAGGTGTTCAAGAAGTACCTGAGCCGGGGCAACAAGGGCTATGTGCCCGCCGAGTGGCCCGGGATGGGGGAGGCCATCGAGGCCATCCACGCCGCAGGCGGGCTGGCGGTGCTGGCTCACCCGAGCCGCTACAATCTCACCGCCAAGTGGATCAAGCGGCTGCTGGTGGCCTTCAAGGCCGTCGGGGGGGATGCCATGGAGGTCTCCCTGCCCCAGCAGAGCCCCCAGGAGCGGGCGAATCTCGGCCAGTGGGCCAGGGAGCACGATCTCTATATTTCGGTGGGGTCCGATTTTCACTTCCCCTCCAACTGGACCGAGCTTGGCCGCCACCTCTGGCTCCCCAAGGAGGGGATGCCGCTGTGGCTCGGTCACCCCGGTCATTTCGGGCTCACCCCCGAGGAGCATGCGGGCCTGCTGGCCAGCCGCTGACCCCCCGGGCCGGCATCTTTGATGCAGGCGAGTCAGCGTCAAACAGATTAAGGTAGTGTCATGGGCCAAGGGGCCCTTGACCATGAAGCGGGCAACGAGCGTGCCCCCTATCGCGAGAAGAGCATATGAGTCAGCATTTTTACGTACATCCCGACAATCCCCAGGTTCGCCTCATCAGCCAGGCGGTGCAGATCCTGCAAAACGGCGGCGTCATCGTCTATCCCACCGACTCCGGCTACGCCCTGGGCTGCCAGATGGGCAACAAGGATGCCCTGGAGCGCATCTGCCGCATCCGTCGCATCGAGCCGAACCACGACTTCACCCTGGTGTGCCGTGATCTCTCGGAGATCTCCACCTATGCCAAGGTGGACAACACCGCCTTCCGGCTGGTCAAGAACAACACCCCCGGACCCTACACCTTCATCTTCAAGGCCACCAAGGAGGTGCCGCGTCGCCTCATGAACGAGAAGAAGAAGACCATCGGCATCCGGGTCCCGGCCAACAACATCGCGCTGGCCTTGCTCGAGGCCCTCGGTGAGCCGCTGCTCTCCACCACTCTGATCCTGCCGGGCTCCGAGATGGCGGAGTTCGACCCCGAGGAGATCGCCGACAAGCTCGGCAAGCAGCTGGATCTGGTGGTCAACGGCGGGTATCTGGGCGAGCAGCCCACCACTGTGGTGGACTTCTCCGACGACGAGCCCGTGCTGCGTCGCCGCGGTGCCGGGGATCCGACGCCGTTTGAGTGATCTTGCCGACCCCGTGCCCGCGCTGACAACCCCCGCGGGCACGACGGGGGAGGCTTCCCTTCCCCCGCCCATCGCCACCGTGCTGGGGCAGCCCTACCATGAGCTGCCCCAGGACTTGTTCATCCCCCCCGATGCGCTGGAGGTGTTTCTCGACACCTTCGAGGGGCCGCTGGATCTCTTGCTCTACCTCATCCGGCGCCAGCAGCTCGACATCCTCAACCTGCCCATCCTGCAGATCACCGCCCAGTACATGGAGTACGTGGATCTGATGCAGGGTCTCAACCTCGAGCTGGCGGCGGAATACCTGCTGATGGCGGCCTGGCTCGCGGAGATAAAGTCCCGCCTGCTGCTGCCCAAGGCCCCGGAGCTGGAAGACGAGGAGGAGGGAGAAGACCCTCGCGTCACCCTCATTCGTCGCCTGCAGGAGTACGAGCGCTACAAGCTGGGGGCGGAGCGGGTCAATGCCCTGCCGAGGGTGGAGCGGGAGATCTTCGTCGCCGCCGCCATGGCGCCGGATTTTGGTGCCTTGAAGCCATTGGCGCCCGATGTTTCTCTGGTTGAACTCGCCCTTTACATGCAAAGTGTGGTAAAACGCGCGACTCATTTTGAACATCACCAGATCCGCCGCGAGCAGATCCCGACCCGGGTACGGATGGCGGAGATCCTCGCCATGCTCTCCCTGGGCCAGACCCTGCGCCTGGAGCAGGTGCTGCGGGCCGAGGAGGGGCGCATGGGGGTGCTGGTGACCTTCCTGGCCCTGCTGGAGCTGTGCAAGGAGCAATTGATCTGGATCTTGCAGGCGGAGCCCCTGGGCCCCATCCATTTTGCCCTGGCCAGTCAGGGGAAAGGGGAGGAGCATGAGCATCTACACTGAGCGAGGGGCTGCGCCAGGGGCGCGGACCCGGGAGGTCCACCGTGGCGCTGCCTGCTGAACGATTGAAGACCCTGATCGAGGCGGCGATCTTCGTGGCGGGGCGTCCCCTCACGGTGAGCGAAATCAAGGGCAGCGTGCTCTCGGACTACCCGGTCACCGGCCGCTATGTCCAGTTGCTGCTGGCAGAGCTCAGACAGGATTACAGCGAGCGGGGGGTCGAGCTCAAAGAAGTGGCCTCCGGCTGGCGTTTCCAGGCCCGCCAGGAGTATGCCGAGGAGCTGTCGCGCCTGTGGAGCGAGCGGGCTCCCCGTTATTCCCGCGCCGTGATGGAGACGCTGACGCTGATTGCCTATCGTCAGCCCATCACCCGGGCGGAGATAGAAGCCATCCGCGGGGTGGCGGTGTCGAGCCAGATCGTCAACACCCTCAAGGAGCGTGGCTGGGTGCGCAGCATCGGCCACAAGGAGGTGGCGGGTCGCCCCGAGCTGCTCGCCACCACCCGTGAATTTCTGGACTATTTCAACCTGCAGAGTCTGGAGCAGCTCCCCGAGCTGGATCCCGAGCTGCAGACCCCCTTGTCGCTCATGCCGGGCGAGGGCGGTGACGGTCAGCCTCTGGCAGGCCGTGCTGAGCATGAACATGGTGGGGAGGCCAACGGGGCCGTCCCACAAGAGCCAAGGTTGTCCGCGATGTCGGCGGGCAGCGATCAACAATCAGGTAAACCCGATGAGTGAAAAACTGCAAAAAGTATTGGCCCGCGCGGGTCAAGGCTCCCGTCGTGAGATGGAGGCCCTGATCACCGCAGGTCGGGTCAGCGTGGATGGCAAGGTCGCCACGCTGGGGGATCGCGTCGAAGTGAACGCCGTGATCCGGGTGGATGGCCACCAGGTCAAGACCCGCGCCGCAGAGGAAGTGATCTGCCGCGTGCTGGCCTACCACAAGCCCGAAGGGGAGATGTGCACCCGCCACGATCCGGAAGGACGTCCCACCGTGTTTGATCGTCTGCCCAAGATGGATGGCGCCCGCTGGATAGCGGTCGGCCGCCTCGACGTCAACACCTCCGGTCTCTTGCTGTTCACCACCGACGGCGAGCTGGCGAACCGCCTGATGCACCCGAGCCACGAAGTGGAGCGGGAATACGCGGTGCGGGTCTTTGGCGAGATCACCGAAGCCATGCTGCAGCGCCTGCGCAAGGGCGTGCAGCTGGAAGACGGCATGGCCAAGTTCAACAAGATCAAGCCGGCCGGCGGTGAAGGGCTGAACCAGTGGTTCAACGTCACCCTGACCGAGGGCCGCAACCGGGAAGTGCGCCGCCTGTGGGAATCCCAGGAAGTGCAGGTGAGCCGCCTGATGCGTATCCGCTACGGCGACGTCAAGCTGGATCGCGGCATCCCCCGCGGCGGCTGGCAGGAGCTGAAGTTGCCCGAAGTGAACTACCTGCGCGGCCTGGTCAACCTGCCCAACGAGACCGAATCCAAGGTCGATCTGCAGCAGGATGGCAAGAGCACCCGCCACAAGCAGGCCGCCCAGATCCGTCGCGCCGTCAAGCGCCACAAGGAGATGCAGGGCAAGGAGCCGCGCGCCCGTGCCACCACCGCCCGTCGCAAGCCGACCTCCTCCACCCGCAATTCCGGCACCGGCAGCAAGTAAGCCGCCGCCACGGGCCGCTCGCCCCGGACACTCCACAAGCCCGCACCCCAAGGTGCGGGCTTTTTTGTGTTCCGGACATGTTCCCGGCCTGGTACGACAAAGAGGGCGGCGCAGGGGGCTTTTTCATTCCTTTTACTAATGTATTTTTGTTTTCATCAATTTCTCTTTCTTTTTTTCGACCCTGCCGAGGGAGCTGTTGCCCTGCCGGGACGGGCTTGTTAGCCTTTCGCGCACAAAGACAGGAGAAACCAATGAGCAAGGTACTGGATGAGCTGCTGGCGTTGCTGGCGCTCGAAAAGATCGAGGAGGGCCTGTTTCGGGGCCAGAGCCAGGATCTCGGGTTGCGATCCGTGTTTGGCGGACAGGTGATGGGGCAGGCCTTGTCAGCCGCCAAGCAGACGGTGGCAAGCGACCGCCAGGTCCACAGTTTCCACTCCTACTTCCTGCGCCCCGGGGATGCCAACAAGCCCATCGTCTACGACGTGGAGAACATCCGCGATGGCCAGACCGTCTCCACCCGCCGGGTCAAGGCCATCCAGAGCGGCAAGCCCATCTTCTACCTCAACGCCTCCTTCCAGGTGGAGGCCGAGGGCTTCGAGCATCAGGCGAAGATGCCGGCCGGCATCACGCCCCCGGAGCAGCTCAAGAGCGAGCTGGAGCTGGTGCGTCCCTACGAGCAGATGATCCCGGCGGCCCTGCGGGACAAGATCCTGTGCGAGAAGCCCATCGAAATTCGCCCCGTGACCCTGGTGGACCCCATTCGCCCGGATGTTCACGAGCCCCTTCGCTACACCTGGTTCAAGGCCAATGGCCCGGTGCCGGACGATCAGCGGGTCCACAACTACCTGCTGGCCTATGCCTCCGACTTCCACTTCCTGTTCGCCGCCCTGCAGCCCCACGGGGTCTCCTACTGGGAGCCGGA
Source organism: Aeromonas sp. 62-46 (assembly GCF_001898585.1). Lineage (NCBI taxonomy): Bacteria > Pseudomonadati > Pseudomonadota > Gammaproteobacteria > Aeromonadales > Aeromonadaceae > Aeromonas > Aeromonas sp. 62-46. Next base: position 420,805 of record NZ_MKUI01000058.1, on the reverse strand, counting down.
CATGCAGGTGGCCACCATCGATCACTCCATGTGGTTCCACCGGGAGTTCCGGCTGGACGACTGGCTGCTCTACGTGGTGGACAGCCCGAGCGCCAGCGGCGGTCGGGGTCTGGTGCGCGGCCAGTTCTTCACCCGGGATGGGGTATTGGTGGCGAGCACCATGCAGGAAGGGGTGATCCGCCGCCGAGGCTGAGACGCCCCCTTGCGCCAACGAAAAACGGGAGCCGATGGCTCCCGTTTTTTATTGCCTGCGCTATCAGGCTGCGTCCTGCTCGGTGCTGAGTGCTGGCTCGCCCCGGGCGAAGCGGTCGGCCCACAGGGCGATGACGCCGTCACCGGTGACGTTGCAGGCGGTGCCGAAGCTGTCCTGGGCCAGGTAGAGGGCGATCATCAGGGCGATGGAGGCCTCACCGAAGCCGAGCATGGAAGTGAGCAGGCCGAGCGCGGACATGACACCGCCACCCGGTGCGCCCGGCGCGGCAATCATGATGACGCCCAGCATCATGATGAAGGGCACCATGGTGGCGTAGCCCGGAATGGCCAGGTGTTCGGAGAGGAACATCACCGCCGTGGCGCAGGTTACCAGGGTGATGGTGGAGCCGCACAGGTGGATGGTGGCGCACAGGGGCACGGTGAAGTTGGCGATGCCGTCGCTCACGCCGTTGCGCTTGCTGGCTTGCAGGGCCACCGGAATGGTGGCGGCGCTGGACATGGTGCCAAGGGCGGTGAAGTAGGCGGGCAGCATGTTCTTGATGAGCATGACGGGGGAGCGCCCCTGGGCGAGGCCGGTGCCAACGAACAGGACGCAGAGCCAGATCCAGTGCATGACGATGGCCATCACCAGCACCACGCCGAAGGTCTTGAGGGTAGCGAAGACGGTGCCTTCCACCGTCATCTCGACGAAGACGCCGGCGATGTAGAAGGGGAGCAGGGGAATGATCACGCGTGCCAGCAGGCGGTCGATGATGTCACGGCCCTGATCGGCGACCCGGCGCAGGTCGGTGGCCTGGGTGGCGCTGATGCCGATGCCGAACACGAAGGCGGCGGCCAGGGCCGACATCACCCCGAACAGGGGCGGGATCTCGAGGTTGATGTAGGAAGCGAGCTTGGTGGCAGCCTCGGCGGTGGGCTCGGCGGCCGTGGTCAGGTGCGGGATCAGGTGGCTCGCCACGGTGAAGGCGAACAGGCCCGCCAGTATGGTGGAGCAGTAGGAGAGCCCCACCGTTTTGCCCAGCAGCTTGCCGGAGTTCTTCGGCAGGCTGGCGATGCCGCTCATGATGAAGAAGAGGATGATGAGCGGGATGGTGAAGGTGATGAGCTGGCCTATCACCGTCTTGGCGGTGAACAGCACGCGGGCGACCCATTCGGGGGCATAGAGACCGAGCAGCAGGCCGGCGAGGATACCGGCAACCAGATTGAGAACGAGTTTCATGGGGGAATCCAGGTGTTGGTGTCTGATTTGTTATTTAATTTTGATTTTAATGCCGCTTTTTAACACAAACACCGCATCTTGTCTGCTTTATGGTGGTTAACTCAGGGTTAAATATTGTTAATGGGCTGAATGCCGTGAGGTGTCACTGTCCCCGGGGGCTTTCGCGGATCAGCGCCGCACCAGCAAGGCGTGCAGCCAGGGGCCGTTCACTTCATCTTCCCCCACCCAGCCATGGTGCAGGGTGAAGGGGAGGGGAGCGATCAGGCGTCGCAGTCCCGCCTCGTCGAGCCGGGTCTGCAGGGGATATTCCCCCGACCGTGGCAGCGGTTCGCCCTTCCCGTGGGGGAAGGAGGCGTAGAGGGGGCCCCCGGCCTTGAGCAGGGTGGCCAGATGACCGAGCGCCGGGGCTATCTCGTGCTCGGGCAGACAGGGGAGGGAGCCGCTGGCCCAGATGCCGTCATAGGGAACGACGCTTTGCATCTGCTCGACGCGGCAGACTCGCACCGGCTGGCCGCACAGGCGCGAGGCGGCAGCGGCCTGCGCCCGGCTCGCATCGAAGGCGGTCACGGTGAGGCCTTGCTGGCGAAAGAGGCGCAGATCCTCTCCTGCCCCGCAACCGGCCTCCAGCAGATGACGGCCGCTGCCCAGCAGGGCCAGGAAGGGGGCATGGGCGCCTGCCACGAGGGCGGGGCGAGGGGCGGCGTCGCGCGCCGGCGCGGGGGCGTGTGGCAAGGGTGTCGGGCTCATCGTGATGGGGGGCGATACTCTAGCAGGTTTGCCCCCGGCTGTTGAGCATTGGCGGGGGCGGCGCGTCTTGCAGACTCAGGGGTGGCGGCGAAGGGTGGGGCTCGCGATGAGGGTGAACAGGGTATCGAGGAGAAAGTCCGACTCCTCAATCAGATCGATGCGATCCGGGAAGTGCAGCCAGTTGATGATGTAGCCGTCCAGGGTGCAGTGGAGCAGGGTGGCGGCGCGGCGCAGATCCAGCCCCTCGGGCAGTTGGCCGCGGTGCACGGCATTGGCCAGGGTGATCTCCAGATCCCGGAAGAAATTCATGGATTGCAGGTGCATGTGCTCGCGCATGACGGCGGCCTCTCCCTCCATGGATTCCAGATTGAACATGATGGTGAACATCTGCTGGTGGGCGGGCTCGGTGCTGATCTTGAGCATCACCTCCTTGAGAAAGCTGCGCAGCTTGCCCAGGGGATCCGGCTCCGCCTCGTCGACGCAGGCATCGAGCTGGTGGGAGAGTGGGGCACACAGCTCCTCCCACAGGGTGACGAACAGCTCTTCTTTATTCTTGAAGTGCCAGTAGATGGCGCCCCGGGTGAGGTCCGTCGCCTTGGCGATATCGGTCAGGCTGGTGCGTGCCAGCCCCTGTTGGCAGAAGAGATCCAGGGCCGTGCTCATGATGTTGCAGCGGGTTTGCTGCGCCTCTTCTTTGGTGCGTCTGGCCATTGACTCCGGTCCTGTTTAAAAGTGAAAAAAGTTTCTTACATACATTCATGAATGTATGTATATTGCCTCATCTTCGCCGTTTTACCAACAGGGGCCTTATAAACCCTGTGGTTTTGTCACTTCTTTTTGATTGAAACTGAGGTTCAGAGACTTGATGCATAAACATATTCTCGCACGTTCGGTCGGCCTTGCCTTGCTGGCAAGCGGCCTGCTGGCTGGCTGTGGTGACAAGGACGGGGCCCAGCAGGCCATGGGGGAGATGCCTCCCGCCGCCGTGGACGTGGTCACCCTCCATACGGCCCCCCTGCAACTGTTGTCCGAGCTCACCGGCCGCACCGCCCCCCTGCGGGTGGCCGAGGTGCGTCCCCAGGTGAACGGCATCATCCTCAAGCGCCTGTTCACCGAGGGGAGCGACGTCAAGGCCGGTCAGCTGCTCTATCAGATTGATCCCGCCGTCTATCAGGCCGAAGTGGCTTCCGCCAAGGCCAACCTCGCCAAGGCCGAGGCCAACGAGCGCAGCGCCCGCCTCAAGGCCCAGCGCTACGCCGAGCTGGTGAAGGTGAAAGCCATCAGCAGCCAGGAGTATGACGACGCCGACGCGGCCTGGAAACAGCAGCTGGCCGAGATCGGGGCCGCCAAGGCCGCATTGCAGACCGCCAACATCAATCTGGCCTACACCCGCATCACGGCCCCCATCAGCGGCCGCATCGGCAAGTCGGCGGTGACCGAGGGAGCCCTGGTGACCGCCCAGCAGGCGGACAGCCTCACCTCCATCTCCCAGCTCGATCCCATGTACGTGGACGTGCGCCAGTCCACCGCCGACCTGCTGCGTCTCAAGCGCCTGGTGGCCGAGGGCAAGCTGACCCAGGGGGAGAAGGACGGGGCCGGTGTCAGCTTCCAGCTGGAAGATGGCAGCCAGTATGGCGAGAAAGGGGCCCTCCAGTTCTCCGACGTGACCGTGGACGAGGCGACCGGCATGGTGACCCTGCGGGTGATCGTGCCCAACCCGGAGCAACTGCTGCTGCCCGGCATGTTCATGCGCGCCACCTTGCAGGAGGGCGAGCGCCCGCAAGGCCTGCTGGTGCCCCAGACTGCCGTGACCCGTACCCCCAAGGGCGGTGCCACCGTCATGGTGGTGACGGCGGACAACAAGGTGGAACTGCGTGAAGTGCAGGTCGGCCGCATGTCCGGCGACAGCTGGGTGGTGGAGTCCGGTCTCAAGGCTGGCGAGAAGGTGATCGTCGCCGGTCTGCAGAAAGTCAAACCCGGGGTCGTGGTGGCGCCCACTGAACGTGCCGGCAACAGCGCACAACAGACCCCGGCAACCAAGCAGTAGGATGGAGTAGTCGCCTCATGGCACGTTTTTTCATAGATAGACCCATTTTCGCCTGGGTGATCGCCTTGGTGATCATGCTGGCCGGGGCCATGGCCATCATCGGCCTGCCGGTGGCCCAGTACCCGACCATCGCCCCGCCGGCGGTTGGCATCTCCGCCAGCTACCCGGGGGCCTCCGCCAAGACGGTGGAAGACTCGGTGACCCAGATCATCGAGCAGAACATGACCGGGCTGGATCACCTGCTCTACATGTCGGCGCAATCCGACTCGTCAGGGAACGTCAGCGTGACCCTCACCTTCAAGCCGGGTACGGATCCCGACATCGCCCAGGTGCAGGTGCAAAACAAGCTGCAACAGGCCATGTCGCTCCTGCCCCAAGAGGTGCAGCAACAGGGCGTGCGGGTCCAGAAGACCTCCAGCAGCTTCCTGATGGTGGCCGCCTTCATCTCCACCGATGGCGCCATGACCAACGATGACCTGGCGGACTATGTGGTAGCCAACATCAAGGAGCCCCTGAGCCGTCTGGACGGGGTCGGTGACATCACCTTGTTCGGCAGCCAGTACTCCATGCGCGTCTGGCTCGATCCCCACAAGCTCAACCGGGTGCAGATGACCCCGGCCGACATTCAGGCCGCCATCAAGGCCCAGAATGCCCAGGTTGCCTTCGGCAAGCTGGGGGGGACCCCTGCGGTGAGCGATCAGCAATTTACTGCCACCATCATGGGCCAGACCCGGCTCTCCACCGTGGAGGAGTTCAACAACATCCTGCTGCGGGTGAACCAGGACGGATCCAAGGTCCAGCTCAAGGACGTGGCCCGGGTCGAACTTGCCGGTGAAAACTACGACGCGACCGCGCTCTACAACGGCCAGGCCACCGCCGCCGTCGCCATCAAGCTGGCGACCGGTGCCAACGCCCTGGACACCGCCGAGCACGTGCGGACCAAGCTGGGTGAACTCTCCGAGTACTTCCCGGCCAACATGGAGATCGTCTATCCCTACGACACCACGCCGTTCGTGAAGATCTCCATCGAGGAGGTGGTGCAGACCCTGATCGAGGCGATCTTCCTGGTGTTCTGCGTCATGTATCTGTTCTTGCAGAATTTCCGGGCAACCCTTATTCCGACCATCGCGGTGCCCGTGGTCCTGCTCGGCACCTTCGGGGTGATGGCGGCCTTCGGCTTCTCCATCAACACCCTGACCATGTTCGGTCTGGTGCTCGCCATCGGCCTCTTGGTGGATGACGCCATCGTGGTGGTGGAGAACGTGGAACGTCTGATGAGCGAGGAGGATCTCTCCCCCCTCGAGGCGACCCGCAAGTCCATGACCCAGATCACCGGCGCCCTGGTGGGCATCGCCCTGGTGCTGTCGGCGGTGTTCGTGCCCATGGCCTTCTTCGGTGGCTCTACCGGTGCCATCTATCGCCAGTTCTCCCTCACCATCGTCTCGGCCATGGTGCTCTCGGTGCTGGTGGCCCTGATCCTGACCCCGGCCCTGTGCGCCACCCTGCTCAAACCCATGAAGCACGGTGAATTCGGCGCCCAGCGAGGCTTCTTCGGCTGGTTCAACCGCTTCTTCGACACCAACGCCAACCGTTACCAGAACGGCGTGCGCAAGGTGATCAAGCAGGGCACCCGCTACGGCATCATCTATCTGGCCATGCTGGCGGTGCTGGCGGTGCTCTTCATGCGCATGCCCACCTCCTTCCTGCCGGAAGAGGATCAGGGGGTCATCATGTCCATGGTGCAGCTCCCGGTGGGGGCGACCAAGGAGCGGACCGAGGTGGTGCTCGGGGAGATGCGCGACTACTTCCTCGAGAACGAGAAGGAGAACGTGGACTCCGTGCTGACGGTGGCGGGCTTCAGTTTCGCCGGTAGCGGTCAGAACAGCGGCATGGCCTTCATCAAGCTCAAGGACTGGAGTGAGCGCAAGGGAGAAGAGCGCAGCGCCAATGCCATCATCGGCCGCGCCATGGGGTTCCTGTTCAGCATCAAGGAAGCCCAGGTCTTCGCCTTCAACCTGCCCCCCATTCCGGAACTCGGCACGGCCACCGGCTTCGACTTCTTCCTGCAGGACCGAGGCGGTCTGGGTCATGAGAAGCTGATGCAGGCACGCAACCAGCTGCTCGGCATGGCGGCGCAGGATCCCAACCTGGTGCGGGTACGCCCGAACGGGATGGAAGACACGCCCCAGCTCGACATCAAGATCGATTACGAGAAGGCGCTGGCCCAGGGGCTCTCCATCACCGACATCAACAACACCCTGTCGGCGGCCTGGGGCTCCTCCTATGTGAACGACTTCGTCGACAGAGGCCGGGTCAAGAAGGTCTATCTGCAGGCGGATGCCCCTTTCCGGATGAACCCGGAAGATCTGAAGCTGTGGTACGTGCGCAACAGCGCGGGCCAGATGGTGCCCTTCTCCGCCTTTGCCAGCACGGAGTGGAGCTTCGGCTCGCCCCGTCTTGAGCGCTACAACGGTGTCTCCGCCATGGAGATCGTCGGTGAGGCGGCCCCTGGCAAGAGTACGGGTGATGCCATGGCGGCCATCGAGGAGATGGTGAAACAGTTGCCGGAAGGGATCGGTATCGAGTGGACCGGCCTCTCCTTCCAGGAGCGTCAGGCAGGCTCCCAGGCGCCGGCCCTGTACGCCATCTCGCTCCTGGTGGTCTTCCTCTGTCTGGCGGCCCTCTACGAGAGCTGGAGCATTCCGTTCTCGGTCATGCTGGTGGTGCCGCTCGGGGTGCTGGGGGCCATTTTGGCCGCGACCCTGCGCGGGCTTGAGAATGACGTCTACTTCCAGGTGGGCCTGCTCACCACGATCGGGCTGTCGGCCAAGAACGCCATCCTCATCGTCGAGTTCGCCAAGGAGCTGCACGACAAGGGGATGAGGCTCGGGGATGCGGTGGTGGAGGCCTCGCGTCAGCGTCTGCGCCCCATCCTGATGACCTCGCTCGCCTTCATCCTGGGGGTACTGCCCCTGGTGATCAGCACCGGGGCGGGCGCCAGCAGCCGAAACGCCATCGGGACCGGCGTGATGGGGGGGATGATCAGTGCCACCGTGCTCGCCATCTTCTTCGTGCCGCTCTTCTTCGTGCTGGTGATGCGCTATTTCACCGAACGCAAGCATGCCGGGGAAGAGAGTGTCCACACCAAGGAGATCAACCATGACTAAGACCCTGATCGCCCTGGGCGTGACCCTGATGCTGGGGGGCTGCTCCATGGCCCCCGACTACCAGCGCCCCGAGCTGCCCCAAGGCGCCTCCTGGCAAGCTGACCTGGCCGCCAAGGGGGAACTTGCCCCCTGGCGCCAGCAGTTCCAGGACCCGGCCCTGCAGACGCTGATCGGCACCGCCCTTGAGAGCAACCGGGATCTGCGCCTGGCAGCCCTCAACGTCGAGGCCTACGAGGCGAAATACCGTATCCAGCGGGCGGCCCAGTTGCCGACCCTGGCCGCCAGTGGCAGCGGTACCCGCCAGCAGGGATCCGATGATCTCAGTAGTACTGGGCAGGGCACCATCAGCAGCCAGTATGGCGCCAACATCGGCATCACCGCCTATGAGCTGGATCTGTTTGGCCGGATCCAGAGCCTGAAAGATCAGGCCCTTGAGACCTATCTGGCGCAAATCGAGACCCAGCGCAGCACCCAGATCGCCCTGGTGGCCTCGGTGGCCAATGCCTACTTCACCCTGCTGGCGGATCAGGAGTTGCTGGCCCTGAGCCAGGCGACCCTCGCCACCGAGCAGGAGAGCTATGCCCTGACCGAGCACAAATACCGCCTGGGCGCTGCCTCCGAGATGGAGCTGGCCCAGGGGCGCACGGCACTGGAAAACGCCAAGGTCAGCCAGGCGCAATACCAGCGTCTGGTGAAACAGGACAGAAACGGTCTGGCCCTGCTGCTTGGCACCGATATCCCGGTGCTGGCGGCACAACCGGCCACCCTGGCCGAGGTGAAACTGGCGCCGATCCCGGTGGGGGCTCCCTCCAGCCTGTTGCAGCAACGCCCGGACATCCTGGCAGCGGAGCACAACCTGAAGGCGGCCAACGCCAACATAGGGGCGGCCCGCGCCGCCTTCTTCCCGACCATCTCGCTCACCGCGACGGCGGGCACCGCCAGCAACCAGCTGAGCGGTCTGTTTGACGGCGGCACCGGCACCTGGACCTTCATGCCCCAGATCAATCTGCCCATCTTCGATGGCGGCAAGCGCGTTGCGGATCTGGACGTGGCCGAGGTGGGGACCAGGCAGGCGGTGGCGAGCTACGAGAAGAGCATCCAGACCGCCTTCAAGGAGGTCGCGGACACCCTCGGTGCCCAGGTTGACTACGCGCAGCAGCTGCAGGCGCAACAGGCGCTGGTGGATGCCAACCAGACCTACTTCAGGCTGGCGGAGGTGCGTTACGAGCAAGGGGTGGACAGCTACCTGACCCGCCTCGATGCCCAGCGCTCCCTGTTCAGCGCCAAGCAGGGGCTCATCAGCACCCGGCTCGCCCAGCTGAGTAACCAGGTCGCCCTCTACAAGGCCGTCGGTGGCGGCTGGCAGGCGCCGAAGGACGCAGAGCCGGCATCAGACAAACAGGGTTGACCCCTCGGGGTTGACGTAAAAAGCATCAGGGGCGAACCACTAGGTTCGCCCCGTTTTTTTATCTGTCATGTCGAGAAGCCAAATCGAGGCAGGTGACAACGGCGCTCCCTGCCCGGGTCAGGGCGCGGGCAGGAGGATCCCCACGCTCATGGGCGCCGCCCTCGGCAACCATCATGACCCGCCTGGAGGTGACCACCTCATCGCCGTCATCCGTTGCGCTGGACCCAGGAGATGCCATTTATCGCATAAGCTGTGCCGTAATTATTCTTTCAAAGAATAAATGGTCGACTCTTATAGTCAGTCACTCGCCCCTCATTCCAAGGATGTGAAATGAAACGACTCGTGCCCGCCACCCTGCTTGTTGCAGGACTGGCTCTCGCCCCGCTGGCCCAGGCGACCACCCTGCTCAACGCCTCCTATGACGTGATGCGCGATTTTTACAAGGAGTACAACGGAGCCTTCCTGAAGCACTGGCAGGCCGAAGGCGGGGAGCCACTGCAGATCAACATGTCCCACGGCGGATCGAGCAAGCAGGCGCGCGCCGTCATCGACGGCCTGCCCGCCGATGTCATCACCATGAACATGGCCACCGACATCAACGCCCTCGCCGAGCATGGGGGCCTGGTGCCCAAGGGGTGGGCGGATCGCCTGCCGGATCACAGTGCCCCCTTCACCTCGGCCACCGTGTTTATCGTGCGAAAGGGCAACCCCAAGGGGTTGAAGGATTGGCCTGATCTGCTCAAGGAGGGGGTACAGGTCATCGTGCCCAACCCCAAGACCTCGGGGAACGGCCGCTACACCTATCTGTCTGCCTGGGGGTATGTGCTGGAGCAGGGGGGCGATGAAGAGGCGGCCAGGGCATTTGTCGGGAAGCTGTTCAAGCAGGTTCCCGTGCTCGACACCGGCGGCCGCGCCGCCACCACCACCTTCATCCAGAACCGCATAGGGGACGTGCTGGTCACGTTCGAAAACGAAGCCGAGATGATTGCCCGGGAGTTCGGTCGTGGCAGCTTCGAGGTGGTCTATCCGAGCGTCACTGCCGTGGCCGAACTGCCGGTGTCAGTGGTGGACAAGGTGGTCGACAAGCAGGGTACCCGCAAGGAGGCCGAAGCCTATCTTGCCTATCTCTGGTCTGACGAAGGCCAACGCATTGCTGCCAGCAACTATCTACGCCCGCGCAACCCGGCGATCCTCGCCGAGTTTGCAGACCGTTTCCCGAACGCCACCTTCCTCGACGTGGTGAAGACCTTCGGCGCGTGGCCTGTGATCCAGCGCACTCACTTCAAGGAGGGCGGGGTGTTCGACCAGATCTATGCCCAGCGCTGAGGCGCCCCGGGATAACGATGCTCACCCAGGTGCAGCCGGGGCGTGGCTGCCTGGCAGCCCTCTCTGTCGGTGGGGCCAGGTTGGTGCGTCAGGCTCTGAAAGATGAACAGGACCGTCGCGGATGGCGGTGTCCTGGAAGGGGAGGGTGTTCTGGCACAGTCACACCGGCGTCTTGGCCCGAGACCCGGGACAAAAAGCACGAAGGGTTGGCCTCGCACTGAGGTCAACCCTTCGTCTGTCTGGTGCCGGTAATAGGAGTCGAACCTACGACCTTCGCATTACGAATGCGCTGCTCTACCAACTGAGCTATACCGGCGGTTTGATGTTCAGAGTCGTGAAAAAAGCCGGACAAGTCAATTGAGCCAACTCGATTTTATGAGTTGGCTCATGATGTTAAGGCATATCAGAGGTCAATGAACTCCGGGATGTGAGCACGGCCGCGGCTCTCGAGAAAATCGAGCAGTGCGCGGGGGGAGCGGGCCAGGATCCGCTCATGTGGGAAGTTGGCTTCGGTGACCAGCCGATGGCAGTGATCAAAGTCGCCGAGGCTGAATGCCACGTGGGAGTCGGAGCCGAAAGTGAGGTAGGCACCCAGATCGCGCGCCGCCTCGACGATGGCGCGGCAGTTGCTTTCGCTGCCTGCACGGGAGTGACTGAACGAGGAGTTGTTGACCTCCAGCGCCACTCGATACTCTGCCGCTGCCTTGACCACCGCCTGGATATCGATGGGGAAGGCGGGATTGCCGGGGTGGCTTATCATGTCGACCCGACCACTTCGAATGGCGTTGATCATGGCCTGGGTATGGGTCGCCTGATCGCAGGGGGGAAACACCGGTTCGTGAAAGCCCGCCATGATCATGTCGAGCCGCGATTCGTAGCGCTCGGGGAAGTCTATTTCACCGTCGATGTTCTTGATGTTGGCTTCGATGCCGCGCAGGATGCCGACCCCGTCCACGACCCTGGGCAACACGTGCAGATTGACGAAATGCCAGTAATGCGGGGCATCTGCCATGTCCGGGCCATGGTCCGTGGTGGCGAACAGCTTGATCCCCTTGGCTTTGGCGATGGGCAGGTAATCGTGAATGGTGCTGTAGGCGTGGGTGCTGGCGACGGTGTGCGTGTGGGTATCGACCGTATACTTCATCTTCTCTCCCCTCTGGCATGAGGCGACAGCATAGCAAGATTGGCGAAGCCGGGCCATGTGGCTGGTTGCCATACTTTGTCACAATTTGGGTCTGTGCTGACAAAGTCTGATGACGTTTCACTGCGAGGATGGCGACATCGATGCAAGCCTGAACACCCATCGATGGGTCGACACTGGATGGTCAGACCCGTTTTCCCCGCCGTCGCCCCTGCGACGGTTTTTTTTGGTTCTCTGTCGGCGCATCGGGTGACGGCAGGGCAAAAAAATGCCCAACTAGCATGACGCAGGTTGGGCGAGACTTAATGTTTAATTGCAGTGGCATAGATATAGAGTGCCGTCTCGCCGCGAAGTTCCCGCCATCTTCCCTCTTTTTTGATTAAAAACATTTAGCCAACACTTGTTCACATTCTCTTGACATGGGTGGGCGTGAAACGTACTTTTTAAACATTCGTTTAAGTGAGGTGTCCAGTGAGTAAAATCGATACCAAGAACCGTATTCTCGACGCCGCCGAGGTGCTGTTTGCCGAGCGGGGGTTCGCCGATACCTCGTTGCGTCTGATCACCAGCGAGGCCGATGTGAACCTGGCTTCGGTCAATTATCACTTCGGCTCCAAGAAGGAGCTTATCCAGGCGGTGCTCGACCGTTATCTGAGCCTCTTCATGCCGGCACTGGACGGGCGGTTGCAGACGTTGATGGCGCAGGATCAGCTGACCCTGTTGCAGGTGTTCGAGAGCTTTGTCGAACCCCTGATGAAACTGTCGGCCGTCAGGGCGAATGGTCCGGCGCTCTTCATGCAGTTGCTGGGGCGCGGCTATATCGACAGTCAGGGCCACCTGCGCCGTTTTATTACCACCCATTATGGGGCGACCCTGCACGGGATCACCCAGGCCATCTCCAAGGCCAATCCGGATTTGTCGCCGGCGGATCTCTTCTGGCGCCTGCACTTCACCCTGGGCACAGTCGTCTTCACCATGGCCTCTGCGGATGCCCTGCGTGACATCGCCCAGGCCGATTTTGGCCAGCAGCTCGATGTGGAAGGGCTGGTGCGCAACGTTATTCCTTATCTGGCGTCCGGTGTCGGGGCGCCCGTGGAGTCGACCAGGCTCTCCCTGGCCGTGTAACACCTGACAATAATCAACGGAAACAGTGAAATAGAAGGAACTTCGGTATGATCACATTGCTTGTCCTGCTGGTGCTGGCGATAGCCGTGGTGCTCGGTGTCCCCGCCATCCGTAAAAAGGTGGTGACCCGCCCCGTGTTCGGCATCTTCAAGAAGATACTGCCGCCCCTGTCGGCCACCGAGCGGGAGGCCATGGAGGCCGGCTCCGTCTGGTGGGACGGGGAGCTGTTTCGCGGTAACCCGGACTGGAAGAAACTGCACGGCTACGGCAAGGCCGAACTGAGCGCAGAAGAGCAGGCCTTTATCGACAACCAGGTCGAAACCCTGCTCGCCATGGTGGACGACTTCAAGATCGTCAACGAGACCAAGGACCTGCCGGAGCCGGTGTGGGACTATCTGAAGAAAGAAGGCTTCTTCTCCCTGATCATCCCGAAATCCTACGGCGGCCGCGAGTTCTCGGCGATTGCCAACTCCACCATCGTCACCCGTATCGCCACCAAGAGCCTGAGCGTCGCGGTCACCGTCATGGTGCCCAACTCCCTCGGCCCGGGCGAGCTGCTGATGCATTACGGCACCCAGGCCCAGAAAGATTTCTGGCTGCCGGGGCTGGCCAACGGCAAGGAGGTGCCCTGCTTCGCCCTGACCGGGCCGGAAGCGGGCTCCGATGCGGGCGCCATCCCGGACAAGGGGATCGTCTGCAAGGGGATGCACAAGGGGGAAGAGGTGCTGGGCATTCGCCTCAACTGGAACAAGCGCTACATCACCCTGGCGCCGCGTGCCACCGTGCTGGGGCTGGCGTTCAAGCTCTATGACCCGGAAAAACTGCTGGGTGACAAGGAAGAGATCGGCATCACCTGTGCGCTGATCCCGACCAGTCACCCTGGCGTGCGCGTCGGCGATCGCCACTACCCCATGGGGCTGGCGTTCCTGAACGGCCCGACCTTCGGCAAGGATGTGTTCATTCCGCTCGACTGGATCATCGGTGGCCCGGATTACGCCGGCCGTGGCTGGCGCATGCTGGTGGAGTGCCTCTCCGCCGGTCGCGGCATCTCGCTGCCTGCCCTTGGCACCGCCTGTGGTCACATGGCGAGCCGCACCGTGGGCGCCTACTCCTACGTGCGCAAGCAGTTCGGCATGTCCATCGGCAAGTTTGAAGGGGTGCAGGAAGCGCTGGCCCGCATTGGCGGCCTCACCTATCAGCTCGAAGGCGCTCGTCGCATGACCGCAGGTTCCCTGGATTTGGGTCAGGCACCGGCCATCGTCACCGCGATTTCCAAGTACCACATGACCGAGATGGCCCGCCAGGTGATGGATGACTCCATGGACATCCATGCCGGTCGCGCCATCCAGCTGGGCCCGAAAAACTACACCGGCTACGCCTACATGGGCATTCCGGTGGCCATCACGGTGGAAGGGGCCAACATCCTGACCCGCAACCTGATGATCTTCGGGCAAGGGGCCACCCGCTGCCATCCGTATGTGTTTGCCGAGCTGGAAGCGGCGGCCGACACCGATGTGGAGCGCGGTCTCGAGAAGTTTGACGCCCTGTTGATGAAACACATCGCCTTCGGTACCGGCAACTTCTTCGGTGCCCTGTTCCAGGGGCTGACCCTGGGTCAGTTCAACAGTCCCCCGGTGGCCGGCGAAACCGCCCGCTACTACAAGCAGCTCTCTCGCATGAGTAAAGGGCTGGCCCTGTGCGCCGACGTCTCCATGCTGATGCTGGGCGGGGATCTCAAGCGCAAGGAGATGATCTCCGCCCGTCTGGGTGACGTGCTGAGCCACCTCTACCTGGCCTCCGCCACCCTCAAGCATTACGAGGATCAGGGCCGCATGGTCTCTGACCTGCCGTTCGTGCAGTACGCGGTGGAGCGCAACCTCTACCTGATTGGCAAGGCGTTCGAGGGCTTCTTCCAGAACTTCCCGAACAAGGTGGTGGGTGCCGTACTCAAGCGGGTGGTGTTCCCGTTCGGCGTCGGTTACAAGATGCCGGCGGACGATCGCTGCCATGCCATCTGTCTGGCCATGATGACGCCGGGCGAGTTCCGGGATCGTCTGACCGCGCTCTGTTATGTGGGCAAGGATGAGGCGGATCCGGTGGGGCTGATGGAGCGTGCCTTCCAGGCCATGGTCTCGGTGCAGCCCATCGAGAAGAAGCTGGTGCAGGCCCAGAAAGAGGGCAGACTGCCCCGCAAGCTGGCGCTGCCTGAGCTGGTGGCTGCGGCCCTGTCCCAGTCCATCCTCGGCAAGGAGGAGGCGGACAGGCTGCTGGCCGCCGATGCCCTGCGCTACGAGGCTATCCAGGTGGACAACTTCGCTCCTGGCGAGCTGGAAGGATTGTCTCAACCGAACCCGGTCGAGCACGCAGCCTGACCCGGAGCGTAAACCGACAACCGGCCCTAGTGGCCGGTTTTTTGTTGTTTAACCAGGCATTTACAAGGTCGATTAATTCCAGTTTAATGCAATGGCCCCCACCCTTGGGGCAGGAAGCAAGGCCATCGGAATGGCCGATAACAACAACTCAGGAAGAGTGAATGAACCTCGCCAAAACGGCGATCGAACGCCCCATCTGGGTGGCGGTCTCGGTCGTGCTGATTTTTTTGCTGGGCCTGCTCAGTATCCGGGGACTGCCCGTCCAGCTGTTTCCCGACATAGACCGTCCTCACCTCAACATCACGGTGGACTGGCGCTCGGCCTCGCCCCAGGAGATGGAGTCGGAGATAACCGATCCCATCGAGCAGGAGATGCAGGGGGTACAGGGGCTCAAGAGTCTCAGCAGCAACAGCTACCCCGGCTTCACCGAAATCGACATGGAGTTTGCCCTCGGCACCGACATGCAGCGGGCCCAGCTTGACGTCATCTCCCGCCTGAACCGGGTCTCGGGGCTGCCGGACAACATCGGTGGTCCTTACGTCAACAACTACAGCAGCAACGACACCCTGACCTTCTTCTTCATTCAGCAACTGCCCGGCGCCAAGGGGGAGATAGACGATCACCAGGCGCTGATCGAGGCGAGGGTCAAGTCCGAGCTGGAGCGGATCCCCGGGGTGTCCACGGTCGACATCGAGGGGATCAACGAGCGCCAGATCCAGATCCGCTTCGACCCTTACCGCGCCGCCGAGCTGGGGGTGGAGATCCCGGTGCTCGCCAGCCGGGCAACGACCGGCTGGGATGTGTCGGCCGGCACCCTCGACATCGGACGCTGGGAGTACAAGCTGCGCTTTGCCGGTCGCTATGACGTGGCGGCCCTGGGGGACAAGGTGGTGGACTGGCGTGACGGCCTGCCCATCTATCTGCGGGACGTGGCCGAGATCAGAGTGGCCCGGGAGGAGAACCCGGTGCTGCGCATCCAGAACGGCAACACCGCCATCGCGGCGCAGATCTTCAAGGAGAGCGGTGCCAATGCCCTGGCGGCGCTCGAGGGGATCAAGGCCAAGGTCGGGGAGCTCAACCGGGAGGTGCTGGAGCCGGTCGGCCTGCACATGGAGCAGTCGTTTGACGCTTCCCTCTACATCAACCGGGCGGTGAGCATGGTGACCGCCAACCTGGGGCTAGGAGTGCTGCTCTCCTGCGCCATCCTCTGGGTCTTTCTGCGCCAGCTCAAGGCGACCCTGATGATCGCGATCGCCATCCCCATCAGCATCATGCTCACCTTCTGCTTGCTCAAGGTGATGGGGCGAACCCTCAATATCATCTCCCTGGCGGGCATTGCGTTTGCGGTCGGCATGGTGCTCGACGCCGCCATCGTGGTGCTTGAGAGCATCTACCGGCGCCATGAGCGGGGTGACATCAGCAAGGGAGAGGCGGCGCTGGAGGGCACCCGCCGGGTGTGGACCGCTCTGGTGGCGTCCACCCTGACCACGGTCGCCATCTTCCTGCCGGTGCTCCTGCTCAACGACGTGGAAGGGCAGTTGTTTGCCGATCTTGCGCTCACCATCGCCTGCGCGGTGACGGTCTCCATGGTGGTGGCGGTCACGGTGTTGCCTGCGGTGGCGGCGCGCTGGATGGGGCACGAGCGGCTGATTGATCCCTTTGAGCGCCTGTGGTGCCGCGCCACCCGCCATGTGATCCGCTGGACTGCCACCGCCCCCAGGCGCTGGGCCATCATCGTCCTGATGATGACGGGGCCTGTGCTGGTGAGCTGGTTGATGTTGCCCAAGATGAACTACCTGCCGGACGTGAAGCGGGACGCCATCGACGTTTGGATGAGTTTCACCCCAGGGGTCAATCTCAAGGCCCAGCGGGAGGAGGTGATCGATACCCTGATTGCCCGCCTCGACCCCTATATGAAAGGGGAGAAGGAGCCTGCCCTCAAGAACTACTACATCCTGCGCTATCCGGGCGGTGCCCAGATCGGGGTGCGGCCAAAGGAGGATAACCAGATCAAGGTGCTGGAGCAGCTCTTGATGAAGCAATTGCTGGTGGGGATCCCCGACACCCGGGTGTTTGGCGGTCAGGGGTCCCTGTTTGGCGGTTTTGACAGTGAAAACAGCATCTCCCTGCTGATCCAGGGGGGTGGGCTACCCGAACTCTATCAGGCGGCCAGGGAGAGCATGACCATAGTGCAGCGGGACTTGCCCGGCGCCCAGGTCAGGCCAGAGCCCGGACTCGATTTCACCGCTCCCGAGCTTCGGCTGGTGCCCCAGGACAGGCGTCTGGCCGAGGTGGGCTGGGATCGCTCCCCCATGCCCGCCATCATCCAGACCTTCGGCGATGGTCTGCGGGTCGGCGAATATTTCGACGGGGATGAGCGGCTCGACATCCTGCTGATGGGGCAGGCCTCCGCCAACCCGGACGAGCTCAAGGCGGTGCCGCTTGCTACCCCGTCCGGGCGCATCGTTCCCCTTGGGGAACTGCTGCGGGTGGAGCCGCAACTGGGGCCTGAGAGCATCTTCCGATCCGATGGGCGGCGCAGCATCAGTCTGCAGATTTCCCCCCCTGCGGGGATGAGCATGGAGCAGGTGCTCGACACCCTGCAGCACAAGAGCTTTGCCGCCATCCGGCCGTTGCTGCCGGCCGGGGGGGAGCTGCGGGTCGCCGGCAATGCCGACAGCCTGCAGCAGGCGCTCGGCAACCTCGGCAGCATCTTCCTGTTCGCCGTGATGATACTGCTCATTCTGCTGTGGGGGGTCTTCGCCTCCCTCAAGGATGCCGTGCTGGTGCTGCTCACCTTGCCGCTCGCCACCGTAGGCGGCGTGCTGGCGCTGCACCTGAGCGGTCTGGTGGCGCCGCTGCCGATGGACTTGCTCACCATCATCGGCTTCGTCATCCTGCTCGGGTTGGTGGTCAACAACGCCATTCTGCTGGTGCACCAGACCAGGATGGCCGAGCGGGAGGGGATGAGCCGACAGTCGGCAGTCACCGATGCTCTGCAAAGCCGGATGCGTCCCATCGCCATGACCAGCCTCACCAGCATCTTCGGTATGCTGCCCCTGATGCTGAGTCCGAGCGAGGGGAGCGAAATCTACCGGGGGCTGGCCACCGTCATCGTCGGCGGCATGAGTTGCAGCACCCTCTTCACCCTGATCCTGTTGCCCGCCTTCCTGCGGTTGGGGGAGCAGACCGACATACCGCACGCCCTTCGGCAGCGTGCCTGAGCAAGGAGCTCATCGATGACACAAGGTTTCACAAGGATGGTGGTGGGGGCCCTGCTGCTGGCTGGCGGGCTGCCTGCGCTTGCACAAAGCAAGATGGTGACGCTGGCGGAGGTGGCCCAGGGAGAGGCGGGGGCCAGCATCTGGGTCAGCGGCACGGTGGCGAGCCGCCAGCAGGCGGCGCTCAGCGCCGAAGTGAGCGGTCGGGTGGAGTGGATAGCCGAGTTTGGCAGCCGGGTGAAGGCGGGGGACGAGTTGCTGCGCCTGGACAGCGCGACTCTGCGCCTCTCGCTGGAGCAGGCGAGAGCGGAACAAGCCAGAGAGGGGAGCAACCTGCGTTACGCTCGCGCCGAGTTCCAGCGCCTGGATCGTTTGCACCAGCAAAAGAGTGCCTCCCAGAGCCAGTATGACAAGGCGCGCTATGACGTGGAGCAGGCTGAGCTGGCCGATCAGTTGGCGCGGGTGCAGGTGCGCCAGATTGAGGAGCAGCTGCGCAGAAGCCGCATCTTTGCCCCGTTTGACGGGGTGGTGAATGAACACTTCATCCAGCCGGGGGAGCATGTGGATGCGGGCGAACAGGCGCTTGAACTGGTCAATCCGGATCAGCCGGATATCCGGTTGCGTGCGCCTATTGCCTGGGCCCGGCAACTGGCCACCCAGACCCGGTTGCGGGTGGAAGGGGAGCAGCTCAGCAGCCACGCCATCTATTACCAGCGGGCGGCGAGCGCCGATCCCAAGTCCCGGCTCATCGAGCTGCGCCTCAAGCCGGAAGCGGGTACCTTCATCATCGGCTCGCCAGTGCGGGTGGCGCTGCCGATGGGAGAGCAGCACACCATGCTGCTGCCACGGGATGCCCTGGTGCTCGGCACCGAGGGAAGCGTGGTCTATCAGGTGGAGCAGCGCGGCGAGGCGCTCACGGTGAACCGGGTGCCGGTCACCGTGCTCTTTGGGGACAGCCGGGAAGTGGCGGTGAGCGGCGCTCTCAGGCAGGGAGACAAGGTGGTGGTGCGCGGCGCCGGCAGCCTGCAGGATGGAGACAAGGTGGAGCTGTTTCGCGGTTGAACCTGGGCAGATCCCATAAAAAAACGGCTCCCGCGGGAGCCGTTTTTGTGGCAGGGAGGAGGGGCGATTACTCGACCATCATCACCTTGCAGGTGTTGGTGCTGCCGACGGTCTCCATCTTGTCGCCGTGGGTGAGCAATACCATGTCGCCGCTTTGCAGCAGTCCCTTGGCCTTGAGCACGTCCAGCGCGTCGCGGCACACCTCGTAGACCGGCTTGGTCTCGTCGCCATCAAACAGCACGGGGGTGACGCCGCGGTAGAGGTTGGCCCAGGCCAGGGTCTTGTTGTGAGGAGACATGGCGAAGATGGGCAGGCCGGAGCTGATGCGGGACATCAGCAGCGGGGTGGTGCCCGACTCGGTCAGCGCCACGATCGCCTTGACCCCTTCCAGGTGGTTGGCCGCATACATGGTGGACATGGCCACCGCCTCTTCCACCGAGGTGAAGGTGTAGTTCATGCGGTGGTTGGAGACGTTCAGGCTCGGGTGCTTCTCGGCGCCCACACAGACGCTGGCCATGGAGGTCACGGTCTCGATGGGGAACTGGCCGGCGGCGGTCTCGGCGGAGAGCATCACCGCATCGGTACCGTCCAGCACGGCGTTGGCCACGTCCATGACTTCGGCACGGGTCGGGAGCGGTGCGTTGATCATGGACTCCATCATCTGGGTCGCGGTGATGACCACGCGATTCAGGCGGCGGGAGTGGCGAATGAGCTTCTTCTGCACACCCACCAGTTCGGGGTCGCCGATTTCGACACCCAGGTCACCACGGGCCACCATGACGGCATCGGAGCCAA
Source organism: Aeromonas sp. 62-46 (assembly GCF_001898585.1). Lineage (NCBI taxonomy): Bacteria > Pseudomonadati > Pseudomonadota > Gammaproteobacteria > Aeromonadales > Aeromonadaceae > Aeromonas > Aeromonas sp. 62-46. The sequence continues at coordinate 400,962 of NZ_MKUI01000058.1, read as the reverse complement.
GGATGATGTCTTCCATCGCCTCGTCGCTGGCGACGGTCTCGGCGCGCTCGACCTTGGCCACGATCTTGGCGTTGGAGCCGGCTTCGCGGGCCAGTTCGCGGGCGTAGCGCAGATCATCGCCGCTGCGGGGGAAGGAGACCGCCAGGTAGTCCACGTTCATGCGGGCGGCGGTCTTGATGTCTTCCTTGTCCTTCTCGGTCAAGGCCGGGGCGGAGAGGCCGCCACCTTTCTTGTTGATGCCCTTGTTGTTGGAGAGAGGGCCGGCCACGGTCACCGTGGTGTGGATGCGGGTGCCTTCGACCTGTTCGACCTTCAGTTGCACGCGGCCATCGTCCAGCAGCAGGATGTCACCGGATACCACGTCCTGCGGCAGGCTCTTGTAGTCGATGCCGACCTGCTCCTGGCAGCCTTCGCCCTTGCCGAGGGCGGCATCGAGAATGAACTTGTCACCGATGGCGAGGTAGATCTTGCCATCCTTGAAGGTGGAGACGCGGATCTTGGGGCCTTGCAGATCGCCCATGATGGCCACGTGGCGGCCCAGCTTGGCGGCGATGTCACGCACCTGGTTGGCGCGCTGGATATGATCTTCAGGAGTGCCGTGGGAGAAGTTCATCCGCACCATGTCGGCACCGGCGCGAATGATCCCCTCGAGAATGCCGTCGCGATCGGTCGCCGGACCGAGTGTGGTAACAATCTTTGTACGTCTTGGCATGAAAGACTCCAATGTGAAGTTGATATGACTTGAAATACTGCCCCGTCAAGCATGTGGCATGGCGCCAACTGGCAGGCCATCTGGGTGGCCTTGTTTGATTGAATTTCGATACTACACCAAGCCCGTTGGCATAGACAGTCGGGGGCGGACCCCCGAATGATCAGGAGGAGTGCGGGGTATCAAAGCGGGATTCGCGCAAACCTTCTTTGACTTTCTTCAGGTTTTCGCGAAATTTCATGCCACGGCGCAGGGTGAAACCGGTGGCCAGCACGTCCACCAGGGCGAGCTGGGCGATGCGCGAGGCCATGGGCATGTAGACGTCGGTGTCTTCCGGCACGTCCATGGAGAGCACCAGGTTGCATTCGCGGGCTAGGGGAGAGTCCTTGGCGGTCATGCCGATGACGGTGGCATCGTTTTCCCGGGCCAGCGCGGCAATTTCCACCAGGGCCTTGGTGCGGCCTGTGTGGGAGATGAGGACAACCACGTCCCCTTCGCTGCTGTTGATGCAGCTCATGCGCATCATGACGATGTCATCGAAGCTCACCACGGGGATGTTGAAGCGGAAGAACTTGTTCTGGGCATCCCGGGCGACGGCGGAGGAGGCGCCCAGACCAAAGAAGCTGATCTTCTTGGACTGGGTCAGAATATCGACGCAGCGGTTGATGGCCGAGATGTCCAGGCTGTTCTTGGCGGCATCGAGGCAGGCCATGGTGGATTCGAAGATCTTGGCGGTATAGGTATCCGGGCCGTCTTCCGCTTCCACGTGGCGGTTCACATAAGGGGTGCCGTTGGCCAGACTCTGGGCCAGGTGCAACTTGAAATCGGGAAAACCCTTGGTATCGAGGCGACGGCAGAAACGGTTGACGGTCGGTTCGCTCACATCGGCCAGCTTGGCCAGGGTAGCAATGCTGGAGTGAATGGCGGTCTGGGGTGAGGCCAGGATCACTTCAGCCACCTTACGCTCTGATTTACTGAAACTTTCCAGATTGTTCGTAATTTTATCGAGGGTATTCATCATTACCACCAGGCATTTTTGTAATTTAACTTCAGTGTCTGTGCACTAAATTCACAGCTCAAGCAGGTTTCCAGTCTCCGCGATGACTATACAAGACAAGCGCTTATCGGAACTAATCTCGGCCCTGCAAAGTATGACTCATGTCTAATTATTTCGTGTTTTTAGTTGCAAACTTCCATTTGCGTCTTGAAAACGCTTACAAATGTTGCAAAGCAACAACACTGTGAGCGGGCGCACACTTGTCTGCATAAATCGCGCAGCCCGGCTGCGGGCTCGAGTAGTATTGCAGCCAAATAATAATGTCGGGACGGTAAGGGCCGCCCCGAGTCGGTAACGAAGGAGTTTGTTATGCAGCATACCCATGCGCTGGTGGGCGACGTTGGCGGTACCAATGCCCGACTGGCCCTCTGTGAACTGGCGACGGGCGCCATTTCCCAGGCAAAAACCTATTCGGGGCTGGCCCATCCCAGCCTGGAGGCCGTGGTGCGCCTCTATCTCGAAGAGCACGATGCCACCGTGGGCGAGGCGTGCATCGCCATCGCCTGTCCCATCAATGGTGACTGGGTCGCCATGACCAACCACAGCTGGGAGTTCTCCATCCGCGAGATGCAGGCCAACCTCGGCCTTGCGCGCCTGCAGGTGATCAACGATTTCACTGCCGTCTCCATGGCGGTACCCGTGCTCGGCGAGAGCGATCGCATCCAGCTCGGGGGCGCGGCTCCGGTAGCCGGCAAGCCCATCGCCATTTATGGCGCAGGGACCGGCCTTGGCGTCGCCCACCTGGTGCAGGCCGGTGAGCAGTGGCTGAGCCTGCCGGGTGAGGGCGGTCACGTGGACTTCGCCGCCAACACGGAAGAGGAAGATGCGGTGCTGCAGGTGATGCGCGGCGAGCTGGGCCATGTGTCGGCGGAGCGTTTCCTCTCGGGCCCCGGGCTCGTCAATCTCTATCGCGGCCTGGTCAAATCCGATGGCCGCGAGCCCGAACCTTTTGCCCCCAAGGACATCACCGAGCGCGCGCTGGCGGGGGATTGCCTCGATTGCCGCCGCACCTTGAGCCTGTTCTGTGTGCTCATGGGCCGCTTTGCCGGCAACCTGGCCCTCAACATGGGCACCTTCGGCGGTGTCTACATCGCCGGTGGCATAGTGCCGCGCTTTCAGGAGTTCTTCATCGGATCGGGCTTTCGGGTCGCCTTCGAGGACAAGGGGCGCTTCAAGCCTTATCTCAAAGACATTCCGGTCTTCCTCATCACCCACGAAGGACCGGGGCTGCTCGGTGCCGGCGCCTATCTGCGCCAGTCACTCGGGATCCGTCTCTGAGCCTTGCCAGTGTGAACATGGTTCAGTCCCGATTCAGTGACCGGGGCGTAAAGTGAACCTACGTACTCAAGAGGACGGGGCTTCATAGGGAATTGAAACCGGTCTTCATCCGCTGGGTGCGCATTGTCACCTGACAAGCCTGAACTGTTTTACCGGCCCTCGCGGCCGGTTTTTTTATGCCTGTTGTTTCTGCGCGAGCATGGGGCCGAGGGGAGCGGCAGGCCAGCTTCTGATGGGGGCGTAAGCTCGTCAGCCTCGCTGCCATGTGCTTGGCCTGGTCGAAGCATAAGGAGTGGGGCGTGAGACAGGGCAAGCACCGGGATGGCAATGCCCGAATGCGGCAGGGGCCAGGTACTGGCCCCTGCGCTGTCAGGGGAGGGTGATGTGGAATCTCGCGCCGCCGAGCGGGGAGTCATCCACCCGGATCTCGCCGCCGTAGCTGTGCACGATTTCGGTCACCACGGCGAGGCCAATCCCCTGGCCGGGGGAGCTGTCAGCCCGCACGCCGCGCTGGAAGATCTGCTGCGATTTGCCGGGATCGATGCCGGGACCGTCGTCTTCCACCACGATGAGCAGGCCGCGCTCCCGGTGGCGGACATGAACCCGGATCTCGCTGATGGCGAACTTGCAGGCGTTGTCCAGCAGGTTGCCCATCAGCTCCATCAGATCGCCCTGCTCGCCGTGAAAGAAGACATCGTCGTCAAACTGGAAGCCGGTCTGCAGCTTTTTGTGGCGATAGACCTTGGCGAGGCTGGCCAGCAGCTTCTCGATGAGGGGAACCGGTTCGGTGCCCTTGCTCGCGAGGCGCTTTCGCCCGGTGACGGCGCGGCGCAACTGGTACTGGATGATCTGATCCATGGTGGTGATCTGTTCATTGATGTTGTCATGGATGTCGTGGCCGAGCTTGAGCTCCTGGGCGGTGATCTGGATGAGCGCCAGCCGGGTTTTCAGGCTGTGGGCGAGATCGTTGAGGGCGTGCTGGTAGCGCTGGGTCTGCTGGCGTTCGTTCTCCAGCAACTGGTTGACCGAGCTTGTCAGGGGGGTCAGTTCGCGCTCGTAGTCGTTTGACAGCGCCTCTCGCGTACCGGCGCGGATCTCGTCAATCTGGCGCGCCATGGTGCGCAGGGAGGAGAGGCTCCAGAAACTGGTGAGCAGCAACAGAGCGCCCAGCAGACAGTAGGCGAGCAGCGCCTGGCGAATGCAGCGGTAGAGGTAATCGCGGGTCTGGGCCTGATAGCGCCGGGCGGAATCGACCATCACCACGTAGTAGGTGGTGGGGCCGGCGCCATGATTGCGCAGGAAACGCAGGCTGTAGATGAAGTAGCTCTCGCCGTTCTTGATGGTATGCAGCTTGAAGAAATAGTCCTGATCCAGTCCCCCCAGGTATCTCATCAGATCCCGGCAGATGGTCTCCTTGATGGAGACCACCTCCGGCATGTGCAGGCTGGACCAGCTCAGCACTCCGTCGGCGCGGCAGATCAGGGTGTCGAGATTGGGATCGATGGCATCCGGGGTGAGCTTGCCTAGATCCGTCATGGCGTGGGGCTCCGGCTGCTTGGACGAGAACAGCTTGGAGAGGTTCTCCTGCATGCGGACACTGGCTTTCTGGGCCTGCTCCTCGGCATGGCCGAGGTAGAGGATGTAGACGGAGAAGGCCATGATGAGCGCGATGACCAGCATGGCACTCAGCATCAGCTTGAGGTGCAGGGAGCGGCGGATCAGGGTCAGGGGATGCAACATGGCAAGGCGCATCAGCTGCAGGCGAGGTTGAAGATGTAGCCCTGGCGGCGGATGGTGGAGATGGGCTGGATGCTCCCTTCCGGATCCAGTTTTTTGCGAAGCCGGCTCACCATCACCTCGATGGTGTTGGGATCCCCTTCACCATCCCCATAGAGCTGATCCAGCAACTGCTGTTTGGAGACCACCTGACGGGCATTTCGCATCAGGTATTCCAGGATCAGATATTCGAAACTGGTCAGCACAGTGACCTCGCCGGCGATGGTCAGCTCCTTGCGGGAGAGGTCCAGCTCGTAGTCACCCGCCTTCACTCTGGGGGAGATGAAGCCGGCGCTGCGGCGTACCAGCGCATTGAGGCGGGCCAGCAGCTCGTCCTTCTGGAAGGGTTTGACCAGGTAGTCGTCCGCCCCGGCCTCCAGTCCTTCCACCTTGTCCTGCCAGTTGCCTCTGGCCGTCAGCACAATGATGGGAAAGGGGATCTGCTGCTCGCGCAGGCGGGTGATGAGCTGAAGGCCATCCATGTCAGGCAGGCCCAGATCGATGATGGCGACATCGATGGGGTAGTCGGCTGCGTAGTGCAGCGCCACCTGGGCATTGTCCGTGCTGTAAACCTGGTTCTGGGCCTCGGTCAACAGGGTGGAGAGGTGGTGATTGAGCAGCTTGTCGTCTTCAACCAGTAGGATTTTCATAAGATGCATGATGATGAGGGTCCAGGCTGCCAATTAGAGGGTCAACAAGAGGGAGAGTCAATCTGGATCCTACCTGACCCCGCTGTATCGGGACTGAATCATCCCTGTCTTCTTTCCTCATGCATTTCCCATGATGCAACGCTGTGTCATCAGCCTCGTGTTCAGGCTCGCTATCCGTGCCTGCCGGTTTCTGGGTGTTGAGGGTCAGAGCCGGTGCTGGGGCTGGTCGCGACCATTCTTATCGCACAAGCGGCTTGCCGCTTTCAGCCTGCCGGTACACAGGGGCGGGGGGCCTTGCTGGCGTCAGGCCATCCCCGAGTGCCTGCAAGCGCTTGAGGTATGAATTTAATTGTTTGAAATTAAACATGTTTACATGCCCTGGCCTGGATGCTGGAACAAAGCAGGGCAATCCCCGGCAACGGCTGAGTGGATTCACGGCGGGCAGTATCACATGAATGGTTTTTTTTGAATCCTGATTTCAATAGGCGCTTTCCTATTGTTTTGACTGTTCATCTTTGGGTTAAACAAGATAGAATCTGACCCCGAATCGGGTTTGGGGCGCAGATAGCCCAAGATGTGAGCAATGCAGGCTGTGGACTGCCTGGGTGTGCAATGTAATACGACAACATTGTTAAACATCAATCAAAACAAGAAGCTGGAGGATGTGATGGCCAACAGCACGGACAATCAGGTTAAAAGCAGCATGTTGGGAGCTGTAACCCAAGGGCGGTAGCATAAGCCTTGTTCACCTTCTGGGCTGACAACGGCATAATCTGCGTTTCCATCAATGTTGTTTTTCCACGCTCCTGAAATAAAGCGCCAACCTATTGAGGTAAATGGACTCCTCCCACACCTGTCCTAGTGTCTGTGCCATTACATCATTAGCTTGTTTATAGATGTGGTGGCATACGGCCGCCAACCATGAATCTCTTAATCTCTTTTCCATTTAATCAGATTGCAATCGGGAACCTTTCAATGAAGATCCTCGTGACTGGTGGTGCCGGTTTTATCGGTTCTGCCGTTGTTCGTCATATCATCCGGCACACCCAAGATTCAGTAGTCAACCTCGATAAGTTGACCTATGCGGGCAACCTGGAATCCTTGGCGGCTGTCTCTGCTAGCGACCGCTATGCGTTTGAACAAGTTGACATTTGCAACCGCGCCGAACTGGATCGGATCTTCGTTGCCCACCAACCCGATGCCGTAATGCACTTGGCCGCCGAGAGTCACGTTGATCGCTCCATCACGGGCCCCGCCGACTTCATCGAGACCAATATCGTCGGCACCTATATGTTGCTGGAAGCGGCACGCGCCTATTGGAACGGTCTGGACGAGGCGCGCAAGGCGGCCTTCCGCTTCCACCACATCTCCACCGACGAGGTGTATGGGGATCTGCCCCATCCGGATGAAGTCGCCGCTGGTGAGCCATTGCCACTCTTTACTGAAACCACCCCTTACGCCCCCAGCAGCCCCTATTCTGCCTCCAAGGCCTCCAGCGACCATCTGGTGCGAGCCTGGCGCCGTACTTATGGCCTGCCGACCATCGTTACCAACTGCTCCAACAACTACGGCCCCTATCATTTCCCCGAAAAGTTGATCCCGCTGGTCATCCTCAATGCTCTGGATGGCAAGTCGCTGCCGGTTTATGGCAAGGGCGACCAGATCCGCGATTGGCTCTACGTTGAGGATCATGCGCGTGCACTCTATACCGTGGTCACCACAGGTGTGATCGGTGAAACCTACAACATTGGCGGTCACAACGAGAAACAGAATCTGGACGTCGTTCATACCATCTGCGATCTGCTCGACGAGATGGTGCCTCTGTCTCCCTCGCACCTTGGGGGAGAGGGCCGGGATGAGAGGAGAAGCTACCGCGATCAAATCACCTATGTGACCGATCGCCCCGGTCACGATCGCCGCTATGCCATCGATGCTAGCAAGATGAGCGCCGAACTCGCCTGGCAACCGCAAGAGACCTTCGATTCTGGTATCCGCAAGACGGTGCAGTGGTATCTGGATAACCAGCAGTGGGTTAACAATGTCAAAAGCGGTGCCTACCAATCTTGGATAGCTAAGCAGTACGGGGAGAAGAAGTAATGAAAGGAATTATTCTGGCTGGCGGTTCTGGCACTCGTCTGTACCCTATCACCATGGGAGTATCCAAACAGCTCTTGCCAGTTTATGACAAGCCTATGATTTATTATCCACTGTCCGTACTGATGCTTGCCGGGATCAGGGAAGTTCTGATTATCACGACACCTGAAGATCAAGACAGCTTTCAACGTTTGTTAGGTGATGGCAGTCAATTTGGTATTTCACTGGAATATGCAGTTCAGCCAAGCCCGGATGGGCTTGCTCAAGCATTTATTATCGGTGAGGAATTCATCGGGCATGAATCAGTATGCTTGATACTTGGTGATAACATGTTTTGGGGCCAGGGTTTTTCACCCATGCTTCGAGATGCTGCTAGCAGAAAAGAAGGGGCAACAGTATTCGGCTATAAAGTTCAAGATCCTGAAAGATTTGGGATTGTGGAATTTGATGATAAGCAGAGTGTCATTTCAATCGAAGAGAAGCCGGCACAACCTAAGTCACATTTTGCAGTAACTGGGCTCTACTTTTACGACAATCAAGTAGTCAATATTGCCAAACAAGTCAGACCCTCTAAACGAGGAGAGCTTGAGATAACCAGTATCAATCAAGCATATCTGGAGCGAGGACAACTTAATGTTGAATTGTTGGGGCGGGGATTTGCATGGCTCGACAGTGGTACTCATGAAAGCTTGCTTGAAGCATCAAACTTCGTGGCAACCATTGAAGCCAGACAGGGTTTTAAAATAGCCTGTCTTGAAGAAATTGCATGGCGAAACAGTTGGTTGAGTAAAAATGACGTAGCCATTACTGCAAATCGTATGGCAAAAAATAGCTATGGACAGTATTTGCTCGATCTCATAAAGGATTAATGATGGAATTGATAAAGTTAATTGATTTCCCTGTGTTGGGAGATGAACGAGGTTCATTGCTTGCTTTGGAAGGAAATAAAAACATACCTTTCGATATAAAGCGAGTATATTACATCTATGGTACACAAAATGGTGTTGCCCGTGGCTTTCATGCCCATAAAGAGTTAAAACAAGTCGCTATTTGCCTGAATGGAAGTTGTCGCTTTGTGATGGACAATGGTGTTGAAAAATCAGATGTGGTCTTGAATTCTCCATCACAAGGTCTGTTGATTGATACTATGCAGTGGCATGAGATGTATGATTTTAGCAGCGATTGTATCTTGTTGGTGCTAGCAAGCGATGTTTATGATGAAGCTGATTACATCAGAAACTATGATGATTTTTTAACTTTTGCCAAGAGGCATGACTGATGTTCATCCACGCTCTTAGTGACGTACAGTCAAGTGATATTGGTAATGGTACTCGGATATGGCAATTTTCAGTTGTGCTTCAGGGTGCCAAGATAGGTCAAGAATGTAATATATGTGCACATACTCTAATTGAAGGTGATGTCATTATTGGTGATCGTGTTACGGTAAAATCCGGTGTCTATATCTGGGATGGTATAAGAATCGAGGATGATGTTTTTATTGGTCCTTGTGTAGCATTCACTAATGATCGGCATCCTAGGTCTAAAGTGTACCCAGTAGAGTTTCCTACAATGGTAATAAAACAGGGTGCATCTGTTGGCGCTAACGCAACCCTATTACCTGGTATTACGGTTGGAAAATATGCCATGGTGGGGGCTGGTGCCGTCGTCACTAAAGATGTACCTGATTATGCGGTCGTTGCTGGAAATCCAGCTAAAGTAATTCGTTATATTGAGATGGAAAAATGATTAATTTCCTCGATTTGAAAGCTATTAACAGTCAATATCAGAAAGAACTGAAAGATGCTTGCTCCAGAGTAATTGACTCTGGCTGGTATATTATGGGTAATGAGTTAAGTGAGTTTGAAATTGAGTTTTCTCGCTATTGCGGCACCAAGCATGCAATTGGTGTAGCCAATGGACTGGATGCTCTCAACTTGGTGCTGAGAGCATGGAAAGAACTTGGCAAGTTGCAAGCAGGCGATGAAGTCATTGTACAGGCCAATACCTACATAGCCTCCATTCTGGCGATTACTGAAAATGACCTGGTTCCTGTTTTACTGGAACCAAACCCAGACACCTTTAACCTGGAACCGGCGCAGGTTAGAGGGTCTATCACATCAAAAACCAAAGCCATACTTCCAGTACATCTATATGGCCAACTTTCTCCTATGCCAGAATTGATGGCTATTGCCGCAGAGTTTGATTTACTGGTACTGGAGGATTGTGCCCAAGCGCATGGTGCGGAAGTTCAGGGCAAGCGTGCAGGCAACTGGGGGCATGCTGCCGGTTTCAGCTTCTATCCAGGAAAAAACCTGGGTGCTCTGGGAGATGCAGGAGCTGTGACAACGAATGAAGATGAGTTGGCTCAGACAATCAGAGCACTGCGTAATTATGGTTCGCACAAAAAATATGAGAATCTGTATCAAGGAGTCAACAGTCGGTTAGATGAAATTCAGGCCGCGATGATGCGAGTAAAACTGCCTTATCTGGAAGGGGAGACCGCTCGTCGTCAAAGTATTGCCCAATCTTATCGCACACGAATTACTAATTCTCTGGTGAAATTACCAAGTGTGGAACATGAAAGTGCACATGTATGGCACTTGTTTGTTATACGTAGCGGGGTACGTGATCAGCTGCAGCAATGGTTGTCTGAGCAAGGTATCCAGACGCTGATCCATTACCCAATCCCGCCACATAAACAAAAAGCTTACCCCGAGCTCCAGGATTATCGACTGCCGTTGACAGAGCAGATCCATCAGCAAGTCCTTTCTCTTCCAATGGATCCGACGATGAGCGATGAGGCTGTGACAAGGGTGATCGATGCGGTGAACGGCTTTAAAGCATGAGACGCCTGCTTAAAGTGACCGCGATGACGGGCCTGTTAACGCTCCTCAAAATGGCGATGGGTTTTGTTATTGCGAAGGTGGTGGCCATTTATACTGGCCCCACCGGGATGGCTATGTTGGGCCAGGTTCAGAGTATGGTCGGTAGCCTCAACGGGGTCATCAATGCGCCAGTAGGTAGCGGGATTGTTCGTTATACCGCTGAGAAGAAAGAGCAGGGTTTTGAGGCGTGTGCGCCTTGGTGGCGAGCGGCAGTTCAGTGGGTACTGATTATTTCTGCCATCACGATTCCTAGCGGATTGCTGCTAGCTGAGCACATCGCCAACTGGCTATTTCAAGATAAAGCACTCGCCTGGATTGTAATGGCTACCGTCTGTGTCTTGCCATTATCTGCTATAGGTACACTGTGTAATTCGGTCATTAACGGCCAGCAACTGTATCGCCGATATGTTGGCTTAGGGATGCTATCTGCCCTTATTTCCGGTTGCGTCATGTTGAGCATGATAGTGATGGCCAATATCCAGGGAGCCTTGTTGGCAGCAGCTGTACAGGCTGCTTTGATCGGGCTGGTGATGCTGGTTGTTAACCTGCGCCAACCTTGGTTGAGAGTGCAATACTGGTGGGGGAGTACAACCAAGGAAGCGAGAAAAGCTATTGGCGGCTACATGCTGATGGCGATCACTACCGCCTTGACCGTTCCGATATCGCTGATTCTGGTTCGTACTATCCTGGTCGATCAAGTCGGCTGGGAGGCTGCAGGCCATTGGCAGGCGGTATGGAAAATATCAGAGGTCTACCTTGGTGTGATTACCATGGCGCTGGGGACCTATTACTTACCCCGTCTCTCCTCTCTTGTCGGTGTCGATGCGATTGTCAATGAGATTCATAGAACGGCACTTGTGATTATACCGATAGTCGGGGTCATGGCGTTGGGTGTTTACCTATTGCGTGATGTGGCTATTTGGTTGCTTTTTACCGAGGAGTTCAGATCGGCCAGGGATCTCTTTGCTATTCAATTGTGTGGTGATGTAGCGAAGATTGCTAGTTGGTTATATGCATACCCTATGCTCTCTCGTGGTGCAGCTAAATGGTTTATGACTACAGAAGTATTTTTCTCCATTATATTTGTGATTATTTCCTATCTGCTTATTCTATCAATGGGGACAAAAGGTGCGGCACTTGCATATGCAATAAATTATTCATTGTATTTTATTTTTGTGTTTGCAAATGTCAAAAGGTTTTCTCGATAAAATATTTTAATTTTCCAGCTGACGTCATCATGGTCTATTTTTACATGGCTTTTTGTATCAGCCTGTATGTAGCTTTAATGGTTTTTAGTTGAACATAAACAGCGATATGAATTTTTCTCTCATAACATAAAAGTTTTAATTTGTTATGTTTCTCATTCAATAGAATATGTTTGTGGAAATATATGGTGTTTATTTATCGCCATGTTTTCAATGAGTGTTAGTTTGAGTTTGATGGATTATAATTATGAAGATCCTTGTTTATGGTGAGTATAGTGGTTATGGAAATTCATTGGCTGCTGGTTTTAAAGAGCTTGGGTATGAGGCTTCAGTTTTTTCCCCAAATGGTGACGGATGGAAGAATTTAAATTCAGATATTAGCCTTTCATCATCAAGTAAAATAGGTAGATTGTTAGAGTTATTTTCTATTGTTCCCAAGTTTTTAAAGTTTGATGTTGTCTATATAATGAACCCCACATTCTTCAATTTCAAACTACTTGGTCCTCTTATTCTTCTTTTGTTAAAAATAAAAAAAATAAAGATATACCTATTATGTTGTGGTGATGATGTTGAGTACATTAAAGCAGGGGAGTCAGGAGCTCTAGAGAAGTTTGTTTTTAATGGCATTAAATATCCATCTGTAAATTATTTTAAGACAGTGGAAGATAAAGTTGTTAATTATCTCTGTGCTAAAGCGGCGCTTAAAATAATACCTACAATGTATGATTATGAACTACCATGGAAATTGAGTGGGTTTTCTAATAAAGTAACAAAAGTTATTCCTCTAGCATGTCACCTTGATGCCATTAGCAAATTAAGAAAGACAAACTTCAATTCTATTAAAATAATGCATGGGATCAACCGCCGGGATGTAAAGGGTACTGATTATATACTTTCTGCTTTAAAACGTATTGAAGAAGAATTTAAAAATGTTACTGTATATACGCCTGAAAAAATGAGTCAGTCAGACTATCTTCGCTTATTTTCAGAAATAGATATCTCTATTGACCAATGTAAATGTCATAGCTATGGCATGAATGCGATTTATGCGATGTTGCATGGGCATGTAGTGTTAGCTCCTGCTGATATACACCACTGTAAATCACTAGGCATTCCAACTTCACCTGTAATATCTATTTCGGCGAGTGAGGATGCTATATATGAAGCAGTGAGAAAGGTGTTAATTGAAAAGGATAAGCTAGACAGTCTTAAGTATGATTGCTATGTCCATGCAAGAATGTTGCATTCACCAGTAAATGTATGCAAAAAGCTTATTTCAGAGCTCTAATTCCTTATTGTCTAATGCTAAAAGAATATCTCTGGTGATAAATATGAAAAAAATATGTTTTTTTATAGGGAATATTAATAATGTGGGTGGTACTGAGCGTGTCACTTCGGTTATTGCTAATGAATTACAATTGCGTGGTTATCAAACCTATATTTTAAGCTTACAGTGTGGTGATAAGCCATTTTTTGAGCTGGAAAAATCTATTCATGTTAGCCAGATATTCAATTCACAAGGTCGTGGTTTAACTCGATATCCCAACGCAATTGTTAAATTACGTAAATACTTGAAGGAGCATAATATAGACATACTTGTTGATGTTGATTCTATGTTGGCTCTCTATTCGATACCTGCTATGGTTGGTTTGAGTGCTCGTCATATATGCTGGGAGCATTTCAATTATAAAGTTGATCTTGGTAAGTGGCCTCGTCGCCTAGCTAGAAAATTAGCCGCTCGTTTCGCTGATGATGTTATAACGCTTACTGAGAGAGATAAAAACTTATGGAATTGTAATACTGTTTGCCGGGCAAAAATTACGGCCATTCCTAATCCAGTTACAATTGAAATACCAATAATTTCTAATTTTAATAAAGAAAAAATATTTTTAGCGGTTGGTAGGTTGGCTTATCAGAAAGGGTTTGACTTATTGCTTCAAGCATGGCGGGAAGTTTCATTAAGTCACCCTGAATGGCAACTTAGAATCGTGGGGGATGGTGAAGACAGAGATAGTTTAGAAAGAAAATGTCATTATTTAGGTATTGAGAGTAATACAGCAATTTTGCCAAAAACGAATGAAATAGAAAAGTATTATAAACAGGCAGCCTTTTTCGTAATGAGTTCTCGTTTTGAGGGATTACCTTTAGTATTGATAGAGGCCCAGGCTTATGGCTTGCCAATAATTAGTTTCGATTGTGATACAGGACCTGCGGAAGTAGTCAAGCATGAGCATACAGGTTGGCTCTGTGAGTCAGGTAACATATCCGCTTTGCGTGATGAGATGCTTAAGGCTATAAAGATATCAACATGTGATAGTGAGTATATAAATTATTCTAAACAAGCAATTCAAAACGTAGAGCGTTTTAAACCCAAACCAATCGTTGATACTTGGGTTCGACTAATCCAAACCTCGTGAGTTTATATGCACGTATCTAAATTCAATGTGAAAGTGATAATTTGTTTTTTGTTTTCACTTATCTATGGGGTGTCGTTAACATTATTACCTAACGAGTTGTTTAGAGATAGAGTCAGCTATATTAATTATGCCGAAAACTCTTTAGACATTATGGGGCGGTATGATGGGCTTTCTTTGTTTACAAATGAACCATTGTTTCTTATTATCAACAACTTATTGTCACAATTTATTAGTCCTGATGTTACGCCTCTGGTTTTTGTTTTCTTTGTTTCTTTTACTGCGTGCTACTTCATTTTATTAAAAAGTAAAAATATTTTTTTTGGCATTCTAGGTATTCTGGCTCTACTTTTAATTCCTCAGGCATTTCATATGCAGTTTGTAGTGTTACGTCAGGCATTAGCTGCATCAATCTTGGTTTGGATTGCTTATTTCTTATGGGATAAAAGATATTTTATACCATTAGTTTTTTTTATTGGTTTTATCCATTCTTCAATGTTCATGGTTTTTCTGTTTCTAACAGTGGATAGAGTGTTTATAAAAATTGTTAGCGAAAAAATCGTATTTCGTTCTTTCGCCGCAATTTTCATATCGGCTCTGGCAAGTTTTCTGATATTACCCATAGCTGAATTATTAGCTATGCGACAAGCTGATGGATATGAATCCGCTTCAATGGGTGGTAGTGGTGGTAACTTCGTTCTATATTCAGTAATTCTTTTAATTACACTAACACAATATAAGCAACGATTTATTCATGATGGTTTGTATGTCATTGGTGTTATTGGTGTGTCAATTTATATTGGAATGTATTTTTTTAGTCCGTTTGCAGGTAGGTTAATTACCACCTTTATGCCATTTATAATTTGTTTAATGTGCCAATTTGGCAATGCGAGAGCATTTCTTTTGTTAGGCTTGATCGTCTTCATAAACTCATTGATATTTAAAGGTTCAATTGAAAACAATAGCCTGACAGTAGATGGGATTAAATTTTTGTTTGGTTGATGATAAATGAATATTGTTATTACAATAACCTGCCTTGGAATGGGTGGGGCTCAGCGGCAAGTATGTGAACTAGCTGAACAGTTTGCAAAACTAGGGCATCAAGTGTTGATTGTTGCAATGAACGATGAACCAGTGAACTGGTTGCGTTCAAGTGACGTTCGTGTGATATCTTTGGGCATGAAGAAGTCACTATTTAGTTTTGTTCGTACCTATTTGAAGGCGAGAAATATAATAATAGATTTTAAGCCTGATATAGTTCATAGCCATATGGTACATGCAAATTTATTCTCCCGTTTACTGCGTTTGACGACATCATTTCCTAAATTAATATGCACTTCCCACAGTTCTAACGAGGGTGGCGCTTTGCGAATGTTCGCTTATCGTGTAACTGAACGATTGTGTGAATTGAACACCAACGTTAGTCAGGAAGCGGTAGATATATCCATCAAACGTGGCGCTGCTTCTGCTGAAAATATGATTGCTGTACATAATGGTATTGATATGCAGCAATTTACTTTTAGCCAAGACAGTCGCTTACGTTTACGAAGTGAGCTTGGACTGACGAATGGAACCCCATTGCTGCTTGCAGTTGGGCGACTCACCGTGGCTAAAGATTACCCTAATTTATTGGTTGCATTCGGCCTATTACCTAAAGAGTTTTCTCATGCACATCTTGCAATCATCGGTGCTGGAGAAGAAGAAGAAAACCTCCATAAACAGGTTATAGAGTGCGGCGTCAGCTCCCGGGTTCATTTCTTGGGCTTGCGTCGAGATGTGAGTGAATGGATGAGTGCTGCAGATGTATTTGTTTTGTCATCTGCATGGGAGGGCTTCGGTTTGGTTGTCGCTGAAGCCATGGCATGTCAACGTGTTGTGGTCGCAACCGATTGTGGTGGAGTAAAAGAAGTAATAGGTGATTGTGGTTTCCTGGTTGCTCCCCGTAAGTCAGAGAAATTAGTTGAAGCGATTATCGCTGCATTGTCGTTGAAACCCGATGAATATGCTGATTTAGGTGCTGCTGCAAGACAGAGAATAGAAGAATACTATTCTCTGTCTGCTACGGTTTCCAAGTGGTTGAAGTTGTATGACAAGAAACTATGACGTCATTGTTTCATCACAGTAATCAATACTTTTAGTGAACGAATTTATAAACTTAGTCGCTAGTCCCAGTTGTGGGGAGATACTCTAAATGTTAGTTAAGTTGGTTCGGGTTTCGACGTATTTAATTGTTAATTTATTTTATTTCATTTTCTTCATAAAAAAACTTAAGTTTAGTCTCTTTGATAGTAATTTACCTTTTAATTTTAATATTTCCAAGGCGAAGGTTTTCATTGGTAAGGCATTAAGAGTCAGGTCGGGAGTTTCTTTTAATGTAACCTCTGGGGTTTTGACTATTGGCAATAGAGTTTTTTTTAACAACTATTGCTCCATAAATTGTCATGATTCTATCACTATAGGTGATGATGTTTTATTTGGTGAAGGGGTGAAAATATATGATCATGATCATGTGTTCTCTGCAGCCACAGGTGTGTTAAAAAATGAATTTACTACATCAAGGATTACGATTGGTAATAATGTTTGGTTGTGCTCTAATGTCGTCATTTTGAAAGGTGTTAGTATTGGTGATAATGCAGTGATAGCTGCAGGTTCAGTGGTAAGTAAAGATATTCCTGCATCATGTGTCTATGTAAATGGTAATGTGAAAGAAATTAAAAATAGGATTTTAAATTGAAAAAAATTGTTATCTCATCTAACACCAGTTGGAGCATTTTTAATTTTAGATTAGAGCTAATAAAGCAACTTGTTGCAAAAGGTTTTCATATAGAGATTATTTCTCCTGAAGACACTTACAGTAATAAACTTCGTGAGCTTGGTTTTATAGTTCATGATATCAAGATGGCATCAAGTAACATATCACCTTTTATAGATTTGGTTTCTCTATTTAATTATGCAACCTTGCTTCTAAAAATAAAGCCTGATTATTATTTGGGCTTTACTGCTAAACCTAATATATACGGTGGTTACATTGCGGCTCTGCTCGGAAGTCGTGTAGTAAATAATATTGCTGGTTTAGGGCGTACTTTTTCAAGTAAGGGCATTTTACAGAGTCTGATGCAATTTATGTATCGCATTGGCTTGAGTAAGAGCTATCATGTTTTTTTCCAAAATAAAGATGATTTGGCATTGTTTGAAAGTAATGGTTTAGTTGGGAAGGGAACTCGCTCTATTTTACCTGGTTCCGGTGTTAATACACATCGTTTTAATCCGAAAAGTTACCAAAATCATGCTTCTTCACTTACACCATCGGATGTTAACGTCCTCCGAAAAACTAAGTTTACGTTTCTCTTTTCAGCTCGACTTCTATTGGAGAAAGGTATACGTGAATACATAAATGCAGCTCGTGAAATTTGCCTTGAGTTTGAGTGTGTTGAATTTAAAGTCTTAGGTAAGCATACTGGTAGTACGGCTGAAATACCGAGGGAGGAATTAGAAAAAGCCTGTTCAGAAGGTGTAATACAATATTTGGGGGTAACTGATGATGTTGTTAGTGTTTTGCATGGTGTGGATTGTTTTGTTTTGCCTAGCTATTATCGGGAAGGTGTCCCCCGTTCTTTGCTTGAAGCTGGAAGTTGTGGCTTGCCATTGATAACAACAGATTCTGTTGGATGCCGTGAGACAGTAATCGATGGTGTTAATGGTTTCCTCGTTATGCCTCAGAATTATGTGTCATTGACTGATGCGATTAAGAAAATGATTTCGTTATCACATAATGATGTGAGGCTCATGGGAGAAGCTAGTCGGAAATATATGATAAATAATTTCAGTGAAAATCTTGTTTTTGAGAAATATGAACAAATTTTACAGAGGAAATAAAATGAAATATCTCATAACAGGTGCCGCTGGTTTTATCGGAAGTGCTGTAGCTAAACGCCTTTGCGAACATGGGCACGATGTAGTCGGAGTTGATAATCTGAATGATTATTACGACGTCTCACTGAAAGAGAGCCGTCTTGCTCAGCTGGTGTGTGAAACCAATTTTGATTTTCGCAAGCTTGATCTGGCCGATCGTGAAGGAATGGCCGAGTTTTTTGTCAAGGAGCAATTTGATCGGGTAATTCATCTGGCCGCGCAGGCCGGTGTGCGCTACTCCCTGGAAAACCCCTTTGCCTATGCCGACAGCAATCTGGCAGGGCATTTGGCCATTCTGGAAGGGTGCCGTCACAACGGTGTCAAGCATCTGATCTATGCTTCTTCCAGTTCTGTGTATGGTATGAACGGCAAAATGCCGTTTGCCACCCAAGATGCCGTCGATCACCCAGTCTCACTCTATGCTGCTTCGAAAAAGGCCAATGAGCTGATGGCGCACACTTATTCCCATCTGTACGGCCTTCCGACCACAGGTCTGCGCTTTTTCACCGTCTATGGGCCATGGGGACGGCCTGACATGGCGTTGTTCAAATTCACCAAAGCCATGCTGGCCGGTCAGCCAATTGATGTTTATAACAATGGCCAGTTGAGCCGTGATTTTACCTATATCGACGATATCGTTGAGGGTATCTTGCGTATTGCCGATGTTGTGCCGGTTGGCAATCCTGACTGGCAATCAGCAGCAGGTTCACCCGCAGATAGCAGTGCCCCTTATCGTATCTTCAATATCGGTAATGGCAGTCCGGTCAAATTGATGGACTTTATCGATGCCTTGGAAAAGGCCCTGGGTATTGAAGCCATCAAAAATATGTTGCCAATGCAGGCCGGTGATGTTTATGCCACTTGGGCCGACACGGAAGACTTCTTCGAAGCGACAGGATATCGTCCTGCCATGTCTGTTGAAAAAGGGGTTAAGGCTTTTGTCGAATGGTATAAAAACTATTATAACGCGCAGCAGTAAGCGAGGTTTTTTGTGAAAATTGCTATTTGTGGTACGGGTTATGTAGGGTTGTCCAATGCAGTATTGCTGGCACAGCATCATGAGGTAGTCGCAGTTGATGTCGTCGCTGAAAAGGTTGAGATGATTAATCAGAAGCGCTCTCCCATCGTGGATAAGGAGATCGAAGAGTATCTTGCTGATCACAAGCTGAATCTACGTGCAACCCTGAATAAAAAAGACGCATACCAACAGGCCGATTTTGTCATTATTGCAACGCCAACGGATTATGACCCCGAGAGCAACTATTTTAATACCAGTACGGTTGAATCCGTAGTGAAGGAGGTGATGGCGATTAATCCGAATGCGGTAATGGTGATCAAATCCACCATTCCTGTTGGGTTTACTGCTAGGCTGCGTGAAGAGTTGGGATGTGCCAATCTGATTTTCTCGCCAGAGTTTTTGCGTGAAGGGCGCGCTCTTTATGACAACTTGCATCCTTCTCGTATCGTGGTGGGGGAACGTTCAGAGCGGGCTCAGGTGTTTGCCAATCTGTTGTTGGAGGGTGCCATCAAAAAGGATGTTCCTGTGCTCTTTACTGACAGCACAGAAGCAGAGGCGATCAAGCTGTTTGCCAATACCTATCTTGCGATGCGAGTGGCATTTTTCAACGAACTGGATACCTATGCACAACTGCATGGGTTGGATAGTCGGCAAGTGATTGATGGAATCGGTCTGGATCCACGTATCGGTAATCATTATAACAATCCCTCCTTTGGCTATGGTGGCTATTGCTTGCCAAAAGACACCAAGCAGCTGCTGGCCAACTACAACAAGGTGCCCAATAACCTGATCCGCGCCATTGTGGACTCTAACACTACACGCAAGGATTTTATTGCCGACTCGGTGATTCGTAAAAATCCAAAGCGTGTAGGTGTATATAGATTGGTGATGAAAGCAGGATCAGATAATTTTCGAGCCTCCGCAATCCAGGGCGTGATGAAACGAATCAAGGCAAAAGGCATTGAAGTCGTAATCTATGAGCCTACTCTGGGAGAGAAAGAATTTTTCCATTCTAAGGTAATAACTGATTTGTCAGAGTTCAAAGAAAATTGCGATGTGATCTTGGCGAACCGACGGGTAGCTGAACTTGATGATGTCATCGACAAACTTTACACTCGTGATCTTTTTGGTTCTGACTGATATTTATCTTTCTTTTGTAAAAATCTTTTGAGGCCTCCTTTGAGCTATCAACGTCGTCATTCACGCTGGTATGAGCGTGTGTTATTCAGCCCTCCTGCCTTGTTCATCTTCGGGGCCTTGCTTGCGGTTTGCCTGCCTGCGATTGAGCGATGGGGCTTGGCGTTTTGGCATCACCTCGATGCAGTCCGGATCAATACCCTGAGCGGTGCCTTTGTGGCGTTTCTGCTGACCGGGATTGTGCTGCATCGCTTCCTGCGCTATCCGGGCGCAAGTCCCGTGGCCTATATGATCCCCACGGTGACCACCCTCTATGGTGCCCTGGTCGGCATTCTCTTCTTCCTGCGGCTGCCTTACAGCCGTCAGGTATTGTTCGAGTCGTATCTGGTTGCCTTGCTTTGCTGCTGGCTGGCCTACTTCATTGGCCGCCGTTACCGGACCCCCAAATACGCCTTGCTGCCCTTTGGGGACTATCAGGCCCTGACCCGGCACGAGAGTGTGCAGTGGCGTCTGCTCGACAAACCCGATCTCGGGGCCGTGCGTTATGACGCCGTGGTGGCAGATCTTCGAGATGAGGAGCTGGCGGGTGAGTGGGAGCGTTTCCTGGCGCGCTGCGCCCTGGCGCATATCCCCGTCTACCACATCAAGCAGATCAGCGAGACCCTGACCGGGCGCGTGAAGATTGATCATCTGCACGAGAACCAGCTTGGTTCCCTCTTGCCGTCCCCCGTCTATGCCTTCATCAAACGTGGAATGGACATTCTGGCCGCGTTGATCGCGATCCCGCTGTTCTCCCCCCTGATGCTGGTGACGGCGATCCTCATCAAGCTGGAGAGTCCGGGCCCCGTGATGTTCCTGCAAAACCGGGTAGGGAAGGGGAACAAGGATTTTCGCATCTACAAGTTCCGCAGCATGTGCAAGGATTCGGAAAAAGCCGGCGCCCAGTTTGCCCAGGACGGCGACATGCGCGTCACCCGGGTGGGCAAGGTGATCCGCAAGCTGCGCATCGACGAGCTGCCGCAGTTCTTCAACGTCCTTAAAGGGGACATGAGCCTGATTGGGCCAAGACCGGAGCAGCGCACGTTCGTCGATCAGTTCGAACGGGAGATCCCCTTCTACATGTACCGTCACATCGTGCGGCCCGGGATCAGTGGCTGGGCGCAGGTGGTCCACGGTTATGCCGCCGATGCCGATGATACCCGCATCAAGATCGAGCACGATTTTTACTACATCAAGCACTTCTCCCTCTGGCTGGATGTGCTCATCGTGTTCAAGACCATCCGCACCATCCTGACCGGTTTTGGCGCGCGGTAATCCCGATGCGGATCTTGTTGCTGGGGGCTCGTGGCCAGTTGGGACGAGCCCTTTTTTCTGCCCTTTGCCGGGATTATCCCCATTGGCAGGTGACGGCCCTTGGCAGGGATGCGTGTGATATCACCGACCCCGGTGCGCTGATCAGCGCCCTGAACCGCCATCAGCCTGATGTCATCCTCAACGGTGCGGCCTATACGGCAGTCGATCTCGCACAGAGCCAGCCCGAGCTGGCAGAGCGTATCAATCATCTGGCCGTCGCACTGCTTGCCCGGGAAGCCGGTGCCAGGGGGGCGCTGCTGGTGCATTTTTCCACCGACTATGTGTTCGATGGCTCCGGCAGCGCTCCCTGGCGCGAGGTGGATGTGCCTGCCCCGCTCAATGTCTACGGTGCCAGCAAGCTGGCCGGAGAGCAGGCCATTCAGGAGCTATGTCCCCATCATCTGATCGTGCGCACCAGCTGGGTTTATGGTGGGGAAGAGGCACACTTCGCCCGAGCCATCTTGCGCCGTGCCAACGAGGGCAAGCCCCTTGAGGTGGTGGCGGATCAGTGGGGAGCGCCGACCCAGGTGGGCTGGCTGGCAACGTCCGTTCTCCTGGCGCTGACACAGGTCGTAAAGGCGCCAGACAAGGGCGGCCTCTATCATCTCTGCCCCGCAGGCGAGACGAGCTGGCATGGCTTTGCATCGGCCCTGGTTGAGGAAGGTTGTCGGCTTGGTCTGCTGGCGCAGCCCGTTCCGATAAAACCCATTCCATCTGCAAACTGGCCCCAGGCAGCCCGTCGGCCATCCAACTCCAGGCTCGATTGTCGACGGTTTGCCACTGTGTTCGGGATCCAGATCCCGGCCTGGGAAGGGCTGATGAGCCGCTGGCTTGCCAGTCAGTGTGAAGGTGAATGACGTGACGCGTGTCTTGATGGCTCTCTGTTTTCCTCTGGAGGTGTTCCATGCACCAGCGTAAAGGCATCATCCTGGCCGGGGGATCCGCCACCCGTCTCTATCCGGCGACGCTGGCCATCAGCAAGCAACTGCTGCCGGTCTATGACAAGCCCATGATCTATTACCCCCTCTCAACCCTGATGCAGGCGGGTATCCGTGAGATTCTCATCATCAGCACGCCGCTGGATCTGTCCCGCTTCGAGCTGCTGTTGGGGGATGGCAGCCAGTGGGGGATGCAATTTTGCTACGCGGTGCAGGAAGAGCCTGCCGGGCTGGCCCAGGCGCTGCTCATTGCCGAATCCTTTCTGGCCGGCAACCCCTGCTGCCTGATTCTGGGGGACAACATCTTCTATGGCACCGAGCTGCCCCGCCAGTTGCAGCGCGCGAGCGCCAAGACGCAAGGCGCCACCCTGTTTGCCTATCATGTACAGGATCCCGAACGTTACGGTGTGCTGGGGTTCGACGGCGAGGGGCGGGTCGAGTCGATCGTCGAGAAGCCGGCATATCCTGCCAGTCAATACGCGGTGACGGGCATCTATTTCTACGATGCCACGGCAAGCGAGATTGCTCGGGACCTGCGCCCTTCGTCACGGGGAGAGCTCGAGATCACCGATGTCAATCTCCATTATCTGGCACAGCAAAGTCTGGAGGTCTGTTTCATGGGGCGTGGTGCTGCCTGGCTGGATACCGGGACCCATGACAGCCTGCAGGAGGCGAGCAGCTTCATCCAGACCCTGGAGAAACGCCAGGGGCTCAAGGTGGCCGCTCCGGAGGAGATCGCCTGGCGCCAGGGCTGGATCTCTGACGAGGCGCTGGCGTCACTGGCACAGCCACTGGCAAAAAGCGGGTATGGCGCCTATCTGTTGCGTCTGCTGCAAGAGCCCTTTGGCAAAATGCACCCCGATTGGGATTGATAAGGCACTCCATTGGGTGATATATCCTTGCCCATTATTCCAAAGAAAACACCTATGCACTTTATTTCATTGAAGATTCCGGATGTTATCCAGATCCGCCACCAGCGTCATCCAGATGAGCGGGGCGACTTCATGGAGCTGTTTCGCCACGATCTCTTCACCCGCAGATGCGGTGATTTTTGCTTCGTTCAGGACAATCTGAGTCGTTCCCGACAAGGGACACTACGGGGGCTGCATTATCAGCGTCAGCGGCCCCAGGGCAAGCTGATACAGGTGCTGGCAGGCACCATCTTCGACGTGGCCGTCGACGTGCGCGCCGGGAGCCCGACCCTGGGCCAGTGGGTGGGGGTGTCGCTCTCGGCCGAGGAGGGAACCTCCCTCTGGATCCCGCCAGGTTTTGCCCACGGCTTTTATGTTCAGAGCGAATGGGCCCAGGTGCTCTACAAATGCACCGATTATTACGCTCCCGAGCTGGAAGCCTCCCTTCACTGGTCGGATCCGACACTGGCTATTGAGTGGCCCCTCATGGACAATGTGCCATTACGCTTGTCAGAGAAAGACCGTCACGCCCCTCTCTGGCAATCACCTCATCTTCAGAGCCCGATATGAACAAACAAGTATTCGATAATTCAGACAGTCAGCTGCCCCAGGGTTGGCAAGCCTCTTCCGGTGATGAAATCGATCTGCGTGAGCTGATCCTGGTCCTGTGGCGCCAGAAAATACTGATCCTGCTGGTCGCAGGCGTCTTTGCCGCAGCAGGTATCGCCTATGCCCTGCTGGCCCCCCAGGTCTGGGTCAGCCAGGCCGAGATCAGGTCGCCCACCCTCAAGGAGGTGGAGTCCCTCGAGCTCAACATCAATCAGCTGATCAATGCCCAGGTACCGGTGGCGGCTTTTACTGCCTTTGACAAGAAGGCGCTCTATGGCGACTTCGTCAACAACTTCAACAGCTTCAACAACAAGCGCCAGTTCCTGCAAGAAAGGGGTTACCTGGATGCCGAGGCCGCGCAGGCCGACGTCACAGACCCCAAAGGCAAGCGGCTGCTGCTCAAGAAAATGGCCGAGGGGATCAGCGCCAAGGCACCGGACAAATTGCGTGAAGATGTGACGCTCTCCTTTGCCGCGGCCACGGCGGGGGAGGCCAAATCCCGGCTGGAGCAGTACATCGCCTTTATCCAGCATCAGGAGTCGGCGGCCAAGGGCAAGGAGCTGTATACCATCTGGCAGAACCGCATCAAGACGCTGCAGACCCAGTTCGAGAGTGCCAAGGCCGATACCCTCAAGCAGTTGCAAGACGATATTCTGCGTACCGAATATGGTCTGCGTATTACACAGGCGGCCGGGCTGGAGGCGCCGGTGCAGAATCTGCAGGAGCAGGGGAGCCTTCCCATCGATCTGGGGGCGCGCGCCCTCTCCGAGAAGCTCAAGATCCTCAAGGAGATCAAGAACCCCGAGTTCCTCAACCCGGCGCTGAGCGACCTGCGCCTGCAATTGGGCAGTCTTGAGGCCCTCAAGCTTGAAGCACAGCCCTTCCAGTCGTTCGCCTATCTGGCTTCGCCGAGTGAACCCCTGAGCCGCGAGCAGCCCAAGCGTCCTCTGGTCGTGGTGCTGGCTACCCTGCTCGGTGGCATGCTGGGGGTGGGCATCGTGCTGGTGCGCCATGCGTTTCGCCGACCGGAATCGGCACAAGGATGATTGAAGTGAACAAGGGGGGCTTTGCCCCCCTTCATGTATGGCGTGTCGGAAGAAAACGAGCATGAGCATGACACAACAGGGAGCAGTGACGGTGACGTCGACGACAGGGATATTGGGGGTTGTCAGCCTCCTTTACTGGTTGCTTGGCATGCATTTTTTCATGCACAACCCAGGCGGGGCAGGGCTCTATCTGCCGTTCAATGCCTGGGGCTGGATCTTCGCCAGCCTGGTGATGGCGCTGGGGTTGTGGCATGTGACCCTCAGCCAGCGACTGGTGGTCTCGCCGCTGCTGACGGCCCAGTGGCTGGGGGGGATCTTGTTGTTGCTGCCCATGGCCTATCCGGGATTCGAGCTCAAGGACTATGCCATTCCCCGGCTGCTGGGGCTGTTTGCCGGCCTGCTGTTTCTGGCAAGCCTCTATCAGTGGCGATTCGACCGCGAGGCGCGAGACAGGCTGCTCTATCTGCTGCTGGGGGCCGTCGCCATCGAGGCGCTGCTCGGCCTGGTGCAGTATTACCTGCTGGTGCCGGGCAACTGGATTGGGTACGACACCCAGACCAACCGCCCCTATGGCATCTTCCAGCAACCCAACGTGATGGCGAGCTTCATGGCGACCGGCCTGTCACTGGCCATCTGGCTGGAGCTGCGCGGTGATGCCAACCCTTGGCTCAAGGGGCTGCGCTATGGGGTGATCCTGGCCACTTCTCTGCTGCTGGTGGTCCTGCAATCGCGAGTCGGGCAACTGGGCGGCGTGATGGCTCTCTTGCTGCTGTCCGCCCAGCTGGGGCGTGAGCGGCGGCTGGGCCGGATGCTCGCGCTGGTGGCCCTGGGCATTCTGCTCGGGCTGGCCTCGCAATACCTGATGGCCGGAGCCAGACGAGGGCTGGAGATCTACCAGTCCGGCGGCATGCGCTCCATCTACTGGCCCTACGCCGCCAAGCTGATTGCCCAGATGCCCTGGACCGGTTGGGGCTATGGCAGCTTCGAGTCGGTGTTTCTCCATCACTACATGGCCGACAAGGCGCTGAACCCGGCCATGGTGCAGATCGAGTACAACCTGGATCACCCCCACAACGAGTTTCTCTACTGGGCGGTGGAAGGGGGTCTGGCACCCATGCTGGGCATGGTGCTGATGGGCGGGGCCCTGCTGTGGCGTCTGAGCCGGGCGGGCTGGGTCAAGGGCGCCGCCTTGCTTGCGCTGGTGACCCCCATCTTGCTGCACACCCAGACCGAGTACCCCTTTTACCACGCCATTGCCCTGTGGTGGGCGCTGCTGCTGCTCCTGTATGCGATGGATGCGGAGGTGGAGGAGCAAGGCCACGGCAACTGGCGCGACCATCTGTGCCGCCCCTGGTTGCTGCTGCGCTTCATGGCCATCGCCATTCCCCTGATCGTCATCCCCTTCATGCTGAGCGCCCTGCATACCGCCTGGGTGGTGACCAAGTATGAGCGGGGCGGTTACAAGCAGCCTGCGCTCCTGCTCGACATCGTCAACCCCATGGCCTGGCTGACCCGGGTGGAGTTCGACGTGAACGCGGTGCGCCTCATGGTCGGTCTGCAGGCCAATAACAAGGCGGAGCTTGAAGCCTACCTCGACTGGGGACAGGCCTTCGTGCGCCATACCCCGAGGGCCAACATCTACGCCAACATGGTGATCGCCCTCAATGCCCTGGGGCGCACGGCGGAGGCCGACAACCTGCGGGCAAGCGCCCTGATGCTCTATCCGGGTGAGCCTTTGCTCACCGTGTCGGCCGCAAGAAAGGTGGCCGCGACCCTGGAGCGCAAGCCCTCTTCGTGAGGGCCGTTTCAATCTGTCTACCATCACGGCCGCCTTTGCGGCCGTGATGGTTTTTGTGCCCGCCTCGTTGAAGGGGGAGGGGGCTGGTTGCCAAAGAGGTTCCCGGCCATCCCTTCACCTCGCCTGCGCACCGCGGCCGTTTTGCTGTACAAGGTTGCAGCAAGGGTTTCATCGGCTCGCAAAAATGGGGTTATCTGCTGGACGGCGCAAGCGCCTTGGTTAAGATAAACGTCTTAACGTCTTGTTTGGCAAGGGAGTATGACATGGAGATAGTACTAGGCCCATTAGAGGCCCGCGTGATCGGCTGCCTGATTGAGAAAGAGATCTGCACGCCGGATCAGTACCCTCTCTCGCTCAATGCACTGGTCAATGCCTGCAACCAGAAGAGCAACCGGGAACCCGTGCTGGAGCTCGCCGAGCTGGATATTCGCGCCGTGATCGACGAGCTGATCCGCCGCCGTCTGGTGGTCAATACCGCCGGTTTCAACGCCAGGGTGCCCCGCTATCAGCATCGTTTCTGCAATACCGAGTTCGGTGAGCTGAAGTTCTCGGCCCAGGAGCTCGGCATTATCTGCGAACTCTTGCTGCGTGGCCCGCAGACCCCGGGTGAGCTGCGCTCGCGCACCAACCGGCTGTGCAGCTTTGACGATGTGACCGAAGTGGATGCCGTGCTGGCCACTCTCATCGAGCGGGGGCCCTATGTGGTCAAACTGCCCCGTGAGCCGGGCAAGCGGGAATCCCGCTACGCGCACCTGTTCAGTGGCGAGGTGGATCTGCAGGCGCTGGCCGACGCGGCGCCCGCTGGCAACCTTGTGTCACCGGCGGCAGACAGACTGGCAGCGCTCGAAGAAGAGGTCGAGCACCTCAAGGGGCAGTTGCAGGGGCTGGAAGCCCGTCTGGCCCGGCTGGAAGGCTGAGCCAACAATCTGTTTCCAGAAGGCGCTGCGGCGCCTTTTTTGATGACCGCGCCCCTCCTGCGGCCCGTTGCCCGGTGGCAGGGGCGAGTGCCCTGTCAGCCTTGTCGCTCGCGTACCCATCAAAGGCGCCAGCTTTTTTGCACTATTTCGCGCTTAAGGGTCGAGCCGCCGCCGCTTTCCCGTTAAAATTCCGCCTTTGCACTTGCCCGTGAGTTCTGATGTCAGCCTTCACCCTCTCTTCAGATTGCCATGCCCTGCTGTGCGAGCTGCAATTGCAGCGCGCCGCCAGCACTCGTTACCTGCAAGACACCCTCTATGCCCCGGGCGCACCCGGGCGTGCGCTGCTCGATACCCTCGATCAGTTGCAGCAGTGGGGGCTTGTCCGTCAACGAACGGAGCAGCAGTGGAGTCTGACGGCAGAGGGAACCCTGACCCTGATCCTGGCGGTGCGTGCGGGGGAGTGCCCCATGCCGCAGTGGTCCCGCATCCCCTCGGTCACGGGCCTGGAGCGGGCACAGGAGGTGGTGCGCGAGCTCTGTCTGGGGGAGGCGGGGCAGATCCCGGCCTATTACCAGAGTGCCGAGCTCCTGAGCCTCCTGGATCTCCCCGATGCTCCCCGCCTGCTGGCAGGCTCCAGCCCCGCCTGGCAGGCCCTGCTGCTCGAACACTTCGCCCTGCAGGCCCTGCTTGACGCAGAGCCTGACGAGGGCTGGCCGCTGGCAACGCTGGTCGCCTCCTGCTCCCCGGCGCTCTCTGGCCAGATCCAGGCTCGCGCCCGCGAATGGGAGTGGCTCTGCGGTTCCTTTGGGGGCGAGGTAACCACTCACTGGCCTGCACTGCAACAACTGGCGCAGCAGGGGGATGAGCAACCCCTGGCCGAGCGGCTGCTGGGGGCGCTTGGCCAGTGGCAGGGGCAAGAGGCGTCGCCCTGGCCCCGGATGTTCAGCGCCCTGCTCTGGCTCGGCTGGTTGCAACAGGCAGATCCGGTGCAGGGGAGCGAGCAGCGCAAGAAGTGGCAGCGCAGTCTGGGCCATCACTCCCCCCTGCTGGCCGATCTGCTGGGGCAGTGGGCCGGAGATCGCCACGGCCAGGCGGTCGGCCTGTTCGATACCCTGCAACTGCCGCTGGAGGAGCTCCACTGGGGTTACCTCTGGCTCGATCTCTGCGCCCTGGCGCGCCACGGCGAGCAGAGCCCCCAGGTGACCATCTTGCACAAGTGGGACCTCTCCCACGTGCTGGACGCCGAGCCCCGGCATCGCCTGATGGCCTTCTGCCAGGATCTGCTGCGACTCCTGCTTGGCCGGGAAGCCGCCCATTGGCCCCTGCGCGCGTTGCGTCCTGCTCAAGGGGAGGAAGAGGATGCCACCGAGGAGGAAGGCAAGGCCCCCGCCTCGGCAAGCTGGCTCAACTGGCTGCAGGGGTTGGGACGCTCGAGCGGGGTGCGCAAACCCCAGGAGCGGCTGGTCTGGCTGCTCCACGCGGAGGGGCCTGAGCTTGAGTGCAAGATCCAGAAGCAGAGCACCAAGGGGGAGTGGACCGCCGGGCGAAGGGTCGATCCGGCCCTGCTTTCCACCCAGTACGCCAGCCTGCTGGACGAAGCTGACTGGGCACTGGTGCGCACCCTGCCGCGCAACATGGGCAAGCTGCCCCGGGATGCCTGGGTGCCCCTGGCAAACCATCCTCGCCTCTTCAATGCCAAGGGGCAGAAGCTGCAACTGGCCGTCAGCGCCCCCCTGCTGCAACTGGTACAGAGCGGGGAGGGCATGAGCGCCAGACTACATCCTGCTCCCGCCGCCCGCGGTGCGCACATCGTCCCCCTGGCTCAGGATTTGTGGCAGCTTATTCTGACACCGCAGGCGCTGCTGGACAGATTACCGGCCCTGGAGGCCATTCCGGCATTGCCGCCGGCCGGGCTCGAGGAGCTGCAACGCACGCTGGATGCGATCCCCGATCTCCCCTGGCACAGCCAGGTGGCGGGGCTCAGAGGCAACGCCGAGCTGGCCCCCTGGCCCGGCGTTCCCTCCGTCCTGCTCGACTGGCAGGAGGGGCAGCTCGTGGTCCAGCTGGTGACCCGGGAGGGGGACCTGCCTCCCTTGCCTCTGGGCAAGGGGGAGGCCATCGTGCGCCAGGGTATCAGGGAGTATCACTACTGGCAGCGGGATCTGGCTGCCGAGAAGGACGATGCCCAACGCCTTCGCAACCAGTTGCCCATCGGCCTGCCCGGCAACGAGTGGAAGCTGGACGGGGAGCAGGCGCTCACCCTGGTCAACGCCCTGCCCGAGCTGGTGGACGCCGGTGTGGTAGTGCACTGGCACCAGGACAGCGCCCGCCTCAAGAGCCTTGATGAGGCGGCTCTGAGCCTGCGCATCGAGCGGCGTCAGGACTGGTTCCAGGTGGAGGGGGCGCTCTCGCTGGACGAGCACCAGATCCTCGATCTTCGCCTCATCCTGCGCCAGCTGACCCCGGGCCAGCGCACGGTGCAGCTCGACGAGAAGACCAGTCTGATGCTGAGCGACAAGCTGGTGGAACGCCTCACCGTGCTCGGGGCCATGCTGGACAACGAGCAGCGCATCAACAACAAGCTGGCCTATCCGCTGGCCCGCCTGCTCTCCGTCATCACCACCGAGGGGGATGCCGCCTGGCAGAACCTTCAGCAGGAGTGGCAGCAGGAGGTGAGCTGTCCCCCCGAGCTGCTGACGGCGCTGCGGGACTATCAGAAGGAGGGGGTACGCTGGATGGCGACCCTGGCCCATCACGGCTTTGGCGCCTGTCTGGCCGATGACATGGGCCTGGGCAAGACCTTGCAGGCCCTCATCGTGCTGCGTATGCGCCAGCACCTGGGCCCGGCGCTGGTGGTGGTGCCCAAGTCAGTGGTCACCAACTGGCAGGAGGAGGTGGCCCGCTTTGCCCCTGAGCTCGAGGTGGTGGTGTTCGACCATCCCGCCGAGCGGGAGACCTTGATCCAGGGGGCCAGGGCCGGGCAGATCGTCCTGGTCAACTACGGCATGCTCGGCAGTCTCTCCCAGGCGCTCAAGTCCCGCCGCTGGTCGAGCATGGTGCTGGACGAGGCACAGCAGATCAAGAATGCCGGTACCCAGCGCGCCAAGCTGCTGTTCCAGCTCGACGGGGATTTTCGCCTCGCCCTCTCCGGCACCCCCATCGAGAACCATCTGGGGGAGCTGTGGAGCCTGTTCAGCTTCATCAACCCCGGCCTGCTCGGGAGCCTCGGGGAGTTCAAGCGCCGCTTTGGCAAGGCGGTCAAGGATCCCCAGCACATGGCGATGCTGCGGGCGGTGATCAGCCCCTTCATCCTGCGCCGCCTGAAGCAACAGGTGCTGACGGAGCTGCCGGACAAGACCGAGATCATCCATCACATCAGCCTCTCCCCCGAGGAGCGTCAGCTCTACGAGGCGACCCGGCGCGAGGTGGTGCAGCAGGTGCAAAGTGCCGATGGCCGTGCCCTGATGCATGTGCTGAGCGGCCTGACCCGGCTGCGCCGACTCTGCTGTTCCCCCCAGCTGGTGATGCCGGAGTGGTCCCAGACCAGCAGCAAGCTGGACGAGGCGATGGCGCTGCTGGACGAAGCCATCGATGGTGGCCACCGGGTGCTGGTGTTCAGCCAGTTTGTCGATCTGCTGAGCCTGCTGCGCAGCCGTATCGAACAGCGGCAGTGGGACTACTGCTATCTGGATGGGGGCTGCTCGGCCAAGTCCCGTCAGGAGTCCATCCTGCGTTTTCGCCACGAAGCGGTGCCGCTCTTCCTCATCAGCCTCAAGGCGGGGGGCACGGGCCTCAACCTGACCCAGGCCGACACCGTGCTGCACCTCGATCCCTGGTGGAACCCGGCGGTGGAGGATCAGGCGAGCGATCGGGCGCACCGCATGGGCCAGACCCAGCCGGTGACCGTCTATCGCCTGGTGTGCGAGCAGACGGTGGAGGAGAAGATAGTGGCGCTGCACGACGAGAAGCGGGCACTGGCCGACGGCCTCCTGAGCGGCCAGTCCGAGGTGAAGGGGCTGGATGTGGAGAGCCTGCGGGCACTGCTGATGAGCTGACGGCGATGGGCTGTCGCCCGATGTGACAAGGGGAGCATCCGTGATGCTCCCCTTGTCGTTTGTGGCGGTGCCGAGCCTGCGCTACCCCTGATAGAGGTAGAGGTGCAGCCGCTCTATGATGGGGTCACCGCCAATCTTGCGATCCCGGCGTGCCTGGCGCAGCTTGGGCGGGTAGTGGCTCAGATGGGTGACGGCCGGCTGGGTATCGGAGCAGAGCAGCAGGGGCAGGCTCGCCTTGATCTGCTGCTTGCGGGGCTCCCGGTCCTGCCAGAGCAGGTTGATCATGGGGTGGGTCTTGACCGGCCTGCGGATCCGCAGGGCGGCATCCGCCGGCAGGCGGCGAATGTCGTATACCTCCTGATCCACCATCTTGCTCCACTCTTCGTTGTCAAAGAGCGCCGGTACATACCGGCGGCTGCGCTCCAGCATCTCCAGTACCTGCTCCCGGCTGAGGCAGCTGATGCTCTGCTTGTCGGCCCAGGTGAAGCCCAGCGAATGGAGATCCCCCTGAAGCCAGGTCAGCTTGCGATAGACCTGCAGGGTGATGACACCGGGCAGGGCGCCGTGCACCAGCTCGAACTTCTCGTCCCGCCCGCCCGCCGCCTGCACCATGGCCTTGAAGGCGAGCTTGTGCGCGTTGATCTCCTCGATGACGGGGGCCAGCTCCCTGGCGCAGGCGGCAGGAAAGCGCAGCCAGCCGGGCAGACGGTGGGTCGCCTTGGTGGAGCAGCCGGGGCGGGCGCTGTGGCCCTGAAAGGCGGCGAGGGTGGCGGCCAGGGCCGCCTCGCCCGAGAGATAGCCCACCTCGATGGCCTCGATGGGCTCATGCTCTTCCCCCTGGGCCACGGCCGGGAGGGGATAGACATGAGCCTCCAGCAGGTCGAGCTGGCCCAGTTGCCGGGCAAGGCGTGCCAGCGACGCCTCCAGCAGGGCCATCTGTTGACGCAGGGCGGCGGTGGGGGTAAAGGTGTCCATCGGCAGATCCTGTGTGTGCCGCTCCCCTGTTCAGCATGATATTGGGGCAGTGTGGGGAGGCAGCATGATAAACTACTGTATAAATAACCATACCAGTATGATGGCAGGGTGCCAAGTGTCCGGTGCCACCCTGACGATGGGGGTGACATGGGGGGCATCCGGTTCAGGTTGCCTGTTCGTATCTTTTTGTTAAATAACGATCTTGTTGCGATCTATTTGTTAACAAATCCTGGTGGCCGAGAGTTTGCACCCTGCTGACTCGCCGTCGTGCCGTGCATAGCTAGCGTGGGAAAGTGCATAGTTAGAAGTGGGTGGCGCAGGAGAAAATGCTGTCAGGCTGCCAGGGGGAAAGTTTCAGCATTATTTCATTTTAAAATCATATGGTTATGGTTATTGCCCTGGCGATATCAACCATTACTTTTACTAATGTCATGTATCAAAATTCGTCAATTGAGGCACCTCCCCGCCCTGACTAAGCTTTGCGCATCAAATCCGAGCCTTGCGCAGAACTAGAGAGAGGAGCCATATCATGGCCAACATGACTTATACCGAAGCCGGTTACCAGCATTCCAGCGAATCGAATCTGGTTGCTCGCGTCAAGATGACCGTCCTGACCTGGCTGGAACGCAGCCGCAGCCGTCGCCAGCTCTCCGAGCTGCCCGCCTACCTGCTCAAGGACATCGGTCTGAACGAAGCCGACCGCTATCAAGAGACCACCAAGCCGTTCTGGCGTGGTTGATCAGCCGGGCATGGATGCCTTGTTTTTCTGCTGATCCCAGGGGCATGCTGCCCACCCGTCTGCCGAAGGCATGCTGTCTTCATCTGCCGATACCCGTTCACCGCTTTCCCTCTCCCGTGTTTCCCCCCGCTTGATCCTGTTGCATGAGTTGTCACTCATTCTCGCCATTTTTGTATCTTTACTGTTTGAATTTGTTTAAAAACTGATTTTAAGCCCGGTTGCCTTGCGTATAATCCGGCCATGGCATTCCAGACTAAAGGGTGAGACGGATGATTCCCCAGCATGACTTTTTGGCCCTGACGCGCCGCCATGAGTGGCAGCTCGAGCCTTTCGCCTTCAATCTGACCGACGGTACCCGGGTGAGCGTGTGGGATACCGGCGTGATCTGCCTGGAACCCGCTTCCGAGGCGGGGCAACCCGGGCACAAGGACATCGTCCTCTCCTGTGGCATCCACGGCAACGAGACAGCCCCCATCGAGATCTGCAACCAGTTGCTGACCCGGTTGCTCGCAGAGGAGCTCAAGGTTCGTCACCGGGTGCTCTTCCTCTTTGGCAACCCCGCCGCCATGAACCAGGGGGTGAGGGAGGTGGAAGAGAACATGAACCGCCTCTTCTCGGGCGCCCACAGCAAGGGGGAGGGGCTGTGCAACCGGGAGCGCATCCGCGCCATGCGTCTGGAGCAGTATGTGAGCCGCTTCTTTGCCGACTCGGGCAGGCCCCGTTACCACTACGATCTCCATACCGCCATTCGCGGCTCGCGCCACGAGAAGTTTGCCGTCTATCCCTTTCCCCACGAACGCCCCCACTGCAAGGAGCAGGTACGTTTCCTCGGTGCCTGCGGCGTGCGCACCATACTGCTCTCGAGCGGCCCGACCACCACCTTCAGCTATTACAGCTCGCACCAGCACGGCGCCCATGCCTTTACGGTGGAGCTGGGTAAGGTGCGGCCCTTCGGTGAAAACGACATGACCCGCTTCATTGAGGTGCGCCAGACATTGCAGGAGCTGGTGACCCGGGATGAGGTGGCCCTCGAGCCCTGGCGAGCCGATGACTTCACCCTTTTTGCCATAGATCGGGTGATCAACAAGCAGTCGGAGCAGTTCCGCTTCCTGTTTGCCAGCGATGTGGACAACTTCACCGAATTTCCCCAGGGTTTTGTGCTGGCAGAAGATGGGGATCGGCAATACAGGGTAGAGAAACCGCGGGAGGCGGTGGTCTTCCCCAACGCCAACGTGGCCATCGGACAGCGCACCATGCTGCTGGTGGTACCCACCCGTCTGTGGGAGTGAATTGACGCCTTTTTGTCATGCTGACCCTGCGCCACGGGCGGTGGCAAGCAGCATGGCGGTGATGGGTGTGATCCCGAACTCGATATGACAGGGAGCCTGAACAGGCTCCCTTCTTTGTTTCTGCTCGCCGAAAATTCCGATTACCTTCGAAAATAAAAGAAGTTTCTACTGGTCTTACCTGGATGAATCTCGTTGCCCTTTGGTTAACATGTTGTTTACATTTTAAATGTCACCTCATGGTGGTGACGCTGACAACGGCAAGGAGCCAGTTATGACCCATGTCGACATCCCCTTCCTTCGTTACCTCGATGAGGAGGGGCGCCCGGTCGCGACACTGCCGACCTGGCTGGACAAGGCGATGCTGCACACCTTCTACCGCAACATGGTGATGGTGCGCAGTTACGACAAGAAAGCGATAGCACTGCAGCGAACCGGCAAACTCGGCACTTTTCCCTCCCATCTCGGGGCGGAAGCGGTGGGGATCGGGGTCGGGCTCGCCATGCAGCCAGAGGATGTCTATGTGCCCTACTACCGGGACATGCCCACTCTCTACGTGAGGGGCGTGCCCATGGAGCAGAACCTGCAGTATTGGGGCGGCGATGAACGGGGCAGTGTCTTCTACAAGGCCGATGGCGAGTTGTCGGAAGACTTGCCCATCTGCGTTCCCATCGCCACCCAGATCACCCATGCTGCCGGCATCGCGGCCGCCTTCAAGCTGCGCAACCAGCCCAGGGTCGCCGTGGTGACCATCGGCGATGGCGGCACCTCCAAGGGAGACTTCCTCGAGGGGCTCAACTGTGCCGGTGTCTGGCATCTCCCCATGGTGATGATCATCAACAACAACCAGTGGGCCATCTCGGTGCCGCGCAAGTTGCAGTCGAGCGCGCCCACCCTGGCCCAGAAGGGCATAGGAGCCGGGGTGCGCAGCCTTCAGGTGGACGGCAATGACGTGGTGGCGGTCTATGAGGCGACCCGCGCCGCCGTCGAGCGGGCTCGCAGCGGCAAGGGGCCGACGCTCATCGAAGCCGTCAGCTACCGGCTCGGGGATCACACCACCGCCGATGATGCGACTCGCTATCGTGACGGCGCCGAGGTGGAAGCGGCCTGGGCCAGGGAACCGGTCAAGCGGCTGCGCCAGTTCATGTTTGAACGGGGCTGGTGGGACGAGCAGCAGGAACAGGCGCTGCTGGCAGAGGCGGGCCGGGAAGTGGAACGCGCCGTTGCCGCCTACGAGGCCATCACGCCCCAGGCGCCGGAGACCCTGCTCGATTACCAGTTTGCCGAGCTGCCGAAGGCCTATCTTGCCCAGCGCCAGCGCATCATCGCCAAGGGTATGCAGCAGAGCGGGGAGGGACTATGAGCGATATCACGCTGCTCGAAGCGATCAATCTGGCGTTGCACCACGAGATGGCACGCGATCCTGATGTGGTGGTACTGGGGGAGGATGTGGGGGTCAACGGCGGTGTGTTTCGCGCCACCGTGGGGCTTCGCGATAAATTCGGGTTCAAGCGGGTCATCGATACGCCGCTGGCCGAAGGACTCATCGCCGGGGTGGCGGTGGGCATGGCGACCCAGGGGCTCAAACCCGTGGCCGAATTCCAGTTCCAGGGCTTCATCTTCCCGGGCATGGAGCAGATCATCTGCCAGGCGGCGCGGATGCGAAACCGGACCCGTGGCCGCGTCACCTGTCCCATCGTTTACCGCTCCCCCTACGGTGCCGGCATCCATTCGCCCGAGCACCACAGCGAGAGCGTCGAGGCCCTGTTTGCCCATATCCCCGGGCTGCGGGTCGTTATCCCTTCGAGCCCGAAGCGGGCTTACGGCCTGCTGCTGTCGGCCATTCGGGATCCGGATCCCGTGATGTTCTTCGAGCCGGATCGCATCTATCGCTCCATGAAGTCGGATGTGGTGGATGACGGCGTCGGCCTGCCGCTGGATGTCTGCTTCACCCTGCGTCCCGGCCGGGACATCACTGTGGTGGCCTGGGGAGCCTGCATCCAGGAAGTCATGCGTGCGGCGAACCTGCTGGCGGAGCAGGACATCCAGTGCGAGGTGCTGGATCTTGCCACCATCAAACCCCTGGACATGGAGAGCATCCTGACCTCGGTACGCAAGACCGGGAGGCTGCTGGTGGTACACGAAGCCTGTGGCAGTTTCGGGGTGGGTGCCGAAATAGTGTCCCAGGTGACCGAAGAGGCGATGACTGCCCTCAAGGCGCCGCCAAGACGCCTCACCGGCGTGGATGCCGCCGTCCCCTACTATCGCAACGAGGAGTATTACCTCATCACCGAGCAGGAGATCGCGCAGGCGGCTCGGCAACTGATGGAGAACCAGTGGCTATGACGCGCGACAGGTACGGATGCGCAAGTGCCTGGGCCACAGGGCTCCATGGTGTCTGTCAATGTTTGGTGATGTCCCAGCAGAGGGAGAGCAGGTCATGAAATTTTTCAAATTGCCGGATCTGGGCGAAGGACTGGCCGAGGCCGAGATCGTCGAGTGGAAGGTGAGCGCCGGTGATACGGTGCAGGTAGATCAGGTACTGCTGTCGGTGGAGACAGCCAAGGCGCTGGTGGATGTGCCCTCACCGGTGGCCGGGGTCATCGCCAGATTGTGCGGGCAGGAGGGGGACATCCTCCACATCGGGGCACCGCTGGTGGAGTTTGAAGGGGGCGAGGATGACGGCACCGTCGTTGGCAAGGTCAGCGCCCATCAGCAGCATATCGAGGATCATTTCGTGGTGGGGGCCATGGCGCCCGGCGGCACGCTGGTGCAAGCCATGCCAGCGGTACGTCTGCTGGCGCAAAAACTGGGGCTGGACATCGACAAGGTCAAGGGAACCGGCAGCGCTGGCATGGTGACCGAGCAGGATGTGCAACAGGCGTTCGAGGCCCAGCAGGAGAGCGGCAACGAATTCCTGAAAGGCTCGCGCCGGGCCATGGCCAAGGCGATGGAGCTCTCGCACCGGACTGTGGTGCCGGTGAGCATCACCGACGAAGTGGACTTGCGCCACTGGCGCCCGGATGAAGATGTGACGGTGCGCCTCATCAAGGCGATCGGCGTGGCGTGTCGGGCCGAACCCTCCATGAATGCGTGGTTTGACGGAGAGATCCTGTCGCGGCGTCTATTCAGGGAGGTCAATGTGGCCATCGCGGTCGACTCCAAGCATGGGCTCTATGTGCCCGTGATGGAGAACGTGGCAGAGCGGGACCCGGCTGACATACGGCAGGGGCTGGATCGGATGATCGCCGATGTGAAGGCCCGTGCCGTGCCGCGGGAAATGCTGCAGGGGGCAACCATCACCCTCACCAACTTTGGCGCCATCGCAGGCCGTTACGCCAGCCCCATCGTCACACCACCCCAGGTGGCCATCATAGGAGCGGGCAAGTTGTTCGAGAAGGTGGTGTTCATCCACGGCGAGGCGCGCCCGGTGCGTGCACTTCCCCTGTCGATGACGTTTGACCACAGAGCCTGCACCGGTGGAGAGGCGGCTCGCTTCCTCAAAGCCCTGGTTCAGGCACTGGAGTCGGCACAGGTCTAAACCGCCGTACCCCGCCGCTGGCGGGGTACAAATTTGTTTGCGTAATCGACAAAGGCACGTATAATCTCAACCAGCTTGAAAGGGCGATAGTTATGTCAATGAATATGATGTTTTACATCTTTTCCTGTTGTTCATAAGTAATCCCGTTTTTTGAGCTTTACCCGCTGAAAAGCATAAGTAATTATTTTGAATACAGGTTTAAAGATATGTCTAACATGATCACCGGTACCGTTAAGTTTTTCAACGAAACCAAAGGTTTTGGCTTCATCCAGCAAGAAAACGGCCCGGACGTTTTCGTTCACTTCAGCGCCATCCAAGGTAACGGCTTCCGTACCCTGGCTGAAGGTCAGCGCGTACAGTTCTCTGTGACCCAAGGTCAAAAAGGCCCGCAGGCTGAGAACGTAACTGCTCTGTAATTCTTGCAGAATTTAAGAAAGCCGTGGTACCTCTGGTGCCACGGCTTTTTGTTTTCATGGCTTCATCAATACGCGTCATGACCCTGCTCTCCTCCCTCTTGCTGACCGTGGCGTTGACCGGTCAGGCCAGCACGCCCACGCCGGATCCTGCGGTGAATGATGCCGTGTCCGTGTGTCAACAGTTTGTACATGTTCGCCTGGGAAACGCGGTGAAACCCGATGAGATCAGGGTACAGCCGGTGCCAAAACGGGGGGGAGAGTGGCTGGTCGATGGCAAGATAAAAGGACCCGAAGGTCCTTTGCTGTTTGCTTGTCTGCTGCGACAAGGAGAGCGCTGGGAGTTGCTCAACTTCTCGCTCTGGGCACCACAACCGCTCAATTCGGCTTGAGTGCGACCAGCAGGTGTTGGAGATGCTCCAGCATGGTCATGCCGAAAGGGGTCAGATAGCCGCCATCTGCTGCGGTGATCAGGCCCTGGCTGTGCAGGCGCGCTGCCGCCTGGCAAAGCGCTTCCGACATGTCGCTGCGCAGCTTGATCCCCAGGCTCATGTTGGCCGGATCAAAACACGCCAGTATTTTCAGCTCATTCACAAAATCGTCAGAAACCTGGTTGATCCCACTCATGGATGCACTCCTTACGCTAAAGATGTATGCAACCTAGCATCCCCGGTGCCTCTTTAGTGGGCGCTGGCTCAAACAATTGGCCTTTATCGGGGCCGCTCTGGTTCAAACGCTGCTTTTTTGGACGCTATCTATCACCGGCCCGGCTGGACGCAAACGCCCCCAGCAAGGCAAACATGCTAGAATGGCACCCTCGTTCACCCTCATGACCAGGCG
Source organism: Aeromonas sp. 62-46 (assembly GCF_001898585.1). Lineage (NCBI taxonomy): Bacteria > Pseudomonadati > Pseudomonadota > Gammaproteobacteria > Aeromonadales > Aeromonadaceae > Aeromonas > Aeromonas sp. 62-46. Next base: position 361,406 of record NZ_MKUI01000058.1, on the reverse strand, counting down.
TGATGCCAGGTCATCTTGTTCAAGGCGCGTCTCATGATCACTGTTACTCTGGTCTCTCTGCTGCACTCTCTGGGTCCCCGTTTTCCTGTTTATGCTCCCTCCTTGCTGCTCCCTCTCCTGGCGCAACATCAAGGAGATCTCTGGCTGCCGGCCATTCGTGGGGAAGACGTGACAACCCTGCGTCAGCATGGCAAGGATGCCCAGAGTCTGGCTACCTTGTCGGCAGGCTGGTGTGAATTCGCGGCCCAGAGCAAAGAGACGCCGGAGCTCGATGCGCTGGCAAGTTACGATGAGGAGATGCTGGACAACCTGCAGATGTACTGGCGCCACCCGAGCAAGATAAACAGCCCGATCACCGATAACCTGTTCGAGCTGCGCCGTGAGGTGGTGGACGAGGCCCATGGCGGCAAGCTGGTTGCTGCCTGGAGTGCCGCCCAGCAAGCACGGCTTGAGCAGATCATGGTGGGGGTCGCTGCGGGGCGGGATCAGCTCTGCTTTGTGGAGGTGGAGTCCGCCTATTGGCTGAGGGAGCGACTGGGTGAGACCGCGGGACTCCGGCTGTTGACCCCCGAGCTGGGGTGAGGCGATGGAAAGACGGATGACCCATTACTCCTGCTGGACAAGGGGTCGGCAAGATGTGAACATGTCGCCCTTTATTGAACGAGAGACTTGACCGATGAGCTATGAACTTAGCGACACCGAGCGCAATGCCGCGCTGCAACTGAACGCCGATTACCGCTTTGATCACTTCATCAGCAAGTTGGTCGAGCACGAAGAGCTGTTTGTCCTGACCGACGAACACGGCGTCATGATGCTGACGACCGAAGAGGAAGACTGCATCCCGGTATGGCCGCATCCCGACTACGCCAAGGCCTGGGCCGAAGGGGAGTGGGCCGAGTGCAAGCCGCAATCCATCACCCTCAAAGTGTGGCTGGATCGCTGGGTGGACGGCATGGAGCAGGATGATCTCTGCGTGGCCGTGTTCCCGACGCCGGATCAGGAAGGCATTGTGCTGGACCCGGCCGACGTCGCCGACGCCATTGCGCAAAAGCAGGCCAAACGCGGCTGAGCGCCCTCTGCCTGGTGCCATCCCGGTTGTAACAAAGACCCCGCCAATGCGGGGTCTTTTGTTTTGGGGATGACGGCGCCAGCTGCCCTATTTTTGCTGGTAGGTGGTATCCGTGATGGTCACCGGCGGGAAGGTCTGCCCTCCTTTGATGGCAGCCCGGGTCTGAGCCTTTGCCGCTTCGTCAATCCAGAGCAGGCCGCCGAAGCTGTAACCCGAGTTGGAGCCGTCAAGGGGCCAGTAGAGCAAGTCGCTCTGGGGGGTTGCCGGCACCTTGGGCAGGCGTACCCAGCGCCAGGCGCCGGCCCGGGTATAGGGCACCTGATAGGCGGGGACGAAGCTGGCGAGCTCATAGAGTCGCTGCTGGATCTGGCGGGAGAGGTCGGCCTTCTTGCCGAAATCGAACGCCTTGTCGTATTGCTCCACCAGGGCCGAGATCCTGTCGTCATCGATGTTCATGATGTTGTTGGTCTGGGGCTTGTTGGCATTGACCCTGTGGAAGTGTTCCCAATAGGCGGGATAGCGACCGCCGCTCCAGGCCATCCAGGCACTCTGGTGTTTTTTCTCCAGCATGGATTTGAAGCCGGCAGACGCATCCATCAGATTGAGCTCGAGGTTGAGCCCCGCCTTTTTCGCCTCTTCCCGCAGCAGGGTGAGGCGCTGGGCATGTTCCGCCGTGGTGTAGGTGATGCTGAGGGAGAGGGGCTGGCCCTTGTCGTTTCGCAAGATGCCATCCGGTCCGGTCTTGGTAAAGCCCGCCTTGGCAAAGAATTCGCGAGCAAGGGCGGGATCGAAGGGGCGCGCCTTGAGGTCGGTATTGGTGAAATCTCCCTGGCCCGAGCCATAGGTGTTGAGACGCTGGTAGTCCCCCCGCAGCAGGGTCGCGATCATCTTGTCCAGGGCGAGGGCGTGCTGGATGCCGAGTCTGACGTCGAGATTGCTCAGCAAGGGATCGGCGGTGTTGAGATAGAGCCCCATGGGGGGCTGAGGCGTCTGGTTGTAGAACCAGAGCCGCTCGATATAGCCCTTCTCGAATTCGGCGGTTTTGCTCTTGTCATGCCACCAGTTGGGCATCACGAGGGGGAAGGTGTCGAGCTCACCGCGCAGGAAGTGCTGCCAGGCGATGTTCTGATCCCTGAGCACCTTGATCTCGATGCGATCCGGATTGAAGCGGTGCTGGAAGTAGCGCTCGTCGTTCCCCCACCAATCCTTGACCCGGTCGAAGGTAACCGACTTGCCCTTCTTGAGCTCGCCAATCTGGTAGGGGCCTGTGACCGGCAGCACCTTCCAGTTGTACTCCTTGACCCAGTTGGCGGTCAGCTTGATGGCGTGGCTGGGTTCCGGGGTGAAGGGGAGAGCTTCGAGCAGATCTTCCCGGCTCTTCTCGGTGCCGCTGGTGATGGCGAGGGTGTGATCGTCAAACTTGGTCACTTCGCTTATCTGGGTGCTGTAGTAGTTGTTGTACCAGGGGTCGTTGATCTCCTTGCTGCGCATCATCTTGAGGGTGAAGACCCAGTCGTCCGCAGTGACGGGCTGGCCGTCCGACCAGCGGGCCTTGGGGTTGATACGAAAATAGAGCGTCTTGTTATCCGCGCCGAAAGCCCACTGGTTGGCCAGCATGGGGATGGGATTGCGCGTCACGGGATGGGTGCTCAGGAGCGGCAGGTTGGTCTCGCGCACGTAGGCCGCAAAACCGCCGTTGGAATCCGGCCCGTATTTGCGCAAGGTGAGCGGAAAGCTCGACATGAAATCCCGGAAGGTGCCGCCTCGCTTGGCCTCGGGGTCTGCATAGACGGGGTCGGTGTCGTTGCTCTCCCATTTGAGATCTGCCGGCAGGGTGGCACTCCAGCCGAACGGGCTCCAGCAGAAGGGGAGCAGCATGGCCGTGACCCGCATGATACCTGGTAAAGAGGGAATGATCGAAAGTGACGGATGACGCATGTCCTTGCTCTCCTGATGATGGCATCCTGCCGAAATAATGGGGGGGGCCCAAGAGGGCCTGACCCATGATGGGAAGTTTCCCGGGCGAGGTCAATCCTCGGTTTGGGTCTTCAAGAAGCGCATCTTGCCCCCCAGCAGATGCACCACAAAGCCGAGCAGCACCAGACCCGAGCCCAGCCATTGCAGGGGAGTGGGGTGTTCATCGAGCAGCAGGGCGGCGGCCACCATGCCGACACAGGGAACCAGCAGGGAGAGGGGGGCAACCTGGGCCACCGGATAGCGCATCAGCAGCCTCCCCCACAGGCCATAACCGAGCCAGGTGGCGATAAACGAGAGATAGAGCACGCACAAGACGCCCTGCCAACGGATGTTGAGCAGGCTGCTTGCGATGAGTTCGGGCCCCTCGAACAGCCAGGAGAGCGCGAAGAAGGGCAGGATGGGCACCAGCCCGCCCCAGGCGACCAGGCTCGGCAGAGAGGTGCGATAGCGCAGACCTATCTGGCGATTGATGACGTTGCCAAGGCCCCAGCAGGCGGCTGCGCACAGCGTCAGCACAAACCCGATGAGGGTGAGGTTGCCCTCGCCATGGGTGGCAATGAGATAAAGACCTGCTCCCGCCAGCGGCAGTGCCACCCAGTGGTGGGGCTGCCAGCGCTCTCCCAGCCAGATCATGGCGAACAGCAGGGTGAAGACCACCTGGGATTGCAGCACCAGGGAGGCCATGCCGGCGGGCATGCCGAATTTCATGGCGCAGAACAGGAAGGCAAACTGGCCCAGGCTGATCGCACCGCCATAGGCCAGCAGCCAGCGCCAGGGCATGGCAGGCCTGGGGACCAGCAGAATGGCGGGGAAGACGACTCCGACGAAACGCAGTGCTCCCAGCAACAGTGGGGGGATGCCTTCCAGCCCCCACTTGATGGCAACGAAGTTGAGTCCCCAGCAGAGAATGACCAGGGCGGCCAGACACTTGTCCTTGGTTTGCATGCAGCATCCTTGTTTGAGCGGCGCCGGCACGGCAGGGCGCCGAAGGGGTCGAGCATACCTGCTACAGGGTGGGCACCGTCAAGGGCGCAGGTGTCTGCCGGGCGAGTGCGGGCGGGCTAAGCTAAAAGTGAGAGCCCGGATTGACGGGCTGGCGTCGATGGCTGACCGGAGGTATTCCATGAGCGACCATACCCTGCTGCCCCATGGTGAAGACTTGCGCCGCGCGGTGCGCTGGCTCAGCGAACACCATCAACACGACATCCGGGCCATCGAAGAGGCCTGCCTGCGCTTCGATCTCTCCCCGCTGGATGAGGAGTTCCTGATTCGCCATTGCCGCGAGCAGCCGCCAACAAGCCGGATAGGTTAGACGAAGTTGGCCAGGTTGATGCCAAACTCCTTGGGGTCCACCGTGCTCTCTATGGTCTCCTGAACCCCGTTTTTGGCGAGATCCAGCCACTGCACCTCGAGATAATGGCGATGGCCTGCGTGATAGATCACCTTGACCGCGGGCTTGAGCGGTTGCTGTTCGTTGCGCTGCATCACGATGGCCAGGCGCTGGTTGGAGAGCTGCACCAGGGTACCCACCGGATAGACCCCCATGCACTTGATGAACCTGGTTACCAGGTCGGCATCAAAATGCAGATCAACCCCCTTGAGCAGAATGCGAAACGCCTGGGTTGGCTGCATGCCCTGTTTGTATACCCTGTCTGCCGTCACCGCATCGTAGACATCGACGATGCCGCTCATGCGGGTGTAGAGGGAGAGCTGATCCCCCTTGAGGCGCCGCGGGTAGCCGGTGCCATCGATCCGCTCGTGATGGTTGGCGGCCACCTCCAGCATGATGGGGGTGATGCCGGCGGTGGCGGCCAGGATGTCGTGGCTGTGGACCACGTGCTCGCGCATCACCTCCAGCTCCTCATCGGTGAGCTTGCCCGGTTTGTTGAGCACCTCGTCCGGGGTCATGATCTTGCCCACGTCGTGGAGCAGGCCACCGAGGGTCAGCTCCTTGAGCACGCTGCGATCCAGCCCCAGGTAGCGGCCGAAGTTCGCCAGGAGGATAGCGACATTCATGGAGTGCTCCATCAGGTAGGCATCCTTGGCACGGATCCGCGCCAGACAGAGCATGGCATCGCCGTGGGTGAACATGGTATCGACCATCTCTTCGGCCACGGCGGCAAGGGGCGTGATGTCGATGGGCTCTCCGGCCTTGAGATGGCGAATGAACTTGCCTTGCAGTTCGCGCGCTTCCTGATAGAGCCGACGGATCTTTAGCTCGCGCCCTTCACCACTGCCGATCTGACGAGAGGAGCCCGCCCCGTTTGTCACCACATCCGCCGGGCTTGCCGAGCCCCCTCCCGGCAGCTTGCTGCGGGCAAGATCCACCCGCACCGTCAGCACGCCGCGCCGGATCAGCGCCTCCACCTGCTGGGGGTTGGTCACCATGCCGGTCTGGGCAATCTCCATGGCGCCGGTCTGGCTGGCAATGGCAATGACGTACATGCCAGGTTTCAACTGGCTGACGGGGATGACGGGGTGAGACTTCGTCGGCTTCATGGGTACATCCTGGGCTTATTATTATGTGTGATGTCGGTCTGCTGACGGCAGTCTATCACTGGCACATCATGGCGTCAGGCGCCATCTTGAGTCCCTGTCGCTTAGTACTGGTGTTGTCGGGTCTGACCGATATAATGTCGCCCCCAATCATGATGGATTCCGAGGTTTTTGCATGCGGCTCGACAAATTTCTTTGCGATTGCTCCGATTTGACCCGTTCCCAGGCGGGCAAGCTGATCCGTCAGGGGGAAGTGCTGGTAGACGGCGTGCTGGTCAAGCAGCCCGCCTTTCACATCAATGAGCAACACCAGATCGAGTTTGACGGTGTGACCTTGACCCTGAACCTGCAGAATCGCTACTTCATGCTGCACAAGCCGGAAGGATATGTCTGCTCCAACGAGGACCCGGATCACGCCACCGTGTTCCACCTGCTCGACGAGCCGGCCATGGGCAAACTGCATGTGGTGGGGCGCCTCGATCTCGATACCACCGGGCTGGTGCTGATCACCGATGACGGCCAGTGGTCCCATCGCATCACGTCGCCCCGGCACGAGTGCGCGAAGACCTACCATGTCTGGCTGGCTGATCCCGTGAGTGAAGAGGCTATCTCGCTCTTTGCCGACGGTATCTACCTGCGCAACGAGAACGACAAGACCCGCCCTGCGGAGCTGGAAATCCTGGACGAGCGGGAAGCACGCCTGACCATCCACGAGGGCAAGTATCACCAGGTGAAGCGGATGTTCGCCGCCATCGGCAACAAGGTGATCGGGCTGCATCGGGAACGCATCGGCGATCTGGCTCTGGACGATGAGCTGGCACCGGGGGAATACCGGGAGCTGACCGAAGAGGAAGTGGCTCTGTTCTAGGGGCGCGATCGCCTCTCTCCCTGTCCGGCAAGGGGGAGCATCGGCGGCTCAGTGCCGCCGATGGGCGTGTTGGTCCTTCCTTCTTGCAGGAGAGACGGGGCTCAGTTCCCCATTCCCAGCACCAGGGCCGTGCCCAGGGTGGCCAGCAGGGCTCCGGCCCAGGCGGGGAGCGAGGGACGCATCCCCGAGTGCCACCACAGCAAGGGCAGCAGAATGACCGGCGTGGTGGAAGACAAGATGGCCACCATGCCCACATCTCCCTGACGCAGGGCCACCAGGATCAGGGTCATTCCCAGCGTCATCGCCAGAAATCCGTTGATGCCTATCATGCCGAGCACTTGCCGGTTGATGGGGTTGTGCGGCATGGCGAGCGGCAGGCGCAGTGCCCGCAAGACGCAGTGTGCCAAGAGGGCGCTGCCCATGCGCACGCCGGAAGCGCTCACCGCGTCCACGGTGCCGCTCATCATCACCGGCTTGGCGATGATGGCTCCGAGGCTCTGGCACAGGGCTGCGGTGAGGCCAAGGGCTATGCCGACCACGAGGCGGCCGCGCACCTGCTCCCATTCGTTCTGCTGGTTGTCGCCACGACGACCAAACAGGATGGCGAGCATGACCCCGGCCAGGACCAGCAAGGCGCCTGGCAGGCGCCAACCATCGAGCCGCTCGCCAAAGAGCCAGAGCCCGAGGAGGGCGGAGAAGAGGGCGTGGCAGGAGAAGAGCAGACCGCTGCGCCTGGGGCCGAGTCGGTTCATGCAGGCAAAGAGGGCGGTGTCGCCGACGAAGATGCCGATGAGGCCGGAGAGGGCCAGCAGGGGAAGGGCGCTCTCGGTGAGGGTCTGCCAGCCTCCCGTCACCAGACTTGCGCTGGCCAGCATCAGGCTGACCAGGAACATCCGCCAGCGGCTGTAGGCAAAGGCCCCCAGATGGCGAGCCGGTTTGACGGAGATGAGGGCGGCGATCGCCCATAAACTGGCGGCAGCCAGCGCCAGCCATTCGTAACCCATAGATACCCCTGAAACGGTAGACGACAACCGGACTTGCAGGCGACACATCGCCCCGGTCCGATTGCCAACGGGGCAGGAGAGTGCGCCTTCTGGCGATTGCGCCCGCCCGTGGCGGCCATGTCGTCATAAAACCTTGAAAAAAATAGCCCGAAAGACTCCCTCTATCGGGCAGGCCCGATACAATACGGGTCGTCTTCGGGGATAACAAGCGCGGCATGATGCATTCGGTTCCAGGCGCGCCGCCGGCCTTCCCCCCATTGCAGTCAAAAGAATTGAACGAGGTTGATGTCATGTTTTACCGTTTCGCCGCCAGGCCAGCCCGCCGCTGGCTCTCTCCCTTGCTGTTCGGGTTGATGGCGGTGCCGCCGCTTCAGGCCACTACCGTGGTGCAGCAGCCCGTGCTGTCGGACAGGCAGACCCTGGTCAAGGGCAATGGCGCCGAACCCGAGTCCCTCGATCCGGCCCTGATCCGCTCCGGTTTCCCGGGGGAGGTGGTGCTGGTGGACCTGTTCGAGGGGCTGGTGAGCGAGGATGGTCAGGGCAAGATAGTGCCCGCCCAGGCCCAGCGCTGGGAGACCAGCGAGGATGGGCTGGTGTGGCGCTTCTTCCTGCGTCCCCAGCTCAAATGGTCCAACGGCGAGCCCCTCACCGCCCGGGATTTCGTCTACGCCTGGCGGCGGCTGCTGAACCCGGCGCAGGCTTCCCCCTCCGCCGGCCTGCTGCTGGCGACCGGCATCAACAATGCCCAGTCCATCTATGCCGGGGCGCTCGACCTCGATGCCCTGGGGGTGGAGGCAGAAAGCGACCAGATCCTGAAAGTGACCCTGGAGCGCCCCGTTCCCTATTTCCTGCAACTGGTCAGCCAGCGCCCCTTCGTGCCGGTCAACGAGCGGGTCATCGCCCAGTTTGGCAAGCAGTGGACCCAGCCAGGCAAGATGGTGAGCAATGGCCCCTACAAGCTGGCGAGCTGGGTGGTGAACGAGCGCATCGAAGCCGAACGCAACCCCCAGTACTGGGATGACGCCCATACCCGGATCCAGCGGGTGACCTACCTGCCGCTCGCTTCCCAGCATGGGGAGCGGCTGCGTTACGAAGCGGGGGAGATCCAGCTCACCAACAAGGTGGCGCTGGAGTACTACCAGAAGACCATGCAGGAGGCACCGGAGCGGATCTGGGGTCTGCCGCTGCTTGGCACCTATCTTTACACTTTCAATCTCAATCGCCCCGAGTTGCAGGATGTGCGGGTGCGTCAGGCGCTCTCCATGGCCATCGATCGCCACCTGCTGACCGAGAAGGTGAGCGGCCAGGGAGAGCGCTCTGCCTGGTCACTGCTGCCCGCCATGCCGGGTTATGACGAGCTGGATATCCCCCTCTCCCGGGAAGACCAGCCGACCCGATTGGCCCTGGCCGCCGCGCTGTTGACCCAGGCGGGCTACAACAGCGCACATCCCCTCAGGCTGACGCTGACCTACAACACGTCGGAGAACCACAAGAAGCTGGCCCTGGCGGTGGCGGCCATGTGGAAACCGCTGGGGGTCGAGGTCTCCCTCAACAACATGGAGTGGAATGCCTATCAGGTAGCCAAGGACAGTGGTGATTTCATGCTGGCTCGTTCATTTTTGTTTGGTGATTATGTCGAACCGTCGTCCATGCTTGGCAGTTTCCGCTGCCAGGATCCCCAGAACGAGAGCGGCTACTGCAACCCCGCCTTCGATGGTCTGCTGCAACAGGCCGCCGAGACCCTGGATGCCAACGCCCGGTCCGGGATCTATCATCAGGCCGAGCAACTGCTGATGGAGGAGGCGCCCGTCATCCCCGTCTATCACTACAACCAGATGCGACTGGTGGACCCGGCACTGCGCGGCTTGCCGAGCCGCAACCTCAAGGGCGCCATCGCCACCAAGGATCTCTATTTCAGCCAGCCATGAGGAGTGTGGAATGAAGATTGCCATTATCTCGGATCTGCACGGCAGTCTGACAGCCCTCGAGCAGGTGCTGGCGCAACTCGCTCCCTGGCAGCCTGATCACTATCTGCTGCTCGGGGATCTGCTCAATCACGGGCCGCGCAATCCGGTGCCGGCGGGGTATGATCCTGCCGCCGTGGCGGCAAGGCTCAACGAGCTGGCCCCCCGCATCATGGCGGTGCGTGGCAATTGCGATTCGGAGGTGGACCAGATGCTGCTCCACTTCCCCATCACGGCGCCCTACAACCAGCTGCTGGTGGATGGGCGGCGCTGGTTTGTCAGCCACGGTCATCTCTATGAGCCCGGCAACGTGCCCCTGCCAGCAGGGAGCCTGTTCATCAGCGGTCATACCCATGTGCCTGTGCTGCGCCAGGAGAGAGAAATGATCCTGATGAACCCGGGGTCTATCTGTTTTCCAAGGGGCGAGTGGGTGGCCAGTTATGGGCGCTATGACGAGGGCTGCATGAGCATCCATGCCTGCAAGGATGGAGAAACCCTGATGCAGCTGGTGCTCTGACTAGGGGCTGACAAGGAGAGAAAATCAGAAGGGGGAGAGGAGATCAGGCCTTGATCCCGAAAGAGCGGGTGCCTGAGCGGGTATTGCCTTTGGCGTCATAGGTCAGGGAGCTGCTGTCTCTGAGCTTGCTGAGGAAGCTGGCGAGACGGCGATTGGAGACAATGCTGAGTTCGAGCAGACGACCGTTGAGGTTGTTCTGTTCCTGGCAGGCTTCCAGCTTGGCTTGCAGGGCCTGCAATTGGGTCGGGAAGGCGCCCAGCTGTTGCTGCAGGTCGGGTAGCTCCGCCAGAGTCTTGTCCAACGTCTCGATGGCCACCAGCAGTTGCTGCTTGCGATCGGCGAGTGCCGGCAAGGCAAGGGCCCGGTGAGCCTTGAGGAGGTCGAACTCCTCTGCCAGCAAGCCTTGCATCTGGGAGAGGTTGTCGTCCTGAGCGCGCAGCAGCGAAGGGAGGTCCATCATCCCAACCGTTTATCCAGATCGGCTTCGAAGCTGAACATCTTTCTGGCCACGGCTTCGCTGTTGACCTTGTACTCTCCACTGGCCACGGCCTTCTTCAGGCTCTCGACGCGGCTCTCGTTACCGGTGGAGGCGGTGTTGAGGGTCTTCTGCATCTGTTGCAATTGCTGCGCCTCACTGGTCAAGGAGACAGAGTCGCTCTTGACGGTCGTCGCACGGCTGCTCTCGCTGGAGGTCGCCGACTTGGTGGCTACACCTTGGCTGCTGCCGCTGTTTTGCAGGCGGTTGTTAGCCAAGTTGTTGATATTGTTGATAGCCATAAGGTTTACCTTCGTCTGCTTTGCTGTTCGCTTACCTGTGTATCGGTGACGGCGGTCAGAACTTTAGAAAAAAATTGCGCAGTGCATTCCTGTGTCAGAATGTCACGACCACGGAGCCCACTGCACTGACCTGGCCTTGCACCGTTCTGCCCGAGCGCGTGTTGACAAGCCGGATCATGTCTCCGAAGCTGCCATCTTGCAAGGCGCGGGCCATGGTTTTGATCTGCATGCTGCTGTTTTCGGCGCTCAGGGTGACCTGGTCCCCCTTGCAGACCACGCATACCTGGGTGAGCCTGATTGGCTGACCCGGTTTGAGCTCACGCTTGCTGCGTACTCCGATGAGGGCGGTCGGGTCGGTAAGGTAGTCGCCACGGATCAGGGTCTGGTCCTGGTATGCCAGGGTCAGCATGGGTTCACTCAGAATGTCTCCCTTGGCAACCGGGACGGCGACGGTGACATAGGGTTTCTGGATGCTGACCCGGACCGGTAGATAGAGATCCCAGGATTTGTCTCCCTCGCACTTGAGGTAGACGGTGGTGTTGCGACGGATCTCCATCCTGGCGGGGAGGGAAATGGTGAGGGCATCTTCGCAGCGCGTGAGGGGGAGGCGCTCGTCAATGGTACCGGCCTTGACGTCGGCCTGTGCATCGAGGGGAATATCGAGCTGGTCGAGCACGAACGCCTGTGCCTGTTCTTGCAGATAGTCGGTGACCTCGGACGCCATGGCGTGAGACAGACTGCAAAACGGCAGTAAGATAAGGAAAAGTCTACTAATCATTTTTGCTTACCGGTCGATAAGTTATTCACGTATACCACCGTAGTTAACTATGCTTGCTCCAGAATTATTCGGTTGTTGAAACAACGATGATCTGATGCAAGCCAATGTGCATGCATAATGACATGCACGATCAGTGCCAAGCATTTTTAGGGAGTGTTTATGGCGAGTATTCTGGACTCGGTCAACCAGCGAACCCAGCTAGTGGGACAAAACAGGCTGGAGCTGCTGTTGTTTCGTCTCAATGGACGTCAAAGATTTGGCATCAACGTATTCAAGGTACGCGAGGTGCTGCAGTGTCCCCCTCTGACAGTCATGCCCAAGCTCAACTCCTGCATTCGCGGCGTGGCACATATCCGTGGCCAGACCATCTCGGTGATCGATCTCAGCATGGCGATGGGCAAGCGCCCCATCCAGGACCTCTCCAAGTGCTTCATCATCATCTCCGAGTACAACCGTTCCATTCAGGGTTTCCTGGTCCACTCGGTCGAGCGCATCATCAACATGAACTGGGAGTCCATCCTGCCGCCACCCAAAGGGGCAGGTCGCATCAACTACATGACGGCGGTGACCGAGGTAGATGGTGAGCTGGTGGAGATCCTGGACGTGGAGCGCATTCTCAACGAGATCTCGCCGGTCTCCACCGAGGTGTCCACCGAACTGGTGGAAGCAAGCGTAGAGCGCAATCCTCACGGGCGTCCCGTGCTGGTTGCGGACGACTCTTCGGTTGCGCGCAAGCAGGTTCAACGGGCACTGGAGGCTATCGGGGTGCAGTGCGTGCTGGCCAAGGATGGACGGGAAGCGCTCAACATGTTGCTGGAGATGTCCAAGAACGGTCCCATCAAGGATCAGATAGCCCTGGTCATTTCGGACATCGAGATGCCGGAGATGGACGGTTATACCTTCACCGCCGAGATCCGCAACAATCCCAACCTCAAGGATTTGCATGTTATCCTGCACACTTCCCTCAGTGGGGTGTTCAATCAGGCCATGGTGCAGAAAGTCGGAGCGAACAATTTTATTGCCAAATTCCAGCCGGATGAATTGGCCAAGGCCGTACAAGGCGCTCTCTAATCAAGAAGAACAACTGCATGAAGACACTTTCGGACGACTTATACAGGCAATTCAGCAATTTTCTGGCGCAACAGAGCGGCATAGTGCTGGGTGACAACAAACAGTATCTGGTCAAGAGCCGCCTGTCGCCCTTGATGACTCAGTTTGGTATCGAGAGTCTGTCTGATCTGGTCACCCGGGCGATGAGCGTGCGCGAGCGGGAGCTCAAGATGGCGGTGGTCGATGCCATGACCACCAACGAGACCCTGTGGTTTCGCGATACCTATCCGTTCCAGCTGCTGAGCGACAAGATTTTCCCGGAGCTTGGCAAGAGCGGTCGTCCCATCAAGATATGGTCTGCCGCCTCTTCATCCGGGCAGGAACCCTACTCCATCGCCATGACGGCGCTGGAGCAGCAAGTCAAGCGGCCGGGGACCTTGCCGGGCGGGGTGCAGATAGTGGGGACCGATATCTCCAGCACCATGCTCAACCAGTGCAAGGAGGGGGTCTACGACAGCCTGGCGCTGGCTCGCGGGCTCTCCCCCGAGCGCAAGCGACTCTTTTTCGAACCCTGTGGTGACAACAAGATGCGGGTGGTGGAGCGTGTCAGAAAATTGACCAGCTTCCGTCCCCTCAACCTGCTGGAGAGCTACAGCCTGCTCGGCAAGTTTGACATCATCTTCTGCCGCAATGTGCTCATCTACTTTGCGCCCGAAGTGAAATCCAAGATCCTCAACCAGTTCGCCAGCAGCCTCAATCCTGGCGGCTACCTGATGCTGGGGGCCTCCGAGTCTCTGGCCGGCCTCACCGACAAGTTCGAGATGATCCGCTGCAACCCCGGCATCGTCTACAAGGTCAAATAACCCCGCTCAATACCCTCTTGGCACACCTCTTGCTAAATATTCATGAAGCAGGAGGTGTGCTATGGCAATTTCATTCGACAAGGCATTCGGTGTTCATCAGTACACGCTGAGCGTGCGCGCCAAGCGTGCCGAGGTGTTGTCCAGCAATATCGCCAATGCGGACACGCCGGGCTTCAAGGCCCGTGACATCGACTTCTCACAGGCGTTGCAGGATGCCCAGGGCCAGCAAGGGTTCGGGCTCAGCACCACCAGCGAGAAGCACTTCGCCTTGCAGATGGATACCCCGGGCACGACCCAGTACCGCAACCCCCTGCAACCGGATACCGGTGACGGCAACACGGTGGACGTGCAGCAGGAGCGCAGCGAGTTCCTGCGCAACAGCCTCGAATACCAGGCCTCCCTTGAATTCATGAACAGCAAGATAAGTGGCCTGCTCAAGGCACTGAAAGGAGAGCAAGGATGAGTTTGTTCAAGGTCTTTGACATTGCAGGCTCTGCCATGAGCGCACAGTCCGTTCGCCTCAACACGGTGGCGAGCAACATGGCCAACGCTGACAGCGTCAGCTCCAGCGTGGAAAAAACTTACCACGCCAGGCGGCCAGTCTTTGCCGCCCAGCTGGATCAGGCCATGTCCGACAAGCAGGCCTCGGTCGGGGTGGATGTGAAGGGCATCGTCGAGAGTGATGCGCCCCTGCTCAAGGAGTACAACCCGAATCACCCCATGGCGGACAAGGATGGCTTCATCTTCAAGCCCAACGTCAACATGGTGGAAGAGATGGCGGACATGATAGCGGCGTCGCGCAGCTACCAGACCAACGTCCAGGTGGCCGATGCGGCCAAGAAAATGTTGCAGCAGACCCTGGGTCTGGGCAAGTCCTGACAGAGGTGAACCCGGATGAGAGTGACCCATGATCGCCTGCCAGGCGGCAACAATCGGCCCAGTGGGCACGCCCTAGAGGGAGGAGCATAAGTGGCAGATACCTATGACAGCCTGCTGGGCGTCAACCGGACGACGTCGGCCCAGACCAGTACGGTCAACACCAGTACCCAGAAAAAGGAGCTGGATCAGGAGTCCTTCCTGAAGCTGCTGACCATGCAGCTCTCCTATCAGGATCCGTTCAAACCGGTGGACAACGCCCAGATGCTTTCCCAGATGACCTCGATGTCGACGTCTCAGGGGATCAGCAGTCTCTCCTCCCAGATGGAGAGCCTCAACAGCCTGATGACCTCCAGCCAGGCGCTGCAGGCCTCCGCGCTGGTGGGGCAGAACGTGCTGATCCCGTCCAACACGGGTTACGTGGAGAAGGGGGGTACCCTCACGGGGGTCATCGCCACCGGCGATGGCGGCAGCAACATCAAGGTGACGGTGAAGGACGAGAGCGGCCAGGTCATCAGGGAGTTCGCCATCGAAGGGAGCCACAAGGGGAACGTGGCCTTCGAATGGGATGGCAAGGACAAGTCCGGCAACCAGGCCAAGAGCGGCAAATATTCGATAGAGGCGCATGCCACCGTCGACGGCAAGTCGGAGAGCGTCCCCGCCCTGACTTACGCCAAGGTGGAGAGCGTCACCCTGGGAACGAGCACCAACCCCAGCACCCTCAAACTCAAGGGACTGGGTGGCATCTACCTGACCGATGTATTGGAAATTGGCGCGACGACCGGCAAGACCACCACCCAGTCTGCTTCGTCCTCTAACGCAGTGATCTAAGGAGAAAGACATGTCATTCAACAATGCCCTCAGCGGCATCAATGCGGCTCAAAAAGACCTGAACGTCACCGCGAACAACATTGCCAACGTCAATACCACCGGCTTCAAGGAGTCCCGTGCCGAGTTTGCCGACGTCTATGCCAACTCCATCTTCGTCAACGCCAAGACCCAGGTCGGCAACGGGGTGGCGACTGGCGCTGTGGCCCAGCAGTTCCACCAGGGCGCGCTGCAATTCACCAACAACGCGCTGGATCTCGCCATCCAGGGCAACGGCTTCTTCGTGACCTCGGACGGCCTGACCAACCTGGATCGCACCTACACCCGTGCGGGCGCCTTCAAGCTCAATGAAAGCAGCTACATGGTCAGCAACTCCGGCGGTTATCTGCAAGGGTACGAGATCAACTCTGACGGCACCCCCAAGGCGGTGAGCATCAACGCCACCAAGCCCATCCAGATCCCGGACAAGGCCGGTGAGCCGGTGCAGACCACGACGGTCGAGGCTGGCTTCAACCTGCCTTCCAGCACGAAAACGCTGATGGATGTCAATGCCTCCAAATTCGATCCCACGGACTCGACCACCTACTCCTCCTCCACCTCCGTGGTGGTCTATGACTCCCTGGGCGAGCCACACACCATCACCCAGTACTTCACCAAGGAAGCGGATCCGGCCGATCCTACCCAAGCGGCGGTACCGACTGCCTGGCGCATGTACCTCTATGAAGGGGACAAGCCCATCGACATCGTAGGCGGTACGGCCACCACCATGGCGACCGGCCTGAGCCAGGCCCCCCTGAGTGCCCGGGTGACCTTCGATGCCTCCGGCAAGATGGTCACACCCACCACCCCGGCGGTCATCAAGACTGAACCCCTGGGGGCGGCGGGGGCCGGTATCATCACCAATGGCGCCGATGGCACCCAGGAGATTGAGTTCAAGCTTGGTACCGTGACCCAGTACGCCTCCCCCTTTGAAGTGAGCAAGCTGACCCAGGACGGCTCCACCGTCGGCCGCCTGACCAAGGTGGAGATCGGGGCGGATGGCATAGTCTCCGCCACTTACAGCAACGCCACCACCGTCAAGGTGGCCATGGTGGCCATGGCGAAGTTTGCCAATGCCCAGGGTCTCACCCAGGTCGGCGACACCTCCTGGCGCCAGTCCCTGCTCTCTGGCGATGCCTTGCCCGGCACCCCGAACTCCGGCACGTTCGGCTCCATCAAGTCGTCGGCACTGGAGCAGTCCAACGTGGATCTCACCACCGAGCTGGTCGATCTCATCACTGCCCAGCGCAACTTCCAGGCCAACTCCCGTTCCCTGGAAGTGAACAGCTCCCTGCAGCAGAACATACTGCAGATCCGCTAAGACGACGGGTAGTTGGAAGGGGCGCTTCGGCGCCCCTTGTCATTTCCGTCCTGCCTCATTTCCTCCTTTCATTCCGTCTTCGTCATCTCTCTTGGCATTCAACTTGCAGTTGAGCTGTGAGAGTCATCTGTTTGACGGAGGATCCCATGGATCACCTGCTTTACATCGCCATGTCCGGGGCCAAGGAGAACATGAACAGCCTAGCTGTTCGTGGCAACAACCTTGCCAACGCCAACACCATTGGCTTCAAGTCTGACTTCGAGCAGGCGCGCAGCATGCAGGCGTTTGGCGAAGGGCTGCCCACGCGGGTGTTCGCCATGACCGAGCGGCCGGGCCAGAACCTGCAGCACGGCATGCTGATGACCACGGGTCGGGATCTTGACGTTGCCGTCGATGGGCCGGGCTGGATTGCAGTGCAGGATCCCAACGGCGCGGAAGCCTATACCCGCATGGGCAACCTGCAGCTCAATGCCACCGGCAATCTGCAAACTTCCACCGGTCTGAACGTGGTGGATGATGCCGGTCAGCCCATCGTGCTGCCCCTGCCCATGGAGAAGATCGAGATCAATCGTGACGGTACCATCAGCGGCCGTCCCGAGGGGGCCGCCGCCAACCTGCCGGAAGATTTCCAGCGCATCAAGCTGGTCAACCCGGCGGCAGATGCGGTGGAGAAAGGTCAGGACGGCCTGTTTCGCCGCAAGGATGGCCAGAATGAGGCCGCGTCTGCGGATGTGGGCCTGATCGCTGGCTCCCTTGAGGGGAGCAACGTCAACGTGGTCGACGAGATGACCAACCTTATTCGCTTGCAACGTCAGTTTGAAACTCAGGTCAAGATCATGAAGACCGCCGAGGAGAACGACGAGGCACAAACCCAGCTGCTGCGTATCAGCTAATCAAGGAGCCCCCCATGAATCCTGCACTCTGGATCAGCAAGACCGGCCTCGATGCCCAGCAGACCAACATCTCGGTCACCTCGAACAACCTGGCGAACGCCAGCACCGTGGGCTACAAGAAGGCGCGGGCCATCTTCGAGGATCTGCTTTATCAGAACATCAACCAGCCTGGCGGTCGCTCCTCGGCGGACACCGAGCTCCCTTCCGGCCTGATGCTGGGGGCGGGGGCCAAGGTGGTCGCCACCCAGAAAAACCACAGTCAGGGCAACGTCCAGACCACGGACAACTCCCTTGATCTGATGATCAGCGGCCGCGGCTACTTCGAAATCCAGCTGCCCGATGGCAGCGCCGCCTATACCCGCAACGGCCAGTTCACCCTGAACGACGAGGGGACCATCGTCACCCCGGGCAACGGTTACCCGCTGCAACCGGAGATCCAGATCCCCGAGAACGCCCAGAGCGTCACCGTGGGGGAGGATGGCCAGGTCTCCGTCCAGCTCAAGGGGGATGGCCAGTCCCAGGTGGTGGGCCAGATCAACACCACGGACTTCGTCAACCCCACCGGCCTGCAGCCCATGGGGGAGAACCTCTTCCTCGAGACCCAGTCCAGCGGCGCCCCCATTCAGGGGACTGCCGGTGCGGACGGGCTGGGGGTGATCAAGCAGGGGATGCTGGAGACCTCCAACGTCAACGTGACCGAGGAGCTGGTGAATCTCATCCAGGCTCAGCGGGTCTACGAGATGAACTCCAAGGTCATCTCCGCCGTCGACTCCATGATGTCCTTCCTGACCCAGCGGACCTGATGAAAGGAGTGTCATGATGAAAGCCATATGGATGCTGGGACTGCTGACCCTGGCGGGTTGCACCAGTACCCCCAATACCGCCAAACCGGATGACCCGGATTTCGCCCCCGTCTACGGGGAGTCGGAGCCGGTGTCGGTGCGCCCGACCGGCGCCA
Source organism: Aeromonas sp. 62-46 (assembly GCF_001898585.1). Classification (NCBI taxonomy): domain Bacteria; kingdom Pseudomonadati; phylum Pseudomonadota; class Gammaproteobacteria; order Aeromonadales; family Aeromonadaceae; genus Aeromonas; species Aeromonas sp. 62-46. The sequence goes on along the minus strand of NZ_MKUI01000058.1, from coordinate 343,128 downwards.
TCTTCCAGCCCGAGCAGGTCAACGGCATCTACTCGGACATCAAGGCGCACCGGGTGGGTGACATCATCACCATCCAGTTGGCGGAGTCGACCTCGGCGTCGAAAAAGGCCAACACCCAGAGCGGCAAGGACAACAAGCTGGCGCTCGACCCCGTCACCCTGGGTGGCGTGCCGGTCACGGCGGGGCCCTACGATCTGTCGGCCTCCATCGGCCAGAACAGTGCCTTCAAGGGGCAGGCCAAGGCGGATCAGAGCAACAGCCTGCAGGGCAACATTTCGGTCAGCGTGGTCAAGGTACTGCCAAACGGCAACCTGCTGGTGCGCGGCGAGAAGTGGATCATGCTCAACAATGGCAACGAATATATCCGTATCACCGGTCTGGTGCGCCCGGAGGACGTGAGCTCGGAAAACAGCGTCTCCTCCCAGCGGGTGGCCAATGCGCGTATCTATTACGGTGGTACCGGGGATCTGGCGAACACCCAGGAACAGGGCTGGCTCACCAGCTTCTTCAACGGCCCCTGGTGGCCCATTTAAGACTCAAGAGTCCGGGGCGTTCACGGGCCCTGGATCAGGAAGGTTTTGTTAGGAGATGTCATGAACCGATTCCGTCTGCTTGCCCTGCTATGCTGCCTGCTGCCCTTCGGGCTGGCGCACGCATCCCGCATCAAGGACCTCGCCTCGGTGGAAGGGGTGCGCAGCAACCAGCTGATCGGTTACGGTCTGGTGGTGGGCCTGCCCGGCACGGGGGAGAAGAACAACGCCTTCACCGAGCAGACCTTCAGGACCATGCTCAACAACTTCGGCATCAAGGTGCCTGACAACATCAAGCCCAAGATCAAGGACGTGGCACCGGTGGCCATCCACGCGGATCTCCCCCCCTTCTCCAAGCCGGGCCAGACCATAGACGTCACCGTCTCCGCCATCGGCGAGGCGAAGAGCCTGCGTGGCGGCACCCTGCTCCAGACCTTCTTGAAAGGGCTGGATGGCCGCGTCTATGCGGTGGCCCAGGGCAGCCTGGTGGTCGGTGGCCTCGGGGCCGAAGGGGCGGACGGCTCCAAGGTGGTGGTGAACACGCCCACAGTGGGGCGCATCGCCAACGGGGCGACCGTGGAGCGGGAGGTTCCCAACTCCTTCAGCCAGGGCGACACCATCACCTTCAACCTGAACCGGCCGGACTTCACCACCGCCCGCCGTCTGGCGGACGTGGTCAACGATCTGGTGGGTCCGAACACCGCCCAGGCGATGGACGCCACCTCCATCAAGGTATTCGCACCGCGGGATCCGGCCCAGCGGGTCTCCTACCTCTCCACCATCGAGAACCTGGAAGTGGACCCGGCGAGCGAGTCCGCCAAGATCATCGTGAATTCGCGCACCGGGACCATCGTCATCGGCAGCGAGGTCAAGCTGCGCCCGGCGGCCATCAGCCACGGTGGGCTGACGGTGACCATCGCCGAGAACCAGCAGGTCTCCCAACCCAATCCGCTCGCTGGCGGGCAGACGGCGGTCACCAACAACTCCACCATCAACGTGCAGCAGGATCCCGGTCGGATGTTCAAGCTTGATACCGGCGCGACCCTGGACGACCTGGTGCGGGCGGTGAACCAGGTGGGGGTCGCCCCCGGGGATCTGATGGCGATCCTGGAGGCGCTGCAGCAGGCGGGCGCGATCCAGGGCCAACTGGTCATTCTGTAATTTCGTGAGCGGCAAGCGGTTGCCACGGGCGGCAAAGAGGTAGGTTATGGCAGAGTTCGACACCCAGAGCGGTATCAATATTGGCATGGTGCAGGACGTCCAGAACCTGGACAAACTGCGCCAGATGAGCCTGAGCAAGGAGGGGAAGCAAGGGGCCCTGATGGCGGCCGCCCGCCAGTTCGAATCCATCTTCACCCAGACCCTGTTCAAGGGGATGCGCCAGGCCAACTCGGTGCTCACCGAGGGCAACCCGATGAACAGCAGCTACACCCAGTTCTATGAAGGGATGCTGGACGAGCAGCGGGTTGCCGACATGTCGAGCAAGGGGGGGCTGGGCATTGCCGAGATGGTGGCCAGGCAGCTCTCACCCGAGCAGACTTTCACCCATCAGGATGGCCGGGTACTCAAGCTGCCCCAGCGTACCGAGCGGGTCTACAAGCCCTATCAACCCCCCAGTGCCTCCAACGATCTGATTGCTGCCTCCAAAGTTGGCAAAGATTTTGCTGATAACGAAATGAAGGGTGAGCTGAATGGGGCCGAGCGTACGCTGGCCATGCCAAGACGTCCCCACCGCACCGTGCCGCCCATGGGCAGCAGCCAGAGGCCTTCGGCCCTGGATGGCAGCGCCAAGGTGTTTGACAGCCCGGAAGAGTTCGTCGACAGGCTGATGCCGCTGGCCAAGAAGGCGGCGGACAAGCTGGGGTTGAGCCCGGCGGTGCTGGTGGCCCAGGCCGCCCTTGAGAGTGGCTGGGGCAAGCGGGTGATCAAGGATGCAGACGGAAACGTGACGCACAACCTGTTCGGCATCAAGGCCGATCCGCGTTGGGAAGGCCCCAAGGCGGTGGTGAGCACCCTGGAATACGAGCAAGGGGTGGCCTCGCGCCAGAAGGCGGCGTTTCGCTCCTACGAGTCGTTCGAAGAGAGCTTCAACGACTACGTGGATTTTCTGACCTCTGGGAGTCGCTACAAGGGGGCGCTGGCCAAGGTGGACAGCCCGGATCGTTACTTCGAGGCGTTGCAGCAGGCCGGTTATGCCACCGATCCCCAGTACGCCAGGAAACTTAAACAAGTGTTGCGCAGTGATGCCATCGCCGGTTACTCGACGTCCGGCAACATTGCAGACAGGAACACAGAGATGGAGCTGTAAGCTATGGCAAGCGATCTGCTTGGAATTGGGACCTCGGGTGTGTTGGCCCAGCAGCGACTGCTGCAGACCACCAGCAACAACATAGTGAACGTCAATAGCCAGGGCTATGTACGTGAACGCACCCTGATCTACACCAATTCCGTCGGATTGGGGACGGGCGACATGGTGAGCGAGCGCATCATCAACGCCTATGCCCAGGCCGAGGTGCGCCGGGATACGTCCGCCTATCAGGCGGCCAACACCCGCTACGATCAACTGTTCCGGCTCGACAGCCTGCTCGGTGATGCCAGCAACAGCGTGGGGACCACCATCACCTCCTATTTCAAGGCTTTCCACACCGCCAACGAGTCACCGTCCGAGATCGGGGGGCGCAAGACGACCCTGAGTGAACTGAGCGGCATGGTGGACAGATTCCATACCCTCTCCGCCCAGCTCGACAAGCAGTCCGATACCATCAATGCCACCATAGGGGACGAGACGGACAGGGTGAACAGCCTGCTGAACAGCATCAACGATCTGAACCAGGCCATCGTCCGCACCCAGGGCTCCCCTGAAGAGAACCTGATGCTGTTCGATCAGCGGGATGAGGCCATTCGCCAGCTCTCCGAGAAGATGGAGATCCGCACCGTGACCCAGCCCAATGGCAGCATGCTGGTCAACATGAGTACAGGGCACTCCCTGGTGCTCGATGGCGGCGTGGCCCAGTTCAAGGTGGTGCCGGGGGACCCGGATTCCCGTGAGCCTTCCCTGCAGCTGACCCTGGGCAAGAACCAGGCCAGCATCAACGACAAGGATATTGGCGGTGCCATCGGTGGCCTCTTCACCGCGCGCCGGGATCTGGAGCCCGCCAAGCGGGAGCTGGGGCAGCTGGCCGTCGCCCTGGGGGATGCCATGAACCAGCAGAACCGGCTGGGGATGGATCTCGACAACGAGCTTGGGGGGGATCTCTTCACCCTCAAGGGAAGCCAGGGGCTGCCCTACGCCAGCAACCAGGGTAACGGGGCGGCCAGCGTCAACTTCGTCCCCGGCAAGGGGAGTGAGGTCACCACCTTCGACTACGAGGTGCGGTTCAACAGCGCCACCGGTTACGAGGTATTCGCCATCGACGGCAGCGGGCAGCGTACCTCGCTCGCCACGGGGACCACGCCGCCAGCCACCTTCGAGGTGGCGGGGCACGGCATCGAAATCGATCTCTCCGGCACTCCGGTCGCGGGTGACAAGATCTTGTTGCAACCCACCCGGAATGCGGCTGCCAACCTGGAGCAGGCGATCACCCGTCCCGAGGATATCGCGCTGGCATCCCCCCTGAAGGCGGACAAGGGATCCCAGAACCTGGGCTCGGGCGAGATAACGCTGGGCGGTGTCTACAACACCGGCACGGGCTCGGGTTTTGGCACCAACACTCTGGACCCGAGTGCCCCCCAGGTCATCAAGATCGACGGCAGCGGCAACTACGAGGTCTATGACAAGAACAACAACCTGCTCGGTGTGGCCCCCGCCTCCAGCAAGGGAAAGAACCTGATGGCCGCCCTCGAGAGCCCCCTGGGGGGGCCCAAGGTCTACGCCGATCCAACCCAGAGCCCGGGCTATGAGTTCAGCATCACCGGCAAGGTGGAGGCCAGCGACAGCTTCACGCTCAGCTACAACAAGGACGGCTTTGCGGACAACGCCAACGGCCTGGCGCTGGCGGAGCTGCAGAACAAGGAGCTGGTGCGCAAGAACAACAACGCCGCCACCAGCAACGACAAGATGACCTTCAACGATGCCTACTCGGGTCTGGTGAGCGGCATTGGCAACAAGACCAGCCAGGCCAAGACCCTGTTGCAGGCCAACGAGGCGAAGCTGACCCAGAGTACCGCCATCTTCGAGAGTGTCTCCGGCGTCAATCTGGAGGAGGAGGCGGCCAACCTCATCCGCTTCCAGCAGTCCTATGCGGCCTCGGCCCAGATAGTGAATACCGCCAAGACCATCTTCGACACCCTGCTCTCCTCCGTGAGGTAAGTCATGCGCATCACCACCAACATGATCTATGACCGCAACCTTGCCTCCATGAGCAAGGTGAGCGAGCGCCAGAACACCGCCTACAACCAGTTGATGACGGGGGATAAATTCTCTCGCTCCGGGGAGGACCCGGCCGGCATGAGCCAGAAGATGGCGCTGACCAAGGAGATCGATCTCTTCAAGCAGTACGGCGTCAACGGCAGCCTGCTGGAGAACAGCCTGGGCCACGAGGAGACGGTGCTGACCTCCCTCAACAACGCCATGCTGAGTGCCCAGACCCTGATCCAGAAGGCGAACAACTCCGCCATGGGCTCCGAGGAGCGCAACGCCATCGCGAGCGAACTCGAGGGGCTGCAAAAGCAGATGTTCGACCTGATGAACAGCAAGAACTCCCAGGGGGAGTACATCTTCGGCGGCAATCAGAGCAAGACCCAGCCCTTCGTCAAGGATGCCAGCGGCAACTATGTGTTCCAGGGGGACACGGGGCAGCGCAACATCCAGGTCTCTCCCACGGTGCAGATCCCGGCCAACGACTCCGGTTTCGATCTGTTCGAGATGGTGGCGACCCGGCGCACCGCCAGCGCCGCCAGTGGCAACATCCAGGTGTCGGTGGCGGATCAGGGGAACTTCGAGAGCTTCTATCGCAACAACTATGATGCTTCCCTGCCGAGTAACCAGTATGCGGTCAGCACCCTGGCCGGGCCGCCGGACACCTACGAGATCCGTGACAGCGGTGGCACCCTGCTGCAAAGCGGCGACTATGTGGCGGGCAACAAGATCCCCTTCAACGGCCTGGCGCTCACCCTCGACCTCCCAGCGGGGTCGGCGACCCAGAACTTCGTGCTGGATACCCCGAAAAACGACAACATCCTCAATGGCATGTCCGATTTCATCTCCGCCATGCGCGATCCGACCCTGTCCGAGAGCGATTTTCAGCTGGCGGTCTCCGATGCCACCACCCACATGAGCAACGCCAGAACCAAGATAGACCGGGGACTGGGGGAGCTGGGGGGAAGGATGAACAGCCTGGAGCAGGTGATGAGCTCCAACGACGGACTCAGCACCCTGAACCAGCAGGCGCGGGCCAAGGTGTCCGAGGCGGACATGTACGAGGTGATCGCGGCCCTCTCCAAGGAGGATGCAGCCATGAGCGCCTCCCAGCTCGCCTTCAGCAAGATAAGCAAGCTGACCCTCTTCGACTATATCCGCTGACGTTCGTCCGTTGACCGCAGGCTCCCCCGTGCCACGCACGGGGGAGCCTCGTTTCATGAAGAGCCCGTCGTCCGGCCAATTTGTAACAACCCGTTGCCAGGTGCCCGTTTGCCTTGACTCGACCTGCGCCTGGGCAGATGATGCCGCCCGCACGGTAGCGCCGTGCAATCAATGTTCGCAGCATCTCGTTAGGCGAGGCTCCTGCATAAACACAGGCCACTGATCTCACGACGTCCAGAGACGCCCAAGATCAGGACAGTTTTCATCGGATTAAGGTGTCAACCCAAGTGGCTTCCGGCATGCCGGATACGTTATGCAGTGCTAAAGCTGGTACGTGGGGATGAAAACACGCCGGACGGCGTCATTTCCTGCCTGTTACTCGTCAATCAAATTGCTGTTTTCTTGCCGTTGCATTCGGCCAGGTGCCGGAGGCGTTCAGGTTCGCCTGAAATCACATGAGGACATCTGTGATGAAGAAAACACACACCCTGCTCAATCGTCATCAACTGCTCGACCCGGTCGCCCTGCGCAACTGGCTGGCTCACAACCTGGATCCGGTGGCCCGTGCCGATCAGCTTCTGACCCTGCGCCCGGAAGAGCTCAACTGCATCTTCGATACCCTCTCCATGCCGGAAGGGGCGTCCTTGCTCGCCTCCCTCCCGGCGGAGTGTGCCGGCCATCTGCTGCTCAGGCTGCATGGCAGCATCGTGGGAATACTGCAGGGCACCCTGGCCCGTCGGGACCTGCTGGCCATCCTGCGCAGGCTCGACGAGCACGATCGCAAGACCCTGCTCGCCCGGCTGCCAGACCCCGCCCGTAAAGCCTTCCAGTCACTGCTGGCCTGGCCGAACGAGTCGGTGGGGGCCAACATGCGCCACGAATACCTGGCAGTGGAGGCCGATGCGACGGTGGAAAGCGCCAAGCAGCTGATCCACGGGGCCTGGGAGCAGGCCAGGCTGTTCGGTCATCTCTATGTGGTTGACGGCGAGCAGCGCCTCCTTGGCAGCGTCTCCCTCAAGTCGCTGCTGATCGCCGATCCTCTGCTGCCGGTGGGGGAGCTGATGGAGGGGGAGGCGGTGCGCATCAACGCCCGGGCGGATCAGGAGCTGGCGGCCCGCCTGCTCATTGACCGCGACCTATCGCTCCTGCCGGTGGAAGATCAGGGGCGCCTGGTGGGGGTCTTCCACGTGGACGATGCCGCCGACATCCTGGAGCTGGAGTCCACCGAGGATGCGGAGCTGCAAGGGGGCTCCTCGCCGCTGGATACCCCCTATCTGCAGGCCACCCCCTGGCAGTTGTGGCGCAAGCGGGTGGGCTGGCTGCTGATCCTGTTCGTGGCGGAAGCCTACACAGGCACCGTGCTGCGGGCCTTTGAAGAGCAGCTGGAGGCAGCCATCGCCCTGGCCTTCTTCATCCCGCTCCTCATCGGCACCGGTGGCAACAGCGGTACCCAGATCACCACCACCATAGTGCGTGCCATGGCGGTGGGGGAGGTGAGCCTGAAAAACCTCGGCACCGTGCTGAAAAAGGAGATCTCCACCGGTCTGCTCATCTCGGCCGCCATTGCGCTGGCGGCCTGGGTGCGGGCCTGGAGCCTGGGGGTGGGGCCCGAGATCGGCATGGTGGTGACCCTGACCATCGTCGCCATCGTGCTCTGGAGTGCCACCGTCGCCTCGGTGATCCCCATGGTGCTGCGTCGCTTTCGCATCGACCCGGCGGTGGTCTCCGCCCCCTTCATCGCCACCCTGGTGGACGGTACCGGCCTCATCATCTACTTCGAGATAGCCAAGCTGATCCTGCCGGATCTGCAGTAGGAAAAGACAAGAGACAAAAAAAGGCAGCCATCGGCTGCCTTTTTGCACAGAGGGGCGGATCACCCGAGCTGGAACAGCAGGGGCCAACCCTGCTCGTGGCAGTAGCGGTGCTCCTTTTCCAGGTTCTGCATCAGCAACTTGTTCTCGTCGCACCAGTCCAGGGGCAGGGTGACCACCAGCTGATCCCCGGCGGCCTGCACGTTCCACTCGGGCAGCAGGTTGTCCTGACGCCTGTGGTGGGCCGCCACCGCGAGGCGCAGGATGCGGATGCAGCGCAGCACCGTCTGCTCGTCGTGGTTGGGCAGGGCGGGCAGCTCGGAGAGCTTGAGCCCCTTGCGATGAAAGCGCACCAGGGCCGCCAGCAGGGCCTGATCGTCCTGGTTGAAGCCGGGCAGGTCGGTGTTTTGCAAGATGTAGGCGGAGTGTTTGTGGATGCCGCTGTAGTTGATGGCAAGGCCGATCTCATGCAGCCGCGCCGCCCAGCCGAGGATGGCGCGATAGGGCTCTTCCGGCATCTCCCAGGGGCCGCTCAGGGCGTCGAACAGGGAGAGGACGCTGCGTTCTACCCGGGTGGCCTGGCGCTTGTCGATGCGATAGTGAGTGCTGAGTGCAAGCGCGGTACGTTCGCGAATGTCGTGATGCTGCAGGCGCTCCTCGAACTCGTAGAGTAACCCTTCGCGCAGGGCGCCGTCGGAGTACTCCATCCGTTCGATGGGCAGGGAGGTGAAGAGCCCGAGCAGGATGGCCACCGCGGCGGCGAACACCCCCTGACGCTCCTCGGTGAGGCCCGCCAGCTTGAGCTGGTCGACCCGCTTGTGCTTGAGCATCTCTTCCTTCAGCCGCTCGAGTCCCGCCATGGTGATGGCACCATCGGTCCACTCTTCCCCCTGCAACACGTCGCGCACGGTGCGGATGGAGCCCGAGCTGCCGAGGCAGCTCTGCCAGCCCAGTTTGCGGTACTGGTTGATGATGGGGGCGAGCTGATGCTGGGCTTCCAGCACGGCGGCGTTGAAGGCCTTCTCGCCGAGCTTGCCGTTGCCAAAGAAGCTCTGGGTGAAGCTCACGCAGCCCATCTTGCGGCTGGTGAGCGCCTTGTGCTCAAACCCTTCGCCAATGATGAGCTCGGTGCTGCCGCCGCCGATGTCCACCACCAGCACCTGGCCCTCGATGTGCTGGGTATGAGCGACCCCCTGATAGATGAGGCGGGCCTCTTCCTGGCCGCTGATGATCTCGATGGGGTGGTTGAGCACCTTGGCCGCCTCGCGCACGAAGTCGCGGGCGTTGCTGGCGCGGCGCAATGTGTAGGTGCCGGCGATGCGGATCTGATCCGGCTTGATGTTGGTGAGCCGCTCGGCGAACAGGGCGAGGCAGTCCAGCCCGCGCGCCATGGCCTCCGGGGACATGCGGCGCTGCTCATCCATCCCTTCGGCGAGGCGCACTCGCTCCTTGATGCGATCGATGATCTGCATCCGCCCCTCGGTGAGGCGGGCAATGACCATGTGGAAGCTGTTCGAGCCCAGATCGACAGCGGCGTACAGACTATTGTCCATGGTTTGACTCTATGCTTTTGAGGTAGTCGTAAATCGCCACCTGGGAACGGACCTTGCGGCGGTTGCCCCGCTTCACGTACTCGTTCTTCTGGTCGGCATCGATCACCCGCGCCTTGCAGGTATCACTCAGTTGTAGCTCGAGAATGTCGAGGATGCGCTGCTTGAGCCGCTCGTCATAGATGGGGGTGCCCACCTCGATGCGACCGTCGATGTTGCGGCTCATCCAGTCGGCACTGGAGATATAGAGCTGGGGATTGCCCTTGTTGTGGAACACCATCACTCGCGGATGTTCGAGGAAACGGTCGATGATGCTGATGACCCGGATGTTGTCGCTCAGACCCGGCACCCCCGGGCGCAGGGCGCACATGCCCCGGATGATCATCTGGATGGGCACCCCGGCCTGGCCGGCGGCATAGAGCCGGTTGATGAGGTCTCTGTCCACCAGGTTGTTGATCTTGAGGGTGATGCCGCTGGGTTGCCCCGTCTTGGCGTTGGCCAGCTCGTTGTCGATGAGGCGATAGAGCTGGCGGCGGCTGTTGATGGGGGAGACCAGCAGGTGGTTGAACTTGTAGCGCCGGTACGGGTACTCGATGTACTCGAACACGCTCTCCACCTCGGCAGTGATGTCCGGATGGCGGGTCAACAGGGAGAAGTCGGTGTAGATCTTGGCGGTCTTCTCGTTGAAGTTGCCGGTCCCGATATGGGCGTAGCGCACCGCCTCGCCGTTCTCGTGGCGGGTGATGAGGCAGAGCTTGGAGTGGATCTTGAGGCTGGGCACCCCGAACACCACCTTGACGCCTGCGTCGGTCAGGATGTTGGCCCAGTCGATGTTGGCCGCCTCGTCGAAGCGGGCGCGCAGCTCCACCACCACGGTCACCTTCTTGCCGTTGTTGGCGGCGTCGATGAGGGAGTGGATGATCCGCGACTTCTTGGCCACCCGGTAGATGTTGATGCGAATGGCGCTGACCGCCGGGTCGAAGGCCGCCTGGCGCACCAGCTCGGTGAAGTGGTGGAACTTGTGGTACGGGTAGTAGAGCAGGATGTCCTGCTTGGCGATGGCGTCGAAGGCGTTGACGAAGCCGTCAAAGTCGCGGCAATCGAGGGCCGGCAGCTTGGGGTTTTCCAGATAATCCCGGCCCACATTGGGGAAGCCGATGAAATCCTTGAAGTTGTGATAGCGCCCACCGGGCATGATGGCGTCGTAGGAGCTGATCTGCAGCTTGAGCTTCAAGAAGCTTATCATGGCCGCCGGCATCTCCCGCTCGTAGACGAAGCGCACCGGCATGGCGGTGAGGCGCTGTTTCAAGCCGTCACTCATCTTGTCCACCAGGCTGAGGTCCAGCTGGTCGGAGAGGTCATACTCGGCATCCCGGGTCAGCTTGACCGCGTAGGCGGCAATCTCGTCGTAGTCGAAGAAGCCCTTGAAGATCTCGTCCAGACAGAAGCGGATAACGTTGTCCAGGATGATGATCTGCTTCTTGCGACGGGTGCCCTCCGGCGGTAGCTGGAAGAAGCGGGGCAGATCGTCGGTGGGTACTTCCACCAGGGCGTACTGGATCACCTGGCCGTTCTTCTTCATCTCGATGGCGAGATAGGTGTGCTCGTCTTTCAGGAACTTGACCGGGTTGACCTCCTTGTTGAGGAGGATGGGGATGATGTGGCGCAGCACCTTTTCCCGGAAGAAGACCCGCAGCCACTGCTGGATGGACTCGGAGAGCTGGCTTTCGTTCACCAGGAAGATGTTGTGGCGGGCCAGCGCGATCAGCAGCTCCTTGTAGGTGTTGTCGAACGCCTCGCCGAGCGCCATCACCTTCTGCTGGATGGCGCGCAGCAGCACCTTGGCCTCGTCGTCGCCGCCGTGGACTTCGTTGATGAGGATGCGGCGCTTGACGTCCGACACCCGAACCTTGAAGAACTCGTCCTGATTGGAGGAGAAAATCCCGAGGAAGCGGACCCGCTCGATGAGGGGTACCGTCTTGTCCATCGCCTCTTGCAACACCCGTTCATTGAATGAGAGCCAGCTAAGCTCTTTCTCTTCATACTGCTTGTCGGTGCTCATCTGGTGCCTCTTTGCTCTGGTTGCGTCTGCGCGGAAGTTATGGCGTCAAACCATGACAAATTTATGACAGGCGACACTATTCGCTCAGATCCTGATCGATGTCGACGACGAGGTCGTCGGAGAGGGACTCCAGGGCCGTGACGAGATCGTCCAGTTCGAGCTGCGGCGGCAGGGCCACCAGGGCGTGGGCATAGAAGAGGGGGGCGCCTGAGTGGGGCGCAGGTTCGCAACCTGTGGTGAGGTCGGCGACGTTGATGTTGAGCTGTCGCAGGATGCTGGCCACTTCGTGGACGATGCCCGGTCTGTCGTTGCCGGTGACGCTCAGCATCACCTGATGGGCCGGTTGCGGGCTGAGCTGCCCTTCGGCGAAGCTCACGGTGAGGCCAGGCAGCATCACCAGGGCCTCGCACAGGCTACGGTAATGCTCGTCAGGCACGGCGACGTGCAAAATGCCGGCAAATTGCCCCGCCAGCTCGCTCATGGAGCTGGCCAGCCAGTTGCCCTGCTGCCGGGTGATGGTATCGGCCAGGCTCTCGACGATGCCGGGTTTGTCTGCGCCGATCACGGTGACGACCAATTGCTTTTGCATCCTGCTCTCCTTGAATGGGGCTGCGTGGGGTCCGTTGACGCCTGGCGGCGACGGGGAGTGCGCCAGAACGTCCATGGGCTCTAGCATTGTGCCTGCTGTGACAGGCCATATGAAGCCCGCCTTGCGCAAATTCAGTGAAAAAACGCGAATGCCGGGACGGGCTTGATTTCTGCGCTGCCTGAGTCGCTTTCCCCGTGGTAGAGTGTGCCCCTTCCTCTGGTGTGAACTGAATTTGTCTTGTAAACGGGATGTGCGTGTATGAATAGCCTTGTCGTATCGGGAGCCGTGTTGCTGGGGTTGCTCCTGCTGGTGATCGTCTGGCGCAGGGAGAAAGGGGGCAAGGCCGAGCCCTATGATCTGCAGGAAACCTTGATGAGCCCAGCGGAGCGCACCTTCTTCGGGGTGCTTGATCAGGCGGTGGGGGACAAGGCCCGTGTCTTTGCCAAGGTACGAGCCTCCTATGTACTGACGCCCGAGGCGCACCTTGGCAAAGGCAAGCGCCAGCAGGCGCTCGGCAAGATAGGGGAGAAGCACTTCGATTTTCTGCTCTGCCACCCGGCGGATCTCTCTTTCCTGTGTGCCGTGGAGCTGGATGACGAGGGGCATCGCCACCAGAAGCGCAAGGCGCGGGATCTCTTCCTGAAGGCGGCCTGCGATGGCGCCGGCCTGCCGCTGTTGCAGATCCCGGCCAGCAGCCACTACCAGGTCGACGAGTTGCGGGAGCAACTGCTGCCCCTGCTGGCGAGAACGACGGCGCCGGTGGATGACCTGCTGCCCGGCGAGCGCCGCGAACCGACCTTCAGCCCGCTGCTGCTCGATGGTGTCGATCTGGGCACGTCACACCCGGGGGCTGCCAGGGAGCCCCAGGGGCCGCCCCCCCAGGCCGAAGAGGCAATGCCCGTGTTGATGGGGGAGAATCCCTTCCTCGATCCGGATGAGGAGGAGCCCCGGGAGACGACCCCTCATTGCCCCCGCTGTGCCGCGCCCTTGGTGGCACGGGAAGCACGAAAGGGTCCTCATGCTGGTCGCCTGTTCCTCGCCTGCAGCCGGTTTCCCGAGTGCCGCTATGCCGCACCCCAGGAGAGCGTGAAACACTGATCCCTTCTCTGACGCCGCGCCCTGTCGGCGTCATTCTTTTCCCTTCGCTGGTTTTCATCCGATACTCAATCTGGCTGGAAGCGTGATCCCCGTCCCGCCAGGGTCCGGGAAGATGCGACAAGTTTTGACAATCCGCCAGAATTTTGGCACTTTGTCCCCCTTATGACACAGTGCGAAATTGGTTTTAATAAGCACTTAAAAAACAATAACTTGGCGTCAGGTGTGAAAATATGGATAGGATGGCTATGGGTGTGCTGCTTGTTGATGCCGATGATGTGCGGCGCCAGCAACTGGGGACTGTGCTCTCCTTCATGGGGATCCCCTGGCAGGAGGTGGTGGAGAGCGATCTCGATGTGGCCATCGAGACTGCCGGGCCCTTGCAGGGGATTCTGGCCGGGGAACTGCGCGAGCGCGCCCTGAGTGAGCTGCTTGCCGCCCATCCTCGTCTGCCCTTCCTCTCCCTGATGCCGGCGAGCCATGGCTGCAGCAACTTCATCGGGGTGGCCGAGGCGCCCTTTACCTATGAGTCCCTCACCCGTCATCTGCACTTCTGCCAGGCCTTCATCTCCCTGCATCCCCGTCATCAGACCCACGACAAGGGTCAGACCCTGCTGCGCCTGCTGGTGGGCAAGGGGAGGGGCATTCAGGAGGTGCGCCGTCTCATCGGCCAGGTGGCCGAGACCGACGCCAACGTACTGATCCTCGGTGAGTCCGGGACCGGCAAGGAGGTGGTGGCTCGCGCCATCCACGAGCTGTCCGCCCGAAGCGCGGGCCCCTTCGTGCCCATCAACTGCGGCGCCATTCCGGCGGAGCTGCTCGAGAGCGAGCTGTTCGGTCACGAGAAGGGGGCCTTCACCGGTGCCATTGCCGCCCGGCGCGGCCGCTTCGAACTGGCCCAGGGGGGCACCCTCTTCCTCGACGAAATCGGCGACATGCCGCTGCCGATGCAGGTCAAGTTGCTGCGGGTGCTGCAGGAGCGCCAGTTCGACCGGGTCGGGGGCGGCAAGGCCGTCCAGGCAGATGTGAGGGTGATCGCGGCGACCCACCGGGATCTGGAAGCCATGATCCGCACCCAGGCATTTCGCGAAGATCTCTACTACCGCCTCAATGTGTTCCCCATCGAGACGCCCCCCCTGCGGGATCGGGCCGACGACATCCCGCTGCTGCTGCAGGAGCTGCTCAATCGCCATGCCGAACAGCACAAGGGGATCATCCGTCTGACCCAGCGCGCCATGGAGTCCCTGATGCAGTACGCCTGGCCCGGCAACGTGCGCGAGCTGTCCAACCTCATCGAGCGCCTGCTCATCCTCTATCCGAACCAGATCGTCGATGTGGCGGATCTACCTGGCCGCTATCGCCTGCTGCCCTGCGAGCCACGAGATGAGCGGCTCACCGAGATGGACGAGCGGGACGCCCTGGCTGCCGTGTTCCAGTCCCCACCAGAGCTGGATCCCGGCATCGCCATGCCCCTGCCCATGCAGTTGCCCCAGGAGGGGGTCAACCTCAAGGAGATGCTGGCCGATCTCGAGGTGGAGCTGATCCGCCAGGCCCTGGAGTCCCAGGACGGGGTGGTGGCCCGCGCCGCCGACCTGCTCAGCATGCGCCGTACCACCCTGGTGGAGAAGATGAAGAAGTACGGCATGAGCAAGGACAATTGAGGTCAATGCTTTGACGCGTTGACCCAATACATTAATAAATAACGTCTATTTTGCTGGCATGGAAATTGAATAAGCTGACTCAATCGCCAGTTTGAGGTCAGCTTTATGACAATCTTGCAGCAGGATGCCCCCCTCCAGTCACATGAAGTGAGTCAGCTTTACGCCATCTTCACGGCGCTGCCGACCGGCGTGCTGCTGCTCGATGGCGAGGGGCTGATCACCCGCGCAAACCCTGCCGCCCTGGCGCTGCTGGGAGAGCCACTGGAAGGCCTTTCCTGGCGCCAGATCATCGCCCGCTGCTTCGAACCCCGTGAGGATGACGGTCACGAGATCTCCTTGCGAGACGGCCGTCGGGTCCAGCTGTCGACCCAGCCGCTGCCGGATCAGCCCGGCCAACTGGTATTCATTACCGACTTGACCGAGACCCGCCAGTTGCAGGACAGGGTCAACCACATGAAGCGCCTCTCCGCCCTTGGCAACATGGCGGCTTCCCTGGCGCACCAGATCCGCACCCCGCTCTCCGCCGCCATGCTCTATGCGGCCAATCTGGCCAACCGCACCCTCAAGCCTGAATCCCGCAGCCAGTTCCAGCAAAAATTGATGGCCAGGTTGCAAGACCTGGAAAAACAGATCAACGACATCCTGCTGTTTGCCCGCAATGGCGACAACCAGGTGGTGGCGCCCCTCTCGGTGCAGGGCCTGCTGGCGGAAGTGCAGGCGGGGGCCGAAGCCTTCTGCCAGCAGCAGGGCTGCGCCTTGCATCTGGAGGCCCCTGAGCCCGATCTCTGTCTGCTTGCCAACAGCAGTGCCCTGGCGGGGGCCATCAACAACCTCATCGCCAATGCCCGGCAGGCCGGCGCCGATTCGCTCCTGGTGAGCGCTGTGCGCAGCGGCAACCGGGTGGAGATGCGGGTCATCGACAACGGCAAGGGGATGGCCCCCTCCCTGCTCAACCAGATCTTCGAACCCTTCTTTACCACCCGTTCCCAGGGCACGGGCCTCGGTCTTGCGGTGGTGCAGTCGGTGGTACGAGCCCATCAGGGGGAGGTGAGCGTGGCCTCGGTCCCTGGCGAGGGCACCTGTTTTACCCTGTCCTTCCCCCTGCATCAGCAACAGGTTCAGTTGGGGGGCGTGGCATGATGCGCGCAAAAGCCGGAGCGCCGGTGAAGATGATTTTCGACAAGGCCATGTTGGTTGTAGGAGGTGTGGCATGACCCAGGCTCGCATTTTGGTGGTGGAAGATGACAACGGCCTGCGCGAGGCGCTGATGGATACCCTGCTGCTCGGTGGCTATGAGTGCCGCGAGGTGGACAGCGGCGAGCGGGCCCTGCTTGCCCTGTCCCGTCAGCGCTTTGACATGGTGATCTCCGACATCCAGATGGGGGGCATGGATGGTCTGACTCTGCTCGCCAACATCCGCCAGCAATATCCCCAGGTGCCTGTGCTCCTGATGACGGCCTACGCCAACATCGACGGGGCGGTGCGCGCCATGCGCGAGGGGGCGATCGACTATCTGGCCAAGCCCTTTTCCCCCGAGGTACTGCTCAACCAGGTCAGCCGTTATGTGCCGGCCCAGAAGGTGGAGAAACGGGCCGTGGTGTACGGGGACCCCAGGACTGCGGAGCTGTTCCAGCTGGCGACCCGGGTGGCCAGAAGCGAAGCCACCGTCATGGTGACCGGACCGAGCGGGACGGGCAAGGAGGTGCTGGCTCGCTACATTCATGACCACTCCAGCCGGGCAGAGCAGGCCTTCGTCGCCATCAACTGCGCCGCCATTCCGGAGAACATGCTGGAAGCGACCCTGTTTGGCTACGAGAAGGGCGCCTTCACCGGTGCGGTGCAGGGGTGCCCTGGCAAGTTCGAGCAGGCTCAGGGAGGAACCCTGCTGCTCGACGAGATCACCGAGATGGATCTGGGGCTGCAGGCCAAGCTGCTGCGGGTCTTGCAGGAGAAAGAGGTGGAGCGGCTCGGCAGCCGCAAGATGATCCCCCTGGATGTGCGGGTCATTGCCACCAGCAACCGGGATCTGAAAAAAGCGGTGCAGGACGGGCAGTTCCGCGAAGATCTCTACTACCGCCTCAACGTCTTCCCCCTGCGCTGGACGGCGCTCTGGGAGCGCCCGGGGGACATCCTTCCCCTGGCGGAGCATCTGCTGGCGCTGCATGCCAGCCAGATGGGGCTGCCGACGCCGCAGCTCGCAGAGGACGCCCGAGAGCGTCTGATGGCTCACCTCTGGCCCGGCAACGTGCGCGAGCTCGACAACGTGGTGCAGCGGGCCCTGATCCTCTGCCCAGACGGCCTCATCGACTGTGAGCACCTGATCCTGGAAGAGACGGACGAGACCCTGGTGCGGCCGCTCGAGCGGCTGTCAGGGGAAGGGCTTGGCGGCGAACTCAAGCAGCAGGAGCACCAGATCATTCTGGACACCCTGCAGGAGTGCAACGGCAGTCGCAAAGCGGTGGCCGACAAGCTCGGCATCAGCCCGCGCACCCTGCGCTACAAGCTGGCCCAGATGCGTGACGCCGGCATCGAGCTGCCCGCCTAGGCCTGACAGGCGCATGGCCTTGCCGGTCCGGCTCGATTATCATGGGCCCTGACGATCTGAATCCGGCTCCCCGCACAGTGCGTGGGGAGCCCAGCTAGGAGACCCCCATGATCTCTCATCGTAAACTGGAAAGCCTGCTCAACCACCTGCTCGAACCCCATGCCATCAAGGATTACTGCCCCAACGGCCTGCAGGTGGAGGGGCGTGAGCGCATTCGCAAGGTGGTGACCGGCGTCACCGCCAGCCAGGCCCTCATCGATGCCGCCGTGGCCGCCGGGGCCGATGCCATCCTGGTTCATCACGGCTACTTCTGGAGCGGTGAGCCGGCCCAGATCACCGGCATGAAGCAGCGTCGTCTCAAGACCCTGTTGACCCACGACATCAACCTGTTTGCCTACCACCTGCCGCTGGACGTGCACCCCGAGGTGGGGAACAATGCCCAGCTTGCCAGGTTGCTCGGCATCAAGGTGCGTCGCGGCCTCGAACCCTGGAACAGCAAGAGCGTCGCCATGGTGGGCAAGCTGGAGGAGCCCATGAGCGGCAGCGATTTTGCCAAGCTGATTGCCGAGCGTCTCGGTCGCGAGCCGCTTCATTGTGGTGACAGTGGTCCCGAGCTCATCCGCTCCGTGGCCTGGTGCACCGGCGGTGGCCAGAGTTACATCAGCCAGGCGGCGGAGCAGGGCATCGATGCCTTCATCTCCGGCGAAGCCTCCGAGCAGACCATCCACACCGCCCGCGAGATGGGCATGCACTTCTACGCCGCAGGCCACCACGCCACCGAACGTTACGGCGTAAAGGCGCTGGGAGAGTGGCTCGCCACTGTACACGGGTTGGAGGTGAACTTTATCGATATCGACAATCCGGTGTAGGGCCGATTAGCCGCGCAGCGGCGTCATCGGACGTGATGACAACCATTGCGCTGGTCGATGGAAATGACAAGGGAGGCCTAAGCCTCCCTTGTTGTGTCTTACTGCTGCTAGCGGTTACTCGCTGGCATAGCCTGCCAGGCCAAGCTGCTTGCCATCGAGGAAGGCAGACCCTTCTCGCATCTGCAAGCGCCCTTCACAGAACCACTGCACCACCAGGGGGTAGATGCTGTGCTCCTGCACCTGGACCCGGGCGGCGACCTCGTCGGCACTGTCCCCTTCGAAGATGGGGACCCGTGCCTGGAGGATCACCGGGCCGCCGTCGAGCTCTTCGGTGACGAAGTGGACGCTGGCGCCGTGCTCGTCATCACCGGCCTCGATGGCGCGCTGGTGGGTGTGCAGACCCTGGTATTTCGGCAGCAACGAGGGGTGGATGTTGATCATCCTCCCCGCGAAGTGGCGCACGAGGTCGGCGCTCAGGATCCGCATAAAGCCGGCCAGCACCACCAGATCCGGCTGATAATCCGCCATCAGGGCCAGCAGGGCGGCATCATACTCCTCCCGGCTGGCGAACTGCTGCTGGGCCAGGATGGCGGTGGCCACCCCGGCTTCCCTGGCACGCACCAGGCCATAGGCATCAGCCTTGTTGCTGATGACGCCGACCACCTGACCGGCAATCTTGCCGCCGGCACAGCCATCGAGGATGGCCTGCAGGTTGCTGCCGCTGCCTGAGATGAGGACGAGGATGCGTTTCATGGAGGTCATCTGGCCGTTGATACGATCATTCATTGAATGATGACCTGCTCCTCACCATCGGCCGCCTTGGCGATGTGGCCGATGTGCCAGGCGTTTTCGCCTTCGGCCTTGAGCAGGGCCAGGGCCTTGTCCAGCTGATCCGCCGGCAGGGCGATGATCATGCCGACGCCGCAGTTGAAGGTGCGATACATCTCGTGGCGGGTGACGTTGCCAGCCTGCTGCAGCCAGCTGAACACCGCCGGCCACTGCCAGCTCTGCTCGTCGATGACCGCCTGGGTGTTGGCGGGCAGCACGCGCGGGATGTTCTCCCAGAAGCCGCCGCCGGTGATGTGGGACAGGGCGTGGATCTCGCACTCCTTGATGAGCTTGAGCACGGGCTTCACATAGATGCGGGTCGGCTCCAGCAGGGCGTTGGCCAGGGTGGTGTCACCCAGGGGCTGCTGCACGTCGGCCTTGGAGACTTCCAGGATCTTGCGAATGAGGGAGAAGCCGTTGGAGTGGGGACCGCTGGCGGCCAGGGCGATCAGGGCATCCCCTTCGCCAACCTTGCTACCGTCGATGATCTCGCTCTTTTCCACCACGCCGACGCAGAAACCGGCGATGTCGTAATCTTCCCCTTCATACATGCCAGGCATTTCGGCAGTTTCACCGCCGACCAGGGCACAGCCGGACTGTTCGCAGCCGGCGCCGATGCCGGTGACCACGGCAGCGGCAGTGTCCACGTCCAGTTTGCCGGTGGCATAGTAGTCGAGGAAGAAGAGGGGCTCGGCGCCCTGCACGATGAGGTCATTGACGCACATGGCGACCAAGTCGATCCCCACGGTGTCGTGCTTCTTCAGGTCGATGGCCAGACGCAGCTTGGTGCCCACCCCGTCGGTACCGGAGACCAGTACCGGTTCCTTGTAGCCAGCAGGGATTTGACACAGGGCCCCAAAGCCGCCAAGACCACCAAGGACTTCAGGACGACGAGTGCGTTTTGACACGCCCTTGATACGTTCAACCAGTGCATTGCCGGCATCGATATCTACGCCAGCATCCTTGTAGCTCAGTGAGGTTTTGTCAGTCACGCGTATTCCCCGTCATATAAAGAAGTGGAGGGTAAAATTCGGGGCGTATTCTACCAGCGGGCACGAAAAACCAGAAAGAAAATCGTTTGCGCGTTTTTGAATCGAAAAGCTCTACAAGCTGTGGCTTTTGTTGTATGATTCCGCGATTTTTTTGGCGCCGGTTAGAGGAGATAATAATGAAAGTCGTTGAAGTCAAACACCCCCTGGTCAAGCACAAGATCGGCCTGATGCGCGAAGGCGACATCAGCACCAAGCGTTTCCGTGAACTGGCCAAGGAAGTGGGCAGTTTGTTGACCTACGAAGCGACCTCTGACTTCGAAACCGAAAAAGTGACCATCGATGGCTGGAACGGCCCTGTGGAAGTCGACCAGATCAAGGGCAAGAAGGTCACCGTGGTGCCCATCCTGCGCGCCGGTCTTGGCATGATGGACGGCGTGCTGGAGCACATGCCGAGCGCCCGCGTCAGCGTGGTCGGTATCTATCGCGATGAAGAGACCCTGCAGCCTGTCCCCTACTTCGAGAAGATCGTCAGCAACATCGAAGAGCGTCTGGCCCTGGTCATCGACCCCATGCTGGCCACCGGCGGCTCCATGATCGCCACCATCGACCTGCTCAAGAAGAAAGGTTGCCAGTCCATCAAGGTGCTGGTGCTGGTTGCCGCGCCGGAAGGCATCAAGGCCCTGGAAGCCGCTCACCCGGACGTGGAGCTGTTCTGTGCCTCCATCGACCAGGGGCTGAACGAGAAGGGCTATATCGTCCCGGGTCTGGGGGATGCTGGCGACAAGATCTTCGGCACCAAGTAAGCATCACCCCATCGCCGCGCCCAAGGCGCGCAAACGGAGCCGGCACCCTGCCGGCTCCGCTGTTTCTCCCCCCTTTGCTTGCTGCCATGCGCGCCTTGCCGCTACCATAAGCACCATCCCCCATTTCGAGAATCTTCTTTATGCTGAAACGCTTAGCGACTCTCCTCTGCTGCTGTCTGCCTCTCGTGGTGTCGGCCGCCCAGGTAACCGACCTCTATCAGGGCAAGGCTCCCACCAGTGGCGACATGACGGCCGCCCAGTCCCAGGCGCTGGGGGATGTGCTCGTCAAGGTGACGGGCAAGCGCGATATCCTCACCCAGCCGGATGTGGTGAAGGCCCTGGCGGCGCCGGCGGATTACGTGCAGCAATACAGCTATCAGGACATCGGCTCGGTCAAGTTTCTCAAGGCGGATTTCAATGTGGTCAAGGTGAACGCCCTGGTCGGCCAGAGCAAGTTTGCCCTGCTTGGCCCGGTGCGGCCGCAGGTCGCCATCTGGCTGGTGGTCGACGAAGGGGAGCGGCGCATTCTGCCGGATCAGTCCGGCGATGGCTGGTCCGAGGCGCTGCGTGCCCAGACCCAGGCCATGGGGCTGCCGGTCAGTCTCCCGCTGATGGACTTGGATGACAACATGGCGGTCAATGCCACCGATGTCTGGGGCCGCTTTGCCGATCCCGTGCTCAAGGCGAGCCAGCGTTACGGCGCCGAAATGGTGGTGCTCGGCAAACTCACCCCGGAGGGGGAGGCCTGGAGCATCGATTGGGGTCTTTATGGGGCCAAGCCGGGGGCGCAGGCAGGAGAGCTGACCGAGCTGACCAAGGGCTCGGGTTCAGGTACCCAGGCCGAGGTGGCAAAGGGCTTTGCCGATGCCCTTGCCGGTTGGCTGGTGCAGCAGTACGGTACCCGTCTCTCCGGTGTCGCCTCCAGCCAGACCCTGGTGGTGGAGGGGCTGTCCGACATCGATGGCATGATCCAGATCCAGAAGCTGCTGCAGGGGATGGCCAGTGTCACCAAGGTGGCCATCGGCAAGCTGGAAGGGGACAAGG
Source organism: Aeromonas sp. 62-46 (assembly GCF_001898585.1). Classification (NCBI taxonomy): domain Bacteria; kingdom Pseudomonadati; phylum Pseudomonadota; class Gammaproteobacteria; order Aeromonadales; family Aeromonadaceae; genus Aeromonas; species Aeromonas sp. 62-46. Next base: position 321,228 of record NZ_MKUI01000058.1, on the reverse strand, counting down.
TGACCTTCAACCTCTCGCTGCAGGGGGACAAGGCCGAGCTGGTGAGGGGGTTGCAACTGGAGAGCCGCCTGCATCAGGTGGAAGACAACGAGAGCGGCCTGCGCTATCAATGGTCGCAGCCCTGATCCCGGGGAAGGATCCTGACCGCCCGGCATGGTCCGGGCGGTTCTCTATCTGCCCCGCTGGTGATACACTTGCCCGCAAATATCACAGTCAAAGCCCAACGAGTGAAGCAACCGGCCCAACTGTCTTTAGCCGTACAACTACCGGATGATGAAACCTTCGTCAGTTTTTATCCCGGCAACAACGCCCATCTGATCACCGCCCTCAAGAATGCGGCCATTGGTCAGGGCTCGCCCTTCCTCTATTTCTGGGGAGCCAAGGGGTCGGGCCGCTCCCATCTGCTCCATGCTACCTGTGCCGAGGTCAACGCCCGCGACGCGGCGGCGGCCTATCTCTCCCTCGATCAGTTCGAACAGCTTGACCCCAGCATGCTCGATGCCCTGGAGAGCCTGCCCCTGGTCTGTCTTGACAGCCTGGAGGCGATCGCCGGCAACGCCCTGTGGGAGCGGGCCCTGTTCGACTTCTACAATCGCTGGAAGGAGAAGGGGGAGGGGACGCTCATCGTTACCGGCTGCAGCGCGCCACGCAAGCTGGGGCTGCAACTGCCGGATCTCGCGTCCCGTCTCGACTGGGGAGTGAGCTTCCACCTCGACGAGCTGGACGACGAGGGCAAACTCAGCGCCCTGCAACTGCGCGCCGAGCTGCGGGGTTTCAAGCTGCCCATCGACGTGGGCCGTTTCCTGCTCAACCGCCTCTCCCGCGACATGCGCACCCTGCTTGCCACCCTCAATCGTCTCGACAACGCCTCCTTCCGTGCCAAGCGCAAGCTGACCATCCCTTTCGTCAAAGAGATCCTCGAGCTCTGAAAACCTATCCCATTAGGCTATCTTATTCGCCATTTTGAACCTGGGCAGTGCTCGAAATCCTCACGTACTACAGTACGCTCCGGTTTCTGCGCGCTGTCCGTGTTCAAACTGCCTTCAACGATTACGCCTACTGGGATAGGTTCTAAGCCCCATAACGACAAACCCCGGGACTTGGCCGGGGTTTGTTTGCGAGCATTACACAGCTATCAGTGGAACTGATCTTCTTCAGTCGAGCCGGTCAGCGCGGTCACCGACGACTGGCCGCCCTGAATGACGGTGGTCACCTTGTCGAAGTAACCGGTACCCACTTCCTGCTGGTGTGCCACGAAGGTGTAGCCCCGCTCGGCGGCGGCGAATTCCGGCTGCTGCACCATCTCGACATAGTGCTTCATTCCCTCGCCACGGGCGTACTGGTAGGCCAGCTCGTACATGTGGAACCACATGTTGTGGATACCCGCCAGGGTGATGAACTGGTACTTGTAGCCCATGTCGGAGAGCTCCTGCTGGAAGCGGGCGATGGTGGCATCGTCCAGGTTCTTCTTCCAGTTGAAGCTCGGGGAGCAGTTGTAGGCCAGGATCTTGTCCGGGTACTGGGCCTTGATGGCCTCGGCAAATTTGCGCGCCTCGTCCAGATCGGGCTTGGCGGTCTCGCACCACACCATGTCGGCGTAAGGGGCGTAGGCCAGGCCGCGGGAGATGGCCTGCTCGATGCCGGCCTGCACCTTGTAGAAGCCCTCGCTGGTGCGCTCACCGGTCAGGAAGCCGGCATCGTAGGGGTCGGCATCCGTGGTCAGCAGATCCGCTGCGTTGGCGTCGGTGCGGGCGATGACCAGGGTGGTGGTGCCGCAGACATCTGCCGCGAGGCGGGCTGCGATGAGCTTTTGCACCGCTTCCTGGCTCGGGACCAGTACCTTGCCGCCCATATGGCCGCACTTTTTCACGGACGCGAGCTGATCTTCGAAGTGCACGCCGGCGGCGCCCGCTTCAATCATCCCCTTCATCAGCTCGAAGGCGTTCAGCACGCCGCCGAAACCGGCTTCCGCATCCGCTACGATGGGCAGGAAGTAGTCGATGAAGCCCTTGTCCTCTGGTCCAACCTTGTTGGCCCACTGGATCTGGTCGGCCCGGGCGAAGGAGTTGTTGATGCGCTCCACCACGGAGGGGACGGAGTTGGCCGGGTAGAGGGACTGATCCGGGTACATGGTGGAGGATAGGTTGTTGTCCGCCGCCACCTGCCAGCCGGAGAGATAGATGGCTTCGATGCCGGCCTTGGCCTGCTGCACCGCCTGGCCGCCGGTCAGGGCGCCGAGGCAGTTTACATAGCCTTTCTTGGCGCCGCCGTGGATCAGCTCCCACAGTTTGTCGGCGCCGCGTTGGGCCAGAGTGTGTGCCGGCTGCAGGCTGCCACGCAGGTTCACCACATCCTCGGCGCTGTAGCCGCGCTTGATCCCTTTCCAGCGGGGGTTTTCTGCCCAGTCTTTCTCGATAGCCTGGATCTGTTGCTCACGGGTCAGTGCCATATCAGTTCCCTCTTTCATTGATTTCACGTTTCCATTGACTTGTAATGGGGGCCGTTACCGGCCCGGGTCTCACAGCCGCTCGTAGCCGGGCAGCGTCAGAAAATCGATGAGTGTGTCGGCGCAGGTGATCTCGTCCATCAGGGCGCTCGCCTCGGCGAAACGGCCCGATTGCCAGCGGGCCTCGCCCACTTCGCCTCTGACCACCTCCTGCTCCTCGGCCAGCATCTGGCGGAACAGCGCCTTGGTCACCGCCTGACCGTTGGAGAGGGTCTTGCCGTGGCGGATCCACTGCCAGATGGAGGTGCGGGAGATCTCGGCGGTGGCGGCATCTTCCATCAGTCCGTAGATGGGCACGCAGCCGTTGCCGTTGATCCAGGCTTCCAGATATTGCAGGGCGACGCGGATATTGGTGCGCATGCCCGCCTCGGTGCGCTCGCCCTCACAGGGGGCCAGCAGGTCGGCGGCCGTGATGGGGGCATCCTGCTCGCGCAGCACGCCGATCTGGTTCTGGGCACCCGCCGGAATGGTGGCGTTGAACACCGCCATGGCGGTATCGGCCAGACCGGGGTGGGCGACCCAGGTGCCATCGTGGCCGTTGTCGGCCTCGCGCTGCTTGTCCGCGTGCACCTTGGCAAACACCTGTTCGTTGACTGCCGCGTCCTTGGCCGGAATAAAGGCAGCCATGCCCCCCATCGCCAGCGCGCCGCGCTTGTGGCAGGTCTTGATGAGGAGTCGCGAGTAGGCAGAGAGGAACGGCTTGTCCATGGTCACCACCTGACGATCAGGCAGGACGCGATCCGGGTGGTTTTTCAAGGTCTTGATATAGCTGAAGATGTAGTCCCAGCGACCGCAGTTGAGGGCAACGATGTGATCCTTCATCTGATAGAGCAGCTCGTCCATCTCGAATACCGCCGGCAGGGTCTCGATGAGTACGGTGGCCTTGATGGTACCGCGGGGCAGACCGAATTTGTCCTCGGTCCAGGCGAACACCTCGCTCCACCAGCGCCCTTCCAGATGGCTCTGCAGCTTGGGTACGTAGAAGTAGGGACCGGAGCCCTTGGCCAGCAGCGCCTTGTGGTTGTGCAGGAAATAGAGGGCGAAGTCGAACAGGCCGCCGGGAATGGGGGCACCATCAAAGGTGACGTGTTTCTCCGGCAGATGCAGACCGCGCACCCGGCAGATGAGCACGGCCGGGTTGGGATTCAGGGTATAGGCCTTCCCCTCCGGGCTCTGGTAGGCAATGGTGCCGTTGACCGCATCGCGCAGGTTGATCTGGCCCTCGATCACCTTGTTCCAGGCCGGGGCCAGGGAGTCCTCGAAGTCGGCCATGAAGACCTTGACGTTGGCGTTGAGGGCATTGATCACCATTTTGCGCTCGACCGGGCCGGTGATCTCCACACGGCGGTCCTGCAGATCGGCGGGGATGCCGCGCACCGTCCACTCACCATCGCGAATATGGGCGGTCTCTGGCAGGAAGTCCGGCAACTCGCCGCCATCGATACGGGCCTGGCGTGCGACTCGCTGCTTCAGCAGCTCATTGCGTTGGGGAGCGAAACGTTCCACCAGTTCGGACACCAGGGCCACCGCATCCGGCGTCAGGATCTGCGCGTAATCGGGAAGCATCTCGCCTTGAATGCGCAGGCGGGTGCTGCTGATGGTCTGGGCCGGTGCCGACATAGTGGGTACTCCTCCAAAAGTTACATTTTGAATTTATTAACTACGACTAACGTCTATATCCCTTTCTTTCAAACTCCCCGTAACAGCGGGGTAACACGATTCATAAGGTGCAAAAGAATGGCGGATTCGTCAACTTGATTTTTAAAACAGGTGTTTTTTGATGATAGTTAAGATGCTGTTTTAAATGGATTTATGTGATTAGTGCAAAAGCTCTTTGCAGATGGTTATGCTCTTGGGTTGCCGGGGCGGCAGGGGGGAGGATTTCGGTAGAGGGGATGGGTTAAAAATGTAACTAATTACGTAATAAAATTACAAATGCAAAAACAAATCCCGACATTACTCCAAGCTTTGCAAAAACAGCTGTATGAAATGCCTTCGTTCAATCCAGCCTGCATGGGGGCTATGAAGTAACCGGGTAGTGAACTGGCGTTTAAAACTAAAATGTCAAATTGGGTCAAAATGGCGAAGGCGAACAGGAGAGAGGGAAATGACGAGCAATAACGTAGGTTTGTATCAAGGCGTGTCCATGAAGGAGAGGGAGGTTGGGGCGCAGAAGATGGTCAATTAAACTGATTTTTGAAGAAAAACCAGCATTTTGTCGTTATTTGCGGTGGCGGTCTGTTGGCCGGGGTCAAGGGCGGTGCCGGACAGCAAAACCGGCGTCTTGAACCGCACTATGGTACGGGCTCGTCTCAGTAATCTTCATCCGGGGCGGCGAGATCGATCACATCGAGGTGCACTGAACTGCCAAACCCGTGCTCTGCGGAATCGAGCTCGGAGGGCGTGGGGGAGATCAGGGGCTGAACGGGCTGGGAGTCAACAGCTTGGGTCATGGATGCTTGCCTCATTGATTGCAAGCCGGTCGGTGATTCCATCACCCTAGTGTCCACCTCCCTGTTTTTATGGCCGGCGGAAAAGTTGCGTATCCTAGCGGCACTTTATGAAAGCTTCAAGTGGTTCTGTATAAAATTCATGCCAATAAAAAGCGGCGACCCGATGAACGGGGGAGGCGAGAGGAAAAAGAGGCAAGCGTCGGGCGTGCAGGCAAAAAAATAGCCCAGTCGTTTGACTGGGCTATTTTCGGGGAATTTGGTCGGTGTGAGAGGATTCGAACCTCCGACCCTCTACACCCCATGCAGATGCGCTACCTGGCTGCGCTACACACCGACGGAGTCAGCTCGGCTGACGGGGAGGAAGTCTAATCGGATGATTTGGCGGGCGCAACTCCTTTTTTATCAGGGAGATGCCGACTGCTTCTTTATTGTTCAGCCAAGATGCAACTTGGGCCCTGGCCGGAGTTTTGGCATAATCGCCGCCCCCTTAGGCGGGCACAGGGTGGCGAACACCCAACTCGGGGCGTTCCGATGTCGCCGAGGCCTTTGGCCTCTCTTTCATTGACAGCATCTTCTGCCGTGGGCTACCGGCTAGCGCGAGGGGGAAGGGGCCCGGTGTGCCCAGAGCCGGGACGCAGCAATCCGGGAGTGCGCGGCCGATGCCGCGCAGGGGCCAGGCAAGCCGACATCATATCGACGAGAGGATCAGGGCGTGAAACCATCTGAAGTTGCAGCACAGATCAGCCAGCGCGAGCAGGACGAACGCTGGATGCGCCATGCCATGGCCCTGGCAGCCAGGGCAGAGGGGATAGGCGAGATCCCGGTGGGCGCCGTGCTGGTGCTGGGGGACAAGATAGTGGCAGAGGGGTGGAATCGCTCCATCAGCGAGCACGACGCCTGCGCCCATGCCGAGGTGATGGCGCTTCGGGAAGCGGGCAAGCAGCTTGAAAACTATCGCCTGCTCGACACCACCCTCTATGTGACGCTGGAGCCCTGCTGCATGTGTGCCGGCGCCCTCATCCACAGCCGGGTCAAGCGGGTGGTCTATGGTGCCCGGGATTTGAAGACGGGGGCGGCAGGCTCTGTGTTCGACATCCTGCTGGATCCCCGCCACAACCACCAGGTGGCACTGACGGGGGAGGTGCTCGCCGACGCCTGCTCGGCCCAGCTGTCGGATTTCTTCAAACGGCGCCGCGCCGAGAAGAAGGCGGCCAGACTCGCCGCGAAAGAGGCGCTTCCTCAAGATGACAGCGGGGCCTGATGGCCCCGTTTGCTTTTATTTCACTGCCAGACCGGCTGCCTGCTTCCCCCCGAATACCAACTGCCACCCCCCGATGGAGCCTGCGCTCTTTGCCGCTGTTGATGTAACAAAACTGTCATGCATCCGCCATATAATGCCGCCAAGCCTAGCTCACATTGAGGTCTTGCATGTCATCGGAATCGTTAAATCTGGTCATGGCGGGCAGTCGAAAACGCCGGATCAAGGATAAATTGGCCAAATATGGCGTCACCACAGGGGGAGCCCTGGTGCTGGTGGCGCTGTTGCTTATCTTCTTCTACCTGCTTTATGTGGTGAAGCCCATCTTCAATGGCGCCAGCATGGAGAGCACCGCTTCCTTCACCCTGCCCATCAAGGGCAAAACCGCCTGGCTCGGGGTCGAGGAGCAAAACGAGATAGGTTACCGCTTCAGCGACCAGGGGAAGGTCAAATTCTTTGCCGTGCAACCGGATGGCAAGATCAAGACCGGACAGGTGATTGGCGAGGCGCAGGTGAACGGCGAGATCACGGCGGTCGCGCCGCCTGCGCCGGGCCAGAAACTCATCGCCTATGGGTTTGCCAACGGCAAGGCTCAGGTGGTGCAACCCTATTTCAAGATCTCCTATCCCAATGACGTGCGCGTCATTGAGCCCAGCCTGCAATATCCCTTCGGCGAGACCCCCGTGGTGATCGATCCCCAGGGCAAGGCGCTGACGCGCATGGTCTTCGAGGCGACCAAGGACAAGATGGCGACCGCGGCCGTGACCGAAGATGGTCGTGGTGTGCTGATGGTGATGAGCGGCGAGGAGAATTTCCTCTCCGGCGAAATCGAGTGGAGCAACCAGACCTACACCATTCCGTCCCTGCCACGCCATGTTGACCAGATGCTGCTGACCCCGAACCTGCGCCTGTTGTTCGTGCGCGAGGGTAACCGCCTGTCGGTCTATGACATCCACAACCTGAGCGACATTTCCCTGCGCAATGTCATGGAGATCAACGCCCCCAATGCCAGCGTGACCCAGGTGGCCCTGCTCTCCGGTGCGTCCTCCCTGCTGGTGGGCAACGATAACGGCGTCATCTCCCAGTGGTTCGAGGTGGCAAAGGATGGCAAGCGCCAGTTCACCCAGATCCGTGACTTCAAGAGTGACGCGCCGGTCGCCCTGCTGACCCCCGAGCACTTTCGCAAGGGCTTCATCAGCGCAGGCAGCGACGGCACCATCAACTTCTTCCATGCCACCGGCGAAGCCAAGCTGCTTGGCGAGAAGGTTGACGGGGGCAACCTGGCTGCTGTTGCCATCTCTCCTCGCCACAACCTGCTGTTGACCCAGCAGGGGGATGACTTCAAGGTCTTTGACGTCGAGAACGATCACCCCGAGGTAACCTGGTCTGCCCTCTGGCAACAGGTGTGGTATGAAGGCTATCCCGAGCCCCAGTACGTGTGGCAGTCCACCTCCGCCAGCAACGACTTCGAAGCCAAGCTGAGCCTGGTGCCCCTGGTGTTCGGTACCTTGAAAGCCTCCTTCTATGCCATGGTGTTCGCGGTGCCCCTGGGTGTCGCCGGTGCCATCTATACCGCCTACTTCATGTCGGCGGGGCTGCGCAAATACGTCAAGCCGACGGTGGAGATCATGGCGGCGCTGCCGACCGTCATCCTCGGCTTCCTGGCGGGTCTGTGGCTTGCGCCCATCATCGAAGGGGCCCTGCCCGGGGTGATCCTGCTGCTGATCCTGCTGCCCATGGGCATGCTGCTCACCGCCCTGGTGTGGAACTATCTGCCGGAGCGCGGCCGCACCTGGCTGCCGGAAGGCTGGCACGCCATCCTGCTCATCCCTGTGCTGCTGTTCATCGGTTGGGGCGCCTTCGCCTTGAGCCCCATCATCGAGAACGCCTTCATGCACGGTGATTCGCGCATCTGGCTGACCCACGACATGGGCATCAAGTTTGACCAGCGCAACTCCCTGGTGGTCGGTATCGCCATGGGCTTTGCGGTCATCCCCACCATCTTCTCCATCGCCGAAGACGCGGTCTTCTCGGTGCCCAAGCACCTGACCCAGGGCTCGCTTGCGCTGGGGGCGACCCCGTGGCAGACCCTGAGCCGGGTGGTGATCCTCACCGCGAGCCCGGGCATCTTCTCTGCGGTGATGATGGGCCTTGGCCGCGCCGTGGGCGAGACCATGATCGTGCTGATGGCCACAGGCAACACCCCCATCATGGACTTCTCCATGTTCCAGGGGCTGCGGACCCTGGCGGCGAACATCGCGGTGGAGATGCCGGAATCGGAAGTGGGCAGCTCCCACTACCGGGTGCTCTTCCTCGCCGCCTTCGTGCTGTTTGTGTTCACCTTCTTGTTCAATACCCTGGCCGAATTCGTCCGCCAGCGGTTGCGTGAAAAGTACAGCTCTCTGTAAGGACTAAGGAATCGACAATGGGTAAGTGGTTTAAATCGGGGGCCCCCTGGATCTGGATGACGGGGGGCGCCGTCAGCCTGAGTCTGGTGGCCGTACTGGGTCTGTTGTTGCTGATTGGCTGGCGTGGTCTGGTCTATTTCTGGCCCCATCCCATCTATGAGTGGCAACTTGAAGATGCAAGCGGCAACAAGAGCGTCCTGATTGGCGAGATCAACGACCGGGAGCTGGTGCCGGTGGAGCGCCTGCGCGCCGCAGGCCAGGCGCTGGAAGGGGAGGATCGCGAAGAGATCACCCGTTATCTGGTCAAGACCGGCAACCGGGAGTTCGTGGACCTCGATTTCCGCTGGGTGCTGGAGACCGATATCAAATCGCGCGCCCAGCCGGCGGAGCTCGCCATGGTGGAACGCGCCACCAACGGCAACTTCTATGGTTACATCACCTCGGTGAAGGAAGATGGCCAGGAGCTGACCACGGATCTGCATCCCGCCTTGCAGCGGGTGCTGGCCCGTGCCAACGGCCTCTCAAGCCAAGCCAACGACCTGCAAAAAGGGGCCATCGGCAGCATCAACTATCAGCTGGAGCGCCTGCGCCTGAAAGAGCGCAAGGCCGAGCTGGATGACAAGCTGACCGATCAGCTTAAAGCCGAGCTGGCGAGCGAGCGTCAGGCCCTGAACGATCGTTATCAGGTGCTGGAAAAAGAGCTCTTCTCCCTGCGTACCCAGGCGGACAGAGACAGCATCACCGTCAAGGACATGCGCGGCGAGCTGGTGACCATGCCCATGTCCCGGGTGCTGGATGTGGTCTGGCCCAACGACATGAGCCTGATGGCCAAGGTGGGTCACTGGTTCCACCAGATAGGCAAGTTCGTCTCCGATGACCCCCGGGAGGCGAACACCGAGGGCGGCGTCTTCCCGGCCATCTTCGGCACCGTCTTCATGGTGATCCTGATGGCCATCATCGTGACCCCGCTCGGGGTGGTGGCGGCGGTCTACCTGCACGAGTACGCGGGCAAGAACAGCCTGACCAAGATCATCCGTATCGCGGTGATCAACCTGGCGGGGGTGCCCTCCATCGTCTACGGCGTGTTTGGCCTGGGCTTTTTCGTCTACACCCTGGGGGGCAGCATCGACCGCCTCTTTTACCCGGAAGCGCTGCCGAGCCCGACCTTCGGCTCCCCCGGAGTCATCTGGTCAGCCCTGACCCTGGCCATCCTGACCCTGCCGGTGGTGATCGTCTCCACCGAAGAGGGGCTGGCCCGGATCCCGAGCACCATTCGCCAGGGTTCGCTGGCGCTGGGTGCCACCCAGGCCGAGACCCTCTGGCGCATCGTGCTGCCCATGGCCAGCCCGGCCATCATGACCGGCCTTATCCTGGCGATTGCCCGTGCGGCGGGCGAGGTGGCGCCGCTAATGCTGGTGGGGGTGGTGAAGCTTGCTCCCACGTTGCCGATGGACGGCAACTTCCCGTACCTGCACGTGGAGCGCAAGTTCATGCACCTGGGCTTCCACATCTATGACGTGGGCTTCCAGAGCCCGAACGTCGAGGCGGCGCGTCCTCTGGTCTACGCCACCTCCTTCCTGCTGGTGACGGTGATCGTCGGCCTCAACCTGACGGCGATCGGTATTCGTAACCACCTGCGCGAGAAATTCCGGTCGCTGGAACATTAATCCAGCCATTACAGAGACGGGCAGGGACCTTCCCTGCCAACCAGATATTCCGGCAGCGGGCAAGACGTTTGCCCGCTGCCACCAAGAGAATTTGAGGTAAACAGATGATCAACGTAACACCGAGTTCGGCCCCGCACACCGCCACCGACCTGCTCAACCTGACCCCGGAGCAGACTGCGCTGGAGGTGAAGGATCTCAACCTGTACTACGGCAACAAGCAGGCGCTGTTCAACGTCAACATGAAGATCCCCAAGGGTCAGGTCACCGCCTTCATCGGCCCGTCCGGTTGCGGCAAGTCCACTTTGCTGCGCTGCATCAACCGGATGAACGATCTGGTGGAGATCTGCCGCATCGAGGGGGAGATCCAGCTGCACGGCCACAATATCTACGACAAGAGCGTGGATGTCTCCGCCCTGCGCCGCCAGGTGGGCATGGTGTTCCAGCGCCCCAACCCCTTCCCCAAGTCCATCTACGAGAACGTGGTCTACGGCCTGCGCCTGCAGGGCATTAATGACCGCCGTACTCTGGACGAGGCCGCCGAGCGTTCCCTGCGCGGTGCCGCCCTGTGGGAGGAAGTGAAGGATCGTCTGCACGACAACGCCTTCGGCCTCTCCGGTGGTCAGCAGCAGCGTCTGGTGATTGCCCGTGCCATCGCCATCGAGCCGGAAGTGCTGTTGCTCGATGAACCGACCTCGGCGCTGGACCCCATCTCCACCCTCACCATCGAGGAGCTCATCAACGAGCTCAAGAGCCAGTTCACCGTGGTGATCGTGACCCACAACATGCAGCAGGCGGCGCGGGTCTCGGATCAGACCGCGTTCATGTACATGGGGGAACTCATCGAGTACTCGAATACCAACACCATCTTCACCACCCCGGCCAAGAAGAAGACCGAAGACTACATTACCGGTCGTTACGGCTAAGGGATGCCGCTGATTGAGATGAGCAAGATGAGCAAGATGAGCATCAACAAACAGATTGGCAGTCAGTTCAACGGCTAAGGCATAATCGGAGCAACAAGGATTACTGGTATGGACAATATGAACCTCAACAAACACATCTCCGGTCAGTTCAATGCCGAGCTTGAGAGCGTGCGCAATCAGGTACTGGTGATGGGGGGGCTGGTGGAGAAGCAACTCACCGACGCCATCGCCGCCATCCATGGCCAGGATCTGGATGCGGCGCGCAAGATCGTGGCCAACGACCACAAGGTCAACGCCATGGAAGTGGCGATCGACGAGGAGTGCACCCGCATCATCGCCAAGCGTCAGCCCACTGCGTCCGACCTGCGGCTGGTGATGGCCATCATCAAGACCATCACGGATCTGGAGCGGATTGGCGACGTGGCGGACAAGATTGCCCGCATGCTGACCGACAACGCCAACAAGCCCCAGCCACCGCTGGTGTCGCTGGAGAACATGGGGCGTCGCACCATCAAGATGCTCCACGACGTGCTGGACGCTTTCGCCCGCATGGATCTGGATGCTGCCCTGGCGGTCTACAAGGAAGATGACAAGGTGGATCGGGAGTACGAGTCCATCATCCGCGAGCTGATGACCTACATGATGGAAGATCCGCGCACTATACCGCAGGTGCTCAACGTGCTCTGGGCGGCGCGGGCCATCGAGCGGGTCGGCGATCGCTGCCAGCACATCTGCGAGTACATCGTCTACTACGTCAAGGGCAAGGATGTGCGTCACACCAAGGCCGATGACCTGAGCGATCTGCTGGGCAAGGGCTGATGGGGCGCCTTGGGTGGAGTTCCCGTCGCGGCTGCACGATGGGAATCCAACTCTGATTGAATAAAAAGGCGCTTTGAGCGCCTTTTTCATTGCATGGCACGGCAGTTCAAGATAACGCCACCCAGCGGGCGCTTTTCTGCTAGAATATGGCCCCTGTGTGAGTCCCGGATGGAGTCACGGTCCGGTTTCCCGGGCCCAGTTTGCCGTCTTGTGCTAAGGCGGCTGTAGCAATAGGTTAATCATGAGTTTTGCCGATAGTTTGTTCTTTCTGATGCTGCTGGTCGCCGGCAGCGTGTTCTTCTCACTCTCCGAGATCTCCCTTGCCGCCTCCCGCAAGATCAAGTTGCAGGTGATGGCCGACGAGGGCAACCGCCACGCCGAGAAGGTGCTGGCATTGCAGGCCCAGCCGGGCAACTTCTTTACCGTGGTGCAGATAGGCCTCAATACCGTTGCCATCCTCGGCGGTATCCTGGGGGAATCCGCCCTCAATCCCGCCATCAGGGAGCTGATAGCCGGCTTCTACCAGGGGCCCTGGCTCGGCCAGATTAGCTCCGCGGCCTCGTTCGTCTTCGTCACCGGCATGTTCATCCTGATAGCGGACCTGATGCCCAAACGCCTTGCCATGACCATGCCCGAGCGGATCGCCGTGGTGGTGGTGCGTCCCATGATGCTGTGCGTCACCTTGCTGATGCCGCTGGTGTGGCTGTTCAACGGCATGGCCAACGGCCTGTTCCGGCTGATGCGCATCTCCATGGTGCGCAACGACGAGATCACCTCCGACGATATTTATGCGGTGATGGATGCAGGTGCCGAAGCCGGTGTCATCCAGCGCGAGGAGCACCAGCTCATCGAGAACGTGTTCGAGCTCCAGTCCTTGGGTGTCACTTCCGCCATGACGGCGCGGGAGAGCCTCATCTACTTCACCCTGCAAGAGGGGGAAGAGAGCATCAAGGCGAAGATCGCCGAGCACCCCCACAACAAGTTCCTGGTGTGCGACCACAACCTCGACAGCATCAAGGGGTTCGTGGATGCCAAGGAGCTGCTGATCCGCGTCATCAGCGGCCAGAGCATCGATCTCAACAGCGGCTCCCTGGTGCAGAACGTCATCATCATTCCCGACACCCTCAACCTCTACGAGGCGATGGAGTACTTCAAGAACCATCGCGGCGACTTTGCGGTGGTGATGAACGAATACGCCCTGGTGGTGGGCATCGTCACCATGAATGACCTGATGAGTACCGTCATGGGGGAGTGGGCCACCCACGTGGTGGAAGAGCAGATCGTCCAGCGGGACGAGAACTCCTGGCTGGTGGACGGGGTGACCCCCATCTCCGACGTGATGCGCGCCTTCGACATCGAGGAGTTCCCGGAAAACCAGAACTACGAGACCATCGCCGGTTTCATCATGTACATGCTGCGCAAGATCCCCAAGCGCACCGACTCGGTCAAATATGCCGGTTACAAGTTCGAAGTGGTGGACATCGACAGTTACAAGATTGACCAGTTGCTGGTCACCCGGGTAGAACCTGCGAGCAATGAGAAGCCCGCTCAGGAATCCTAAAGGAGTTCGTTAACAATCATGAAGATGAAGACTCATTCCCGTGCGCTGGCCTGTGTGGCGCTCGCCCTGGCACTGGGTGCCTGCAGCCAGAGCGCACCGCGCAAGCCAGTGACGCCTGCCAAACCCGTCGCTCCCCAGCCTGTGGTGGTGGTCCCGCAGCAGGATCCCGATGCGGTGGTGCAAAGCGCCGTGGCAGAGCCCAGCCCGGTGTTCGACGAGGAGTATCACGGCCCGGATCAAGGGTCGCTTGAATCGGTCACCGCCCTGTTTGCCCGGGGTTACATCGAATCCGCCATGCGCGAGACCATGCTGGCGGCGGTGCACAGCGACTACCCGCTGCTCGGCATGCGGGACGTACGTCTCACCGACCCTGTTGCCAAGTTCCTCACCTCCGCCCAGGCACGCACCACGGCTCACGACTACCTCTATGCCGGGGTGCAGCGCCGATTGGGCCGCCCGCTCAGCCCCGCCCAGTGGGAGCAAATCTGGCAGGGCTATCCCCATCAGGGCCGGGTCTCCGACTGGGTCAAGCAGACCAAGCGGGTGCTGGCCGGGCGCTGAGTCCTCTGGTTATCGGCGGCTGTGCCCGCCTTGATCCCCTGTTTCACAAGAGGTCACCCCCCCGGGGTGGCCTCTTGTCGTTTCAGTGCCTGGCCAGGTGGTGCCTGTGCCGGGGAGACCTCCCTTTGCCGCCATCATCCTGAGCTTGCCCGGATTTGTTCGTAGTTCCCGATTGCCTCTTGTTCTACTTTGGGTCATGATATTTGGGATTTCTAGCCGTCTAGATGTTTTGATGGCTTAATGTGGTTTCACACAATAAACACCCGTCATGGCGGGGAGGCGCAGAGAGACAGAGATGGACAAGCAGGATTTGTGGGTACTCGATGGCGGTATGGGCCGTGAACTGGCGCGGCGTGGTGCGCCGTTCCGTCAACCGGAGTGGTCGGCGCTGGCGTTGATGGAAGCGCCCGAGACGGTGCGCGAGGTACACCAGGCCTATGCGACGAGCGGTGCCCGGGTGATCACCACCAACAGCTATGCCCTGGTGCCCTTCCATATCGGCGAGGCACGCTTTGCCGCCCAAGGGGAGGCACTTGCGGCTCTGGCCGGGCAACTGGCCCGAGACGTGGCCGACGAACAGGGTGGAGCCGTCAAGGTGGCCGGTTCCTTGCCGCCGCTCTTTGGCTCCTATCGTGCGGACCTCTATCAGGCCGAGCGGGTGAGCGAGTTGGCGACACCGCTTATCCGTGCCCTGTCACCCCATGTGGATCTCTGGCTGGCGGAGACCATGAGCCTCATCGCCGAGCCCCTGGCCCTCAAGGCCCTGCTGCCCGAGGACGGCAAGCCGTTCTGGGTCTCCTTTACTCTGGAAGACGAGGCGCCGGGCAGCGAGCCCACCCTGCGCTCCGGCGAGCGGGTGGCGGATGCGGTGACTGCGCTGGTGGCGACCGGAGTGGACGCCATCCTGTTCAACTGCTGCCAGCCCGAGGTGATTGAAGGGGCGCTCAAGGTGGCCGTCGCCGCGTTGCAGGCTCAGGGGCGCACCGACGTTCGCCTCGGCGCCTATGCCAACGCCTTCCCGCCCCAGCCCAAGGAGGCGACTGCCAACGATGGTCTGGACGAGATCCGCGGCGATCTGGGGCCGCTGGATTACCTCGGCTGGGCCGAGCGCTGGCGCAGAGCCGGGGCAAACCTCATCGGCGGCTGCTGCGGCATCGGCCCGGAACACATCGAGGCGCTGGCCAGCCGGCTGCGTTAAGGAGCGCCCATGAAAGAGAGCAAGATCGGGCTCTGGTCCCTCACTGCGCTGGTGTTCAGCTCCATGGTGGGGGCCGGCATCTTCAGCCTGCCCCAGAACATGGCCGATGTGGCGGGCGCTCGCGCCGTGCTGATCGGCTGGGCCGTCACCGGGGTCGGCATACTGGCGCTGGCCATGAGCTTCCTCTACCTGTCGCGGCTCAAACCCGAGCTCGACGGCGGCATCTACAGCTATGCCCGGGCCGGCTTTGGCGAGCTGGTGGGGTTCTTCTCCGCCTGGGGATACTGGCTCTGTGCCACCATCGGCGTGGTGGGTTATCTGGTGATCGCCTTCGCGGCGCTGGGCAGCTTCGTCGACACGCCGGAGCGGGTCTGGTTTGGCGAGGGCAACACCCTGGCGGCCTTCATCGGCGAGTCCTGCATCCTCTGGGCGGTGCACCTGCTGGTGGCCCGAGGCGTACAGCAGGCGGCCCTGTTCAATCTGGTGGCGACCCTGGCCAAGAGCCTGCCGCTGCTGCTGTTCATCCTGTTCGCCTGCTACTGGTTCGATCCGGTCACCTTTGCGGCGGATCAGGAGGGCAGCACCCTGGCGGTACCGGTCTCCGAGCAGGTGCGTAACACCATGCTCATCACCCTCTGGGTCTTCACCGGCATCGAAGGGGCAGCGGTGCTCTCGGCCCGGGCGAGAAACAAGCGGGATGTGGGCACCGCCACCGTGCTCGGCGTGGTGCTGGCGCTGCTGCTCTATGTGCTCATCTCGGTGCTGGCGCTCGGAATATTGAGCCGCCCGGAGCTTGCGGCCCTGCCCAACCCCTCCATGGCGGGACTGATGGCCCAGATGACGGGTTCCTGGGGCAAGCTGCTCATCAGCGCCGGCCTCATCGTGTCGGTGCTCGCCTCCTACGTGAGCTGGACCCTCTTCTCGGCCGAGGTGCCGTTCAGCGCGGCGCGTCACGGGGCCTTCCCGGCCATCTTCCGGCGCGAGAACCGCAACGGCACCCCCATCGCCTCGCTCTGGCTCACCAGCCTGACCGTGCAGGGCTGCTTGCTGCTGGTGTGGCTGCTTGGCAAGGGGTACACCAACCTGCTGCTCATCTCCACCTCCATGATCCTGGTGCCCTACCTGCTCATCGGCCTCTTCCTGCTCAAGCTGGTCTTCAGTGGCAAGGGTGGGCAGGGCCGCGGCCTGATGCGGGTGGTGGCGCTGGTGTCGAGCGGTTATGGTTTCTGGCTGCTCTACGCCGCCGGGGTGGAGTACCTGCTGCTGTCGCTTCTGCTCTACGGGCCGGGTCTGCTGTTGTTTCTCTACAGCCGTCGCCAGCTCGGCGCCGAACAGCGGCTCAGCGGGCGCGAACGGCTGCTGGCCGGGGTGACGCTGCTGAGCCTGATCCCCGCCGTCTGGTCCTTCGTTCACGTCTGACCCGGGGGGTGTCCCTGTCATGAAAAAGAGCGCCCCTGGGCGCTCTTTTTTTATCCTGGTCGGTGGGTCAACCGCTGGTGGGGCCCGCCGGTTTGCCAAACAGCACGGCGAGCTTTTGCCGCCAGGGGAGGCCACGGGCCTCTTGCAGCATGTCGCGCCACTCGTGGAAGGTGAGGGTGAGAGGGTTGAAGCTGTGGATTGGCTTGGTGATGCCGAAACGGCACGGCTCGCCAAAGTCTTCTTCCACGAAGGTGCCAAACAGCCGGTCCCAGATGATGAGCACGCCGGCGAAGTTGCGATCGATGTATCTGGCGTTGCTGGCGTGGTGCACCCTGTGGTGGGAGGGGGTGTTGAAGATCCATTCAAGTTTGCCCAGCTTGCCCACCACCTGGGTGTGGACGAAGAACTGAAAACCCAGGCTCAAGAGTACGGTGGCCACCACCGCCTCGGGGGGGAAGCCGATGAGGATCATGGGGATCCAGAACAGCCACATGCCGGAGACCGGATACATCAGGCTCTGGCGAAAGGCGGTGGAGAGGTTGAGCCGCTCCGAGCTGTGGTGCACCACGTGGGAGGCCCAGAGCCAGCGCACATGGTGGCTTGCGAAGTGGAACAGCCAGTAGCAGAGATCCTGCAACAGAAAGAGCAGCAAGAGGCTCCAGAGGTTCAGTTCGATATCGAATAGTCGCCAGCCCCAGAGGGTGTCATAGAGATAGGCGATGGCAATGGCTGCCAGGGCATCGCCCCCCTGATGCATCAGTGCCAGGGTGGCATTGGCGAAGAGATCCTTCCACTGGTAGCCCGCCGTGGGATAGGCGGCGCCGTGTTTTCGCAGGTAGAGCATCTCCCAGCCGATGAAAACCAGAAAGAGGGGCGAGAGGTAGAGCAGGAGCAGTTGCACATCCATGTGAGCCATCCGGTTGGACCAGTTGGATGTCAGCATACCGGATGAATTTAAAATTTCATTAACATCCTTGCTCGTTGGCGTGGTGACAACCCGATGGCAAAAGGCTGTGGCAAGCAATGCGCCAGGGAGATGATCTGGGGGGAAGGCAAGCATAGAAGAGGGAGCCATGGGCTCCCTCTTCGTGCTGGTGCATCGCGGGTTATAGCACCTGGCTCAGGAACTGGCGCAGGCGCGGGGAGGGGGGATTGTCGAAGAAGTCGGCGGGTTTCTCGTCCACCAGCAGCTCGCCGCTCTCCATGAAGAGCACCCTGTCCGCCACTTCCCGGGCAAAGCCCATCTCGTGGGTCACCACCACCATGGTCATCCCTTCGCGGGCCAACCCCTTCATGACGTCCAGCACCTCTCCCACCATTTCGGGGTCGAGGGCGCTGGTGGGCTCGTCAAACAGCATGATGCGCGGCTGCATGGCGAGCGCCCGGGCGATGGCCACCCGCTGCTGCTGGCCGCCGGAGAGCTGGGAGGGGTAGCTCTGGGCCTTGTTGGAGAGACCGACCTTGAGCAGCAGGGCCTTGGCCCGCTCCTCAGCCTCCTGGCGAGAGAGCCCTCTCACCTTCTGGGGGGCCAGGGTGATGTTGTCCAGCACCGTCAGGTGAGGGAAGAGATTGAAGGACTGGAACACCATGCCCACCTCTTCCCGCAGCTTGTTGACATCCCCGGGTTCGGTGAGGCTGATGCCGTCGACCACGATATTGCCATCGTTGATGGTTTCCAGCTGGTTGAGGGTGCGCAGGAAGGTCGACTTGCCCGAGCCGCTCGGCCCCACGATCACCACCACTTCCCCTTCGGCCACCTGGGTGCTGACGTTTTTCAGGGCGTGCACCTCGGTGCCGTAGAACTTCTCTACACCGGTCGCCTTGATGATGGGATCAGTTGCAGCGCGCATAGTTCACCTCCAGACGACGCACCGGGAAGGGGCAGGGAGTGCCGGTGATGGCAGAACGTTTCGACACCGATGGCGCCTTGATAACGGGATCAGTTGCTGCGCGCATATTTCACCTCCAGACGACGCACCAGGAAGGAGAGAGTGCCGGTCAGCACCAGATAGAGCAGAGCCACGGTGAACCACACCTCGAACGGGCTGAAGGTGGAGCTGACCACTTCGCGCCCCGCCTTGGTGAGATCCGTGATGGAGATGACGGAGACCAGAGAGGAGTCCTTGATGAGGTTGATGAACTGACCCGCGAGCGGTGGCAGCACCCGTTTGAAGGCCTGGGGCAGGATGACGTAGCGCATGGTCTGGGCCGAGGTCATGCCAAGGCTTCTGCCCGCTTCCATCTGCCCCTTGTGAATGGAGCTGATGCCGGCGCGCACGATCTCCGCCACGTAGGCGCCGGTGAAGACCGCGAGCGCCGCCACACCAGCGGTGAATCGGTCGAGGTTCAGCACGGTGCCGATAAAGAAATAGACGATGAAGATCTGCACCAGCAACGGGGTGCCACGGATGAGCTCTACATAGGTCACGGCCAGGTTGCGCAGGGCCGGATTGGGGGAGAGGCGGGCGAGCCCGGCCAGGGTGCCAAGCAGGATGGCGAAGATGCCCGCCACCAGGGAGAGCTTGACCGTGACCCAGACGCCCCAGGCAATGGGGCCGGCGGTCCAGCTCAGTTGCACATCCAGGGTATCGCCGAGGAAGACGGTATCCCCTTCAGCCAGCTGGGAGCCCTTGGGAGCGATGGCCTGACGGCGGCTGGGGTCGAGATCGTCTTGCAGGAAGAGCTGTCCCTTGTCCGCCACCACGGTGCCGTCAAACTCGGCATAGTGTTTCTGTTCTGCCTGATAGGCGATGTACTGGGGAATGCGTTCCCAGCGCCAGGTGTAATCCACTGCCTGCACGGCCTTGTAGATGCCGAAAATGGCGGCCAGCACCAGCAGCAGGAAGATCCCGTGCCAGAGCAGCTGATTGGGCTGTTTTTCCATCTGTCTTGTGAGTTTGGGGTTGATCACTGTCACAACCTCTTTTGTCGTTATCGTGTGGGGAGTCTGCGTGAAGGGGCGGCATGCCGCCCCTTTGAGAGGTTATTTGAGCTGGTTCAGCCAGGCGGTGGATTCAAACCACTTCTTGTAGAGACGGTCGTAGCTGCCGTCGCCCTTGATCTGGCGCAGGTAGTTGTTGAACCAGTTGAGGGTGTCCTGATCCCCCTTGCGGATGGCCCAGGCCAGCGGCTCGAAGGTGAACGGCTTGTCGAGGTGTACCACGGCGCCCTGGTTCTGGGACGCGAAGATGGCGTTGTAGGGCAGGTCGTAGACGAAGGCATCCACCTTGCCGTTGATCACTTCCAGCTTGGCGTCATCCTGGGTTTCAAACTGCAGCAGGGTGGCCTTGGGGATCATGCGCTTGACCGCTTGCTCGCCGGTGGTGCCGAGTTTGACCGCGATCTTGTATTTGGGATCGTTGAGGTCCTGGAAGGATTTGATTTCGCCCGCCTTGTCCTTGCGAAGCACGATGGTCTGGCCGACGACGATGTAGGGATCGGCAAAGTTCACGCGCAGGTTGCGCTGGGGAGTGACGGTCATGCCGCCCATGATGACGTCGAACTTGTCGGTCAAGAGCGCGGGGATGATGCCGTCCCAGGCGGTGTTGACGAACTCCACCTTCACGCCCATCTCCTTGGCGACCATCTTGGCGAGATCCACGTCAAAGCCGATGTACTGGCCCTGCTTGTTGGTCATCTCGAAGGGTTGATAGCCGGCATCGAAGCCGACCCGCAGCACACCGCGCTCCAGCACGGCATCCAGGGTGGAAGTGGGCGCGGCGTTGGCCAGCCCGCACAGCAGCAGGGTAGAGAGAATGAGTTTTTTGATCATAAATGACGTCTCTGTCGTAAATGTGGTCAGCCTTGAACCTGCTCCCGTGCGACTCCATGGCACAAGAGACTGCTGCATCCGGCAGCAGGCAAGACAGGATTATTGTCTTGGTCGGGGCAAAAGCCCCATATGAGATTCTATGAATGGTTCGTTGGATGAAAAATGTACCAAAACCTGTTTGTGCCAGAAGACTCAATAAGTTATGGAGACTTTTATCCCTCGTGGTGACTCATAAAACCACATGAAAACAACATATCTATCTAATGGCGCCGGTTCAAGTGCAAAATATCCGGCGGCCGTCTCGGTGGAAAATCCGGGCACAGACAGGGCGTTGTCCGGCACGCTTCACGGGGAATGGGGCGTGCGAGTCGGGCAAATATTTTTGCCCGGCCCATAGGCTCCCTCTGTGTCTTGTCATGGGCTTCCCATATACTCAGCCATCCCCATTGGAAGGTTCGGGAATGGACGCCTCAATTCTGCTCAATCTGGACGTATTTACCCTGATGTTGATGGCCCTCGGGGGCTACAGCCTGGGATTCATCACCCTCTCCATCATCTGGTCGACCCACAGGGAAATACCCGGTCTCGGGCTCTGGTGGTGGTCCAGCCTCTGTGCCCTGGCGGCGCAATCGCTCTTCTTCATGCAGGCATTTTCCCCCCATATCGCGGGGATCTGGCTGGCCAACCTGCTCATCACCTTCTGCCTCGCCCTGATGCCACTCGCCATCCAGCGCTTCTTCGGGGAGCCGCCAAACTGGCGGGCATTCACCCTCTTCATGCTGGTCTATCTGCTGGTCCTCTGCTGGAGCGTCATCTTCAACGACAAGATGGCCCCCCGGGTGCTGCTGGCCTGCCTGAGCTACATGATGGTGGGGGCGGTGATTGTCTGGCTCATCTGGCGCCATGGCTACCCTGACTATCTGCCCGCTGTGCTGGTGTTCACCGTGGTCAATATCCTGCTCTACGGTTTCAATCTGGTGCGCATGGGGGCCCTGCTCGGCGGCGAGGTGCGGGTCCTGATGGATCAGCATGCGGTCAATGTGCTCCCCTTCCTCTCCATGCTGATGGGCAACTATCTGTCGACCTTCGGGGTGCTGCTGCTCTGTACCCAGTACCGGGCCCTGGCCCTGCGTCGACAGGCCAGCCAGGATCCCCTGACCGGCCTCCTGAACCGGCGCGGCTTCATGGACCACTGCGTGACGATGGCAAGGCAGGGGGCGCTGGTGGTGCTGGATCTCGACGACTTCAAGCAGATCAACGATCGCCACGGTCACGAGACCGGGGACAGGGTGCTGGAGGCGGTGGGTCGCTATCTTGCCGGCCAGCGGGATCTGGTGGCCAGCCGCTTCGGCGGGGAAGAGTTTGTGCTGCTGTTGCCCGAGCGGGACCCCCTGGCCCAGCAGGCGCGCTGCGAGCAGATCCGCCAGGGGATAGAAACGCTGGGGCTGAAGGGGGTCCGGGTGACGGCCAGCCTGGGGTGGGCGCCCAGCGCCCGTGAATGGCACTTTGACACCCTGTTCAGCCAGGCAGATCGCGCTCTCTATCAGGCCAAGCGGGAGGGCAAGAACCGGATCTGTCAGGGGGCCTGATCTCCCGTCATGTCATGCCCGGCCGGTGGCCCTTGGCTCCAACCGGACAAAGGCATACCGAGTCAGCCACCTGGTCGCATCAGACCAGAATGGCGGCCTGTCAGCGGTGCAGCTCCCCCGCGCGTTCCGGCTGATAGACCACTTCCAGGATCTCCACCTGGATGGTGCGACCGGCCGGCCCCGGCCAGGCGATGCTGTCACCCACCTTGAGCCCCAGCAGGGCGCTGCCCACTGGCGCCAGCACGGAGATCTTCGATTCGTCCCCCTGTACATCCTTTGGATAGACCAGCGTCAGGCAGAAGTCGTTGCCGCTGTTTTGCATCTTGAAGCGCACCGTGCTGTTCATGGTCACCACGTCCGGCGGCATGTCGGCGGGTTCGCGGATCTCGGCGCGATCCAGCTCCTCTTGCAGGGCAAGGTGCTGGGGGTGGTTGCCAAGCAGCTGTTCGATGCGATCCAGATCCAGGCTGGAGATGACGAGATGAGGCTGTTTCATAGGGTATTTCCTTATCAATGACTGAAGGGACCAGGATGACGGGCAGACTGGTCGACAAAAAACGGTGCAAGGGTAAAAAGCAGACAGCAAAAGCGATGCCCCCGAGCGACTCGCGCAGCGGGGCGAGGGCGGGGGCTCAGCGGGGTGTGAGCGTACTGGAAAAAATCATGATTGCTTTCATGGAGATACCATAACCATTCTGGGGTGGTTTGGCAATTGGGCTGACTTTCTCATCAGGGAGCCTGGTAATCGTACTGGTGCAGGATGCGCGCGAGACTGCCATCCTCCCTCATTTCCTGAATGACCCGGCGCCAGCGCAGCGCCTCGCTGCGGGAGAAGCGGGGACTGGCGGCCAGGTAGAGGGTGCTCTGCTGCAAGGTCTCGCCCCGCACCAGATCCGGGAGCGGCAGACCCGCCCGCTGCTGGTTGTAACGGGCGGTGTTCCAGGCCACCGCCCAGGCCTGGATACGGCCGCGCGCCAGCTTGCTGGCGTTGCTGACCTCCTCGGTGACCAGCTCCCGGGTAACCCCTGTCAGCGGCTGGATCAGGCTCTGGCTATGGGAGCCACGCATCACGCCAACGGTGAGGCCTGGCAGTGTCTTCATGGAGAGCGGCGCTGGATGGTGACGGCGATGGCTGACCAGCACGAAGGCCTCCTCCAGCAGGGGGGCAATCCAGAGAAACAGTGGTTCGCGCTGGGGGTTTCGGGCCGGGGGCAACAACAGGACATCCGGGCGGTGGCTGGCCTGGCTGAGGGCGCGAGCCAGCGGTATCAACTCGATCTCGAGCGGTTCCCCGAGGCGGCGGGCAGCCTCCTCCAGCACCTCGATGGCCATGCCGCTCGGCGCACCCTGTTGGGCGCGGATCACATAGGGGGGAATGTCCGCGGCCACGACGACCACGGCACGGGCCGAAAAGGCGCAGACGATCAGAGGGGAGAGCAGCAGAAGCAGAGTAACAAGGCGCATGGATGTTCGGGTCCGGGATGAGTACAGAGAGTGTAACATCCCGTTACGCCATGTCAGCCAGGCGATTGCCGCCTGGGGGGATCAGTCGAAGAAATCCCGCAGATCCAGGGTCTGGTACCCTGCCAGTTGCTGCCAGGGGAGGGTCTTTGGCAGCGGCTTGAGCGTCACCTCCATCCGGTAGCTGCGATAACCGTCGAGGCTTGCCGACTCCACCACCAGGGGCAACTGCCAGCGGCTCGACCAGAGGATGCGGGTACGCTGGCGACCTTCACGGGTCTCATACCAGTTCGCCTGGTCGGGGGCGGCCTCATCCAGCGGTGTCATTCCCTCTAACAGGGCAGGGTTGATGAGGTGGCGGATCCGCGCCCACTCCGGCTTGAAGGCCACCTGGCCGTACTCCTCCTGCGGCACCTCCACCAGCTGGTTGTGCCAGGCATCGGCGTAGCGCAACTGGAGTGCGTCTCCCTCGCTGCGGGTGACCCAGCGCGCCGCCATCTGGTGAGTGAAGTGCTTGTGGCCGGGGCGGGCATCGTGGGTGGCGTGATAGGCACGGGCCAGGGGAACGGGAATGAGCCGCTGACTCCACACCTGGTCACCGACCCGCAGCCACTTCTCCTGCCACTGGCTCTCCCGGGTGATGCCGTCGCTGCCGGTCACCCTGTCCACGTAGCGGATGCGGGCGGCCAGATCGGGCACCTCGTCGGCCAGGAGGGGGAAGGAGAGGGCGCTGCCCAGCAGCCATAAAGAAAGCAGATATTTCATCATCGTCTCTCGCTCGACGGAAAAGGTGCCCGGCGCGGTGCCGGGCCCCTTTATCACAGGCCGAGGGCCTCCCTGAGCTTGCCGAACACCCGGGTGTTGTCGAGGGTGCCCTTGAACTGGCTGCTGCCTGCGCCGCCCGCGAACAGCATCACATCGCCGCCGCCGTGAGTCTCGGAGCCGAGCTTGACTCCGGTTTCCTGCAGGTAGTCATCCGCCATCACCTCATCGCTGGTAAGGGTGGGGCGCTGGTCCTGGCGGTTGGGGCCGTTGCCGAATACCAGAGTAGTGAACGGCTTGCCGTCCGCGTCGTTCTGGGTCGAGCCATCGGCGTTCTTGACCAGATCCAGCACCTTATTGCCCTTGGCGGAATAGCCGTTGATGGTCATGGTGTGGTCGTGGTCGGCGGTGACCACGATCAGGGTATCGCTCAAATCCACTTTGCCGAGGGCCGTCTTGACCGCCTCGTCCAGCGCCACCGCATCGGTCAGGGATCGCTTGGCGTTGGTGGCATGCAGGGCGTGGTCGATACGCCCCCCCTCCACCATCAGGAAGTAGCCCTGGCTGTTCTGGCTGAGCAGATCGATCGCCTTGGCGGTCATCTCGGAGAGGGACGGCTGGGTACTGGCCGCCCCCTTGGCGACGCGGTCCAGTTCGTAGTCGAGGTGGGACTTGGTGCTGAACAGCCCCAGCACCTTGCCCGAGTTGACGGCAGAGAGCTCATCCTTGGTGGTGACATAGCGGTAGCCCCGGGCGGTCAGCTCGGCGGTGAGATCCCGGCCGTCGGCCCGGCCGCCCTTGTTGCTGGCGCTGTAGGGCGTCCAGTGGTTGGCGCCGCCCCCCATCAGCACATCGACCCCATCCCCCAGCGCCTGGTTGAAGCCGGCTCCGCCCGGTACCGCCTGCTCGGCGATGGCGTAGGCCGCATCCCGGTGGCAGATATGGGAATAGGTCGCCGCCGGGGTGGCATGGGTGAGCTCAGTGGTCGTGACGGCCCCCACCGACTTGCCCGCCGCCTGGGCCAGCTCGAGAAGGGTGGGCACCGGGCTCCCGTTGTCGCTGGTGCAGTTGTTGATGCCCTTGTTGCCGTTGGCATCCTTGGACGGTGCCACGGCCCTGGTGTCGCTGCTCATGGCGATCACCTCGTTGTTCATCTTGACGCCGGTGGTGTAGGCCGCCATGGAGGGGGCGGAGTCCGTGGTCTGGGCATCGTGGGAGAAGGTCTTGATGCGCGCGCTCTGGGGCAGTTTCATCATCTCGAGATCCCCCTCTTCCCCCACCTTGAACAGGCGGGTGGCGGTGAGCACTGTGGGGCCCATGCCGTCACCGATAAAGAGGATGACGTTCTTGGCATCGGCGGCGTGCGCCTGGGAGAGGCCGCCAAGCATGCCGAGCAGGGCGGTGCAGACCAGCGTCTTTTTCATGGTGATGTTCATCCTGATAATCCCTTACAGCTTGGCCGCAGCCTTGATCTTGCCGAACACGGCGGTGTTGTCGAGTGAGCCGTGGAAGCTATCCGCTCCCTGGCCGATGGCGCCGAGGAAGACGTCGGTGCCGCCGTGGGTCTCGTTGCCTATTTCGCCCACCTTGACCACCACCTCCTGGTGATAGTCGTTGGCGGAGACGGTGGCGTCATCCAGCGGCGCTACGCTGCTGCGCGGCCCGTCCACCCGGTTGTAGCCGTTGCCAAAGCCGATGATGGTGTAGGGCATGCCATCGGCATCCTTGCTCGGCTCGCCGGTCTCGTAGTTCTTCACCAGCCCGAGCACGCCCGCATTGCCTGCGGTGGTCTTGCCGGTACGCTTGGCGTAGCCGTTGAGCACCAGGGTATGGTCATGGTCGGCGGTGACCACGATCAGGGTGTTTTTCAGCTCGGGATCGGTTTTCTTTACCTCGTCGAGGGTGGCCTTGATGGCGTTGTCGAAGGCGAGGGTATCCTGCAGGGCACGCTTGGCGTTGGTGTCGTGCAGGGCGTGATCGATGCGCCCCCCTTCCACCATCAGGAAGTAGCCCTTCTCTTTGCCCTTGAGCTGCTTGATGGCAGCCAGGGTCATTTGGGCCAGTGACGGCTCGCTGGCGGGTCGGTCCAGGTCATATTTCATGTGGCTTGAGCCAAACAGGCCCAGCAGCGGCTTGCTCGCATCGGCCTGGTTCAGCTCGTCCAGGGTGGCGGCAAACTGATAGCCCTTCGCCTTCATCTCGTCGATGAGGTTGCGACCGTCCTCCCGCTTGCCCTTGTCGGCGCTGGGCAGGAAGAAGCCGCTGCCGCCCCCGAGCACCACGTCCAGCCCCTCCTTCAGGGCGCTGTTGTAACCGCTGCCCCCCGGCACCATCTGGACGGCGATATCAGCCTCCAGGTCCCGGTTGCAGATATGGGCATAGGTGGCGGCCGGGGTAGCGTGGGTGACCCGGGTGGTGGTGACCACGCCGGTGCCACGGCCATCGGCCTTGGCCAGCTCCAGCAGGGTGGTCACCGCTTTGCCGCCGCTCTGGCTGCAATCACTCTCCTGGGTGGCGTCGCTGTCCATGCTGATGACGCCGTTGTTGCTCTTGACCCCGGTCATGTAGGCCGCCATGGAGGGGGCCGAGTCGGTCACCTGAGCATCGTGGGAGAAGGTCTTGATGAAGGCCGTTTCCGGCAGGGTGTCGATGGTGAGGCTGCCCTCTTCGCCGACGCCATAGATCCGGGAGGCGGTGAGGGTGTTGAGACCCATGCCGTCGCCGAGGAAGAAGATCACGTTCTTGGCGCTGGGTTCCGGGGTGTTGCTGTCGTTGTTGGAGTTGCAGCCGGCGGCCAGGGCGGCGCCTATCATCACTGCAAGTCCTGCCATCTTTCTCATTGGGGTTCGCTCCTTGTGAAACCTGAGCGCAGCCTAGAGGGGGCAGATGACACTTTTAGTGAAGAGAGATGACAATACGGTGAAAGCGCCTTGCAAATGTTATCTTATATCAATGGGTTATGTTGATTGTGTTCTGCCACTCACCTCCCGGTGGCGTGGCGGGCATCCGGCCACCCGGGTGACAACACCCGGCCAGAATAGCCTGTCAAATCGGGGCCGCAGCAGGTAAAATGCGCCCCCTTGCGATGAGTGCCAGCGGTCTGGCGCATCACCACGCACCCGCAACCCCGAGCGCCCGCAGCCCCGAGAGGGGACCGCATGCCAATGAGAGAGTAACGGATATGTCCATCAACTGGTTCCCCGGCCACATGCACAAGGCCCGCAAAGAGATTGCAGAGGTCATGCCCCAGGTCGATGTCATCATCGAGATGCTCGACGCCCGCATCCCCTTCTCCAGCGAGAACCCCCTGGTGCCGGAGCTGCGCGGGGAGACGCCGGTGATTAAGGTGCTCAACAAGGCAGACCTTGCCGACCCCGAGATCACCGAGCTGTGGGTGGCCCACATGGAGCAGGAGAAGGGGATCAAGGCACTGCCCCTGACCCAGCAGGAGCCGGAGAAGATTAAGCAACTGCTGACCCTGTGCCACGAGATGCTGCCGGAGCGCAACTTCGAGCTGCGCGGGGTGCGCGCCATGATCATGGGCATCCCCAACGTGGGCAAGTCCACCCTGATCAACACCCTGGCGGGGCGGATCATCGCCAAGACCGGCAACGAGGCGGGGGTGACCAAGTCCCAGCAGCGGATCAAGCTCGACAACCACGTCATCCTGACGGACACCCCTGGCTTCCTGTGGCCCAAGCTCAACCCGCCCTCCTGCGGTTATCGACTGGCGATCACGGCGGCCATCAAGGATACCGTCTTCGATTACGCCGACATCGCCATGTTTGCCGCCGACTACTTCATCAAGGCCTATCCGGAGCGCATCAAGGCACGCTACCAGCTGAGCGAGCTGCCGGAGACCGAGATCGAGCTGCTGGATCTCATTGCCCGTCAGCGCGGCTTCATGCGCAAGGGGGGGCTTGCGGATCTGCACAAGGCCTCGGAAATCCTGGTCAATGAATTCCGGTCCGGCATGCTGGGGCGGATCTCCCTGGAGACGCCAGAGATGGTGAGCGTCGAGATAGTGGAAGCCGAGGCCGAGGCTGAGCAGAAAGCCAGGGAGAAGGCGGAGCGGGAAGAGGAGCGCCAGGCCCGGGCTCGTCGCAAGTACGCCAAGAAGCGCCAGCGCTGACCGGCGTTGTGCACGATAGGTTGTGCTTGTTAGAAAGAAGAGGCGGCCCTGGGTCGCCTCTTCTGGTCATGGCGCTCTGGCGTGAGGGAGGCACAGGGTCGATATTCAACCGCCCGCTTCTCCTTATCATGACCAACGTGCCGGCCAATCAAGGGGATGAGGCTCCCGTCAGGGGAGGGCCTTGCCGCGTTGCCATCACGGTGGGCAGAAAAACCTTGCGACCCGGCCTCAGTGCCGATTGACAAAGGCACAGGCGGTGGCATGATGCGCTCGCATTTTGCCTCTCCCCACGGTTCTATCCATGACCACATACTCCCGCCCGGTGCTGCTCCTGCTCTGTGGCCTGCTGTTGCTGACCCTGGCCATCGCGGTATTGAATACCCTGGTGCCGCTCTGGCTCGCCCATGAGCATCTGCCCACCTGGCAGGTCGGCATGGTCGGCTCCTCCTATTTCACCGGCAACCTGCTGGGAACCCTGCTGGCGGGCAGACTCATCGCCCGCTGCGGCTTCAATCGCAGTTACTACCTGGCCAGTGCGCTCTTTGCCGCAGGCTGCGTCGGGCTCGGCATTACCGTGACGTTCTGGAGCTGGCTCGCCTGGCGATTCATCGCCGGTGTCGGCTGCGCCATGATCTGGGTGGTGGTGGAGAGCGCGCTGATGTGCAGCGGCAACGCCCGCAATCGGGGTCGCCTGCTGGCCGCCTACATGATGGTCTATTACGTGGGCACTGTGCTTGGGCAACTGCTGGTGAGCAAGGTGCCGACGTCGCTGATGGCGGTGCTGCCCTGGGTGACCGCCCTGGTGTTGACGGCCATGCTGCCGCTCTTGTTCACCCGCATCGCCAGTCCGTCAGGCAACCACCAGGCCAGGACTCCGGTCTGGCCGATGCTGCGCCTGCGTCAGGCGCGTCTGGGGGTGAACGGCTGCATCCTCTCCGGCATCGTGCTGGGGGTGCTTTATGGTCTGATGCCGCTCTATCTGAACCACCAGGGGGTGAGCGACGGGGCCATCGGCTACTGGATGGCGGTGATGGTGAGCGCCGGCATCCTGGGGCAATGGCCGGTGGGACGTCTGGCAGATCGTTTCGGGCGCCTGCCGGTGCTGCGGGTACAGGTGCTGGTGGTGATCCTGGGGGCCATGGCGATGCTCGGCAACGCGGCCATGGGACCGACGCTGTTCATTCTGGGGGCCGCGGGCTTCACGCTCTATCCGGTGGCCATGGCCTGGGCCTGCGAGAAGGTCGAGCAGCATCAACTGGTGGCCATGAACCAGGCGCTGCTGCTGAGCTACACCATCGGCAGCCTGCTCGGGCCGACCCTGACGGCGCTCCTGATGCAGCATTACTCGGATCATCTGCTGTTCATGGTGATTGCCGGGGTCTCCCTGGTCTATCTGCTGATGCTGCTGCGCAAGATGGGCGAGCACCCGACGCCGATGGCCCATGCCTGAGGGCAGACGGCGTCATCATCCCTGCGCACTGGATATAGAAGAGGCGACCCAAGGGTCGCCTCTTTTTCGTCATGGGCCGGGTGGTGCCGCTCAACCAAACCGGTGCCTTGCTACTTCAAAGAGCGAGAGGTGCAGCGGGATCAACTGCTGCCAGTCTCGCCGGTAACCCCCTCCCGGTACGGCGGTGATGGGCAGCCCGTGGCGAAGCGCAGAGTCAAAGACCATGGCATCGCGCTGGCGCACGCCTGAGTCGCTCAGGGAGAGGTAGCCTAGCTCGTCGTCCCGGTGCACATCCACCCCGGCCTGATAGAGGATGAAGTCGGGGGCGTAGAGGCGATGAGCCAGGGCGAGGGCCTGGTCCAGGGTCTCGAGATAGGCGTCGTCCTCCATGCCGCTTGGCAGGGGAAAGTCCAGATGGGAGGCCGGCTTGTGGCGGGGGAAGTTGTGTTCCCCGTGCAGGGAGAGGGTGATGATGTCGCGGCTGCCCGTGCACAGGGCGGCGCTGCCATCTCCCTGATGGACATCGAGATCCACGATCAGCACCCGCTCGCAGAGTCCCTCGTCCAGGCAGGTTCGTGCCGCGATCACCAGATCGTTGAAGAGGCAGAAGCCGCTGCCAAACCCCCGGTGTGCGTGGTGGTAGCCGCCGGAGATCTGCAGTCCGCAGCCCTGCGCAAGGGCGTGGCGGCTGGCGGCCAGGGTGGCACCGACCGAGTGCAGGGTACGTTCAATCAGCAGGGGAGACCAGGGAAAGCCGAGCCGGCGAATGGCTCCTTCATCGAGGGTACCGGCGAGGGCGGCCTGTACATAGGCCGCATCGTGCACCTTCTCTATCTGCTCACGGCTGGCAGGGGCGGCCTGTGCCAGCGGATAGTCGAGGGAGACGAGGCGTTCAAACAGCGCCTGGTACTTGGCCAGGGGGAAGCGGTGACGCTCGGGCAGTGTCAGGGCGGAGTAGTGGGGGTGATAGAAGATGCGCAGTGACATGAAGCATCGGCCATGAACGGGTATGAAAAAGGGGAGCCAGGCTCCCCTCGATGCAGGCGTGCGATGCGCCTTACTGCTGCTGGATCACCCAGATCTGGAAGGCTTTGCGGGTCTCCGCATCGGCCTTGTTGTACCAGCTCTGCAGCTGGGTCAGGGCTTCCGGGTTGCTCATGGCCTTGCTCGGGGCCACTTCCACCGGTGCGCTGGCGGCAGCCATCACGGCGGCGGTGGAGACGGAAACGGTCTTGGGCTGGTTGAAGGCCTTGCCCATCTTCAGCAGCTCCTGCTGATAGTCACGGGTCAGCTGGAAGCCACCCACGGTCGGCATGACGAACTGCTCGGATTTCAGGACCTGGCCGGTGGATTTGTCTTTCAGAACGACGTTCTGTTCCTTGACGAAACGCTTGGCTTCTTCTTCCTTGCGGGGCTTCTTGAAGTCGAGGAAGAGTTGCTGGTTGTCGGCGGCGGTGAAGTTGATCACCAGGGGCTCGGCGGTGACCAGCTTGGTTTCACTGCGGCTGGAGTAGTTGCCCTCGAAGGCGACCACGACCTGGTGCCTGCCGGGCTCCAGGGAGAAGACGGTGGCTTTGTCGAGCAGCTGGGGGTTGACGGGTTCGCCATCGAGCAGCTGGATGACATAGGGATTCGTAATTTCCAGTTGGCTAGCGGCCAGGGCGCTACCTGCCCACAACAGACCAGCCAGGGCCGGTACCAGAACAGTCAGTTTCATTTCATCTCCTTGAACAGTCAGGCAATTGCCCACTGAAAAATAGGGGGTCATTTTTACAGGTTTGCCCCACAGCGGCAATAGCCGTTTATGGCGCCTTCCGGTGTGCGGGGTGTGGATCCCGCTGCCCCGAGTCCTGCGGGCAGCGTGCTCTTCTATCTTCCTGCCCCCTCCTGACATGAGGGTCAGGGGAGCGCATGGCGGGCGTCAGCCGTGTCACTCGATGCGTCGGGTGAAGGGGGGGAGGGCGTCCAGCAGGCCCTTGCCGTAGCGCTTGGTCAGCAGGCGCCGGTCCAGGATGGTGACCCGCCCCCTATCCGCCTCTTTTCGGATGAGGCGGCCACAGGCCTGGATGAGCTTGCGCGACGCCTCCGGCACCGTCAGTTGCAGGAAGGGGTTGCCGCCGCGCTGCTCTATCCACTCGGCGGTTGCCTCTTCCACGGGGGAGTTGGGCACCGCGAAGGGGAGCTTGGTGATCACCAGGTTGGTGAGGTAGTGGCCAGGCAGATCCAGCCCTTCCGAGAAGCTGCCGGTGCCAAAGAGGATGCTGGCCTGGCCGCCGTCGCACTTCTGTTTGTGCAAGAGGAGCAGGGCGCTGCGGGACGCTTCCCCCTGTACCAGAAGCGACATCCCCTTGGCCCGCAGCCCCACCGCCACCTCGTTCATCTGGCGATAGGAGGAGAAGAGCACCAGGCTGGCCTCCTTGCCTGCCAGCAGGCGGGGCAGGGTATCGATCAACTCCTGGGTGAAGGCGGGGGCACTGGGCTCATGGGCCATCTTGGGCAGATAGAGTTCGGCCTTGTGGTAGTCGAAGGGGGAGCGCAGCCGCAGATAGCGGGTGCCGTCATGCTCCTTGAGCCCTACCTGGTGGCGAAAATAACTGAAGGAGGAGAGGGCGGTGAGGGTCGCCGACACCAGCACGGCCCCGAGACAGCGGGACCAGAGCCACTCCTCCAGCAGATACCCCACCTCGATGGGGGAGGCGTGCAGCCAGATGTCTCCGTCTTCGCTTCTGGCCATCCAGCGGGCGAGGGGCGTCTTGCCGGTGGGAACATGGCGGCTCAGCATCTCCCAGAGGGCGCAGAAGCTCTCGAGCCGTTGCAAGTGAAAACCACTCTCCGCCAGCAGAGGCTCGGCCTCCTTGCGACGGATTTCGCCATCCTTGAGCGCCTCGCCGATGGCCCCCTGCATTCTGTCCAGCGCCCTCAGTGCCTTCTTGCTCGCCTCCTTGAGGTTTTCCGCCAGCATGGGCAGGGGATCCGGCAGCACCCCATCGGCGAATCTGTGGTGGGGCTCGCCGCCAAAGAGGTGATCATTGCTGGCGAGCCACTGTTCGAGGGCCTTGAGATCCGGCTGGAGAGAGGCCAGGGCATCCTGCAGTTTGAGCTGGGGGTCGAGGAGGCTCTCCTTGTTCAGCGTCCTTGCCAGCTTGCCCGCGCTTTGCACCAGCTTTTCCAGCCAGCGGCGGGATCCCTTGATGCTGGCGCTGGCGGCGCCGTGATCCCGGGCGATGGTGGGCAGGTGATGGGCTTCGTCCAGCACATAGATGCACTCGTCCGGCGGCGGCAATATGATGCCGCCTCCCATGGTGAGGTCGGAGAGCAGCAGGGCGTGGTTGACCACCAGCACGTCTGCTGCGTCCATGTCGTTGCGGGCCCGATGGAAGGGGCAGTGCTGATGGTGGCTCAGGGCCTTGTTGCAGGTGTGGCGGTCGGCTGCGATGCGATCCCAGCAAGGGTCCGTAATGGGTTTGGGCCAGTTGTCCCGATCCCCGTCCCACTTGCCTTCGGTGTAGGCCTGCCACAGCCCCTGGTAGCACGCTTTGTCAGCATCCGATGGCTTGTGTTTGCTCAATGCGCCGAAGTCGAGTTCGAAATTGGCCATCTCGCTGCCGTTTGCCGCCTGCTCCAGCAGGTGCTCGCAGCAGTAGCGCTGGCGCCCCTTGACCAGCATGAAACGAAACGGCAGCTCGCTGTGACGGTGATAAAAGGGGAGATCCTTGTGGATGAGCTGCTCCTGCAGGGCCACGGTGGCGGTGGAGATCACCAGCTTCTTCTGGGTCAGCCGTGCCACTGGTATGGCCCCCTGGGCATAGGAGAGGGACTTGCCGATGCCGGTGCCTGCCTCGGCCACCAGGATGCGGCGACTCCTGTCATATTCTCCCGTCAGGGTCTTGGCGATTTCGGCAACCAGGAAATTCTGCTCCTTGCGCGGCACAAAACCGGGTAAACCATCGGCAATCTGGCGATAGGTATTGCGGATGGTGGCTTTGAGGCGAGTCGATAGCATAAAGAAGGTGTGGCCGTGTCGGTGTGGATGGCAACAGGATACCCGCAACAGGCGGCCCGGGTCGAGGCAGGGGAGAAGCAGTCGGGTCAGCCCCGGCTTTGCACATATGTTATGAGGGAACAGGGGGTTGCAATAAACCACCAAAAAAGAGGGATTCAGGCAGAGAGTATCGCTGTAAACGTTTTCCCTGATGGGGCAAACATTGTGAGATTCAGCTCACAAATTTTTCCCTGTGACTATGGTTTTCATAAAAAGTTCCAAGTTTTTTCATTGCGGATTCGAAAACCCGGTGATAGTCTCGGCGCCATAGTGATGCAAAGAACATCGCTAACACAGGGAATAACAAGGACTTAGTGTTTAATTACAGTAGGCATTGGAAACTATGAAAAAGACAATTCTGGCTATTGCTATCCCGGCTCTGTTCGCATCCGCAGCCAACGCTGCTGTCGTTTACGACAAAGACGGCACCTCCTTTGACATCTACGGCCGTGTACAAGCCAACATGTACGCAGACCACGACGACACCGACGCTGAACTGGTTGGTTCCTCCCGTCTGGGCTGGTCCGGCAAAGTCGGCCTGAACAACACCTGGTCCGGTATCGCCAAGACCGAGTGGCAAGTATCCGCCGAAAACTCTGACAACAAGTTCAACTCCCGTCACATCTATGTCGGCCTGGACGGTACCCAGTACGGCAAGATCATCTTCGGCCAGACCGACACCGCGTTCTACGACGTGCTGGAGCCGACCGATATCTTCAACGAATGGGGTGACGTAGGTAACTTCTACGACGGTCGTCAAGAAGGCCAGATCATCTACTCCAACACCTTCGGTGGCTTCAAGGGCAAAGTGTCCTACCAGACCAACGATGACGTAGCCGTCAAGGTTACTGACATCGGTCAAGGCATCAAGGAAACCGACGTCTACGGTCCGAACGTCAAGCGCAACTACGGCTACGCCGCTGCTGCTGGCTACGACTTCGACTTCGGTCTGGGCCTGAACGCCGGTTACGCTTACTCCGACCTGGAAAGCACCGTCAGCACCGCTTCTGGCGACAAGAAAGAGTGGGCCCTGGGCGCACACTACGCCATCAACGGTTTCTACTTCGCCGGTATGTACACCCAGGGTGACCTGAGCTACGACAACACCACCCAAGGCAACAACAAGGACAAGGGCCGTGGCTACGAGCTGGCTGCTTCCTACAACGTTGACGCCTGGACCTTCCTGGCCGGTTACAACTTCGCCGAAGGCAAGGTACTGTCCAACTCCGCCGGT
Source organism: Aeromonas sp. 62-46 (assembly GCF_001898585.1). Taxonomy (NCBI): domain Bacteria; kingdom Pseudomonadati; phylum Pseudomonadota; class Gammaproteobacteria; order Aeromonadales; family Aeromonadaceae; genus Aeromonas; species Aeromonas sp. 62-46. The sequence continues at coordinate 286,013 of NZ_MKUI01000058.1, read as the reverse complement.
TCTTCTTACGAAGACATCGTCGACGAAACCCTGCTGGGCGTGCAGTACAACTTCACTTCCAAGTTCAAGGCGTACACCGAGTACAAAATCCAGGGTATCAACGACAAGGACGACGAGTTCACTGTTGCCCTGCAATACAACTTCTAATCTAGCCTCTGCGCTGATTTAGTTGATGAACGGCCAAGCTTGCTTGGCCGTTCTGTTTTTTGGCTCCTTCACCACTTTTCGTCCTCTGGCCCTGCGCCATATCACGTTGTCTTCTTTGCACCCTTGGTTCTCCTCTGGTAAATCGCTAGATTATTCAATTTGTTGAAGCAGATTGGCCGACAGGGAAGGATGCCTTTGATCGATTTCACCCACCCCGAGTGGCGCGCGCTGGCACAGCAGTTGCTGAGCGGCGGCCCCCAGGCTGTTCGCGGTCGTCAATGGCAGCCGCTCATCGGCATGCTTCGGGACAACCAGTTGCTGCTGGCCCTTGGCAATCATCACTATGAGCTCACCCCTGCCGGGCACCGCTATCTGACCCGGGAGCTGATGCTGGCGAAGATGGCCAGTGCCCCGCCGGAACCCGAGGAGTGGCTGCAATCCCACGGCTGGCAACTGGGGGAGAGGGTCAACGAGCGGGTGCTGGCGGCCCTGTATCGCAAGGGGGAGGGCCATTTCAGCCCCATCGAGCAGATCGACTTCGAAGACAAGGGGATCCGGGTTTGCAGTGATCTGCCCCTTCGTCTGCGGGCCGCACGGCCGTTCAGCCTGTTTCTCAGCGGCGGCACCCTGCTGGATGCCGCCCCCTGGCTCCAGACCCTGGGGGAGGTGGCGCTGCCAGCCCGCACCCTGGCGCAGCTTGGCAAGATCCTCTGGGGAGAGGGGGAGATACAGCGGGTGATCACGACCGATGCCGTCGGCGCCTTCGCCGAGTTGCCACTGCCCGCCGACGCCCTGCTGGTCTGGTATCCCGCCGAGGATCCCGGCACGCTGGAGCCCCTGATCGCCGCCTTGCCGCCCCAGACCCTCTGGAGCCACCTCACTGCCCTGGATCCGGCCGGGGTCGACAGGGTACTGGCATTGGCCCAGCGGTTGGGGAGACCGGCGAGCTGGTGGTTGCCCCGGGATCTGTTGCCCATCAAGGCGGCTTACGGGGCTCCCCTGGGGGATGGCCGGCCCTGGGAGCCGAGCCGTATCCCCCGTGCGCTGCTGGCGCAGTGCAATGATCTGGTGGAGTCGAATCGGGGTCTGTCGGTCGAGGTGTGTGCCCTGGCACCGGATTGGCACGGGATTGGTTGAGGCGGCGCCGAGAAAGCGGTTTTCCCCTATGGAAGGCAGTGGTATAAAGAGCTGACGAAGCGCTCCCTGAACGGGCGCTTTTGTTTGCCAACCTACTTTGCCAGCCAACGAACTCAACGGACTACAGGGAATACCATGTTTGAAAAGGTTGTTGCCGCCCCAGCGGATCCGATCCTGGGCCTGACCGAAGCCTTCCGTGCCGACACTCGCAGCCACAAGATCAATCTGGGGGTCGGTATCTACAAGGATGAGACCGGTGCCACTCCTATCCTTCACTGCGTCAAGCAAGCCGAGCAGAAGCTCTTGACCGACGAGAAGACCAAGAACTACCTCGGTATCGAAGGCAATATCGAATACGGCCGCATCGTGCAGCAACTGCTGTTCGGCCGTGATGCTGCCCTGGTGACCAGCGGCCGCGCCAAGACGGCGCAGGCGCCGGGCGGTACCGGTGCCCTGCGCATCGCCGCCGAGTTCGTGGTACGCAACAATCTCGCCAAGACCATCTGGATCTCCGATCCCACCTGGGCGAACCACGTCAGCGTGTTCCAGGCGGCCGGTTTGACCGTCAAGTGGTACAAGTACTACGACGCCGCCACCAAGGGGCTCGACTTCGCCGCCATGCAGGCCTCCCTGTCTGACGCGCAGGCGGGGGATCTGGTGCTGCTGCACGGCTGCTGCCACAACCCGACCGGTATCGACCCCACCACCGAGCAGTGGCGTGCCCTGGCCAGGCAGAGTGCCGCCGCCGGCTGGCTGCCGCTCTTTGACTTCGCCTATCAGGGCTTCGCCCGGGGTATCGAAGAGGATGCCGAAGGCCTTCGCATCTTCGCCGAGTGCCACGACGAGTTGCTGGTGGCGAGCTCCTTCTCCAAGAACTTCGGCCTCTACAACGAGCGGGTCGGCGCCTTCACCCTGGTCTGCGCGACCAAGGCGGTGGCCGACGTCGCCTTCACCCAGGTGAAGACCGTCATTCGTGCCAACTACTCCAACCCGCCGTCACACGGCGCCGCCGTTGTCACCACCGTGGTGAGCGACCCGGCCCTCTATGCGGAGTGGGTGGAAGAAGTGGCCGCCATGCGGGTGCGCATTCGCGAGATGCGCGAGCTGCTGGTGGAGAAGCTGGCCGAGCGGGGGGTGAACCAGGATTTCAGTTTCATCCGCGAACAGAACGGCATGTTCTCCTTCTCCGGTCTCTCCAAGGATCAGGTGGAGCGCCTCAAGAGCGAATTCGCCATCTATATCGTCGGCTCCGGCCGGATCAGCGTGGCAGGCATCACCCGCGCCAACATTGATCCCCTCTGCGACGCCATCGCCAAGGTGTTGTAAGAGAGAAGCATCTGCGCCAAGCGCCTTGCTTCAGCCATAAAAAGCCCGCCGTATCGGCGGGCTTTTTCATTTTCCGGCATCAGCGGCGCCGCTTGCTGCTTCCCAGCAGGGAGCCGAGCACCCCGCGCATCAGCTGGCGTCCCACCTCGTTGCCGAGGGTGCGGGCCACGCTCTTGGCGGCGGTCTGCACCACCCCGTCATGCTGGCCACCACGGGGGCCGGTGCGACCGAACAGGATGCCATTCAAGGCATCCAGCAGACCGCCGCCCTGGTCGCTCTGTGGGGAAGCGGTCTCGTCACCGGCGGCGGGCGATGCCTCTTGAAGTCGCTCGAACGCGGACTCCCTGTCCTCCTGGGTGTCGTATCTGCCGTAGATCAATGAGCCCTGGATAAGCGCCTGGCGCTCGGCCGCGCTCAGGGGGCCGATGCGGCTGGCCGGGGGCGCGATGAAGGCGCGCTCTACCACGCTGGGCCGTCCCTTCTCGTCGAGCAGGGAGATGAGCGCTTCCCCGACCCCCAGTTCAGTGATGGCTCCGGCGGCGTCGAAGGCCGGGTTGGCCCGCAGGGTGTTGGCGGCGATGCGCACCGCCTTCTGATCGCTCGGGGTGAAGGCGCGCAGGGCGTGTTGCACCCGGTTGCCAAGCTGCCCCAGCACGCTGTCGGGGATGTCGGCCGGGCTCTGGGTCACGAAATAGACGCCCACCCCTTTGGAGCGGATGAGGCGCACCACCAGCTCAATTTTCTCCAGCAGTGCCCTGGGCGCATCCTTGAACAGCAGGTGGGCCTCGTCGAAGAAGAACACCAGCACGGGCTTCTCCGGATCCCCCACCTCGGGCAACTGTTCGAACAGCTCGGAGAGCAGCCAGAGCAGGAAGCAGGCATAGAGGCGGCTGGACTGGGTGAGCTTGCCGGCGGCCAGCACATTGATATGGCCGTGGCCCGCCTCGTCGGTCTGCATCAGATCCTGGATGTCCAGCATGGGCTCGCCGAAGAAGTGATCGCCGCCCGCGCTCTCCAGGGTGAGGAGGTTGCGCAGGATGGCGCCGATGGAGGCGGTCGACACATTGCCGTAGCGGGTGGTGAGGGTCTTGGCGTGCTCCCCCGCAAACTGCACCATGGCCCGCAGGTCTTTCAGATCGAGCAGCAGCAACCCCTCGTCGTCCGCCACCTTGAACACCAGCTCCAGCACCCCGCTCTGGGTGTCGTTGAGGCCGAGCAGGCGTGCAAGCAACAGGGGCCCCATGTCGGAGACGGTGGCCCGCACCGGGTGGCCCTCTTCGGCAAAGAGATCCCAGAACAGGGTGGGGCTGGCGGCAAAGTCGGGTGCCTGAAGGCCGAGCTGGGCCAGACGGGCATCCAGCTTGGCAGAGGGGGTGCCGGCGGCGCCCAGGCCGCTCAGATCCCCCTTCACGTCGGCCAGAAAGACCGGCACGCCGAGGCGGTAAAACCCCTCCGCCAGCACCTGCAGGGTGACTGTCTTGCCGGTGCCGGTGGCCCCGGTGATGAGGCCGTGGCGATTGGCCATGGCGGGTAGCAGGGAGAGGGGGTGGCCATTGGCATGGGCCAGCGTGAGCGGTTCGGCCATGGTGGGCTCCTTGTTTCGAAGGGGGGTCGAAAAACAACGGGTTACAAGGAGTGTGGTGGCAGAGGCAGACGATGGCAAGGCACGCCGCCCGAGACAAGGACGGCGTGCTGGCAACCTAGCGGGGGCGGGTCAGCTTGCCCAGTTGTAACAGCAGCAGGGTGAGCAAGGCGCCGGCGGCGGCGCTCAGCACCGCCAGCAGCAGGCTGCCGAGCAGGAAGGGGGGCACCAGGGTGGCTGCCTCCTGCTCCAGCCAGTGCAGGGACCAGGTGAGATGGAAGGGGGCTGGCGTCTCGTTCAGCACCAGGCAACCGGTACGATAGGCGTAGAGGTACATGAAGGGGAGCGTCAGCGGGTTGTTGAACCAGACCGCCAAGAGGGCCAGCGGCAGGTTGAAGCTGAACGCCAGCACCAGGGCGACGGCCACCAGGGAGTGCATGGGCATGGGGACCCAACTGGCGAACAGCCCGGCCGCCACGGCGCCACAGAGGGCCCGCGTTCCCCCTTGCCAGAGGGCGGGGGTCAGCAGTCGCTCGCCAAAGAGGGCGAACCACTTCTGTTGGCGCAGGGTATCGGGGTCAATCTTGAAGCGGGCCAACCAGCGATTCAGCATGGGCGCGCCACCTTGCGTTTTTGCCACTGGCGCACCGTGCTCAGGCGCCAGCCCGCGCGAACCAGGACATAGCCGACGAGGGCGCTCAGCAGGGCAAGCACCAGGGAGCCCAGCAAGAGCGGCGGGGCCACCGTCTCGAACACCGACACCAGCCAGGCCCAGGTGAAGGTGATCTCGATGTGCTGGGAGGGTTGCCCCAGCAACTGGCAGCCCACCAGATAGGCGCCATAAAACAGCGGTGGCATGGTCAGGGGGTTGGAGAGCCAGACCAGGGCTACCGAGAGGGGCAGGTTGACCCGGCAGGCGATGGCGCCGCCAGCGGCCAGCAGCATCTGGCAGGGGAGGGGAACCCAGGCCATGAAGAGGCCGACCGCACAGGCACCGGCGGCGGAGCGCCGGTTGAGATGCCAGAGGTTGGCATCCAGCAGCAGCTTGCCAAAGAATCGCAAGTGCTTGTGTTCCTTGAGGGTCGCCGGGTCGGGTAGCCAGCGCTGTATGATTCGTTTGGGCATGTTCTGAACCTTGCTAAATACTTGCTCCATGGATCTGCGTCTGTTGTCGTTTGCCCTGGGGGCAAGCTCCTCACTGCTTTGGCCATGGTTGCCTTCATGGGAATGGGGTGGCCTGATGCTGCTGCTCGCGCTTCCTCTCGCCGGTGGTCGTTGCTGGCGGCTGCTGTTTCTGCTGCTCGGCATCCTCTGGATGCAGGTGAATTTGCACTACCGGCTTGCCTGGCTGGATCAACTTGGCAAAAAAACGAGCCACATCATAACCGCACACGTGCAAAGTACGGAGTCTTCGGGAGAGAAAGAGGGGGATAAATTTGCGCGCCTGCTGCTGCGCCTCGACACCCTGGACGATCGCCCCCTCATCGTGCCACCCCTGGTGCGGGTCAATGCCTATCAGGTGTTGCCGCCGTTGCCTGCCGGCAGCCGCGTCACCCTGGTGACCTCTCTCAAGCCGGCCCATGGCCTGGCCAACGAAGCGGGGATGGATGGGCGGCGCCTGCTCCTTGGCAAGGGGATCACCGCCACCGGCAACCTGCGCCGGGTCATCGCCCTGGATGCCGTGCCCCCGGGTGTGCGCGATCGCTGGCTGGCGGCGGCGAGTCGCGCCTGGGAGGGGATGGCGCAGGCCCCCCTGCTGGCGGCCCTCACCTTCGGGGAACAGGGGGGGATCACGGATGCCCAGTGGGAACTCTTTCGCGGCAGCGGCCTGACCCACATCATCGCCATCTCGGGCCAGCATATTGCTCTGGTAGCGGTGCTCGGCTGGTGGCTCGGGCGGCTGTTCGGGCTGCGCGGGGCTATCTGCGTGTCACTCCTGTTCGCGGCCACCTACAGCTGGCTGGCGGGGTTTGCGGTGGCCACCGAGCGTGCCCTCATCATGGTGCTGGTGTGGAGCCTGCTGCGCTGGCTAAAGCGGGACTGGCCGAGCCACCGGATCTGGCTGTGGGCCTTCGTGGTGCTGACATTGTGGGACCCTTTCGCCCTCTATTCTGCGGGGTTTTGGCTCTCTTTTCTGGCGGTGGCCCTGCTGTTGCTGGCGAGCCTGTTGCACGATCGCCCCGGCCTGGTGCGGCTGCAACTTCTGCTGCTGCTCGGATTGCTGCCCCTGCAACTGCTGCTGTTCGAGGGGATGGCGCCCCTGGCGTTTCTGCTCAATCTGCTGGCACTGCCGCTGTTCTGCCTTGTCATCATTCCCCTGGCGCTCATCGGCGTGCTGGTGGCGCCCCTCTCCACGTTGCTGGCCCACGGCCTGCTCTGGGTCTCCGCCTTCGGCCTGGAGTGGGTGCTGTGGGGGCTCACGCAGCTGGCGGATCGCCTGCAGCTCTGGTGGCCGGTGCCCGGCTGGCTGATGCCCGCCAGCGCCCTGCTGATCCTGCTGTGGACGGGATGGCACCTGCCGGGAGGGCGCGCCCTGGGGGGGCCGGTGGCGGCGGCCCTGCTGCTCGCCCTCTGGCCTGCTCCCGCTTCCTGGCAGGTGCGGGTGCTGGACGTGGGGCAGGGGCTCTCGGTGCTCGTCACCCGGGGGGATCGGGCCATCCTGTTTGATACCGGGGATCGCTACCCCGGGGGCTACAACATGGCGGATGCGGCCATCCTGCCCCTGCTCAACCGGCTCGGCATCCGGGTGATCGACACCCTGATCATCAGCCACAGAGACAGGGATCACGCGGGCAACCGGCAGGCTCTGCTGCAGAGCATGGCGGTGCGCCGGGAGCTCTCCTCCTTCCCCTTTGCACCGGCTACCCAGGCCTGCCGCCGAGGTCAGCAGTGGCATTGGCAGGGACTGGATGTGCGGGTGCTCTGGCCCCTGGCAGCCGGGGCGGGGCGCAACAACGACAGTTGCGTGGTGCAGCTGGACGACGGGCGCCATCGGCTGCTGCTGAGCGGCGACATCGAGCAGCAGGCGGAGCGCCGCCTGCTGGCACTGGCGCTGGAGGAGGGTGAGGGCGCGGGGCTGGCCAGCACCCTGCTGGTGAGCCCGCATCATGGCAGTCGCACCTCCTCCACGGCCCCCTTCGTGGCGGCGGTGAAACCTGCCTTCGTGGTGCACAGTGCAGGCTTCATGAACCAGTGGGGCTTTCCCCGCCCCGAGGTGGTGGCGCGATACCAGGGGGCGCGGCAGTGGGTCACGGGGGAGGCGGGCGCCATCCTGATCGAGCCGGGGGACGCGGGGCTCAGGATCCGGGCCGAGCGGGAGCAGGGGCCCTGGTACAGGCGTGGCGGCCCCTGGTGGCAGCCGCAGGTATGGGGAAGGGAGTGAGGATCTGGTGAGCCTGCCCGGCAAGGGGCGGCCTTCATTTGTGACCCGGGTTGTAGCCATCGCGCCAGCGGCGCTTGGTGTAGCTCCAAGGTTTGGCTAGAATAGCCCGTCATTTCCCTTATTAACGGCTATTCATGCAACAAGAAACCTCACAAGAGAGCTGGACCGTCTTCAAGCGCCTGCTCGGTTATGTCCGGGATCGCAAGCTGGGTCTGGTGGGCGGCATCATTGGCATGCTGGGTTACGCGGCCGTGGATACCACCTTCGTCTACTCCATCAAACCGCTCATCGATCAGGGGCTCAACGGCAACGACAGCAGCGTGCTCAAGTGGATGCCCTTCTTCGTCCTCGGCATCGTGGCTCTGCGCGGCTGCGCCGCCTTCCTCTCCAACTACTGCATGGCCTGGGTCGGCAACCACGTGGTGATGCGCCTGCAGCAGCAGGTGTTCAGCCACCTGATGGCCATGCCCATGAGCTTCTTCGACCGCCAGAACACCGGCAACCTGCTCTCCAAGGTGACCTATGACGCCGGTCAGGTGTCGTCCGCCGCGAGCTCGACCCTGGTCTCCCTAGTGCGGGAAGGGGCCACCGTCATCGGCCTGCTGGGCCTGATGTTCTGGCACTCCTGGCAGTTGTCGGTGATCTTCCTGGTGGTGGGGCCCCTGGTCGGGATCCTCATCAGCATCATCAGCCGACGTTTTCGCAAGATAAGCCGCCACATCCAGCAGGCGGTGGGTGACATCACCACCTCCACCGAGCAGATGCTCAAGGGGCACAAAGAGGTGCTGATGTTCGGGGGTCAGGAGGTGGAGGACAAGCGCTTCTACCAGGTGAGCAACCGGATGCGCCAGCAGACCATGAAGATGGTCGCCGCCGACGCCATCGGCAGTCCCATCGTCCAGATGGTGGCCTCCATCGCCCTGGCGGTCTTCCTCTATGTGGCCACCATTGACAGCGTCAAGGCGACCCTGACCGCGGGCACCTTCACCGTCATGGTCACCTCCATGATGATGCTGCTCAAGCCGCTCAAAAGCCTAACCGACGTGAACAACCAGTTCCAGCGCGGCATCACCGCCTGCCAGAGCCTGTTCGGCCTGCTGGACTCCACCCCGGAGCAGGATACCGGCACCCGCACCCTGGAGCGTGCCCGCGGCGAAATTGAATTCCGCAATGTCACCTTCACCTACCCGACCAAGGACACCCCGGCGCTGCACAACATCAGCTTCAAGGTGGAGGCGGGCAAATCGGTGGCCCTGGTGGGCCGTTCCGGCTCCGGCAAGAGCACCATCGCGAGCCTCCTGACCCGTTTCTACGACATCGAGCAGGGGGAGATACTGCTGGACGGGGTCAACATCCGCGAATACCGCTTGAGCGAGCTGCGCAAGCAGTACGCCCTGGTCTCCCAGCACGTGCACCTGTTCAACGACTCCGTGGCCAACAACATCGCCTATGCGGCGGAAGAGCGCTACAGCCTGGCGGAGATCCAGCAGGCGGCCCGCATCGCCCATGCGGACGACTTCGTGCGCAAGATGCCGGACGGCTATGACACCGTCATCGGCGAGAACGGCGCCTCCCTCTCCGGCGGCCAGCGCCAGCGCATCGCCATCGCCCGCGCCCTGCTGCGCGACTCCCCCGTGCTGCTGCTGGACGAGGCCACCTCGGCCCTGGACACCGAGTCCGAGCGCCACATCCAGGCGGCCATCGACGAGCTGTGCAAGGCGCGCACTTCGCTGGTGATCGCGCACCGCCTCTCCACCATCGAGAAGGCGGACGAGATCCTGGTGATCGACGAGGGCCACATCGTCGAGCGTGGCAACCACCAGGCACTGATGGCCCGGCAGGGCACTTATGCCCAACTGCGCGCCATCCAGTTCGGCCATGCGGCGGCCGGCGCTGCCGTGGATAACCAGGCCTGATGCTGGCGCGGCTCTGGTACGGAAACAGCGGCTGGCGCTGGTGGCTGGCCCCCTTCGCCCTGCTGTTTGCCCTGGTCAGCGGCATCCGCCGTCTGGGGTATCGCCGGGGCTGGCTCGCGAGCTATCGCGCCAGCCTGCCGGTCATCGTGGTGGGCAACCTGTCGGTGGGGGGCAACGGCAAGACCCCGGTGGTGGTCTGGCTGGTGGAGCAACTGCAGGCCCGCGGCTGGCGCCCCGGCGTGGTGAGCCGCGGCTATGGCGGCAAGGCCCCCCATTATCCCTATCGGCTCGATGAGACCAGCACCCCGGCCGAGGCGGGGGATGAGCCCGTGCTCATCGCCAGACGCTGCGGCTGCCCCGTGGCGGTGGCCCCCAAACGGGCCGACGCGGTGCGGTTGCTGGAGCAAAGCGGCGAGGTGGACATCATAGTCACCGACGACGGCCTGCAGCACTATGCCCTGGCCCGCGACATCGAGCTGGTGGTGGTGGACGGGATGCGCCGCTTCGGCAATGGCTGCCTGCTGCCCATGGGGCCCCTGCGCGAGCCGATCACCCGCTTGAAGCGGGTGGATGCCATCCTCTGCAACGGCGGCGAGCCCGCGCCGGGCGAGTACGCCATGGGCCTGATCCCGGGCACCCCTCGCCGGGTGTGCGACGACGCGCCGCTCGAGGCCCCCCTCTCGGGGCCGGTGGATGCCCTGGCTGGCATCGGCCATCCCCCCCGCTTCTTCGCCACCCTGACGTCCCTCGGCTACGAGCTGGTGCAGAGCGTCGGCTACGGGGATCACCAGGCGTTCGACGCCGCCGAACTGCTCGCCCGCTTCGGCCAGCGCCCCTTGCTGATGACGGAGAAGGATGCGGTCAAGTGCCGCCCCTTCGCGCCGGCCCACTGGTGGTACCTGCCGGTGAGCGCCGAGCTGCCGGACGCCCTGGGGGAGGCGCTGCTGCGTACCCTGCAGGGGGCGGGTGTGTCGGCCCCGGCCGGCAACCGGAAAACATAGAGAGGGCGCATGGCCTGACCCCGCGCCCACGCAACGGAACGGGCCCGGCTGCGGGCCCGGCACAGCATATCAATGGCCAGGTATCATCGCCTGTCCGACATCGTTAAAGGAGTTTGGTTGTGGCACTGGATATTAAACTGCTCGACATCATCGCCTGCCCGGTCTGCAAGGGTAAGCTGCACTATCAGGCTCACGCCGGTACCCAGGAGCTCATCTGCCGCTTCGACAGACTGGCCTATCCGCTGGAAGAGGGGATCCCGGTGCTGCTGGAGAACCGGGCCCGCCACCTGCCGCTGGAAGAGCTGAAGCCATGAGTTTCGTCGTCGTTATTCCGGCCCGTTACGCCTCCACCCGGCTGCCGGGCAAGCCGCTGGCCGACATCCACGGCAAGCCCATGGTGCAGCACGTGGTGGAGAAGGCCCTGCAATCGGGCGCCGAGCGGGTGATCGTCGCCACCGATGACGAGCGGGTGCAGCAGGCCCTGGCCCCCTTTGCCGCCGCTGCCGGGGTCGAGGTGTGCATGACCTCACCGGATCACCAGTCCGGCACCGAGCGTCTGGCGGAGGTGTGCCGTCACTACGGCTTTGCCGCCGACACTATCGTGGTCAACGTGCAGGGGGATGAGCCCCTCATTCCCCCCGCCATCATCCGCCAGGTGGCGGACAACCTGGCCGCGGCCAGCGCGCCCATGGCGACGCTGTCGGTGCCGATCAGGGATGCCGAAGAGGCGTTCAATCCCAATGCCGTCAAGGTGGTGACCGACCGGGAGGGGTATGCCCTCTATTTCAGTCGCGCCAGCATCCCCTGGGATCGGGACCGCTTTGCCCAGAGCCGCGAGCAGATTGGCAATCACTACCAGCGCCACATCGGCATCTACGCCTATCGCGCCGGCTTCATCCAGCGTTACGTGGACTGGGCACCGAGCGTGCTCGAGCAGGTCGAAGCCCTGGAGCAACTGCGGGTGCTCTGGTACGGGGAGAAGATCCACGTGGCCCAGGCGCTGCAAGCCCCGCCGGTGGGGGTGGACACCCAGGCCGATCTCGACAAGGTGCGAGCGCTGCTGGCCGGTTGAGGCTGGCGGAACGGCTTTGATGCAATACGGCGCCCCAGGGCGCCGTTTTTTAATTGATTCTTTGTATAATAATTTGATTTAAAACGGATTTTACGAGCAATTTCAAACTTTTCCCGCCCATGGTTTGCCAAATCATCGAGTTTGGTTATGATGCAAGACGCCGTGTTAACCCTAACTGGCATATAACGAGATAAAAAACGGGGTGTTTGGGTGATTAATGTATTCCTGGTCGATGATCATGAGTTGGTGCGTACAGGGATAAGACGCATTTTGGAAGACGTCCGCGGGATCAAGGTGGTGGGCGAGGCGCAGAGCGGGGAAACCGCGGTGGCCTTCTGTCGGCAACATCACCCCGATGTGATCCTGATGGACATGAACATGCCGGGCATCGGTGGTCTGGAAGCGACCCGCAAGATCCTGCGGATCCGCCCCGATGTACGCATCATAGTGCTGACCATTCATTCAGAAAATCCGTTCCCCACCAAGGTGATGCAGGCGGGCGCCGCCGGGTACCTCACCAAGGGGGCCGCGCCGGACGAGATGATCCACGCCATTCGCCTGGTTCACTCCGGTCAGCGCTACATCTCCCCGGAGATCGCCCAGCAGATGGCCCTGAGCCAGTTCGCCTCCGCCGACGAGAACCCCTTCAAGTCCCTCTCCGAGCGGGAGCTGCAGATCATGATGATGATCACCAAAGGGCAGAAGGTGACCGACATCTCCGAGCAGCTCAACCTGAGCCCGAAGACGGTCAACAGCTACCGCTACCGCCTGTTCAGCAAGCTGGGGATCAACGGCGACGTGGAGCTGACCCATCTGGCCATTCGTTATGGCATGCTGGATGCCGATACCCTGTAACGGGGGCGTGTGGACACCAAAGGCGGCACCGGCCGCCTTTTGCTTTTTGCAGGCTGTGGGCAGTATGCTCTCCCCGTCTTTTTGCATTCATCCGTTGAGTCGAGTTGCCGATGACCCTCTCTCCCGAGCCCCATTTTGACAGCAAGGCGTTTCTGAGCGCCGTCACCCACCAGAGCGGTGTCTACCGCATGTACGACAGCGGCGGCACCGTCATCTACGTGGGCAAGGCCAAGGATCTCAAGAAACGGCTCGCCTCCTACTTTCGGGCCAACGTCGACAGCATCAAGACCCGCACCTTGGTGCGCCAGATTGCCGATGTGCAGGTAACGGTCACCCACACCGAGACCGAGGCGCTGATCCTCGAGCACAACCTCATCAAGCAGTACCAGCCCCGCTACAACGTGCTGCTGCGGGATGACAAGTCCTACCCCTGGATCATCATCACCGACCATCGGCACCCGCGCATCGGCGTCCATCGCGGCGCCCGCAAGGTGAAGGGGGAGTATTTCGGCCCTTACCCCTCCGGCGGCGCGGTACGCGAGAGCCTGCACCTGATGCAGAAGATCTTCCCGGTGCGCCAGTGCGAGGATGCCGTCTATGCCAACCGTACCCGCCCCTGCCTGCTCTACCAGCTCAAGCGCTGCGCCGGCCCCTGCGTGGCGGGGCTGGTGAGCGAGGCCGAGTATGCCCAGCAGGTGGCGCTGGCCAAGCTGTTCCTCGCGGGCAAGAACCAGCAGGTGATCGGCGAACTGGTGGGAAAGATGGAGTCCGCCAGCGGCGATCTGCGCTTCGAGGAGGCGGCCCGCTACCGGGATCAGATCCAGGCCCTGCGCCGGGTCACCGAGCAGCAGTCTGTGAGCGGCAACGTGCTGGACGAGCTCGACGTGGTGGGGGTGGCCTTCGAGCAGGGGACCGCCTGCATCCACGTGCTCTTCATCCGCCAGGGCAAGGTGCTGGGATCGCGCAGCTACTTCCCGAAAGTGCCGGCCGATACCCCGCTTGACGAGGTGGTGCAATCCTTCCTGCTGCAGTTCTATCTGTCGGGGCAGGGGGGACGGCAGATCCCGAGCGAGGTGCTGCTGGACGTGGCGCTGGAGGATGAGAGCGTCATCGCAGACACCCTGAGCCAGACCGCCGGCTACAAGGTGCGGGTGGTGAGCCGGACGCGCAGCGAAAGGGCCCGCTTCATCAAGCTCGCCTCCATCAACGCCCAGACCGCGCTGCGCTCGCGCCTCGCCCACAAGAGCACCATCACCGCCCGTTACGATCAGCTGGAGGAGCTGCTGGAGCTCGAGACCCCCATCGCCCGCATGGAATGTTTCGATATCTCCCACACCATGGGGGAGCGCACCGTGGCCTCCTGCGTGGTGTTCAACCGGGAGGGGCCGCTCTCCTCGGAATACCGCCGCTTCAACATCGACGGCATCACCGGCGGGGATGACTACGCCGCCATGGAGCAGGCGCTTGAGCGCCGTTTTGGCAAGCAGCAGGAGCCGGACAAGGTGCCGGATGTGCTGTTCATCGACGGCGGTCTCGGCCAGTTGCGCCGCGCGGAGGAGATCCTGGCGCGCCAGCTGGAGTTTCTCGGCGGCAAATACCCGCTGCTGGTGGGCATCGCCAAGGGGGTGACCCGCAAGGCGGGGTTGGAAACCCTGATCCTGGGGGACAGCCACGAAGAGCTGCATTTGCCGGCGGACATGCCCGCCTTGCACCTCATCCAGCACATTCGCGATGAATCCCATCGCTTTGCCATCACGGGCCACCGGGCCAGGCGCGCCAAGGCCCGCACCACCAGTACCCTGGAGGACATTCCCGGGGTGGGGCCGAAACGGCGACAGGCGCTGCTCAAATACCTGGGTGGCTTGCAGGAGGTGAAAAAAGCCGGGGTGGACGAGCTCGCCAAGGTGCCCGGCATCAGCCAGGAGCTGGCCCAGTCCATTCACGACGCATTGCACTCGCTCTAGCGCTGCCTTTGGTGTGAAGGTGGTCACGCCAGGGGGCATCAGGGCGTGCCGCCTGCGCACAAGAGCCGTGACGCAGGGGGCTCCCAAATGCCATAATGACCGGCATCCTGAGGTTATTGATGGATTAATGGACCAAGGCGGGCGCCAGTTCGGTTGCATCCGCGATCGGCTTGGGGCTACCATGTAGCGGCATACAAGAAGTGGCTGAAAATAATGACAAATATTCCTAACCTGCTGACGTTCTTTCGGATTTTGCTCATCCCCGTCTTCGTCATCCTGTTCTACCTTCCCTATCAGTGGTCCTACATGGCGGCGGCCATCGTCTTTATCCTGGCGGCCGCAACCGACTGGTTTGACGGCTATCTTGCCCGCAAGCTGAACCAGTCCACCGCCTTTGGCGCCTTCCTCGATCCGGTGGCCGACAAGATCATGGTGGCAGCGGCCCTGGTGGTCATTGTCGAGCACTACAACACCGTCTGGGTCACCATCCCCGCCATGACCATGATTGGCCGGGAGATCATCATCTCCGCCCTGCGTGAATGGATGGCCGAGCTTGGCAAGCGCTCCTCGGTGGCCGTCAGCTGGATTGGCAAATGGAAGACCATGATCCAGATGGTGTCGCTCACCGGCCTCATCTGGCAATACGACATCTGGATGGTGTGGCTCGCCTATGTGCTGCTCTACGTGGCCACCGTGCTCACCTTCTGGTCCATGTTCCAGTACATGAAGGCTGCCTGGGGCGATCTCAGCTACCACTCCCGGTTCTAGTCCCGACGGGAAGATGACCGTTTCTCTGCCACTGGCGCCGAGAAACGGCCATGAGCTGCAAAAGTGTGGGAAAAGGGTAAAAAACACCCGAACGATCAGCGTATTAAATGTTTTTGGTTGACTGGGCGGGGAACATCGCTAGAATGCGTTCTCACAGTCAGGCAGTCAGCCAGACCGATGCGGGAATAGCTCAGTTGGTAGAGCACGACCTTGCCAAGGTCGGGGTCGCGAGTTCGAGTCTCGTTTCCCGCTCCAAATTCAGACAATAGAGAGTTACTCTCTTTTGCATGGCGCGTTAGCAAAGCGGTTATGCAGCGGATTGCAAATCCGTTTAGTCCGGTTCGACTCCGGAACGTGCCTCCATATTGACAAGCCCGCCCGCGGACTTGATACCGATTGCGGTGCCTGAGTGGTGAAATCGGTAGACACAAGGGATTTAAAATCCCTCGACGTTCGCGTCGTGCCGGTTCGATTCCGGCCTCAGGCACCATTTAAATCAAAGACTTACTAAGGCCACTAGCAATAGTGGCCTTTTTGTTTCTAGTCAATTGACTGCCAGAATGGCAGCGACCTGAAGAGTCGGTTCATCTCTTGAATCTGCACGTGCCAGGCTGCGACCCCTGGTGTGAACATCAAAGAGCCTGCTCGATGGCAGGCTCCTGAGTGCTTCCCAGATTTATCTAGAGTTCCGAGATGATGGTCGATACCTCTTCTGCTCCGTGTCTTATCTCCTCCATCACTTTTGCAACGTCATCGATCTGCTTTTGCCCGTGGATGGCGCCGTCTGCCGCGGACTGGATCTGCTCGCTGACCTGCCTGGTGAGCTGCTGATTCTGGCTGACGACATTGGCTATTTCGTTGGTCGATAGGGAGGTTCTTGCCGCCAGTTGACGAACTTCATCGGCCACGACGGCAAAGCCTCTGCCTTGTTCGCCGGCTCTCGCCGCTTCGATGGCGGCATTGAGCGCGAGCAGGTTGGTCTGGTCTGCAATGCTGCTGATGGTGGATACGATGGCGGTGATATTCTGGGATTGAGCGTGGAGCTTGCTCATCAAGGTGCTGGCATGTTCCATCTGCCTGACAATATTGTCTGAAGTGGAGACGACGGTGGTCAACATCTCCTCTCCTTTGATGACGGAGGATTTGGTTGTGACAGATGTTTCATTTGCCACCTTGGCCACATGTTGTACGGCCTGATCTTTGCTGATCTGCGGGGTGATATTGGAAGCAAACTTGATGACCTTGATCACCTTGCCATGGCTGCCCCGCACAGCGTTGTAGGTTGCCTCCAGCCAGACTTCATGGCCTTTTTTATCAAATCGCTGAAAGCGCCCCGATTTGAACGTCCCCTGAGCCAGCTCCTGCCAGAAATCGGGATGTTCCCGATAAAACAGCTCATCACAAAACATGCGATGTTGATGGCCTTTAATTTCATCGAGTCGATAGCCCATGGTATCCAGGAAATTACGGTTGGCGGAAATAACAACACCAGTCGGTTCAAACTCGATGACGGCGAGGGAGCGATCCAGCGCCTCAAATATTGCTTTTTGAGTCATGAGCAGATCATGTTGCACTGTCACATCTGACGCTATTTTGATGATCTTGATTATTTTTCCGCCCTGGCGGACGGGGAAATAGGTGGCTTCCAGCCATATTTCCTTGCCTTGTTTGCCAACCCGGTGGAAGGTGCCATGCTGGCTGTGCCCATTTGCCAGATCTCGCCAGAATTCCCGATAGGAGGGGGAGTCGGTATCTTCTTTCATGCAGAACATGGCGTGATGCTGCTGCACGATCTCATTGAGGGAGTAGCCGACGGAATGAAGAAAAAGCGGGCTGGCATCGAGAATATAACCATCGGTGGTGAATTCAATCATGGGAAGATGATCGTGCATGGCATGATCCAGAGCCTCGCTTTTCAAGGCCCTCTCTCGTTCTGCTGCCAGCTCTTTTTTAAGTTTCGAGTCGAACATAAGCACACTCCAGCCAAGAAAATAGAATCATCCGACATCTCTTCGTTGACGAACTCTTCACACTTTCTGGGTATGAAGGGTCGTTTTTGAGTGTAATGCACCCCTGTCATTTGATTCGGGCTTTTCCATACAAAAAACAGGTTTAATACAAGATGATGCGCCCTTTATATATGCGGTGATAAATAAAACGTATTCCTATTCTGAATTATTTGTTCGATGCATCGATTGTTTAACGGGGTCTGTCAGTGGGCAAGACAATGGTTCGCAGCCGTGGGCGAACAGGGCCTCATTTCGGCGAATACGGGTATCCAGGGCAGGGGCTTGTCGGTGAGGAGTGACGGTCGTCTGCATCGATGGGGGAGGGCGCGCAGCGGGAAGGTGCGGCATATAGAGGTGTCTCGGTCCCTCTGTCCGGGAAACCTGCACTTGAGTGTTTGAACGCATCTGTTGCCCATTGTCATGGACGATGGGAAGGAGGGGTGACGTTCCGTGTGGCTGCGAAATGCCCTGGAGAGGCTCGCCTGACCTGGTCAGGCGAGCCGGCTCATATCGCGTCAGTCATCACCCCTGGACATTAACCAGGATCCGGCCGCGCACCTGGCCTGCCAGGAAGGTATCCCCCAGGGTCACGACCTGGGAGAGGGGCACTTCCCGGGTGAGGAGATGGAGGCGGGTCAGGTCGAGATCCTCGGCCAGTCGGGCCCAGGCCTGCTGGCGCAGCGGGCGCGGTGCCATCACGCTGTCGATGCCATAGAGGGTGACGCCGCGCAGGATGAAGGGCATGACGGTGGAGGGGAAGTCTATCCCTCCCGCGAGACCGCAGGCAGCCACGGCGCCGCCGTAGCGGGTAGTGGCGCAGGCATTGGCCAGGGTGTGGCTGCCGACGGTGTCGATGACGCCGGCCCAGCGTTCCTTGCCCAGCGGGCGTCCCGGCGCGGCCAGTTCGGCGCGATCGATCACCTCGGCGGCGCCGAGGGACGTCAGATAGTCGGCCTCGTGCAGCCGCCCGGTGGCGGCCACCACTCGATAGCCCAGCTTGGCCAGGAGGGTGATCGCCACGCTGCCCACGCCGCCGTTGGCGCCCGTCACCAGAATGTCACCGTCACCGGGGGTGATGCCGTGCTTCTCCAACGCCATCACGCAGAGCATGGCGGTGTACCCTGCGGTGCCGATGGCCATGGCGTCCCGGGGCTGGAAGCGCTCAGGCAGGGCGACCAGCCAGTCGCCCCGGACCCGTGCCCGCTCTGCCAGCCCGCCACTGTGGGTCTCGCCCACGCCCCATCCGTTGAGCACCACCTTGTCGCCGGGGTGCCAGTCGGGATGCTGGCTCTCCAGCACGGTACCGGCAAAGTCGATACCGGGGATCAGAGGGAAGCGGCGTACCACGGGGGAGGCGCCGGTGAGGGCCAGGCCATCCTTGTAGTTGAGGGAAGACCACTGTACCGCCACGGTCACATCCCCGGCAGGCAATATCTCCTCGGAGAGGCTCTGGTAGCTGGCGCGATAACCCGCCTCGTCTTTCTCGATCAGAATACCGTTGAACATCTTGTCTACTCCCATTAATTGGACTGACTGACTATTAATCTTTGTAAAAAAATCACGTTGCTAACTTCATGAAAAAATTGAGAAAAGAGAGCATGGGCTCGGTATCGCCCACCAGGCGTGCGCGCAGTACGGCCCCTTCCCAGCCGATCCAGAACTGATGGGCGAGGGCAGGGCAGTCACAATCAGGGGGCAGCTCCCCCGCCGTCACCGCGTCCCTCAGGCAGCGGGCGAGCAGCGCCTCCCAGTCGAGGAGGATCTGCTCAAGGCGCAGGCGCAGCGCGGGGGACAGTTGCACCACCTCCTGACCCAGATTGCCCACGAGGCAGCCCCGCTGGAACGCAAACCGGGTCATGCCCCGGCAGGCGCTGTCGACGAAGGCAACAAGACGGGCCAGGGGGGGCAGGCTCTCATCCTCCAGATAGCGCGTCAGCTTGCGGCAGAAGTAGTGGTGATAGGCATCCATGACCGCCAGAGTGAAGTCGTGCTTGGTGGCGAAGTAGTGATAGAAGGAGCCCTTGGGGATCCCGGTCGACTGCAACACCCGCTCGATGGAAGTGGCGGCGATGCCCTGCTCGGTCAGCAGCTCCATGCCCCGGCGGATCAACAGATCCCGGGTGTCGGCATAGGTGTGCCCGTGCTGGGCAGGGCGGCCGCGAGGGCGGCGGGGCCGGGGGTCATTGGCTTGCATGGGGCTTATTAGACGCCTCAACTAGAAATAATGCAAGCGCGGCACCGAACGGACGAAACGAGTGGATGAGATCGGGTAGTCGAGACAAGCTGGCGCCAGCGGGGCTGAAAACAGCGAGGGCGCCAGTGGCGCCCTCGCATCGATGGGTGGCTGCGTCTCAGCTGCGCAGCTTGTTGTAGACAAACAGCACGATCAGGGCGCCAACGGTGGCGATGATGATGCTCGGCAGGTTGAAGCCGGTGACCGTTCCCATCCCGAGCAGGGTGCTGACATAGCCCCCCACCATGGCACCGACTACCCCCAGGATCACCGTCATGAAGAAACCGCCGCCATCCTTGCCCGGCATGATCCATTTGGCCAGGATGCCGACGATCAGCCCCAGTACCACCCAAGTAAGAAATCCCATGGTCATCTCCTCGTTGTGTGCAGAGAACCAGAGTATATGCAGGGATCCAGCTTGTATCCCGCCGCAGCACGGCGTGAGTCAGAAACGGTCATATGAGACTCGCTCCTGACCATGGCAGGCAGAGGGCCTCAGCCGAGCGCGCGGGTGTCGAGGCGCTGCCCGGCGGGGGAGCACACCAGCACCGACCCCTGCTCGAACCAGTCTCCCAGCACGATGCGCCGCGCCTCACGGCCATCCAGAGTGAAGTCGTGGATGGCGGGCCTGTGGGTGTGGCCGTGGATCATCAGGCGGCAGCCGTGCTGGCGCAGCATCTCGTCCACCGCCTCCGGAGTCACGTCCATGATGATCTGGCTCTTGTGGGCATTCTCCATCTGGCTCTGGCCGCGCATCTTGTGGGCGATGGCCTGGCGGCGCGAGAGCGGCAGGCGCAGGAAGAGCCAGCGCAGCCATTTGAGTTGTGTGATGCGGCGAAACTTCTGGTAGCCCTCGTCCCGGGTGCAGAGCAGATCCCCGTGGCTCAGCAGCACCCGCTCGCCGTACAGCTCGATGACGCAGGGGTCGCCAAGCAGGGTCATGCCGGCCCGTTTGGCAAACTGGCGCCCCAAGAGGAAGTCGCGGTTGCCGTGAATGAAATAGAGGGGCACCCCCTGCTGGCTCAGGGCGAGAAAGGCATCGGCCACCTCGCGGTGGAGCGGGTTGGGGTCGTCGTCCCCAATCCAGAATTCGAACAGATCCCCCAGCACATAGAGGGCGTCGGCACCGGGCGCGTCTTCGGCCAGAAAGCGCACTAGGGCCGCCGTCATGTCGGGCCTGCCTTGGCTGAGGTGAATGTCACTGATAAAGAGGGTGCTCATGAGTTCCTGGGCATCATGGTAAGAGAGTCCCGCCTGGGTGCGGACAAGGCCTGTGACCTTGCTCGTCGAGCGGGCGGGGGAGGGAAGGGCAGCAGAGCCCCGCAAGGTTGACGCCCTCCAGGGTCAGCAACGCCTCGTAAGGGTCGCCGGACAGGCCCAGCAGGCGGCACATGGCCGCTTCCCCCTTGAGCCCTTCATCAAAACGCAGGCGCAGCACTTCCCGGTGGAAGGGGGCGCCAAAGCGCTCAAGCAGGGCGGCCATCAGGCTGAGGTGGCGCCAGCCATGACACGCCTCGAGGGGATCAGGGGTGAGGTAGAGCTCGACTGGCCAATACTGGCCATCTGGCCCGTGGCGTCGCTGCTCGGCGATCCAGACCTGCTCGCCCTTGCTTCGCACCTGCCAGCCTTGTGCTGCCAGTGTCGCGGCAAGGAAGGCCGGGGCCGGATGCTGGCAGAGGATGTCGAGATCGCTGCCGGGCCTATCCAGCCCGATGGCGATCGTGCTCACCAGGGCCAGATCGTTGCACAGGGGGCCAAGCTCATCCCACAGGCCGCCGCTCAGCAGGGCGTGGGCCGAGCGCTGACGTTCGTTGCCCTGGGTCAGATAGTCGAGGCGGCGCCAGTTGGGGGCGGCAGATGGAAAAACTGCGGCCGGGGCCGCAGTGGTATCAGAGCCTGGCCGGCAGGGATTACTCGGCAAGGGTCACCTTGGTGATCACGACGTCTTCGGTCGGGACGTCCTGGTGCATGCGGCCGTAGTTGCCGGTCTTCACGCCCTTGATCTTGTTGACCACGTCCATGCCGGCGGTCACTTCACCGAACACGCAGTAGCCGAAGCCCTGGGTGGTGGCGGACTTGAAGTCCAGGAAGTCGTTGTTGTTCACGTTGATGAAGAACTGGGCGCTGGCGGAGTGCGGCTCCATGGTGCGGGCCATGGCGATGGTGCCGACCTTGTTGGACAGACCGTTGGCCGCCTCGTTCTTGATGGGAGCGCGGGTCTCTTTCTCTTCAAAGCCCGGGGCATAGCCGCCACCCTGGATCATGAAGCCGTCGATGACGCGGTGGAAGATGGTGTTGTCGTAGTGACCGTCACGGCAGTATTGCAGGAAGTTGGCCACGGTCTCCGGGGCTTTTTCCGCGTTCAGGGTCAGGGTGATGTCGCCGTGGTTGGTGTGCAGAGTAACCATGAGTTGTCCTTTCATTTTGACGCGGGCAGCAAGGTGCCCGCAGGTGTATGGCATAAAGTGGTGGCAATTCTAGCCCATCAAGGCCCTGCGGCATAGATGGCAGGGGGGAGAGGGGGCTTTTTCTGCCTCGTTTTCTATACCGGATGCGGTTAGAATGGCAGGCCATTTTACTCACAGGCAGTGGTCATAAGATGCTGAAGATATACAACACACTCACTCGTCAAAAAGAAGAATTCAAACCTATCCACCCGGGCAAGGTGGGCATGTATGTGTGTGGCGTCACTATCTATGATCACTGTCATATCGGCCATGGCCGTACCTTCGTCGCCTTCGACGTCGTCGCTCGCTACCTGCGTTATGCAGGATACGACCTCACCTATGTGCGCAACGTCACCGACGTGGACGACAAGATCATCAAGCGCGCCGCCGAAACGCACGTGACCTGTGACGATCTCACCGAGCGCCTCATCGGCGACATGCACCAGGATTTCGACGCCCTCGGCATGGTGCGTCCGGACATCGAACCCCGCGCCACCCAGCACATCGGCGAGATCATCGCCCTGGTTGAAACCCTGCTGGAAAAAGGGCACGCCTACGTGGCGGACAACGGCGATGTGATGTTCATCGTCGAGTCCTACGCCGACTACGGCAAGCTCTCGGGCCAGGATCTGGAGCAGTTGCAGGCCGGCGCCCGGGTCGACGTGGTGGATGCCAAGCGCAATCCGCTCGACTTCGTGCTGTGGAAGATGTCCAAGCCCGGCGAGCCGACCTGGGACAGCCCCTGGGGCCCGGGTCGCCCTGGCTGGCACATCGAGTGCTCCGCCATGAACTCCAAGCACCTTGGCAACCACTTCGACATCCACGGCGGCGGCTCCGATCTGCAGTTCCCCCACCACGAGAACGAGATTGCCCAGTCCTGCTGCGCCCACGGCGGCGACTACGTCAACACCTGGATGCACAGCGGCATGGTGATGGTGGATAAAGAGAAGATGTCCAAGTCCCTTGGCAATTTCTTCACCATCCGTGATGTGCTGGCCCACTATGACGCCGAAACCGTCCGTTACTTCCTGATGTCCGGTCACTACCGCAGCCAGCTCAACTACTCGGAAGACAACCTCAAGCAGGCCCGCGCCGCGCTGGAGCGCATGTACACCGCCCTGCGCGATCTGCCGGCGGCCGCCGCCGCCGGTGGTGACGAGCAGGTGGCCCGCTTCGTTGATGCCATGGACGACGACTTCAACACCCCGGAAGCCTACTCCGCCCTGTTCGACCTGGTGCGCGAGATCAACCGCCAGAAAGCCGAAGACATCGCTGTCGCCGCCGGCCTCGGTGCCCGTCTGCGGGAGCTGGGCGCCGTGCTCGGCATCCTGCAACAGGATCCGGATGCGTTCTTGAAGGGTGACGAAGCGGACGAAGAGGTCGCCGAAATCGAGCAACTGATCGCCCAGCGCAATCAGGCCCGCGCCGACAAGAACTGGGCCGCGGCGGATGCCGCCCGTAACCGCCTCACCGAGATGGGCATCGTGCTGGAAGACAGCGCCGGCAAGACCAGCTGGCGCCGTGCCTAAGGCCGGTGGCCTTCTTGGCGCCTAGGCCAACAGGTTGAGCCAATAAAAAAACCGCAGCCTTAGGGCTGCGGTTTTTTTATGGCCTGCCAAAGCCTCGGCATTTTTCGGTCTGATCACCTCTCCCCTTGCGGGAGAGGGTCAGGGTGAGGGGAGCTCGCATCATGACTCACCGGAGTGCCTGCAAGCCGTCTGTTACTTGCCCCCAGTTCCTACCTGACCTGGTTGGCGCCTCTGATCATGGCTGGTCCGGCAGTGTGTTCAGGTCTTTGGTGCGCGCCTCGGTCAACTGGGTGAGACAACTGCTGTGGACCATCGGCGCCATTGATCCCCCTTCATAGACGCCGGCCTCGTAGCGGCACTGGGCATCGCGAAAGGCGATCCAGGCCCGTTGCGCAGTTCTCAGCCTCTCCAGCTGTGCCTTCTCCAGGGAGGCAACCCGCTTTTTATAGGCGGCATTGAGCTTGGCATCGGCTCGCTGGTAATCCTGAAACGCACAGATGTTCATGTCGGTTTGTGTCACCGGCGCAGTACAATCCTGTTCGGCCTGAACGGCAGTGGTTGCCAGCAAGAGCAACAGGGCGGGATAGGGTCTCAAGAGGCAGTTCCTTTGTGGTAGGGAGAGGGCCAATATACGGCATAAACCGGCCCGATGGCGGCTCTGTTTTTCAAGAATAACAAGGAGATGACGTCATGAAGTTGAACTGGATGCCGTTTCTGGCCCTGCCTCTGCTGGCGTCCGGGCTGTCTGTGGCCGCCACAGCCCCCGATATGCAGGTCCAAGCCCGCGCCAAGGTGGCCGAGTTTCTGGTCTGGGAGCGCCAAGTCAAACCGAGCGGCCTCTATCAGGCAGACCTGGGCGGTGCGTTGCCCAACATCGTCTCCCCCGAGCTGCTCTGCCTGCTCAATGCTGCCTCCAAGGCGCGGGAGATAGCAACTCGCGAAGCCCCGGACGAGAAGCCCCCCTTCGTCGAGGGCAACCCCTTTCTGCCCAATGCCTGGGATCACCTGCTGGGCTCTGAGATCCTCTCGTCACGCGCCATCGCCGGCAGCCGGGATCGCAGCGAGGTCAAGGTGCGTTTCACCTTTGGCGAGCCGGGCACCCCGCTCTACGCCTCCAGCGGCACCTACCGTTTTGTCAGCACCTATCTGGTACAGGAAGGGCCGCAGGGCGCCCGCATCACCGATATCGACGCTGGCGGTAGCTGTGATTTCTGCCAATCCGGCAGCCTGCGCGCCGCTCTCGTTGATACGCTCGCCGCCTATCCCGCCGTAGGGGCAGCGCAGTGCAAGGGGTTGGGGAAATAGGGCTTTGGCTTGGGTCAAAGCGTGTTTGGGGAATAGAAATAAAAACCGCAGCTCAAGGCTGCGGTTTTACATGTTTAAGCTCAAAGAGCTTTAGCGAATTCTACATATATGAAATAGCTCTTTTTATAAAATCAAGCTCAAAACGAGTCAAGTATGAGTATGATTTTTCATATTTGGAAGTTAAATAATCAATTACCGAGTCTATATTATCTATATCTTCAATGTGACTTTTATTTTTTTCAATGAAAATCTTGGCAACTTGACTTGGAATTCCAAATTCCTCCAATGAATTAATTGCAGCTGGGTAATAAAAGTTTTCAAGAGAAGATGCAAATGATTTGTAATCTCCAGAGGGATATTTAAATCTTTTAAATATAACCTCCTGAACATCACTAACCGCATAAATTATTTTTGGAAGATTGTAATTTACTAGGTTCTTCTTGAAGTTAAAAATAGCTTGAACAGAGTCGTCAATATTGTAAGTGTTGTCTTTGCTATGCCAATAGTTATAGTTCTGCTGAATCAGTACTTTGTCATCAACCTTATTTATTATATCTACAAGTTTTCTATGTAATTGACTTGCTGAACGAACAGTTCCTCCTCCCATGGAAGAAATGTTGAAGTGCTTGAATAATATTTCAGAAAGATGTTTTAATTGTATAGATGTGGGGTAAATTCCATCCCAACACATTAACTTATTCCAAGCATTACATTTGTCAGTTAACACTTCTGCTAATTGGATTAATTTATTAGGGTCAATGCCTTGATGCTTTAGTAGTAAGGACATGGGAAGAATTGTTTGATCGTAAAATTTTTTGATTTTCCCTTTGTTTTCTTCATAAATATCATCACCCAAATGTAGCAACAAGGACTCTGAGGCTTGTTCGCTTTGAGTTATAATTGGAATATCAATAAATGGCAGCTCCACTTGAGGTTTATCGCCAAATATATATACATTACCAATAAAGTGCTCAAACATTCTGCCTGAACGACCGGCAATATTATTGAACGTAAACATGTCCAGTTTAGTTTTTTTCGTTATACAGTCATCATATATGATTATGTTTTTTGCGTTTGTATTAACCCCCTCAATTAGAGTTGAAGTACAAATAAGAATATTTATTTTTGAGTCATTAAAAAGATCTACTATTAAGGCTCCAACCGCTCTTGGAATCTGAGCATGATGATAAGCAATGCCGTGTTTTACACCATTAACTAAGGACCAATCATTATGGAAGTTCTCTGCAAGCCAAGCAGCAAGTTCATTATTCGTATCATCACCATGAAGTAGTCCCATACTTAAAATACGAGTCATCAATGAACTTACACGTTTTGGCGACTTGCAGTAAATAACAGTCTGTTCTTGTCTACCAATACCACTCAGTATTTTCTTTAATAAAATGTCTCTTTCTACATCAATAAGCTCATCTTTACCAACAGTTTTTAGAGGGTAATAAAACTCATTTGTAGCAACAGTTTTGTAGGAGTCAAACTTAAGAAATGTACACCGTAGTTCATTTTCAATGCCAGAAACTAAACCATTAATATTGGGGCCTAACATATAGAATCGTTTGCATTTTTTATATAGCATTCTAAACGCTATATTCAATCTATCACTCCGGTCATCCGTATCGTTAACTGGTGCTAGTTTATAAAACTCATCAATAACAAAAAAGTCAACATTACCGATGTTTTTAAATTCAAGAACTCTTTCCTGAGTCAAAATAAAAATATTTCTTTTACTTGGTTCTTGAGAGACTTGTGTAACTAGTTTGTATTTTTCTTTATATTTTATAAGTTTTTTCTTTAACTCATCTATTAATGCTATTGTGGGAACAACAATAACTATATTATTGAATGAATTGCTGGCTACAATGGCCTCAATTATCAAGCTCTTACCAAAGCTTGTTGGTGCGCTTAAAATGATATTTTCACCACTCATAATCCTATGAAAAACTTCTGCTTGGCGAATATGAAATGTTTTATTTTCATCTTGAGGTGTAGTGAATAAGCCTTGCCTAAATTTATCTTTATTCGAATGCGTATCTTTATTAATGTATGGGTATAATCCGATTTCACCTAAAATATGGTCTAATACAAAACCATTTGGCATTTCTTTTTTTCTTTCTAATGCTCGTATCACAATATCCTGTACGAGAGCTTCATTAGCATGACTATTATATTCGTTCACCAGAGAAATCAGAAACTCATCCCACATGGAAAATTCTGGATTACTCAAGTGTTTTTTGACATCTTGATACCAAGCACTCATGAGTTCAACTCCTCAAGTAATGCAGCATTTACTTTTTTTATGTCTGATACAGGAAAATAAAAAACTCTTAAATCAATAAGGTCTATGGCCTTATGGTCAATGCCTTCTTTTAGCAGCCCCCTACATTCTGCGACTTTTTCATAAAACAATTCGATGAACTTTTCTTTATCATACTGTGTGATTAACTCACTGTTATGCATCAAGAAAATAGGGATGATTATCTTATCAAAGCGTTCATCTAAGTTAAGCTTCGAGTCAGCTAAGCGTTGAAGTTTATCTTTATGAGGCCACGATTCATCGATTTCTGAAGTAAGTGCAATTAGTCTATTTTTAAGAGATTTGACGTCAATAATATAATTGACGCTTTCTATTGCAGATTTCACAGCAGCTTCGATGTTAGTTGTAACAGCTGATGCACCTATCCAAAGTTCGATGCTATTAAAATTCAAAACAGCATGAGTACATGAAAAAGTTTTATTATTTACATCAAAAAGCTTATTCATTATTGGAATTGTGGAATAAGACTCTCTAATGGCAATGTGGAGGCAGAGATCACCCAGAGCACTAAGATCTTCGACTGGATAATGTGATCTCGCATATTTAAATAGACTTCTATGTCCGCCGGTAAAATTCACTTGTTGCTTGGGTGATAAACAATAGTCAATAATCCAGTCGTACACTAACTCAGTGAAATCACTTAAGTTCCATTGATTAAAGGTAAAGCCAATTTCAATGCCCTTTATATTTGGAGTGTCAGCATTGCAGTTGATACAGTATTTGAAAGGGGATGTAGGAAAATTGGGTGGTTTATAGTCAATACCTTCCTGAACCTTGATGCAGACTTCATGTTTTATAATGAGTTCTTGGAAAGAGTTATCTTGTAAGCAGTCTTTAATTGACACAGCATAAAGAGTATTATTACTCTGCTGTACAAGCAACATGCCTATACAAAATTCATTATGCATAACTGGTGATCCAGACATACCACTATACTGACTAACTGAATCAGATTGTGAAACTTCAAAACTGTACTCGCGACTTGCTATGTGTTCGAAGTTATTTGTAACCTTAACGTTGATGGGGGCTGGATAGTATTCTTTTTCAACTGGATAGCCACACGCCTTCACGTCATTATCTAGGTTTATAGTTGTTTTGTATAAATCAATATGGCTACTAGTCGTGCCGTTAGGTAACTCTAGTAAGGCTACATCACGATATTTGTTACAATATATTATGTTGGCGACTACATATTTTTGATTAAAAAATCCATCACTACTTAGAGATACATTGATTTTTGATGCTCCATCAACAACATGGTTAGCTGTCAGTAACAAGTCGCGAGCAATAGAAAAGCAGGTCCCTCGTTTTACCCTTCCATCTGAAAAATGTGTTTCTAATAGATATATGCTAGAAATATTGAATTTCCCCAGCGCTCCTGCAGTCATAGATTAACCTCACAAGAATTCATTAACAATTTAGTTCTTGGGTAATTATTATTTAGTTCATCTTTGAACCAGTCTGGTATTGTGTCTAGCGAATAATTAAAATGAATTTCTACATCTGAGTCAGCGTTCACAAATGCTATTCTCGCCAATGTCTCTATATCTGGATGTCCATGAGATTGCCCGTTGGTACTTATCAAAAACTTATTACATTCAATTCTTTTTAATAGTTCTAGGCTTGTATTGTTTTTACTTCCATGATGAGATATTTTTACTGCATCAACTTTAATTACATCTATTCTATTCTCATCTAGCCAAGATATGAAAACACTAGCATGGCAGTCACCCAGGTAAATTATTTTTTTACCATCATGTTCAATTAAAAATGCAAAGCTGCTTCTGTTGGTTGGTGATTCATCATCATAAAATTTCGAATTTGCCAATTCGAAAATGCTATTGTTTTCTGCTGATGAGATCTGGTGAGAATTAGTAAGTAACCCTCTAATATTTCCAGTGTATTGTTCAAATGAATCATAGTGACATTTATTTATGATTCGAGGGTTAATATTTTTTTCCTTAAGCTTGTCTTCCCAAATATTTTTTAGATTAAAGAGATCATCTTTGCTTGGCCCTATGATGGAAAGCTTCAAATTGCCTATATAAAAATGGTCGCATATTTCTCTATATAAAGCGTTACCATTAACGATATCGTTGCACTTATAGCTTTCATTAGAAATCAGATAGGATAGCGACGTGCCTTCTGAGTGACCAATTTTAGTTTTTTCTGCAATTTCTTTACTCTCCTCATAAATAGCTTTGAGCTTAAGATCTGCTCGAAGGTCTATATTATCAGTAGATGATTTTCCAAAAAATTGTTCTGCTCCGTTGAAATAAATTTTCCCAATAGTTGGGCATTCTGGATGCATCAATAGTTTAATGATACCATTAATGTGGTCATTATCTATGTGTGTAACTATCACTGCATCTATTTTTTTGCCACCCCCAGTAACATCCATGCTCCAGTTAGAAAATGACTGTGCGGTACCACCATCAATTAAAATAAATGCAGATTGAGTTTTAATTGAAATGCAATCGCCGTTGTCAGCTTTGTACATTTGTATTTTCATAATCACCCAGTTCGGTTACCTAACGTAATGACTAAAATAAATGCCGTCAGTTTTTGAGTGTTACATAGCAAGGCATTATTTCCTTATGATTTTCTACTGTGCATTGTATTGAATTTCTCTAATGTTATTGGGGTAAATAAATATGGCCATAGGTTCGATTGGAGAAGCGTAAGCGGACGTTCAAGAAATAGGGTGTTATTACGGTGAAATACTCACTATAGGGCCTTCAATATAAAACTGTTTCTCGATAGGGATATTTGCCGTTTGCTGTTATATACACAATGATTTTTTCACCTATGCAACCATGTCGATGACACCTGTTGCATGGGGGCGACAATCTGATCTCGCCATGGGGTGGGCGAGGGGTTGGTTCTGAGATGACACCCCTCCCGATCCTTGCCCCGAATAGACAGGGACTGTTACTGCGGTGCAATGCGCTGCGCTTATTGCCCCCTACGCTTGTTAACCGGCCTCGGCGCTGCGGGTTGGGTGTTGCCCCCTGTTGTTCGCCGAGGTGAGCCCGTTTGTCCAGGCCGCGAGGCTGGACGCCGAGCGAGCGCCGCTGGGCCAGGGATGGCCCATCGGCGCGTGCCGTGGGACAAAGGGGTGAACCGAGGGCACCCGACGGTAGGAGGGCGAACAAGCGGGGGTGAAGACCTTTGGTGACTTTGGGTCTTTCCAAAGTCACTCGCCAAGCCGCGCAGCGGCGGCGAAACCCCGTCGAGGACGAAGTCCTCGTGTCCTGCATGGCGGAGCCATGCCAATCAGGCGTGGAGCGATATTCCACCGAGCAATAAGGTTACCCAACCCCTCACCCTAGCCCTCTCCCCCAAAGGGCGAGGGGATGGTTACCGCGGACGATTACGCTTCGCTAATCGACCCTACCGACCCTACGGCGTAGCCATGCCAAATGACGGCGAGTGACCCCTCACCCTGACCCTCTCCCGCAAGGGGAGAGGGGATGGTGACCGTGGGTGAATACGCGGCGGGAATCGACCCGGCACCCAGGGGTGAGGGCAGGGTTGTGTCCCTGTGTTTCGCATGGCGACGCCGCTTGGGGTCCGGTTATGCCAAAATGTGAACAAATCGATCTTTCCCCCGGTCAATCGCGGTCTGCCGCTTGTCGGGCCCGCCCCGAGTTGGCTAAGGTAGCCGCCCATCAGATGCACGCAGTAGTGGAGGTAGGCATGGATAAAATTTTGCTGGCGCTCTCGGAGCAGATGATAAACGCGCGGGATCTGGAGAGCCTGACCCGCCCCTTGCTGGAGATGCTGGCGTCGGTGACCGGGCTGGAGTCGACCTATCTCACCGAGATTGACCTCGGGCAAAGCACCCAGCATGTCCGTTATGCCCGCAATGTGGCCGGGCTGCAGATCCCCGAGGGGATGACGGTGGAGTGGAGCGATACCCTGTGTCGCCGCGCCATCGACGAAGAGATTGGCTACACCGATGACGTCGCCGCTCTGTGGGGGGACTCCCAGGCGGCCAGCGAGCTCGGCATTCGCTCCTATCTGAGCAGCCCGGTTCGCACCTCGACCGGCTCCCTCTATGGCACCCTGTGCGGCGCCAGTACCGAACAAAAACCCGCGGTGGCGGGGGCGCAGCAGCTCATCGCCTTCTTCGCGCACCTGATTGCCGAACAGGTGGAGCGGGAGCAACTGCTGCGGCAATTGCAGCAGGCCAACGACGAGCTCTCGCGCCTGGCCCTCTCCGATCCCCTCACCGGGCTCCCCAATCGCCGCGCCCTGATGCTCGAACTCACCCGCCTCTTCTCGTTGTCGGAGCGGGCGGGGCATCCGGTGCTCATCGCCTTTGTGGATCTCGATGGCTTCAAGGCCATCAACGACGAGTATGGCCACGAGGCGGGGGACAGGCTGCTCACCGCCATGGCGCGGCAACTGGGGGAGACCCTGCGTGGCGGCGATCTGCTGGCCCGTTTTGGGGGGGACGAGTTCGTGGCCGTGGGCATGGGGCCTTTCCCGGACGCCGACACGCTGGACGGGGCGGTGGCGGCGTTTCGCCAGCGCCTGTTCGAGCACAGCGTGCTGTCACTGCCGGTGGGGGACAAGGTGATCCATTATCCCGGTGCCAGCGTGGGGGCGGTGGCCGTGATGCCGGCCGAGGTCAGCGTCGAGGAGGCGCTGAACCGGGCCGATGCGAGCATGTATGCGGTCAAGCGCCAGCGCCGGGCCGCAGGGGAGGGCGGGAACCCGCCCCCTTCCAGTCAGGTGCCTGCCCCGCGATAGCAGCGGGGCGGGTTGAGAGGGCACAGGGTGGCGCGTCCACCCGGGTGCCAGTCTGTTTTCCCTTTTATCAGTCCGGAGCCCATACCATGGTTCATCTTCTTGCCCGCCGTGTGCGCGCCCTTGCCGGGCGGACGGCCACCCTGGTGGCCGGACTCTGCGAGTTTCAGCAGCGCATCTGGGTGGTCAGCATCGTCAAGGAGTCCTACACAGATACCTTCGTGGTCAACGAAGGGGGCTTCGAGGAGCCCTTGCAATGGATGCGCCGCAAGGGCTACAGCGCCGAGATGCTGGCCAGGGTGGAGGCCATGGCCCGATCCCAGGTGCTCCAGCTCGAGTGCGCCGGGCAGCATCACCGTCTGATGCGGGTGAAATAGGGGCGAAGCCGCCCCCGGATGGCCTGGGCGGCACCGCCGCCCGGGCATTGACCACATATCCTGCCGCCCTCTTCGTGTCAGACGGGGCAAATGGGTCGCCAGTTATGATTTTTCCGTGGTTCTCTCCGGTTTCAGACCGCCGGAGTAGACGCAAATCGCGGAGTTGTAGCTGTTGAAGGTGACCGCGTAGTTGAAATCGCAGAAATAGGCCGGGTGCTTGGTGGCGACAATGTCCCCCGCCTTGCATTTGTCCTGCATCCCCTCCACCAGGGTGTCGTTGTTTGACCCGAGGCAGGCCTTGCCGGTGGTCTTGTCACCGCCGCAGGCCATCAGAAGGGCGCAGACCGAGAGACTCATCAACCATTTCGCTGTGTTGTGCATGTGTATTCCCAAGAGATCGGAGAGATGGCGGGGAAGGGCGTGAGCGCGGCGCTGCCCGATGAAGGCGGCCAGCGGGCACGCTGCCGCCCCTGACTGTCGCTGCCACCGTGCGCCCTGCCCCTTGCCGTGAAAAAGGGGCCAACAGGCTCCTGCGCCCTATATTACGGACCCGGGACGGTCTGCGTCACCCCTTGTCGTTGCAAGTGGCGAACATTAAACGGGTTTCGTGCGCTGCCTCAAAGGCGGGCCGGGGCCTTGGCGGCCCCGGCGGGGGAAGGGGTCAGGGGGAGGGGAAGTATTTGTGCTGGAGCTGCTGGAAGTCGCTGCTGGCCAGCACCTGGGTCAGGCCGAGCTGGAACTCCCTGACCAGGGCATCGTCAACCGGGTGGCTGAAGGCGAAGCAGTACTGCTCGGAGCTCAACATCCAGCGCACCTCGAACTGGGCAGGATCCAGCTGCTGGGTCTTGATGAGATCCAGCAGGGTGGACTTGTTGCTGGAGACCAGATCGACCCGGCCCGAGGTGAGCATGCGCAGGGCCTGGGAGAGGCGGTTGGCGGTCATGATCTTCTGCTCGTCGAAGCCGGCGTTGAGCAGCAGTTGCTCCCCCACGTCGGATCGCACGGCGCCTATGGTGTAGCGCTGGGCATCTTCCAGGCGGGTCAAGGTCAGGGGGCGACTGGCGAGCCCCATCAGCACTATCTCGGCATAGCCGATGGGGCAGGCCCACTTGAACAGGGGATTGCGCGCCTCGGTGCGGGCGGTGGAGAAGAGCACCACATTGGGTTTCTGGGTCAGCAGGTAGTAACCCCTGGCCCAGGGCAGGATGCTGACGGGCTGGACAGGGGTGCCGGTCTTTTGCCACACCAGGTGCAGCAGGTCGATGGCAAAGCCGGTCGGGGCGCCATCCTCCCCGGTGAAGTTGTAGGGTTTGTACTCTTCGGTGAGGTAGTGCAGGCTGGCGAGCGCCGGGCTGGCCTGGGTCGCGGGAGTGCCCCAGACCATGGCCGCGAGGGCGGCGCAGGCGACCAGTCTGCGAAGGGGGACTGCAATGTCTATGTTCATCCTGACCGTCCTGCTGCCGAGTGCCCAGTTTCAAGTGTTGCCAAGTCACGGCGTTTCGCCACCCGGCGCAGACGTTATCCGTCGGGGGTTGTCATCATTTCGCCACTCTCAACCGGGTCGGCGCCCCCTTTTTACCAGGCTGGGCGGGTGTGACCCAGGGGGGTGAACGCCTCGTCCCTCAGCCCTACCAGCAGGGTGCTGCCATCCTCCTGCAGACGAAACTCGCCGTAGCGGGCCGACTCATACTGGTCTCCCGTGCCCTCTTCGAAGAAGAAGGCGTCAGGCCCGATAAACCACTGGCCGTCGCGCTGGCGCACCTTGAGCAGGCGCTCCCCCGGGCCCGGGGCCTCGGGCTTGCCCCCTTCCACCCAGTGCACCACCTGATGTTCATCCAGGCGAACGACCAGGGTGTGGGGGCCGGAGGCGGCCTGGCGGCCCGCCAGCTGGCGGGCGAGGGCGTAGTTCAGGCGCATGTAGTCCCCCTGCATCAGGGAGCGGGGGTCGACCGGTGCCAGCTCGATCAGCACCACCTCCCCCTGGCTCATGGCGTGCTCGAAGCGCCAGACGGCGGCGTTGATGCCGGCGAGCAGGGCAAGACCGGTCAGCAAAAAGGCGAGGCGTCTCATGAGGGGCTCCCGTTGTGAAGGTGCTTGAGCCACTGACGGGTACCGAGCAGCAGGGCCCCCGAGGCGAGCAGCAGCCAGGACTTGGTCATCAGGGTCAGCCCCAGATCGTAGTAATAGAGGGAGCCAAAGCCGAGCAGCAGGAGGCCTGCCAGGGTCATCAGGGCCAGGCTGCCGGCGTAGAAGCCGAGCACCAGCACCAGGGCGCCAGCCCCCATGCCGGGAATGATGGCGCTGATCACCACCAGCGGCAGCCCGTAGCGCAGCGGCAGCCTGAGGCGAACCATGACCGCGAGCAGCAGGGCGGCGCAGAGCAGGGGATTGAGCCAGAGGGGCAGGCGGGAGCTGCCGAGCTCATTGAGCACGCTGGTGCCTCCCTCCCACAGGGGGTGGTGCAGCCGTCCCAGCACCAGCAGGGAGAGTGCCAGTCCCAGGGTGAGGGATTCATAGAGCAGATGGCGGGCGGGATCGCGCTCCGCCTGCAGCCAGCACAGGGCGACGGCGCCCATCACCAGCGGCAGGGCCAGCAGGTGCAGGCCGAGGCAGGCGAGGGCGAGGGTGAGCAGGATGGCGGCGGCGAAGCTGTGGAACAGCCTGATCAGCCAGTGCTCGAACAGGGCGGCCACCCCGAGGGAGAAGGCGGTCAGACCGAACCAGAGCCACGCGACGTTCAGATCCAGCCTGTCCAGCAGGCCGTAGAGCAGCCAGGCATCTGCCGCCAGCGCCAGCGCCAGCACGAACTGATCCCAGAGATCGCTGCGGGTCGCCATGCGGTTGAGACCGAGGGCGGCGGCCATCAGCACCATCCCCATGGTGAGGGCGTTGTTGGGGTCGCGGGTCAGCTGCTCGAAGGCCATGAAGAGGAAGAAGAGCAGGAAGAGGGCGGCTATCCAGCCCACCATGCCGAGCAGAAAACGGCCCGACCAGTGGGGCTGTTCATCCCGGGGGGCATCCCCTTCCACAAGTTGGGCTGCACGCAGGCGCTCCCAGGGGGTGAGATCAGACATGCTGCCTCCGTTGTTGTTGCAGCCAGCGGCTGGCCATCACCGACAGGCCGATGGCGATGAGGGCCAGCAGCAAAAAGCCGTTCATGTCCGGCTCCATCCACTTGCCAAGGGCCGCGAGGATGACGGCGATAAGGCTCAGGCACCCCATGGCGAGCCCGGCGATGAACCTGTGGTGCCAGCGCAGGTAGGCGGCGCCGAGCCAGGCGAGCCAGGCAGGCCAGACCCAGGGAGAGGCGGCATCGAACAGGGCCAGCAGGGTAAGCAGGGTGATGCCGAGCCCCGCGGCCAGCCCCGCGAGCCAGGAGGGCATCAGGGCGTAGCGGGCGGGCACCAGGATGAGCAGACCCCAGAGGGCGGCGTTGAGCAGGGTCAGGCACCAGCCGAGGGCCTCCTCGTTGAAGGAGAAGAAGAGATCGAGAAGGCCGAGCCGCCAGTAGAGCACCAGGGCGAGCTGACCGAGCAGCCAGGCCAGGGTCCAGAGCAGCGGGCTTCTGCCAAGGGCCGCCAGCGGCAGCAGCATCAGGGCCCAGGTGGCGAAGAGCTGCCAGGGGTCGGCGCCGGTCTGGTAGGTCTGGCCCACCAGGGCGAGCAGGGCGCCGAGGTTGAGGGCCAGGGCCAGCAGCAGGACCTGGCGCGGGGTGTCACTCATGGGTTTGCGCCAGAGCACCAGGAGCATGGCGAGCAACGGCAGCTCCAGCAGGGCGAGACGTGAGAGGCGCCCCAGGGCCTGCCAGTTGAAGGCGACGAAGAAGACGAGGCCGGCGCCAAGGCAGAGGCAGCCGAGCCAGAGCAGCAGCCTGTCGAACAGCCACTGCCAGCGGGCAGGGCCGGGGGGCAGCTCGCACAGGGCCAGGGCGGCAGGCAGCGAGGCCCGTGGCAGGCGGCCGCGCCTGACCCAGTCGAGCAGGGTCTGTCGTGAGGTGAGGTGCATGGGGGCTCCTGAAGCCGTGATGCCTGAAAGATAAGGCATTATGGCACGGCGCCGCGTCTCGGGGCAGGGGCGCCGTCGGCGCTGCGTCTCGGGGCAGGGGCGCCGTCGGCGCTGCGACACAGGTCGCGGCACGGGGCCATGTCTTTGCACTAAAAAGGCCCCCGCCGTGAGGAGGGGGCCTGAAGGACGTCCGGGGCGGCGGTGGCGATCAGTGCTCACGCTGATCCCCCGCCGGCTTCTATGGAGGTCAGGCGAAGATCAGGGTGGAGATGCCAAGCCCCGCAAAGAGGATGGCGCAGGCAATGCGGATCCCCTTGAGGGGGAGCTTGTCGGCCCCGAGCTTGCCGAGCAGCACCACGGGCACGTTGGCCAGCATCATGCCGAGGGTGGTACCGGTGATCACCTGGATCAGGGAGTCGTACTTGGCTGCCAGCAGCACGGTGGCTATCTGGGTCTTGTCACCGATCTCGGCGATGAAGAAGAGCACGAAGGTGGCCATGAAGGGGCCGTACTTGTCCAGGGAACTCTCTTCATCGTCCATCTTGTCCGGCACCAGGATCCAGGCGGCCATGGCGATGAAGGCGCCAGCGACCAGCCAGGTCATCACCTTGGGATCCATCCAGCGACTGATGAATTCCCCTATCCAGGCGGCCCCTGCGTGGTTGAGCAGGGTGGCAGCCAGCATGCCGGCGATGATGGGCCAGGGTTTGCGAAAACGACAGATGAGCAACAGGGCCAGCAGCTGTGTCTTGTCGCCGATCTCGGCGATGGCAACGCTGATGGTGGAGGTTAACAAGGCTTCCATAAAAATGACCGGGGGACGGAATTGTTATAAACCAAAGACAAGCCTGCGCCATCCGTCCCCGGTTTTGGCACTGGCCCGTCAAAGGTCTTGTCAAATCCGGCATTGCCCGGATCACCCTGACCATGGTGAGTTGGCACCAAGTATGTTGATCAGGATCGCGCACGGAACGGGTCCGTGGCGAGACTACTCCCCCTCGATGGGAGCGGGCATTCTAGGGAAAAACCCCCGGTGAGGCAAGGCGCGGGATGGGGAATTATCCCCCCACCAGCTTGACCTGAAAGCCGGCCTTCTCCAGTTCGGCCTTGATAAGGTCCCGTTTGTCCCCCTGGATCTCGATGATCCCCTCCTTGAGACCGCCGCCGGTACCGCACTTCTTCTTGAGCAGGGTGGCGAGGGCCTTCTGCTGGTCGACGGGAACGCCGTGGATGCTGATGACCCCGGCCCCCTTGCGTCCCTTGGTCTCGCGGCGGATGCGCACGACCCCGTCGGCGGGGAAGGGGGAGGCGTGCTGGGCAGGGGCGGATTCCTTGATCATGCCGCCGTCCGTGCTATAGACCAGGCGGCTGTTGTTGTCGTGACTCATGGCAATACTTTGTCGGTTAGCTAAGCGGAGTTTGATTTTACGCAAATAAATGTTGAGGGCACAGCTTATAATCCCCCCATTAAAAGCGAATTATTCTTGTTTAACTTCAGGAGCCCGTCATGGTACTCACAGAGCTGTCGCCGGGACAGAGCGCTCGCATCACGCACATGAACCACCTTGGCCGCGCCTTGCGGCGCAAGCTGATGGTGATGGGGCTGCTGCCCCAGACCGAGATCCTCTATCTGCGGGCCGCCCCCCTGGGGGACCCGCTCCAGATCCAGTGCCAGGGCATCTGCCTCTCCATGCAGCGGAGTCTGGCCCAGCAAATCGAGGTGGAGCCGGTATGAGCTACAACCTGGTCACAGTGGGCAATCCCAACAGC
Source organism: Aeromonas sp. 62-46 (assembly GCF_001898585.1). Taxonomy (NCBI): domain Bacteria; kingdom Pseudomonadati; phylum Pseudomonadota; class Gammaproteobacteria; order Aeromonadales; family Aeromonadaceae; genus Aeromonas; species Aeromonas sp. 62-46. The sequence goes on along the minus strand of NZ_MKUI01000058.1, from coordinate 248,104 downwards.
GGCAAGACCTCCCTGTTCAACGCCCTGACCGGCTCCCGCCAGCAGGTGGGGAACTGGAGCGGGGTCACCGTCGACAAGAAGATGGGGGCCTTTGCTGCCCGCGGGCAGGAATACACCCTGGTGGACCTGCCCGGCATCTATGCCCTGGCCAACCAGGAGGCGAGCCTGGACGAGCAGATCGCCAGCCGCTTCGTCCAGCGCCAGCAGCCGGATCTGCTGCTCAACGTCATCGATGCCGCCAACCTGGAGCGCTCCCTCTACCTCACCCTGCAACTGCGGGAGCTGGGGCTGCCCATGGTGGTGGTGCTCAACAAGATGGATCTGCTGCAAAAGCGGCGCATCACCATCGACGAGGCCTTGCTCGCCAAGGCGCTGGGGTGCCCCGTGGTGTCGCTCTCGGCCCACAATCGCCAGCAGGTGGCGGCTTTCAAAGAGGGGATCCACCAGTTTATCGGTCAGTCCCAGCCCGCCCTGGTGCTCGACTACGGTCAGCCCCTCGAGGGGGACATCGCCGAGCTGGAGACCCTGCTCGCCCCCCATCATCTGCATCGCCGTGGCCGCGCCCTGCGCCTGCTGGAGGAAGACATTGCCATGCAGGAGACCCTGGCGGCGGGGCAGCAGGCGGCGGCCGACAACGTGGTGAGTCGCGCCCACCACGCCCAGGACATCGACCTGCAACTCGCTGATTTGCGCTATGGCCATATCCACCACTGGTGCCAGCAGGCGTGCCGCCATCAGGACAAGCTCACCGTCGCCCAGAGCGAACGGCTGGACAGGGTGCTGCTCAACCGCTGGGTGGGCATCCCCTTCTTCCTGCTGGTGATGTACCTGATGTTCATGTTCGCCATCAAGGTGGGTAGCGCCTTCATCGACTTCTTCGACATCCTCGGGGGGGCCCTGTTCGTGGACGGGGTGCACCATCTGCTGGGGCTGATGAGTGCCCCCGACTGGCTGGGGGCCGTGCTCGCGGACGGCGTGGGTGCCGGTTTGCAGACGGTGGCGACCTTCATCCCCGTGGTGGGCTGCCTCTTTCTCTTCCTCGCGGTGCTGGAGAGCTCCGGCTATCTGGCCCGCGCCGCCTTCGTGGTGGACGCCCTGATGCGTCGCCTCGGCCTGCCCGGCAAGGCCTTCGTCCCCATGCTGATGGGCTTTGGCTGCACCGTGCCCGCGGTGATGGCAACCCGGACCCTGGGGTCGGAGCGCGAGCGGCTGATGACCTCGGCCATGGCGCCCTTCATGTCCTGCGGTGCCCGTCTGCCGGTCTACGCCCTGTTCGCGGTGGCCTTCTTCCCCGAGTCGGGGCAGAATCTGGTGTTCGGTCTCTATCTGTTCGGCATCCTGGTGGCGGTGCTCACCGGCCTCTTCCTGCGCAGCACCCTGCTGCCGGGCAAGAGCGACTCCATGGTGATGGAGATGCCCGATTACGAGTGGCCCCGTCCGGTGGACGTGGGGCTGCGCACCTGGCAGAAACTCAAGGGCTTCATCTTCGGCGCGGGCAAGACCATCGTCCTGATGGTGGCGGTGCTGAGCGTGCTCAACTCCCTCGGCACCGACGGCAGCTTCGGCAACCAGGATCAGGAGAACTCGGTGCTGAGCAAGCTGAGCCAGTCCGTGACCCCGGTGCTGCATCCCATAGGCGTGCGGGACGACAACTGGCAGGCCACGGTGGGCATCCTCACCGGCATCTTTGCCAAGGAGGCGGTGGTCGCTACCCTCAACAGCCTCTACGCCGGCGGCGCCGGTGATGAGGAGGAGAGTGAATACTCCCTGCTGGGCAGCCTGAAAGCGGCGCTGGCCACCATTCCCGCCAACCTGGCGGACATCGACCCCGCCGATCCCATGGGGCTCAAGGTGGGGGATCTGGAGGACAAGCAGGCGGCAGCCGAGGCCCAGGAGGTGGACACCTCCACCTACGGCAACATGCAGACCCACTTCGACGGCGTGGCCGGAGCCTTTGCCTACCTGCTGTTCGTGCTGCTCTACATGCCCTGCGCCGCCGCCATGGGGGCTCTGGTGCGCGAGACCGGGCGCCAGTGGGCCCTGTTCACCGCCGCCTGGTGCAACTACGTCGCCTTCCTGTGCGCCACCCTCTTCTATCAACTGGCGACCTTCGCCGCCCACCCGGCGCAGAGCCTGGTCTGGAGCCTGAGCTATCTGCTCTCCCTGGTGCTGCTCTGGTGGCTGGGGCGTCGTCACGGCGACATCGTCGCCCGCAAGGTGGTGACCCTGTGAAGGGGCTCATGGTCAGGGGCGAGTGCGCCGAGAGGGAGGGTATTCTGTGATCCTGCGTGAACTGGGGGACTATCTGGCCCTGCACAAGAAGGTGAGCCGGCGGGCGCTGGCCCGCCACTTCCACACCTCCGAGGATGCGGTGGAGGCCATGCTCGGGGTCTGGATGCGCAAGGGGCGCGTCGCCAAGCGGGAGAGCCGCCTGTGTGGCGGCTCCTGCTGCGGCAAGCACGAAGAGGTGACGTTCGAGTGGTGCGAGCCCGGCCAGATAGGGCTGGTCCAGAAGGGCTGATGCCTGCCCACATGCAAAAGGGAACCCGAGGGTTCCCTTTTTCGTGGCCGCCGGGCCCGTCTCAGAAGAGGTCGCCCTCGTCCTTGGTGGGCTCCAGGCTCCAGCCGCTCGCCGCCGCGCTGTTGCCTATCTGACCCTTCTCCCGCCAGAGTTTGATCTTGAGGCGCAGGTTGTTCTGGGAGTCCGCGTTCTTCACCGCCTCCTCCTCGTCGATCACCCCCTCGACCACCAGATCGAACAGGGTGCTGTCGAAGGTCACCATGCCAAGGGCCCTGGATTTTTCCATGATCTCCTTGAGGCCGCCAAACTCGCCGCGCTTGATGAGATCGCGCACCGTGTGGGTCCCGAGCATTACCTCCACCGCCGCCCGGCGCCCGCCGTCCGTGGTCTTCACCAGCCGCTGGGAGACAAAGGCCTTGAGGTTGTTGCCAAGGTCGTTGAGCAGCTGGGGTCTGCGCTCTTCCGGGAAGAAGTTGATGATGCGATCCAGCGCCTGGTTGGCGTTGTTGGCGTGCAGGGTGGAGATGGCCAGATGCCCGGTTTCCGAGAAGGCGAGGGCATGCTCCATGGTCTCCCGATCGCGGATTTCACCGATGAGGATGACGTCCGGCGCCTGGCGCAGGGTGTTCTTCAGGGCCGCGTGGAAGCTGCGGGTATCCACCCCCACCTCCCGCTGGTTGATGATGCTCTTCTGGTGGCGGTGGACGAACTCCACCGGATCCTCGATGGTGATGATGTGGCCGCCGCTGTTGCGGTTGCGATGATCGATGAGGGCCGCGAGCGACGTGGACTTGCCGGACCCCGTGCCGCCGACGAAGAGCACCAGACCCCGCTTCTCCATGATGGTGTCGAGGAGCACCGGAGGGAGTTTGAGATCCTCGAAGCGGGGGATCTCGGTCTTGATGTTGCGCGCCACCAGGGAGACTTCATTGCGCTGCTTGAAGATGTTGACCCGAAAACGGCCTATCTGGGGCAGGGAGATGGCGAGGTTCATCTCCAGCTCTTTCTCGAACTGCTGTTTCTGCTCGAGATCCATGATGTCGTAGGCGATGCGGGCCACCTCGCCCGGCCCCAGGGGCTCCTGGGTGAGGGGGCGCAGGGCGCCGTTGAACTTGGCGCAGGGGGGGGCGCCGGTGGAGAGATAGAGATCGGAACCGTCCTGTTTGGCCAGGATCTGCAGCATGTCTCTCAATTCCATGAGGGGCCTCGTCGCTCAAAGGGCTGGGGGATGATGAATGGCTTGAGTGTACAGCCTCAGGCGCCGGTCAGTTTTTCGCGGAACACAAAAAAGACCGCGCCCAGGATGCACAGACCCGCCCAGAGGTAGTCCCACTTCAGATCTTCTTTCAGATAGAAGATGGAGAAGGGAACGAACACGGTGAGGGTGATCACCTCCTGCAGGATCTTGAGCTGGCCGACGGAGAGCACGGTGTGGCCGATGCGGTTGGCGGGCACCTGCAACAGGTATTCGAACAGGGCTATCCCCCAGCTCACCAGGGCGGCGATGATCCAGGGTTTGTGATTCATGCTCTTGAGATGGGCGTACCAGGCAAACGTCATGAAGACGTTGCTGCAGATGAGCAGGCCGATACTGGTCATGATGGGGTTCATTAGGTTCTCCTTTTAAATCAATGCATTTTATCTCGACTCCATGGGTTTTCATAAGTGGTGCTTGAGGGTATTTTTAGCTCACAAGGATGTAACAAAAGAAGGCGAAAGCTGGATGGGCAAGACAAGCTGGGGTGCGCTTTGTCTGTTGTTTGCCTGCTGGGCGCAAGGTGCGCCGACCCTGACGGTGGCCACCGATGTCTGGCCGCCGTTTCGCATGCTGGCAGAGAACGACGACTTCCAGGGGCTGGATATCGACATTCTGCGCCAGTTGCAGGCACGCAGCGGCATTGTGCTCACCCTCAAACGGGTGCCCTGGGGACGGGCACTCAAACAGATGCAGACCGGTCAGGTGGATCTGATGATAGGGCTGGCTCACACCGATGAGCGGGCCGCCTTCATCGACTACCTGCAGCCGTCCTATTACCAGTGCCGGCCTGCCTTCTATGGCAAGCCCGCCGCCGTGGCAGGTCTCAGGCGCTACGAGGATCTGCGAGGCCGCGAGATAGGCTATGTGCTCAACTCCGCCTACTTCCCCCCCTTCGATGGCGACACCCAGCTCGACAAGCACGGGGTCCCCACCGAAGACCAGTTGCAGCGCATGGTGGAGCGGGGCCACCTGCCCCTGATGATAGGGACCGACTGCCAGGTGGATTACGCCCTGAGCCAGCGCAACGACGCCGGCCTCGTCAAGGCGCCCTTCCAGCCCCCCAACCCGGTGGTGCTCTACCTCGGGATGAGCAAGCACTCGCCCCACCACGAGCTGGGCCCCAAGCTGGCGCAGGCGTTGCAAGCCATGGTGGAGAGCGGCGAGATAGCGGCGCTGGCCAAGCCCTACCAGCCTTGACCTTGGGTGGTAACGCGCTGTTATCATGCAGCTTTCCTGCCTGCCCCCCGGCGGGCCTCGCTTCTTGGGGATCCCGTGTATCTCGCTCTCATCCGTCGCCAGCAGCGCTGGCAGCGCCGCTGGCTGCTCCTGCTGTCGCTGCTGACCCTGGCCCTGTTCCTGCTTTCCCTCGCCCTCGGGGAGTTCGTGCTGCTGCCCTGGCAGCCGCTGGGGGATCTGGAGCTGCGCATCCTGCTGGAGTTGCGCCTGCCGCGCGCCCTGCTGGCCCTGCTGGCGGGGGCCTCCCTTGCCTGCGGTGGTGCCGTGCTCCAGGTGATGCTGCACAACCCGGTGGCGGAACCCGGCCTGCTTGGCGTCTCGAGCGGCGCTGGGCTGGCCGCCATGGTGGCGATGGCGGTGGCCAAGGGGCTCGGGCTCTATTTGCCGGGCTGGGGGCTGTCGCTGGCGGCCTTTGGCGGTGCCCTGGTGGTGACCATGCTGCTCATCCGTCTCGCACGCCGGGCACGGCTCGGCCATGGGCGGCTGCTGCTGTTCGGGGTCGCCATCGGCATCCTCACCAATGCGGCCATGACCTGGCTGATGTATTTCGCCGACGACGGCGCCTTGCGGGAATTCATGTTCTGGATGATGGGCAGCCTCGCCTACGGCAGCCAGCAGCTCGCCTGGTGGTGGCTGGTGCTGCCCCTCACCCTCGGCTGGCTCTGCTGGCAGGGGCGGGCACTGCAACAACTGCTGCTGGGAGAGACTCAGGCCCGCCTCATGGGGCTGAACGTGGACAGCATGCGGGTACGCCTGGTGCTGGCGGTCTGCCTGCTCACCGGGGTGGCGGTCTCCCTGTGCGGCGTCATCGGCTTCGTCGGCCTGGTGGTGCCTCACCTGCTGCGCCTGTGCGGTGGCAGCGATCAGCGCTTCCTGCTGCCCGCCTCGGCGCTGGGGGGCGGCGCCCTGCTGCTTGGGGCCGATCTGGTGGCCCGCTCGGCGCTGCACGCCGGTGAACTGCCCATCGGGGTTATCACCGCCTCGGTGGGCGCCCCGCTCTTTATCTATCTGCTGCTGAGGCAAGATGCCGATGTGTCCCGCTGATCCCGCCCCCTGGCGGCTGGAGGCCCGCGCCCTGGCCATCCCCCATCGCCTCGCCCCCCTGGATCTCGCCTGGTCCGGCGGTCAGCTGGTGGCCCTGCTCGGCCCCAACGGCAGCGGCAAGTCCTCCCTGCTCGGAGCCCTGGCGGGCCTGCTGCCCGCCGATGGCGCCGTCTTGCTGGGAGGAGAGGTCATCACGACCCTGAGCTGGCCCGAGCTTGCAACGCGGCGCGCCATGCTGCCCCAGCGCCAGCCCCAGCTGTTCCACATCCCGGTGTTCCAGGTGCTGAGCCTGGGGCTGGAGGAGGGGGGCCCCGATGCCCAGGCGCAGGCGGTGGCGGATGTGTGCGACGCCCTGGAACTGGCGCCTCTGCTGGCTCGGGACTTCAGCCGATTGTCCGGGGGGGAGCAGCAGCGGGTGCTGATCGCCCGCACCCTGCTGCAACTGTGGCCAAGCCTCAATCCGACCGGGCGGGTGCTGCTGCTGGATGAACCCCTGGCGGGGCTGGATCTGCATCACCAGATGGCGCTGCTGCGGCTGCTCAAGCAACTGGCCGCGCAGGGATTGCTGGTGGTGGTGGCCATCCACGACATCAATCTGGCCATCGATTGGGCGGATCGCGTGCTCTGCCTGCAACAGGGCCGCGTGGTGGGGGAAGGGGGCGTCGGGATCATCGACGAGGCGCTGCTGGAGCGGGTGTTCCAGATCCGTACCGATCGTATCGAGGCGGCTGGCCGCACCTGGTTTATGCCGAGCCTGTGAGGCGGGCTTCCCCCTCATCCCCCGCCCTTCTCCCATTCTTTTGAAACAAGCGGGAGAAGGGAGCCGCTCCGTCTACCACTGATACAGCATTGAAAACCTGCAGAGGCTGAGTGAAGCCAAGGGGGGCGAGTGAATCACCGTGGAAATGAAAAGAGCCAGGCATCCGTGATGCCTGGCTCTTTGAATTGGTAGAGAGAGCGTTGAGCGGTTGCTCAGGCTTTCTGCTTGTCCAGCCGCACCTGGGCGGCTTCTGCCAGCATGGCCAGCAGGGTTTCGGTGTCACTCCACGACAGACAGGCATCGGTGATGCTCTGGCCGAAGGTGGCGGCACAGCCGTTCTCCACGTCCTGACGCCCTTCCACCAGGAAGCTCTCGGCCATGATGCCGGCGATGCCGGTGCGGCCGCGGCGCAGCTGATCGCAGATATCCTGGGCCACCAGCAGTTGGCGGCGATGATCCTTCATGCTGTTGCCGTGGCTGAAGTCCACCACCAGGCGCTCCGGCAGGCCCACCTGGGCCAGAGCCTCGCACGCCTCGTCGATGCTGGCAGTGTCGTAGTTGGGACGGTGGCCGCCGCGCAGGATCACGTGGCCGTAGGGGTTGCCGGCGGTGCGGTAGATGGTCATCTTGCCGTCCTTGTCCGGGGAGTAGAAGATGTGGCTGTGACGGGCGGCGCGCACCGCATCGATGGCGATGCGGGTGTTGCCGTCGGTGCCGTTCTTGAACCCCACCGGGCAGGAGAGGGCGGAGGCCATCTCCCGGTGAACCTGGGACTCGGTGGTGCGCGCCCCGATGGCGCCCCAGGTGATGAGATCGCTGATGTACTGGCCGGTCACCATGTCGAGGAACTCGGTGGCGGTGGGCATGCCGGTCTCGTTGATGTCCACCAGCAGCTTGCGGGCCAGTTTCAGCCCTTCATTGACGTCGAAACTGCCGTCCAGGCGCGGATCATTGATGAGCCCCTTCCAGCCGACGATGGTGCGCGGCTTCTCGAAGTAGGTGCGCATCACGATGCACAGGCTCTCTTTGTACTCTTCCCGCAGAGTGTTCAGACGCAGGGCGTATTCGTGGGCGGCGGCGGGATCGTGGATGGAGCAGGGGCCGACGATGACCAGCAGGCGCTGATCCTCACCGGACAGAATGGCTTCCACTTGGCGGCGGGCATCCAGCAGGTTCTGGGCGATGGTGTCGGTTAACGGGAAGGCGTGCGCCAGCTCGCTGGGGGTGATCAGGGCCTCCAGGCGACGGGTGCGCAATTCATCGGTGTGAATGGACATACGACTCAATTCTCGAGTGGATAAGGTGGGCGGGATGCCAAAATGCAAGGGAATAAAATAAAGCAAAAGTCACCCGATGGAAACCTTGGGCGGCTCTGATAGGATGTGAACCCAAAAGCCATTTCAAATGAGGTAGTTATCGTGGCAAAGCCAGGCGCGACCGGGATCACCCGCATCATCAACGCAACCGGTTACAGCATGAAAGGTCTCAAATCGGCCTGGTTCAACGAGGCCGCCTTCCGTCAGGAGCTGGTGCTCATCCTGCTGCTGATGCCGCTGGCATTCTGGATAGGTGACTCCCTCAACGAGATCCTGCTGCTCGTCTGCATCAGCTGGCTGGTGGTGATCGTCGAGGTACTCAACTCCGCCGTGGAGGCGGTGGTGGATCGCATCGGCTCCGAGCATCACGAACTCTCGGGCCGCGCCAAGGATCTGGGCTCCGCCGCCGTCTTCATCGCCCTGGCCCTCAATGCCCTGGTGTGGGGAGCCCTGGTGGGCCGCAACCTGCTGGGCTGGTGGTAGGTTGCGAGAGCAACCTTTCTCCTGACATAAAAAAGCCCGTCATCACGACGGGCTTTTTGCTGCGCAGATAAGGGCTTATCAGTGCAGGATCCGGGCACGGATGGTGCCATTGATCTCTTTGAGACGGGCCAGGGCCTTCTCGCTGTGCTCGGTTTCGACGTCGATGACCACGTAACCGATCTCGCTGCTGGTCTGCAGGTACTGACCGGCGATGTTGATCCCCTCGTCGGCGAAGATCTGGTTGATCTGGTTCATCACGCCGGGCTGGTTGCGGTGAATGTGCAGCAGGCGGCTGGAGCCCTTGTGGCCGGGCAGTGAGACTTCCGGGAAGTTGACCGCTGAGAGGGTGGAGCCGTTGTCGGAGTATTTGACCAGCTTGTTGGCCACTTCCAGACCGATGTTTTCCTGGGCTTCCTGGGTGGAGCCGCCGATGTGGGGGGTCAGGATCACGTTGTCCAGGCCGCGCAGCGGGGTGAGGAACTCCTCGTCGTTGGACTTGGGCTCCACCGGGAAGACGTCGATGGCGGCGCCGGAGAGGTGGCCGCTCTTGATGACGTCGGCCAGGGCGTCGATGTCCACCACGGTGCCGCGGGAGGCGTTGATGAAGATGGCGCCCGGTTTCATCATGCGAAGTTGCTCTGCACCGATGAGATCCTTGGTGGAGGCGGTTTCCGGTACGTGCAGGCTGATGACGTCAGACATGTTGAGCAGTTCCACCAGGTTCGGCACCTGGATGGCGTTGCCAAGGGAGAGCTTGTTCTCGATGTCGTAGTAATAGACCTTCATGCCGATCATCTCGGCGATGATGCCAAGCTGGGTGCCGATGTGGCCGTAGCCGATGATGCCGAGCTTCTTGCCGCGGGCTTCGACGCTGCGGTTGGCCAGCTTCTCCCAAACGCCGCGATGGCACTTGGCGTTCTTCTCGGGAATGCCGCGCAGCAGCAGCAGGATCTCCCCCAGTACCAGTTCGGCCACGGAGCGGGTGTTGGAGAAGGGGGCGTTGAAGACGGGGATGCCGCGCACGTGGGCGGCGTCGAGGGAGACCTGGTTGGTGCCGATGCAGAAGCAGCCGATGGCCACCAGCTTGGTGGCGGCATCCAGCACCTTCTCGGTGATCTGGGTGCGTGAACGCAGGCCCACGAAATGCACGTCACGAATGCGCTCGATCAACTCCTCTTCCGACAGGGACGTCTTCAGATATTCCACATTGGTGTAGCCGGCTGCCCGAAAGGTCTCCACCGTGTTGGGATGGACTCCCTCCAGCAGCAGTACCTTGATCTTATCCTTGTCCAGCGAAAACTTGGCTGTCATGACGTTCCCTCTATTGTTTTGAAAAATGCGTTCAGGCTTGTAGTGTGAAGAAAACCGTAAAGTAGCAAAAACGTTTGGGAGAGGGAATATTTGTGACGAAAGTCAAATTCTTTGAAGTTATCAACGATTGTTGCAGATGTGCTGCTACAACCCATTGAGGGATAACCAGAAACGGCGCCATGAGGCGCCGTTGTCCATTTGGGGCAGTCAGATTGACTGACCCGGGCGGGGGCTTGCCCGGAGGGAGAGGTCCGGGGAGCGGGCCTTAGTTGGTGATCACACCCTCGGGGGTGCCGATCAGCACAACGTCGGCGCCACGGTGGGCGAACAGGCCGTTGGTGACCACGCCCACGATGCTGTTGAGGCGGGTTTCCAGAGCCTTGGCATCGGTGATGGCCATGCCCTTGACGTCCAGGATGATGTTGCCGTTGTCGGTCACCACCCCTTCACGCCACACCGGGTTGCCGCCAAGGGCGCGGATCTCGCGGGCCACGTATTCGCGGGCCATGGGGATCACTTCCACCGGCAGGGGGAAGGTGCCCAGCACGTCGACGGTCTTGGTGTTGTCGATGATGCAGATGAACTGGTCGGCCACGGCGGCGACGATCTTCTCGCGGGTCAGGGCGGCGCCGCCCCCCTTGATCATGTCGCGGCTGGCGTTGATCTCGTCGGCACCATCCACGTAGACGGAGAGGGCATCGATGTCGTTGAGGTCAAACACCGGGATGCCGAGACCGTTGAGGCGCTCGGTGGAGGCGATGGAGCTCGACACCGCGCCCTTGATCTGGTCTTTCATGGTCGCCAGTGCGTCGATGAAGTGATTGACGGTAGAGCCGGTGCCCACCCCGACGATGGTGCCGGGTACCACGTATTTGAGCGCAGCCCAACCGGCCGCCTTCTTCATTTCATCTTGAGTCATGATGGATCCTTATGGAAAAAGCGGGCGCATTATATCCAAGCATCCCCCCCAGAGCGACCATGGTGCTCACGTTCCGGCGCAAAAATCCCCAAGATGTAAATCGTTTGCCTGTTTATTGAACCGAAGGGGGCGCCCTCGCCTCATCAGGCAAAGTGCCAGCTGCGGCTGGGGGTGATGATCTGGGGGAGCGGCACGTCCCACTGCTCCCGGGGGACGGCATCCACCTGCTGGCAATCGTGGGCGAGCCCCAGGGGTCTTGGGCCGAGCTGGTGCTCGTGCCAGCAGGCGAGGGTGCGATCATAGTAGCCGCCCCCCATGCCGAGGCGGTTGCCAGCCTCATCGAAGGCCACCAGCGGGGTGCAGATGATGTCCAGCATGCTGTGGGGCAGCACCTGCTGCACGTCGAGCTCGGGCTCGGCGATGCCGTAGCGGTTGCGGGTCATGGGGGTGGTGGCGGTGTAGCGCAAGAAGAGCAGGTGACCCGGGGTGAAGGGGTGCAGCACCGGCAGGTAGACCTCCTTTTGCCGGGCCCACAGCCAGTGGATGGCGGGCAGGGGATCGAGCTCCCCGTCGTTGGCCAGATAGAGGGCGATGCGCCTGGCCGCGAGGATGCCGGGATGTTCCTGGAAGCGCTCGACCAGCTGTTGGGCCGCCGCCTGCTGCTCGGCCTGGCTCAGGCTTTTTCTGCGCTGGCGAATGAGCTGGCGCAGGTTCTGGCGTTCGGGTTGGGTATCCGGCATGGGGACTCCTGGGCAAAGGTGGGCTGGCGCTACCTTAGCAAGGGGCCGACGGGATGAAAAGCCGATGGCGGGGCCGCCAGCCGGGCGGCCCCTGAGGTCGGGTGTCAGGAACGGTGGGGGGCGGGAGCCACTGCGCCCATCTGGTGCTTGAGGAAGACGGCCACGATGGCGGCCAGGGCCAGCGCCATGGGGTAGAAGCTCATGCTCACGACCAGGATCGGCGAGAGGGCGAAGATGGAACCCAGCAGCAACGCCTGGGCGCCCCAGGGAATCAGCCCCTGTACCACGCAGGAGAAGATGTCCAGCATGGAGGCGGCGCGGCGCGGGGTGACCCCGTGATGGTCCGCCAGATCCCTGGCCACCTTGCTCGCGACTATGATGGCCACGGTGTTGTTGGCGGTGCACAGGTTGGTGAGGCTCACCACGCCGGCGATGCCGAGCTCGGCCGCCTTCTCGTTCTGTTCGCCATCGTGGTGGCGGGTGAAGCGGGCAATCAGGGCGGCGATGCGCTCACTTATCCATGCGAGCCCCCCCTGGCGTTCCATCAGGGCACCCAGACCGCCGATGAGCATGGAGAGCAGGAAGATCTCCTGCATGCTGGTAAAGCCCTGATAGATGTCCTTGCTGAACTGGCCGAGAGAGTAGCTGCCAAGCAGCCCCACGCCACCGGCCGCCAGGATGCCGAGCCCCAGTACCATGAAGACGTTCATGCCAGAGAGGGCCAGCACCAGGATCAGCAGATAGGGGGCGACCTTGAGCAAGTCCGCCTCGGCGGTGGGGGCCGGCGCTTCACCGGTGGAGCCCAGCACCAGATAGAGCAGGATCACCAGCACGGCGGCGGGGGCGGCAATCTTGATGTTCTCGCGAAACTTGTCCTTCATCTCGCAGCCCTGGCTGCGGGTGGCGGCGATGGTGGTGTCGGAGATGATGGAGAGGTTGTCCCCGAACATGGCGCCGGAGAGGATGGTCCCCGCCATCAGCATCGGATCGATGCCGGCGGCCTGGGCGACGCCCAGCGCCACCGGTGCCACGGCGCCGATGGTGCCCATGGAGGTACCCATGGCGGTGGCAATGAAGGCAGAGATGAGGAAGAGCCCCGGCAGCAGGCACCAGCCCGGAATGAGGGAGAGGCCGAGGGCGACCGTGGCATCCACCCCGCCGGTGGCCTTGGCCACGGTGGCGAAGGCGCCCGCCAGCAAATAGATGAGGCACATGGCCATGATGTTGCTCTCGCCCACCCCCTTGAAGAAGGTCTCGAGGTTCTTGTTGAACCCCTCGCGTCCCATCAGCAGGGCCAGCATGACGGCGGGCAGGGCGGCAACGGGGGCGGGGAGCTGGTAGAAGGCGAACTCGACCCCCTGCAGGGTCAGCCAGGTACCGGTACCGATGAAGAGGGCAAGAAAGACCAGAAGGGGCAGCAGGGCTCTGGCACGGGGTTGGGTCTGGATCATGTGTTCCTCGAAACTTGAACAATGACCTCCTGTCGTTGCCTGTGGCGCCTCCAGGGCGGGCACAGGGCGGGCATCCTGCCACCATGGGGGGCCAACAGTAGTGAGTCGGCCCGCCCGGGTCAAGATAGCCGTCCAGATGGATAGGGCTTTTTGCTTCGTGATTCTGACTTGACTAGTTATTCCGTTATTTATTCTGTTTTTAATGAATTTATCGTTTAAATGTCGGGGTGGTTTGGCGGGCCAGATCGGGCTTTTCAAAGGGGGCGCGGGCTGGTAAAACGGTCTCTTTCCATAATAAAGAGATGAGAGGGTGGAGATGGACAATCCGATCCGTGTGGCCGTGATGGGCTGTAATGGTCGTATGGGCAAGGTGCTGCTGGAGGCTATCGCCAACGCCGAGGGCGTGGTGGTGGGAGCGGCGCTGGAACGACCGGGCTCTGCCGTGATCGGTCTGGATGCGGGTGAACTCAACGGCCTGGGGCGCCTTGGCGTCATCATCAGCGACAGTCTGGAGAAGGTGAAGGACGAATTCGATCTCATCATCGACTTTACCCGTCCCGAGGTGACCCTGGCTAACCTAGCCTTCGCCCTGGCCCATGGCAAGCGGATGGTGATCGGCACCACCGGCTTTGACGAGGCGGGCAAGGCGGCCCTTCGCGAGGCGGGCAAGCAGATCGGCATCGTCTTCGCCTCCAACTACTCGGTCGGGGTCAACCTGGTGTTCAAGCTGCTGGAGCAGGCGGCCAGGGTGATGGGGGAGTACACCGACATCGAGATCATCGAGGGGCACCACAGACACAAGGTGGATGCTCCATCCGGCACTGCGCTCTCCATGGGAGAAGTGGTGGCGAAAACCCTGGGCCGGGATCTCAAAGAGTGCGCCGTCTATGGCCGTGAGGGGATCACCGGTGAACGGGATCGCAACACCATCGGCTTTGCCACCATCCGCGCCGGAGATCTGGTGGGGGAGCACACCGTCATGTTTGCCGACATCGGCGAGCGGGTCGAGATCAGCCACAAGGCTTCCAGCCGTCTGACCTTCGCCAACGGTGCAGTGCGGGCGGGCAAGTGGCTCGGCCAGCAAGGGGCCGGTCTCTATGACATGCAGGATGTGCTCGGTCTGAAATAAACCGTCTTCAGGGGGAGTGCAGACTCCCGTACTGTTTGCCAAACCCCGGTCCGCCGGGGTTTTTTGTCACTTTTTTGTAGAAATAAGCCTTAATCATCACTTTTTGAGTGAACCTCGCTAAATCCTGCCATTCTTACAAGCCTGCCACCCTCTTGCGACAAAAATGTCATCAAGGGGTAACGGGTTTGGGTCTCAATATTCCCCTGCGGGGGGCATTTCGCCCTGATGTGAAATAGACTAAAAATGCAATCCAAGAAAAACGTTTTCTATTCTTGGTGTTCACTTTTCTGGCTTCAAATGGTGTTTTTGCTGTTGTGTTGTTTATTTTTTAATTTTATATCTTGCTGTTTATTAAGTGGTAAATTTGGTTTTTTGTACGTTGCATGGCATCGGGTGCCGCTTTGTGGTCTGTGTTTGGCTTTTCTTTTTGAAGAGGGGGTTGCAAAGCGAGTGAGTGCATAGATAATGGGTAATGTTGCTTGTTTATTGAATTTAGATGCATTTCAAACGAGAAAAGACGTTGAAATGAGATCGTTTTTAAGTAGAATGCGCCCAATTTGCCAGAAATCTGCCGGGTTCGAGTCCTGTCAAAGACCGGAACCGAGCCCGCAACACCCAGGTAAATTGCTGAATTTAAAGCTAAATAACTGGAGGTTGTCTTGAATCACACTGCATTGCTAGTGCTGGAAGATGGAACTGTGTTCAAAGGCGTGTCGATAGGCGCCGAGGGATGTTCCGTTGGTGAAGTGGTTTTCAACACGTCGATGACGGGTTATCAGGAAATCCTCACAGATCCCTCCTATTCCCGTCAGATCGTTACCCTCACTTACCCCCATATAGGCAACACCGGCACCAACAGCGAAGATGAAGAGTCCAGTCAGGTCCATGCTCAGGGCCTCATCATCCGGGACCTTCCGATACTGGCCTCCAACTTCCGCAATCAGCAATCCCTCTCCGATTACCTCAAGTCTCACAACATCGTTGGCATCGCCGACATCGACACCCGCAAGCTGACCCGCATCCTGCGTGAAAAAGGCGCCCAGGCCGGTTGCATCCTGGCCGGCAAGCAGCTCGATGAAGCCCATGCCCTCGAACAGGCCCGCGCCTTCCCCGGTTTGAAGGGGATGGACCTGGCCAAGGAAGTGACCGTGAGCGAATCCTACAGCTGGACTGAAGGCAGCTGGCAGCTCGGCAAGGGTCACGTCACCCCGGCGGCCGATGAGCTGAAATACCACGTGGTGGCCTACGACTTCGGCGTGAAGCGCAACATCCTGCGCATGCTGGTGGACCGTGGCTGCCGCCTGACCGTGGTGCCGGCCAAGACCCCGGCCGCCGAGGTACTGGCGATGAACCCGGATGGCATCTTCCTCTCCAACGGTCCCGGCGACCCCGAGCCGTGCGACTACGCCATCGAAGCTATCAAGGCTTTCCTTGATACCAGCACCCCGGTGTTCGGTATCTGCCTGGGCCACCAGTTGCTGGGCCTGGCCTCCGGCGCCAAGACCATCAAGATGAAGTTCGGCCACCACGGTGCCAACCACCCGGTGAAGAGTCTGGACGACAACACCGTGATGATCACCGCCCAGAACCACGGCTTTGCGGTGGACGAGCAGACCCTGCCCGAGTGCCTGCGTGCCACCCACGTCTCCCTGTTCGATGGGTCGCTCCAGGGCATCCATCGCACCGACCGTCCGGCCTTCAGCTTCCAGGGTCACCCCGAAGCGAGCCCGGGCCCGCACGATTGTGCCGGTCTGTTCGACCACTTTATTGAATTGATTAAGCAGTATCGCGCCTAAGAGGATAAAGAGAGCCATGCCAAAACGTAACGACCTACAGAGCATCCTGATCCTCGGCGCCGGCCCCATCGTCATCGGTCAGGCCTGCGAATTCGACTACTCCGGCGCCCAGGCGTGCAAGGCCCTGAAAGAAGAGGGCTACCGCGTCATCCTGGTGAACTCCAACCCGGCCACCATCATGACCGACCCGGAGATGGCCGACGCCACCTACATCGAGCCCATCACCTGGGAAGTGGTGCGCGAGATCATCAAGAAAGAGCGCCCGGACGCCATCCTGCCCACCATGGGTGGTCAGACTGCGCTGAACTGCGCCCTGGCGCTGGAGCAGCATGGCGTGCTCAAGGAGTTCGGTGTCGAGATGATCGGCGCCACCGCCGACGCCATCGACAAGGCCGAGGATCGCTCCCGCTTTGACAAGGCCATGCGCAGCATCGGTCTCGAGTGCCCCCGTGCCGGCATCGCCCACAACATGGAAGAGGCCTGGGGTGTGCAGCAGATGGTCGGCTTCCCCTGCATCATCCGTCCTTCCTTTACCATGGGTGGCTCGGGCGGCGGCATCGCCTACAACACCGAAGAGTTCGTGGAGATCTGCGAGCGCGGTCTGGATCTCTCCCCGACCAAGGAGCTGCTCATCGACGAGTCGCTCATCGGCTGGAAAGAGTACGAGATGGAAGTGGTGCGGGATCGCAACGACAACTGCATCATCGTCTGCGCCATCGAAAACTTCGACCCCATGGGCATCCACACCGGTGACTCCATCACGGTCGCGCCAGCCCAGACGCTGACCGACAAGGAGTACCAGATCATGCGCAACGCCTCCATGGCGGTGCTGCGCGAAATCGGCGTCGAGACCGGCGGCTCCAACGTCCAGTTCGGCATCAACCCCAAAGACGGCCGCATGGTCATCATCGAGATGAACCCGCGGGTGTCGCGCTCCTCTGCGCTGGCCTCCAAGGCGACTGGCTTCCCCATCGCCAAGATCGCCGCCAAGCTCGCCATCGGTTACACCCTGGACGAGCTGATGAACGACATCACCGGCGGTCGTACCCCGGCCTCCTTCGAGCCGGCCATCGACTACGTGGTGACCAAGGTGCCGCGCTTCAACTTCGAGAAGTTCGCCGGTGCCAACGACCGTCTGACCACCCAGATGAAGTCCGTCGGTGAAGTGATGGCCATCGGCCGTAACTTCCAGGAGTCCCTGCACAAGGCCCTGCGTGGTCTCGAGACCGGCAAGACCGGCTTCGACCCCATGGTTGACCTGAACGCCCCCGACTCCCTGACCCGCATCCGTCACGAGCTGCAGGATGCTGGTGCCGAGCGCATCTTCTACATCGCCGACGCCTTCCGCGCCGGCCTCTCCATGGACGGCGTGTTCAAGCTGACCAAGATTGACCCCTGGTTCCTGGTCCAGATTGAAGAGCTGGTCAAGCTGGAAGAGCAGGTGAAAGAGCGCGGCATGGCCGGTCTTGACGCCGACTTCCTGCGCGCCCTCAAGCGCAAAGGCTTTGCCGACGCCCGTCTGGCCAAGATCCTCGGCGTGGCCGAAGGTGAAGTGCGTAAATTGCGTGCCCGCCACAACATCTTCCCGGTCTACAAGCGGGTCGATACCTGCGCGGCCGAGTTCGCCACCAACACAGCCTACATGTACTCCAGCTACGACGAGGAGTGCGAGGCCAACCCCACCAACCGCGACAAGATCATGGTCATCGGTGGCGGCCCGAACCGTATCGGTCAGGGCATCGAGTTCGACTACTGCTGTGTGCACGCGGCCCTGGCCCTGCGCGAAGACGGTTACGAGACCATCATGGTCAACTGCAACCCGGAAACCGTCTCCACCGACTACGACACCTCGGACCGTCTCTACTTCGAGCCTGTGACCCTGGAAGACGTGCTGGAAATCGTGCGGGTCGAGCAGCCCAAGGGCGTCATCGTCCAGTACGGCGGCCAGACTCCTCTGAAACTGGCGCGGGCATTGGAAGCGAACGGCGTGCCGGTCATCGGGACCAGCCCGGATGCCATCGACCGCGCGGAAGATCGCGAGCGCTTCCAGTCCGCCGTCGAGCGCCTGGGGCTCAAGCAGCCGGAAAACGGCACCGTCACCGCCCTGGAGCAGGCCGTGCAACTGGCCACGCGCATCACCTACCCGCTGGTGGTTCGTCCCTCCTACGTGCTGGGTGGCCGCGCCATGGAAATCGTCTATGACGAGCAGGACCTGCGCCGCTACTTCGCCGAGGCAGTGAGCGTCTCCAACGAGTCGCCGGTGCTGCTGGACCGCTTCCTGGACGACGCCACCGAGGTGGACGTGGACGCCATCTGCGACGGTGTTGACGTGGTCATCGGCGGCATTATGGAGCACATCGAACAGGCCGGTATCCACTCCGGTGACTCCGCCTGCTCCCTGCCGCCCTACACCCTGTCCAAGGCCATCCAGGACGAGATGCGCGAGCAGGTACGCAAGCTGGCGCTGGAACTCGGCGTGGTCGGTCTGATGAACGTGCAGTTCGCGGTGAAAGACAACGAGATCTACCTCATCGAGGTGAACCCCCGTGCCGCCCGTACCGTGCCCTTCGTCTCCAAGGCCACCGGTGCCCCGCTGGCGAAGATTGCCGCCCGCGTCATGGCCGGTCAGAGCCTGAAAGAACAGGGCTTTACCACCGAGATCATCCCGCCCTACTACTCGGTGAAGGAAGTGGTACTGCCGTTCGCCAAGTTCCCGGGTGTGGACCCGCTGCTGGGGCCGGAAATGCGCTCCACCGGTGAAGTCATGGGGGTAGGCAGCAGCTTCGCCGAGGCCTATGCCAAGGCGCAGCTGGGTGCCGGTCACCAGGTTCCGAGCGAAGGTCGCGCCCTCTTGTCCGTTCGCCACGGCGACAAGGAACGGGTGGTCAACCTGGCCGCCAAGCTGCTGGAGCTGGGCTATGACCTCGACGCCACCCACGGCACCGCCGTGACCTTGGGCGAGGCGAGCATCAACCCGCGTCTGGTCAACAAGGTGCACGAGGGTCGTCCGCACATTCTGGATCGCATCAAGAATGGCGAGTACACCTACATCGTCAACACCGCCGAGGGTCGTCAGGCCATCGAGGATTCCAAGCAGCTGCGCCGTGGCGCCCTGCAGCACAAGGTGGCTTACACCACCACGCTGCATGCGGCCTTCGCCACCTGCATGGCCATCAGTGTCGATGCCACCGCAAATGTGAACTCAGTGCAGGAGCTGCATGAGAAGGTGAACAACCGCTAAGAGCACCGGCAGCACACTGCCCGCTCGATGCACGCAAACCCCGCCAGCAACGGCGGGGTTTTTTATTGCCTGCGCCCTGCCACTTCCGGGGAAACGCCTTCAAGGAAGATGGGTGAGATGGCGAATAATTCATCATGGGTGGTGATACTCACCCCATGAATGAACTTTCACTGCATCAATATTGCTGAATTGGCATGATGGGGTGCAATCTTCGCAATCTCTCGCCCCCACGACCTCCCTATACTGGGTGCTCATACAAACAAGGTCGTCTGCGCCGACACACCGAAAGGTGGCGTGCGAGAGGATCAGCGCCCGCAGCCCCATCCGGCTGCCGTGGCCGGCCCCGGTGACCGACGGGGGCCGCAGGAAAACCGGTCGCGGGGTTACCGCCGCGCGACTCGTCAGGGACGGTGTTACCGCACCAACCCGCTTCCCCTCCTTGCCCCACCCGCCTGTCGGCCCGGTCGTCCGGCGCCTCGCCCATCCGTCAAGGGAATCTGAATATGAGCTTCGATCATCGCAAATACCGCCGTGCCCCCGTGATCAACCTGGCGGATCGCCAGTGGCCCAACCGGGTACTGGAGCGGGCACCGCTCTGGTGCGCCGTGGACCTGCGCGATGGCAACCAGGCGCTGGTCGAGCCCATGACGGTGGCCCAGAAGCTGCAAATGTGGGCGCTGATGACCCACATCGGTTTCAAGCACATCGAGGTGGGCTTCCCGGCGGCCTCCCAGCCCGACTTCGATTTTGTGCGCGAACTCATCGAGCGCAACCTCATCCCCGATGACGTCACCATCCAGGTGCTGGTGCAGGCGCGCGAAGATCTGATCGCCCGCACCTTCGAGGCGCTCAAGGGGGCGAAGCGGGCCATCGTTCACGTCTACAACTCGGTCAACCCGACCCAGCGCAACTATGTGTTCAACTCAGGCAAGGACGGGGTCAAGGCCATCGCCGTGCAGGGGGCGCGCTGGGTGCGGGAGTATGCGGCCCGCAATCCGGGCACCGAGTGGAGTTTCCAGTATTCTCCGGAGAGCTTCAGCAGCACCGAGGTGGAGTTCGCCGTCGAGGTGTGTGACGCCGTCATCGACGAGTGGCGTGCCGCTGCCCGTCCCATGATCCTGAACCTCCCCGCCACGGTGGAGGTGAGCACCCCCAACGTGTTTGCGGATCAGGTGGAGTGGTTCTGCCGAAACCTCAAGGCGCGACCCGAGGTGAGCATCTCCATCCACACCCACAACGACAGAGGCTGCGGGGTGGCCGCCGCCGAGCTGGCGGTGCTGGCGGGGGCGGATCGCATCGAGGGCACCCTGCTCGGCAACGGGGAGCGCACCGGCAACATGGACATCGTCACCATGGCCATGAACCTCTACAGCCAGGGGATTGACCCCGAGCTGGACCTGTCTGACATGGATGCCATCGTCGCCACCGTGGGGGCCTGCACCCAGATTGCCCTGCACCCGCGCCACCCCTATGCCGGCGAGCTGGTCTACACGGCGTTTTCCGGCAGCCACCAGGACGCCATCCGCAAGTCTCTCGCGGCAGAAAAACCGGATCACTACTGGGACGTGGCTTACCTGCCCATCGATCCTGCCGATCTTGGTCGCAGCTACGAGGCGGTGATCCGCATCAACAGCCAGTCCGGCAAGGGAGGGGTGACCTATCTGCTGGAGCGTGACCTCGGTCTGCAACTGCCGCGCTGGCTGCAAATCGACTTCAGCCGCCGGGTGCAGGCCGAGGCTGAGGCGAGCAGCAGCGAAATCAGCCCGGAGCAGATCCGCACCCTGTTCGAGCAGCACTATCTTGAGCCGGCCCACGGCTATCGCATCGGGCGCTTCCAGCTCGGTCATGACTGTCAGGAGAGCCTGCGCCTGGAGTTGCAGACCCCCCACGGCACCCTGCAATTGTGCGGTGAAGGGGAGGGTGCCATCACGGCCCTGGTCAACGGCTGGCAGCGTCAGACCGGCATGCACATCGATGTGCTGGATTACTCCGAGCATGCGCTCACCGCCGGCACCGAATCCCGCGCCGCCGCTTATGTGCTGCTGAGCGTCGAGGGCACCCGGATGTGTGGCGTCGCCGTCGGTCGCGACGTGGTCAACGCCTCCCTGCAGGCGGTGATCAACGGCGCCGCCCAGCATCAGGCCCTGCGCCAGAGCGCCTGAGGCGGCACTGCCCGCTTGCCGTGAGGGCGAGCAGGGAAGGGCCGCCCACCCCGATGTCACGGCAGATCGCGCCGTCCCCGTTGCAACAATCCCCTGACCCATATGGTGAGGGGATTGTTTTTTATGGAAAAATCGGCCCACAATATCAGTGATTTGCCACCAGGAATGCCGTCGGGGTTCGCTGGCGATGGCAGCCAACGGCTGCCATTCGGGATAGAAGACATGCGCGCTTGGAGCCCAAAACATGATGAAGACTCCCCTCAGGTTATCCGTTCACCCCGCCCGGTTCTTCTCGCTTCCTCCCTGCCGTCGTCTCGCGCTGGTGAGCCTGCCCTGTCTGCTGCTGCTGACGGGGATCCTGGCCGGGGTCAGCTTTGATCCCCTGGCAGAGCACAACCTCTATACCGTCGGGGCTCTGGCCGAAGCGCTCAACGTGCTGACCCTGATGTTCATGTTCTGGGTGGTGCAGTGTGCCCAGATCACCTTGAGAACCTATATCTCCCTCAACGGCGGGCTGATCCTCTGGCTCGTTTCTGGCGTCATCGATCTGATGGATGAAGTCTATTTCCAGCCCTGGTGGCTCTCCACGGTGGAAGACAGCCTGCGCACGATCGGCATGCTGGCCTCGGCCTGGGGTGTGCTGCTGATGGTGCAGCAGATGTATGGCACCCAGATGCGGCTCTCCTCTCTCGCCATGTCAGACGAGCTGACCGGGCTCTCCAATCGCCGGGCGTTTCGCGCCGTGCTGGAGGCGCACGGAGAGGAGGGGACGCCGCTCCTGCTGCTGGATCTCGATCACTTCAAGCTGATCAACGATCGCTATGGCCACGCGATTGGCGACAATGTGCTGCGTGAATTCAGCACCCTGCTGCGCCAGCTCTGCCCATTGGATGGGGTGGTGGCACGCCTTGGGGGAGAGGAGTTTGCCATCTGGCTGCCCGGCATGACGGGCGACAAGGCCCGTTCGCTGGCGGAGCAGATAAGGTGCGCGACCGAAGAGCTGGTCTCAGGTGACGGGGTAAGATTCACCGTGAGCCTTGCCCTGGGTATCAGCCAGAGCGGGGAGGGAGTGGATGCCCTGCTCCAGCGCACCGATCTCGCCCTCTATCAGGCCAAGCACCTGGGACGCAACCGGGTGGAGCTGGCGTGATGACGCCAGGGGATGCCGCAGCCAGCGGGCCAGCAGGTTCATCCGCCTTCATCTTGTCAGACTTGTTCCCTACAATGTCCGCCTCCATGCATTCGAGCCCTCTCATTCGCGGTGAGGGGCAGGTCCCTCTCTTCAGGAAGCCTTCATGATCCCCTCTCACTCCTTGTTTGATGCCCATTGGCGCTGGCTGTCACTGCTTTCCCTTGCCCTGCTGTCGGGTTGTGCCAGCGAGCCTCCCGCCCCGACCAGCCCGGCGACGCCGGCGGGGCGCCCCATTCCCAAGGCGATGCAGCCGCAAAAACCGGCCGACATGAAGAGCCGTATCGTGCGCTTCCTGCCGCGCAACGTGGTGGACAAGCCGGGCTGGGCCAATGACGTGGTGACGGCGCTCACCACCCAGGGGCTGACGGTGAGCGATCACAATGTCTGCAGCGTGCTGGCGGTGGCGGAGCAGGAGGCGACCTATCAGGCGGACCCCGTGGTGCCCAACCTCAACAAGATTGCCTGGAAGGAGATCAATGCCCGGGCCGGCAAGCTGCTGATCCCCGAGTTCATGGTGCGCACGGCCCTCTCCATCCAATCCCCCACCGGTAAGAGCTATGCCGAGCGTATCGACAAACTTCGCACCGAGCGGGAGATGAGCGAGATCTTCGAAGACATGATAGGCAGCGTCCCCATGGGCAAGCAGCTCTTTGGCAACCTCAACCCGGTGCGCACCGGCGGCCCCATGCAGGTGAGCGTCGCCTTTGCCGAAGCCAACGCCCGTGGCTACCCCTATCCCGTCAAGGAGTCCATCCGCCACGAAGTCTTTACCCGCCGGGGCGGCATCTGGTTTGGCACCAGGCACATCTTCGGCTATCCCGCCGACTACCCGGATACCCTCTATCGCTTCGCCGACTTCAATGCGGGCTGGTACGCGAGCCGCAATGCGGCCTTCCAGGCGGCGGTAAGCCGGGTGAGTGGCAAGCCCCTGGCCCTGGACGGGGATCTCATCCGCTACGACTCGGATCTGCCCGGCAAGACCGAACTCGCGGTCCACAGCATCGCCAGCCGCGTCAACATGAGCAAGCAGGCCATCCACCAGAGCCTGCTCAAGGGGGACAGCAGCGACTTTTCCCAGACCGACCTCTATCATCGGGTCTTTACCCTGGCCGACCAGCAGGCGGGCAAGCGCCAACCCCGCGCCGTGCTGCCCGGCATCCAGCTAAAGAGCCCCAAGATCACCCGCAACCTCACCACCGCCTGGTTTGCCAAGCGGGTGGATGACAGGGAGCAATCCTGCGTACGGAAGATGGCGACAATTAAGTGATGAGGCGTTTGGTCAGTAAGAAATATAACAGCCGGTTGCCATGATTAATGACAACCGGCTGAAGTCATTAATAGGCTCTCCAGCGATACCCCTTGGCCTGCATACAATCGGTGATGACTTCGTTTTTTTCCTCATCAGAGATATTGTTCAGACGGATCTCATATTTGCATTGAGACAATGCAGTGAGAGTGTCATCGTGTGACACGCCCTCTTGTCTCCATGTTGGCTGCGGGTCAGATGCGCAGGATGTCAGCAATATACTCATGCTGGCGATCACCATTGTTACCGATATTTTTTTTATGCTCATTCATCAATTCCTTTGAATAGAGGTTATTTGGGTTTGTGATTATGGCCCCATGGTTGCCAGGTCTGTACCGCGGTTATTTTTCTAGCGTGTAATTTTGAATGATTTCATCCCCCTGCATTTTGGATATCCGCTGCATCCCCAAAACTGGGTGCCTTTATGCTCCCCTCGGCTGGCGGTACGCAATACCATAAGGTTGCCACATCGGGGGCATGCAGGACTCTGCTCCGTGGGAGCAGGCAGGATGCGAGAGGAGGCAGTCGTATTGTCAGCCAGAAGGGTAGCAGAGGGCGATTTTCGTGAGGGCGCCAGGTGGCGCGCCTTTAGTTGTAGTTGTGCAACATGTTGTCTGTGGGTCTGCCAGTTGGGAGTCAATCGTGTTTGCTGGATGGTCTTGACCACCTGGATGATGTCGGCAGGGGTCAATACCTGTGTGGTCTTCTCCTTGATATATCGGATCAATCCACGGTTCATGACGTTGTCCGGCATTGGCGTCTTGAAAGTACAGTCGCCAATAAAGTAAATCACTGAGTGCAGTTGCTGATCCGCTAGGCCCAACAGGGCCTTCAGGGTCATGACGTGCAGATGATTTTGATGCAGCGGGTTTTGAAAACGATGCTTGCGGCGATATATCTGCTGAGTCCAGCTTTTATGGGCCGGATTGCCAAATATCCATCCTTTCATGTTTTTTGTTTCGATCACGAACAGGCCAAACCGCGAAACAATCACATGATCTATCTGGGTAGTGCCCTGAGAAATCGGCAGGGTCACATCCTTGAGCAGGTGATATTCCCGTTTGTCGAGAAAGAGCCCGAGGCAGAGATTGAGAAACCACTCCCCGACCATCCCTTTGAACCAGGGGCTTTTGACTATCGTGGCCAGCAACAGCAAGGGGAACACAAACCAGAGTTTGGTCAGCAACGGTGCCAGCAGACTGGTCACATCCATCTCATTCCTCCTTGGTTGTCGAAGCCATATCCGGCGCTACTAGCCAGTCCTGTTGGCTGGCAATGAACATGGGGCCCACTGGTGCCAGATGGAGTTGAGTGGGCGACAAAGCATGACTGTAGTGAGTGGTGTGCAGGAACGAAGAACAATCTTTATCAACTGGGCGGTACATCACGCAATTTTGGCTCCAGAGGGGCATCCACCATGGCGTACAGGCAGAGAAGGCCAATGGCGTGAGAGGGCTAAAAACTCATCGCCAGTCCGATGGAGTAGCCGCTGGTACTGTTGCTGAACATATAGCGGGCCACCAGCCGGGTGCGGGTGATGAAGATGTCGTACTTGCTGCTGTCGAGTTCGAGGCCAAGTCCCAGGGAGTTGAGGCTGTTGAAACCGAGCAGCCCCCGTTGCTGCCCCAGGTATTCGGTTCTGGCCCCTTCCAGCACGTAGCGAAGGGGCCTGTCCAGCAGGGTCCAGTCCCAGAGGGGGGCGCGGCGGCGCAGGTAAAGCCCGAGGTTTTCCGCATCGGCCTGACCGCTGACGCTCTCGGCGGTGCCGGTGAAGCTTTGCAGATGCTGGTAGGAGTAGCGCAGCTCGGCATCGATGTCCTGGGCGGCGGAGAAGAGTTCATAGTCCAGCATCAATGAGCCGCCGAGGCCATAGACATTGAGGGTGCCGCCGTCGAGGAAGTCCAGATTCTTGCCGCTCCGGTGCTCGAGCAGGGCGGCCCCGATGCGAAGGTCGCTGGCCACCGTGCCCAGAGTGACATTGGCGATGGGCCGCAGCACCAGATTGCCACCAAAGCGATCCCGGTGGACGCCGACATCCCAGCCGATGCCGCCGGTGGCGCTCAGGCTGTTCCATTTGGTGGGAATGGTGCGAGTCTCGTTGCCATCGGTGAACACGAACTGGGGATCGTAGCGGCTGTAACCCAGGGTGCCCTCCAGATAGAGGGGAACATCCTTGCTCAGGGTGGCGCCACCCCCGAGCTGGGTGATGGTGAGGGCGGAGGTGTCGTTGGTGCCGCTGCCGATATCCAGGTTGCTGGCGGTGATATCCGGCACCACGGCGTAGCTCATCAGGGAGACGACGGCGTTGGCGCGCTGTTGAACCAGGCTCTCGTCGCTGGCACGGGCCTTTGTCACAAGACCGGCAGAGACGCCGGCAATAACCGCCAGCAAGGAAAGTGTGTGAACAGAGAGCTGTCTTGCCATACCTGGCTCCATGAGTACCCCGTCCATTGGGGCATGTTCACACTGTAACGGGTTTCATCTGGCTTGGCAGCCTGGCAAGGGCCGACCCGTCCTGTTTTGGGGTGTGCGCATTGGCCTGATGGGCCAAGCTGCCCTCGCTTTGGCGGGGGCAGGGGGCCGCGAGAAGGGTGAACCGCTGGGCAGAAATCACAGACATTAATTTATTGTTCAGTTCCCCGGGTGTATAAGAGGCCTCCCATACGAACATTGGGGTGGTAGCAGGGATGGATTACCAGACGGGGCCTTCGGGTCATCATGACGAATGCGCATTACGTTGATGGGAGTCACACCAGATGCAGGACATGCTGCTTGCCATATGGCATCAGGATTTTGATCAGCTTATACAAATGCAGGCAATCGGTCTGCTCGTCACCTGTCTGGTGGTGATCCTCTTCCTTGAATCGAGCTTCGTCTTTCTGCCCCTGCCCGGTGACAGCCTGGTGCTGCTGGCGGGCGGTCTGGTGGGCATGGGGGTGCTGGGGCCCGAGGTGACCTTGCTCTATCTGCCGCTCGCGGCCGGGATAGGGAGCGTGCTCGCCTACTGGCAGGGGCAGGCACTGCATGGCACCCGTTTCATGGGCCATGTGGAGCGAATGATCCCGGAAGGGAGCCTGCCCAGGGCCTCCCGACTGCTGGATCGTTACGGCTTCTGGGCCATGTTCGTGTCCCGTTTCATCCCCTTTGTGAGAGTGTTGACCCCCATGTTGATGGGAGTCTCCCGCCTGCACCTGCTGCGGGTGGCCGTGGCGAGTTTTGCCAGCGCCTTCCTCTGGTCCCTGGTACTGAGCATGGTGGGCAAGATGGTGATGGCGACCCCGGTCTTTGCCCATCATCAGGAGCTGCTGACCAAGTGCCTGCTCGTCACCTCTTTCGGGCTGTTCGTCATCGCGGTGGCGGCCATCGGCATGCGGCTGCTCAAGCGTCCGAGCAAGCGGGTGCGCTGATCTCACTGCCCGGGCTGCGCCTGCTGCCGCGTCTGGAGGGCGCAGCCCCCGGAAAAATACAGGCCATTTGAGGCGGCATTCCTGTCGCCTATCTGTTACACTTCGCGCCCGCCATTTTCCGGCTCATCTTCTGATCTGATGTCAGACCCAGCCGTCCTTGGCTCCACGCCTCGCCGATGCCAGGCCACACGCCGGCCCAGGCCACCCACGCCAACTACAGCTCCGCTGGAACACAGGAACCCAACATGAGATTTGAATCGTTCGATTTTGCCCCCGAGATTTTGCGCGCCATCTCAGATTGCGGTTATCAGGAGATGACCCCTGTGCAGAGCCAGGCCATCCCGGCCATTCGCCGTGGCCGCGATGTGCTGGCCAGTGCCCAGACCGGTACCGGCAAGACAGCCGCCTTTGCGTTGCCCATCCTGCAACGCCTGGTAGACAACCCGGCGCCGGTGCAGCCTTCCAATGCCCGCGTGCTGATCCTGACCCCGACCCGCGAGCTGGCAGCCCAGGTGGCGAGCAATATCAACGATTTTGCCAAGTATCTTGATATCACTACCCTCACCATCGTGGGTGGCGGCAAAGAGGATGTGCAGGCCAAGAAGCTCAAAGCGGGCGCACACATCATAGTGGCCACCCCTGGCCGTCTGCTCGAGCACCTCACCGCCTGCAACCTGAGCCTCTCCGGGGTCGAGACTCTGGTGCTGGACGAGGCGGATCGCATCCTCGACATGGGCTTTAGCGCCGATGTGCAGCAGATCCTGCAGGCGGTCAACAAGACCCGCCAGAACCTGCTCTTCTCCGCCACCTTCTCCGAGGCGGTAAAAAAGCTGGCCAACCTCATGCTGGACAAACCCCAGGTGGTGGCCGTCGACAAGCAGAACTCCACTGCCGACACCGTGAGCCACACCGTTTATCCGGTGGAACAGAAGCGCAAGCGAGAGCTGCTCTCCGAGCTTATCGGCAAGCAGAACTGGCAGCAGGTGCTGGTGTTTGCCAGCACCCGCGAGAGCTGCGATGAACTGGTGGAGGAGCTCAACCTCGACGGCATCAAGTCTGCCGTGGTGCACGGTGACAAGGCCCAGGGGAGCCGTCGCCGTGCCTTGCGTGAATTCACCGAAGGCAAGCTGCGGGTGCTGGTGGCCACCGAGGTGGCCGCCCGCGGCCTGGACATTCCGAGCCTGGAATACGTGGTCAACTATGATCTGCCGTTCCTCGCGGAAGATTACGTGCACCGTATCGGCCGAACCGGTCGCGCTGGCAAGAGCGGCATGGCCATCTCCTTCGTCAGTCGCGAGGAGGAGCGCACCCTGCTGGAGATCGAAGCCCTCATCGGCCAGAAGATCCGCCGCATCATGGTGCCGGGTTACGAGGTGAGCAGCCGTGACGACCTCATCAAGCAGTTGCAGGAGCGCCGCCGCTTCGGCAAGCGCCCGCAGCGTGAAGACAATGCCGCCGCCCAGGCCATGGCCGAGGCGAAACTGCAAGGTCAGCGCCTCAAGCGTCTGGCGGCGGCCAAGAAGCCCCGTCAGCCGAAATAAGGCAACGTCGCACCCTCCCGGTCGGGGAGGGGCGTTTACTCTCCAAAGGCGCCACTGGCGCCTTTGTGCTGTCGATGACGCGGCCCCTGGCCGCCCCGTTTCAGAGGATCCGAGATGACCCTTCCTGCTTACAATCAGGCCCTGCTCGAGATGGCCCGCCAGAGCCTGGCGGAGCTGGAGCGCACCGCCGCCCAGAAGACGGGCAAACGCACCCCCGCCCAGGAGAGCCACTTTCTCTGTACCTGGATGGCGGATTCTCTCAAGGAGAAACGCTTCTCCCGGCTGGTGATGGAGGATCTCAAGACCTGGGTGCAACTGGGGCGGACGCTGGGGGCGGGGGCCGATCTCAAGGGGCTGCTTGAGCGGGTGCAGCGCCAGTATGAGCGTGCCATGCATGAGCCGGTACAGCTGGGGGCGCGCCTGGCCGATCTGCTTTTGGCGCTGGAGGGGGCGGGCTGGCTGGTGTTCACCGACAGCGAACTGAACACCCGGCAGCGGCTGCTGAGCCAGGGGCAATCCAGCCTGATCATCTCGGCCAGCGAGTATCAGGGCCATATCGAGGGGGGTGAGCTGGTCAAGCCCCTCACCCTCTATGTGCGCGGGGACGAGCAGATACTGGCCGAGGCGGCATTTGTCCGGGGCCTGCTGCTGAGCCAGGGCAACAAGAAAACCACCCTGGTCAAGCACCACAAGGCCTATCGGCTGATGCCGGGCAACGCGCAGCCGGCCCTGGCGCTGCTGGCCTCCTGACCCGCCTTCTCATCCCGTCACCCGGCCCTGCGCCGGGTTTTTTTATGGCAAATACGCCACACGGGGTTGCCTGCACGCCCAGGGCCGGGCGGGCAATCTTTGTCGCAGCCAAGAGGCTCCCCCTCTGATGGGGGGCGTCCCCCATATGGAGGGATGGTGGGGTGGTGCTTCTGCTCTAGGGTGGATGGGCCCCAAAGAGGGCCTTAAAGGAAGCAGACCGCCTGACAAGGCGACACTCAATGAATGAGGAAACATGATGAAAGCGACTCCAATTGCCCTGTTGCTGGCCGGCGTGCTGGCGTCCCCGCTCTGCGCCGCCGGACTCGATGCCCGGCTCACCCTGGTGGAGGGCAGCACAGACGATGTGCGCGTCAACCTGACCCTGACCAACACCGGGGAGAAGCCGGTTCGTCTGCTCAAATGGCAACTGCCGGGCAGCGAGGATGCTCCCCTGTTCCAGGTGGAGCGTGACGGCCAGCCGGTGGATTACGAAGGGGCCCTGATCAAGCGGGCCGCCCCGAGTGACAAGGACTACCAACTGCTCAAGGCGGGCCAGAGCCTGACAGTGCAGGCGGAGGTCTCCGGTCTCTACGACATGAGCGCCCAGGGCCAGTACAGCATCCGTTACCTGCTGCCGACCGTGGCGCAGGAGGGGAAAGCGGCCAAGGCCAAACAGGCCCAGGCGAGCGAGTCCAATGCCGTGACCCTCTGGGTGGACGGGGTGAGCGACGATCGGGTGCTGGCCAAGGCGGCGGTGGCCGAGCCCCAGGCGGTGAGCGCCTCGGTCAGCTTCAGCGGCCGTTGCACCAACACCCAGAAGAGCGACATCCTGGCGGCGCTCGATGCCGCAAGTGGCATCGCCAACAACTCCAGCAGCTACCTCGCGGTGGACAAGCCGAATGGACAGCGCTACCGCAGCTGGTTTGGTGCCTATGACGCCACCCGCTGGAACCAGGCCGAGACCAACTTCAGCAAGATCAAGGATGCCATCGACAACAAGCCGCTCACCTTCGACTGCGGTTGCAAGCAGAGCTACTTTGCCTATGTCTATCCGGACCAGCCCTACAAGGTCTATCTGTGCAAGAGCTTCTGGACTGCGCCGGTCACCGGGACCGATTCCCGCGCCGGCACCATTGTCCACGAGCTGAGCCACTTCAACGTGGTGGCGGGCACCGACGATCTGGGATACGGTCAGGCCAATGCGCGCAATCTGGCGAGCACGGATCCCCAGAAGGCCCTGAACAATGCCGACAACCACGAGTATTTCGCCGAGAATACCCCGAGCGAAAATTGAGTTGCAAACAGGGGCCGGATGGCCCCTTTTTTGACGGAGGCACCATGATGACACTCTTGCTCACCACCCTGGCACTGGCGCCCTTGCAGTGCGAGCTGTCGGTCAGCGCAGAGAGCGGGGTGAACGAACCCCTGCCCCTGGTGATGACCCTGACCAACCGGGGGGAGACGCCCCTCGAGGTATTGACCTGGTTCACCCCCTTCGAGGGGTGGTTTGCCGATGCCATCGACCTGACCCGCGATGGGCTGCCGCTGGACTATCGAGGGCCGCTTGCCAAGCGAGGTACCCCCGGGGACGGTGACTTCCTGCAGCTGGGGGCGGGGGAGCAGAGCCAGGCCGATGCGGATCTGGCGCAGGCCTACGATCTGTCCCAACCGGGCCGCTACCGGCTCAGCTATCGTGCCCAGCCCCTGACGCTGACCAAGGGCGTGGCGCCCAGCTGCCCCGCCGTCGACTTTACCCGGGTGGCCCCCTAGGCGATCTGCGGCTTGCCCTTGGTATCCAGCAGCCCACCGCGTGACGATTGGCTTTCCCGCCAGCAGCAGTGCACCAGCGTGATCACATGGTGAGCCAGGGTGTTGTCTTTATCCGGATGACGCAGGGGATGGGCCACCGAGTGGGTCGATAGCAAAATGATGAACATGAGGGGCGGTCCAGCCATGCCATGCACCGGGCCGACTCGTTTACACCGTCAAGGAGGAGACATGGCACTGGAACAACTGAAACGGGAGCTGGAGCGCTTTGGCGAGCAGAATGACGGCGCGCAACACTCCCGTGGCAGCAAGATGCTCAACATTACCCGCGACACCGGCGAACTGCTGGCGGTGCTGGTGCAGACGAGGGGGGCGCAGGCTGTGCTGGAGATCGGCACCTCCAACGGTTACTCCACCCTCTGGCTGGCCGAGGCAGTGAAACGGCTGGGGGGCCGGGTCACCACCATCGAGCTGGACGAGGGCAAACGGACCATGGCGGCGACCAACTTTGAGCGGGCCGGGCTCACTCCCTGGATTGAGCAGTTGGCGGGGGAGGCCGGCAGCCTGTTGCCCTGCCTGCCGACGGCGGGCTATCAGCTCATCTTCCTCGACTCCGAGCGCCGCCACTACCAGGCCTGGTGGCCCGAGATCCAGCGCCTGCTTGCCCCTCGTGGCCTGCTGGTGGTGGACAATGCCATCTCCCATGAGGACGAGATGAGGGAGTGGATGGCACAGGTGCGGCGTGACCCCGATTTCCTGACTTCCCTGGTGCCGGTGGGCAAGGGGGAGTGGCTGGTGGTGCGGTTGTAGGGGAAAGGCATGGAAAACAAGACCATGGAACCAAAAGCAGTTGTGGAGGCCTACTGGCAGGCCATGCAGAACAGCGGTTTCGTCAGGGCCCCCAGGTGGCTGAGCGATGACTTCCTCTGTGACTGGCCAACGTTGGGGGAGCGGAGCGAGGGGTGGGTCAGCTTCGTCGAGATCCATCGGCGCTACCCGGCGGCCGGGCCCTGGAATGTCGACATCGTCCGCCTGCCGGAGCAGGGCGGGAGGTGGTGACCGAAGGGGTGATCACTGACGGTGACGTCAAGGCGCGCGCCATCGCGCCTTTACCTTCCACGTGGTGCGTGGCAATCCCATTTGCCATCAGACTGAATTTTGGCCCGATTGATACGTTATGTCGTGATTGGGCCACTGCCATCCCGCGGGAGCTGCAACCCGCCTGATATGGTTTCCGCTGACGGAGCGCCGCCAGCGGGGCAATTCCTCGGCTAGCCCGGCCATTATTTATTCGTTATCCATTATTTCGCTAAATATCCCCGTATTTCATGGTTGGGTCATGCCATGAGCCACGTTATGTTTCATCCATACCGCCAGCAAGCACTATGAAGGTTATCTCTGCCGATAATTAATTTAAATTAAACATGATAATCGGCTGGTTTTATTTTGTGGTGGTTGGCAAGCGCTCTGGATGTTCATAAATATAACGAGGTGAATAATGAAAAAACGGCACTCCCTGTTTTTAATGGCGGCACTTCCGCTGGCACTCATGACATCGGTACAGGCACAGTCAAGCCTGGCCGAGATCCAGCGGGCCGGAGTGATCAAGATCGGCACCGAAGGGACCTATCCTCCCTTCACCTACCACGACAAGAGCGGCAAGCTGGTGGGCTTTGACGTGGAGATAGGCGAGCTGATTGCAAGCGGTCTGGGCGTGAAGCCGCAGTTCGTCGAGGGCAAGTGGGACGGGCTCATCGCCGGGGTGGACGCCAAGCGCTACGACCTGGTGCTCAATGAAGTGGCCATCACCCCTGAACGGCTGAAAAAATATGATTTTTCAGATCCCTACATCACCTCCAAGGCGGTGATCGTGGTGCACAGCGACAACCAAAGCATCAAGAGTTTTGCCGATCTGAAGGGCAAGAAATCCTCCCAGTCCCTGACCAGCAACTTCGCCCAGCTGGCGAAATCATCGGGCGCCGAGGTGGTGGCCACCGAGGGATTCAACCAGTCACTCGAACTGGTGCTGACCGGGCGGGTGGATGCCACCATCAACGACAGCCTCTCCTTCCTCGACTTCAAGAAACAGAAGCCGGACGCCAAATTGAAGGTGGCGGCCAGCGAGGCCAAGGGGGATCAATCTGCCGCCCTGCTCGCCAAGGGGCAACCCGAGTTGCTGGCTGCGATCAATCAGGCGCTGCGCAATGCCAAGCAGGATGGCGCATATCAGAAAATATCGCAGAAATATTTCGGCACCGACGTCTCGCAATAATATCGTGGCAACATAATAACAACTGAGGATATTAACGTGCCGGCCTGGTTGCAGTTAATGATCGACTCTTTTTGGCCCCTGCTCAGTGCGGGGCTTATTTTTACCGTGCCACTCACTCTGATTACCTTCGTGCTGGGAATCGTGCTCGGCTTGTCGGTGGCGCTGGCCAGATTATATGGTCCGGCTCCGCTGGTGATACTGGTCCGCTTCTATGTCTGGCTTATTCGGGGCACGCCCCTGCTGGTGCAGCTGTTTCTGATCTTTTACGGTCTGCCGAGCGCCGGCATCGTGCTGGACGCCTTCACCGCCGCCGTCATCGGTTTCACCCTCAACATCGGTGCCTACAGCTCGGAGATCATTCGTGCCACCCTGGCGGCCATCCCCAAGGGGCAGTGGGAGGCGGCCTACTCCATCGGCATGAACTGGCCCCAGGTCATGTGGCGGGTGATCCTGCCGCAGGCGGCGCGCATCGCGGTGCCACCGCTCTCCAACACCTTCATCTCCCTGGTCAAAGACACGTCGCTGGCGGCGGCGGTGACCGTGCCCGAGCTGTTTCAGGCGGCCCAGCGCCTCGCCTCCGTCACCTATGAGCCGCTCATTCTCTATATCGAGACGGCCCTCATCTACCTGATGTTCAGCTCGGTGCTCTCCACCCTGCAAGACAGGCTGGAGCAGCGACTGGCTCACAAAGAGACCCGGGAGGTCGCCCTATGATCCGCTTGAGTGGCATCGAGAAACAGTTTGCGGGGCAGCGCGTGTTGAAAGGGGTGGGGCTGGCGATGGCCGCGGGCAGCGTCACCGCCCTGATCGGTCCCTCCGGCAGCGGCAAGAGTACACTGCTGCGCTGTGTGAACCTGCTGGAGCGACCCGATGCAGGCCAGCTGGTGCTGGGGGGCAGCGAGCTCGACTTTACCCGGCATCTGTCACGGCAAAGCGTGCTGGCCCTGCGCCAGCAGACCGGCATGGTGTTCCAGAATTTCCAGCTGTTCCCGCACATGACGGTGCTGGAGAACGTGATGGAAGGGTTGGTGACCGTGTTGAAGTGGCCCAGGGAGAGGGCAGTGGCGCGCGCCCTGCAACTGCTCGACAAGGTGGGGCTCAGGCACAAGGCCGAGGCGGTGCCTGCCACCCTCTCCGGCGGTCAGCAGCAGCGGGTCGCCATTGCCCGGGCGCTGGCGCCATCCCCCAAGGTGTTGCTCTGTGACGAGCCCACCTCGGCGCTGGATCCCGAGCTTGCCCAGGAGGTGGTGGCCGTGCTGCGCCAACTGGCCAGTGAGGGGACCACCATGCTGATCGCCACCCATGACTTGCGCCTTGCAGCCCAGATTGCGCAGCAGGTGATCTTCCTGGAGGCCGGGGAGGTGGTGGAGGCGGGCAGTGCGCGCCAGATGTTCACCACCCCCAAGCGGGCGCGTACCTTCGAATACATCTCCACCCTCACCGAACGGCTGCCGGAGAGCTGGAGTATCTAGCCGGTTCTGGCGGATTGAGAGCGAGATAAAAAAACAGCCCCGCACGAGCGGGGCTGTTTGCATGACAGCGTGGTTGCGACGGCAGATCACACGGCCAGGTAGTCCATGATCCCTTCGGCCGCCTTGCGACCCTCGTAGATGGCGGTCACCACCAGATCCGAGCCGCGCACCGCGTCACCACCGGCGAACACCTTGGGGTTGCTGGTCTGGAAGGCGTACTCGGCCTTCTCGGGCGCCTTGATGCGATCCCGGCCGTCGAGCTCGACGCCGTGCTCTGCCATCCAGGGCTGGGGGTTGGGCTGGAAGCCGAACGCCATCACCACCGCATCGGCAGCCAGCACCTGCTCGGAGCCTTCAATGACCACAGGATTGCGGCGGCCATTGGCATCGGGGGCGCCGAGCTCTGTGCTCACCACCTTGATGCCGCAGGTGCGGCCGTGGGCGTCCAGCTCCACGCCGATGGGCTGGAGGTTGAACATGAATTCCACCCCTTCCTCCTGGGCGTTTTTCACCTCCCGCTTGGAGCCCGGCATGTTCTCGGCATCCCGGCGGTAGGCGCAGATCACCCGATCGGCCCCCTGGCGGATGGCGGTGCGCACGCAGTCCATGGCGGTGTCGCCGCCCCCCAGCACCACTACCTGCTTGCCGGCGAAGTCGATGTAATCGGCTTGCGCCTTCTCAAAGCCCAGCAGCCGGTTGGCGTTGGAGATGAGGTAGGGCAGGGCGTCGTAGACCCCCGGCGCCTCTTCGTTGGCAAAGCCGCCCTTCATGTACTTGTAGGTGCCGACCCCGAGGAAGACCGCATCGAACTCGCCGAGCAGATCGGCGAAGGTGACGTCACGGCCCACTTCGGTCTCGAGACGAAACTCCACCCCCATCCCCTCGAAGATCTCGCGGCGGCGCTGCATCACCTCTTTCTCCAGCTTGAAGGAGGGGATACCGAAGGTGAGCAGACCACCTATCTCCGGGTACTTGTCGAACACCACAGGGGTGACGCCATTGCGTGCCAGCACGTCGGCACAGGCAAGGCCCGCTGGGCCCGCGCCAATGACGGCGACCCGCTTGTCGGTCTTGACCACCTTGGAGAGATCCGGGCGCCAGCCCATCTCGAAGGCCTTGTCGGTGATGTACTTTTCGATGTTGCCGATGGTCACGGCGCCGAATCTGTCGTTGAGGGTGCAGGCACCCTCACACAGTCTGTCTTGCGGGCAAACGCGGCCACATACCTCCGGCAGGCTGTTGGTCTGGTGGGAGAGCTCCACCGCCTCCAGAATGCGTCCCTCGTTGGCAAGCTTCAGCCAGTTGGGGATGTAGTTGTGTACCGGGCACTTCCACTCGCAATAGGGGTTGCCGCAGTCGAGGCAGCGATCTGCCTGCATGCCGACCTGGGCCTGGTTGAAGGGCTCGTAGATCTCCACGAACTGGATCTTGCGGATCTTGAGCGGCTTCTTGGGCGGGTCGACCCGCTGGACATCGATAAACTGGAATACGTTCTGGCTCATAGGGTTCCCTCCTTATTGCGCCTGGATTCTGAGTTCTGCACTGGAACGGCTGGTGTGGCCAAGCAGCGATTTGACGTCGCTGGACTTGGGTTTGATCAGCCTGAACTTGGGCACATAGGAGTCGAAGTTGGCCAGGATCTCCTCGGCACGCGAGCTGCCTGTCTCGTTGAGGTGCGCCGTGATGATACCGCGCAGGTGCTCCTGATGGATGGCCAGATCCGCCACCTCCAGCAGTTCGACCAGCTCGGGGTTGGTGCGCTTGGCAAAGTTGCCGCACTCGTCGAGCACGTAGGCAAAACCGCCTGTCATGCCCGCCGCGAAGTTGACACCGGTCTTGCCGAGCACGGTGACGATGCCGCCTGTCATGTATTCACAGCCGTTGTCGCCAATCCCCTCGACCACCGCCAAGGCCCCTGAGTTGCGCACCGCGAACCGCTCGCCGGCGGTCCCTGCGGCATAGAGCTTGCCGCCGGTGGCGCCATAGAGGCAGGTGTTGCCGATGATGGCCGCCTCGTGGGATTTGAACGCCACGCCGACGTGGGGTTTGATCACCAGCTTGCCGCCGGTCATCCCCTTGCCCACGTAGTCGTTGGCATCCCCGGTGAGGATCATCTCAAGGCCACCGGCGTTCCAGACGCCGAAGCTCTGGCCGGCGGTGCCGTTGAAGTGCACCTTGACCGGATCGGCCGCCATGCCCTGGTTGCCGTGGCGCTTGACGATTTCGCCGGACAGACGCGCACCCACGGAGCGGTCGGTGTTGCGGATGTCGTAGCGGAACTCGCCGCCACTCATGTTTTCCACCGCGTCCAGCAGGTCTTCCACCATCTTGAGGTTCAAGGGCCCCTTGTCGAAGGTGGGGTTGTGCTGCTGGCTGAACAGACTGGAGCCTGCCGGTGCAACCGGGGCCGCCAGGATGCCGGACAAGTCCAGCTTGGCCTGACGGGCGGTGAGGCCGGGCAGGGCTTCCAGCAGGTCGGTACGACCGATGAGGTCGGTGAGCTGGGTGACGCCAAGCTCGGCCATCAGCTCGCGCGTCTCCTCGGCGATGAACTTGAAGTAGTTCATCACCATCTCCGGCAGGCCGGTGAAGTGTTCGCGGCGCAGCTTCTCATCCTGGGTGGCGACGCCGGTGGCGCAGTTGTTCAGGTGGCAGATACGCAGGTATTTGCAACCGAGCGCCACCATGGGGCCGGTACCGAAGCCAAAGCTCTCGGCGCCGAGGATGGCCGCCTTGATGATGTCGAGACCGGTTTTGAGGCCGCCATCCACCTGCAGACGCACCTTGTGGCGCAGGCCGTTGGCCACCAGCGCCTGCTGGGTTTCGGCCAGGCCCAGCTCCCAGGGAGAGCCGGCGTATTTGACAGAGGTGAGCGGGCTTGCGCCGGTGCCGCCGTCGTAGCCGGAGACGGTAATGAAGTCCGCATAGGCCTTGGCCACGCCACAGGCGATGGTGCCGACGCCAGGTTCGGACACCAGTTTCACCGACACCAGGCAGTTCGGGTTGATCTGCTTGATGTCGAAGATGAGCTGGGCCAGATCCTCGATGGAGTAGATGTCGTGGTGCGGCGGCGGGGAGATCAGGGTCACGCCGGGCACGGAGTAGCGCAGCTGGGCGATTTGCGCGGTGACCTTGTCACCGGGCAGCTGGCCCCCTTCGCCGGGCTTGGCGCCCTGGGCGACTTTTATCTGCACCACGTCCGCGTTCATCAGGTAGTGCGGGGTGACGCCAAAGCGACCGGAAGCCACCTGTTTGATGCGAGAGTTCTTCTCGGTACCAAAACGCTTGGGATCTTCACCGCCTTCGCCGGAGTTGCTCTGACCGCCGAGGCGGTTCATGGCGATGGCCAGGGCCTCGTGGGCTTCAGGGCCGAGGGCGCCGATGGACATGGCCGCGGAGTCGAAGCGGGGGAACAGCCTGGCGGCTGGCTCCACCTGATCCAGCGCAACCGGGGTGGTGCCCTGTTTGAGCGACAGCAGATCCCGCAGGGTGGCGACCGGCCGCTCGTTCACCAGACGGGCATACTCCTTGTAATCGGCATAGTTGCCGGAGCGCACCGCCACTTGCAGGGTCTGCACCACGTCCGGGTTGTAGGTGTGGTACTCGCCACCGTGGACGAATTTCAAGAGGCCGCCCTGGGTCAGCGGCTTGCGGCCGAGCCAGGCCAGACGGGACAGATTGCTCTGATCCTGCTGGATGTCGGCAAAGTCGGCACCCTGGATACGGCTCGATACGCCGCGGAAGCAGAGTTCGACCACGGCCCTGGAGAGGCCGACGGCTTCGAACAGCTGGGAGCAGCGGTAGCTTGCCACCGTGCTGATGCCCATCTTGGACATCACCTTGTAGAGGCCCTTGTTGATGCCGTTGCGGTAGTTGAGCATGGCCTGGCGCAGGCTCATCTTGAGCACGCCCTCTTCTACCTGCTTGGCGAGGGTCTCGTAGGCGAGATAGGGGTAGATGGCGGTGGCGCCAAAGCCCAGCAGCACGGCGAAGTGGTGCGGGTCGCGCACGCTCGCGGTCTCCACCAGGATATTGGCGTCGCAGCGCAGGTTGTTGTCCACCAGGGTACGCTGCACCGCACCCACCGCCATGGCGGCCGGGATGGGCAGGGTATCCGGGCTGATGTCCCGGTCTGACAGTACCAGCAGCACGGCGCCGCTGCGGGCCGCTTCAGCTGCCTCGTGGCAGAGACGCTCAAGGGCAGCCTGCAGCCCCTCTTCGGGCTGGTAGTTGAGGCTCAGCACCGCATGGCGGTAGTGCTCCCCTTCCAGGGCCAGCAACTGGTGGAAGTCGGAGTAGAGCAGGATCGGCGACTGGAACAGCACCCGGTGGGCGTGACCGAAGGTCTCGTTGAACACGTTCTGTTCGCGGCCGATACAGGTGGCCAGGGACATGACGTGATTTTCCCGCAGGGGATCGATGGGCGGGTTGGTCACCTGGGCGAACATCTGGCGGAAGTAGTCGTACAGGGTTCGCTGGCTGGAGGAGAGCACCGCCATCGGGGTGTCATCCCCCATGGAGCCCACCGCCTCCTGGCCATTCTCGCCGAGCACGCGGATCACCTGATCCAGCTCTTCAAAGGAGTAGCCGAACAGCTTCTGGTAAGTCTTGAGCCGGTCATCCGGGAATTCCCGCGATCCCGTGCTGGCATCGTCCATCTGCTCGAAGGGCACCAGGCGCTTGCAGTGCTTGTCCATCCACTGCTTGTAGGTGTGACGGCTCTTGAGATCGTCATCAATTTCGAAGCTGGTCCAGATCTTGCCGTTGCTGGTATCGACCACGAACAGCTCCCCCGGGCCGACACGGCCCTTCTCCAGCACTTCGTCCGGGGTGTAGTCCCAGGTGCCCACTTCGGAGGCCAGCGTGATGAACTTGTCCTTGGTGATGACGTAACGTGCCGGACGCAGACCGTTTCTGTCGAGTGCGCAGGTGGCGTAGCGACCGTCGGTCATGACGATGCCGGCCGGGCCGTCCCAGGGCTCCATGTGCATGGAGTTGAAGTCGTAGAAGGCGCGCAGGTCGTCATCCATGTTCGGGTGCTTCTGCCACGCAGGCGGGATCAGCAGGCGCATGGCACGGAACAGGTCCATGCCGCCGGCCAGGAAGAGATCCAGCATGTTGTCGAGGCTGGAGGAGTCCGACCCCGTGGTGTTGACAAAGGGGGCGGCCTCTTGCAGATCCGGGATCAGCGGAGTGGCGAACTTGTAGCTGCGCGCCTTGGCCCACTGGCGGTTGCCGGCAATGGTGTTGATCTCGCCGTTGTGGGCGAGGTAGCGGAACGGCTGCGCCAGCGGCCAGCGCGGGCTGGTGTTGGTGGAGAAACGCTGGTGGAACACGCAGATGGCGGCCTGCATGCGGATGTCGGCCAGATCCAGATAGAAGCGCGGCAAATCCACCGGCATGCACAGTCCCTTGTAGACGGTGACCAGGTTGGAGAGGCTGACCACATAGAAGTAGTCGTCGCTGATGCGCTTCTCGATGCGGCGGCGCACGATATAGAGGCGGCGCTCGAGATCCTTGTCGACCCAGCCCGGGGGCGCGTTGACAAAGACCTGTTCAATACTGGGCAGGGACGCCTTGGCGATGGAACCGAGTACGTTGGTATCGATGGGCACCTTGCGCCAGCCGACCAGACTCAGGGTCTCTCTTTCCAGCTCCTCGTCGATGATGTCGCGAGTGGCCTGTGCCAGGATGGGATCGGGGTTGAGGAACAGCATGCCGACCGCGTAGTTGCGGCCCAGGTGCCATCCCTTCTCTTCGGCGACCGCTCTAAAGAAGCTGTCGGGTTTTTGCAGCAACAGGCCGCAGCCGTCGCCGGTCTTGCCATCGGCGGAGATACCGCCGCGGTGCTGCATGCGAGCCAAGGCTGACATCGCGAGACGGACAAGCTTGTGGCTGGCTTCCCCTTCCATGTGGGCCAACAGGCCGAAGCCACAGTTATCCCTCTCCAGCTTTGGATCATATAGTGACATTGCATTTCTCCCTTGCTCGGCCTTCCATCGCACTGTCATCAACAGACTGCATAAATTGCGATTGGCTCTTGTGGTTCCGTCCGCCTGAGGTGGCGAATCTCCAAACTAATGGGATTTTCGGGCAAGGTCAATTGGACATCCCGCTTGTTTGCAATGTTACATCGCCATAACAAAATGTGGGTTTTTGAGACTCGATCAGCATTTTCGTGTATTTATGACTGCCTTTTATTTATTTGTTGGCTTTATATTCTGATTATGGACGGTTTAGTGGTTGACTGCATGGTGGAGGGAAACTGTAGTAATTTTACAAAGTCATCTCTGGTGTGCTTGGCGGGGATCACATTTCAGGATCCTGCGTCTTGCATTTGTTCATAAGCAGACTAAACAGGATTTTTTCAGTAGTTACAGTCGGTTATGGGCGAGAGGTTATGACACTTTCCTCCAGGTTGCAGGAGTGACAGGTTGTCAAAAGTGACCGTGAATGCCGACTGTTGGGTATTTATCGCATCTAACGTGAATATTTATATGGTTTTTGGGTAGAGAGCGGGATTGATCCAGCGCAGCCTGCCCGCCGGGCTGCGTCGCTAGAATGGCACCTCATTTCGGAGGTGTCATGCAGTTACACGAACTCATCAATACATTTGGCCAGGATCTCAAGCAACGCCACGGCCAGAAGATCCACAAACTCTCCATCCACGGGGCCTTTACCTGCCCCAACCGGGACGGCACCCTGGGGCGGGGTGGCTGCACTTTCTGCAATGTCTCCTCCTTTGCCGACGAGTCGGCCCAGCAACTCTCCGTGGTGCAGCAACTGCTGGCACGCCGGGACGAGGTGACCCGGGCCAGGCGCTATCTGGCCTACTTTCAGGCCTATACCAGTACTTATGCCGAAGTGGAGTACCTTCAGCGCATGTATGAAGAAGCCTTGTCGGTGAGCGACATGGTGGGGCTCTGCGTCGGAACTCGCCCTGATTGTGTACCCGATGCGGTGCTGGATTTGCTTGCAGGTTATCAGGCCAGAGGTTACGAGGTGTGGCTGGAGCTCGGGCTGCAAAGTGCCAACGACAAGACGTTGCAACGCATCAATCGGGGTCACGGCTATGCCGCTTATGCCGATGCCGTTGCCCGAGCCCATCTGCGAGGCATCAAGGTGTGTGCCCATCTCATCGTCGGCCTGCCCGGCGAGGTGCCGATGGACAGCCTGGAAACCCTGCACCGTATCGTGGAGACCGGCGTCGAGGGGATCAAGCTTCACCCACTGCATGTGGTGGAGGGGAGCACCCTTGGCAAGGCGTGGCAGGCGGGACGGCTGAATGTGTTGACGATGGAGCAGTATGTGGCGGCGGCGGTCGCCATGATCCAGTACACGCCTCCCGAGGTGGTCTATCACAGGGTCTCGGCGTCGGCGCGCCGCCCGACCCTGCTGGCCCCCACCTGGTGCGAGAATCGCTGGAGCGCCATGACCGCCATTGCCGCGGCGCTGGCACGCTCAGGCCCTCAGGGACACTGCCTGGGACGCCCTTTTTCTCTCCCTTCCACAGGCGAGTGCCAACTCTAATTTCGTCAAAAAAACAGTGGGTTATTAGATGAAATTCAGTCTTTGGAGTATAGTTTCGTTCAAGTCACCTTGATAAGATGGTCGGCTTGAAAAAAGATATAGTTATCAATAACTCTTTGCAGTTTGTATACCGGGCGGGCTTTCTTCGTACCGGGTGGCATATTTCTTGGCAACATCAGGTGCCCGGCATGTCCCCTCCGTTTCCGGCATGAAAATCTGTGAGGGAGGCGAGACATGCAGTGTCCCGGCTCTGTGCGCTAATCGGGTTGTGGGTCTGGGTGGCGAGGTCTGTTCTGTTTTTCCGGATCGCCGCCGGGCTTTGGATATTCGGCCCCGAGACAACCTTCTGAATCATGTTTGATGGGATGCTATGCAAGCAGAAACCAGCCATATAGATGAACTGTTGGAGTGCCTGGTCTTTTTGACCCGCTTTTACGGGGTGCCCAACAGTCAGGATGCTCTCACCACCGGCTTGCCACTGGTCTCCGGGCGTCTCAGCACGGCGCTCTTCAGTCGTGCCGCCGAGCGGGGCGGTCTCTCTGCCCGCGAAGTGATCCAGCCCCTTGAACAGATCTCCTCCCTGCTGCTGCCCTGCGTCTTGCAGACGCGCAATGGCGGCGCCTGCATCTTG
Organism: Aeromonas sp. 62-46; assembly: GCF_001898585.1. Lineage (NCBI taxonomy): Bacteria > Pseudomonadati > Pseudomonadota > Gammaproteobacteria > Aeromonadales > Aeromonadaceae > Aeromonas > Aeromonas sp. 62-46. The sequence continues at coordinate 204,869 of NZ_MKUI01000058.1, read as the reverse complement.
CTTGAATGGAATGAAGAACGCACCCAGGCGAGGGTCATCTTTCCCCAGGCCGGAGACGCGGCCCAATGGGTCACTCTTGCCCAGCTGGGTGACGAGTACAATGGTCGTTTGTTCTACGTCAAGCGGCAGTTCAAATTTGATGAGCGCTCGCCCAAAGTGCTGGAGACCCGTGATGGTCACTGGTTCTGGAGCACCTTGTTCGAGTCCCGCGGTATCTATCGGGATGTGCTGGTGGCCTCGATCCTCATCAACCTGTTTGCCATCGCCAGCCCCCTGTTCACCATGAACGTCTATGACAAGATTGTGCCCAACCTGGCATTCGACTCCCTCTGGGTGCTGGCGGTTGGAGCCATGGTGGTGTTCACCTTCGACTTCGTGATGCGCCAGCTGCGCAGCTACTTCATCGATATTGCAGGCAAGAAATCCGACGTGCTGTTGTCGGCCAAAATCTTTGCCAAGGTGATGGGCATGAAGATGGAGTCCAGGCCTGCGTCGACCGGTGCCTTTGCCAAGCACTTGCAGGAGTTTGAATCGGTGCGCGAGTTTTTCACGTCGGCCACCGTCTCCACCCTGATCGATCTGCCGTTTGCCATCTTCTTCCTCTTCATCATCTGGATTTTCGCCGGTGTCATGGTGGTGGTGCCCATCATCGCCATCCTGATCCTGGTGGCCTACAGCTTCTACATTCAGGCACCGCTGAAGCAATCCATCGAGGAGGGCTCCCGGCTCGCCTCCCAGAAGAACGCCAATCTGATCGAAAGCATCTCGGGCCTTGAGACCGTGAAGATTTTCGGGGCCGAGAGCATGTTCCAGCACCGCTGGGAGCAGGCGGTGTCCCACATCTCGACCTGGGGCGTGCAGACCCGGCGCATCACCAACTCCATGTCTTCTCTGGCGAGCTACATCCAGCAGGTGGTGACAGTGGGACTGGTGATCGTCGGTGTTTACCAGATCTCGGAAGGGTTGGTGACCATGGGGGGCATGATAGCGGCCGTGATGCTGTCGAGCCGGGCCATCGCCCCCATGGTGCAGCTCTCGGTACTCTCCACTCGCTACAACCAGGCCAAGTCGGCGCTCGAAATCCTGGAGAAGATCATGATGACGCCGGGTGAGCAGGAGGAGGGCAGGCAGTACATCCACCATCCGGTCATCCAGGGGCGCATCGAGTTTGAAAATGTCTCCTTCAAGTATCCGGGCATGGAGAGCAGCACCCTGCACAACATCAACCTGCGCATCGAGCCGGGTGAGAAGGTGGCCATCATCGGGCGGATCGGTGCGGGTAAAACCACGCTGGAGAAATTGCTGATGGGTCTCTACCGTCCGACTGACGGTCTGGTGCGTCTGGACGGCTTTGAGCTGGACCAACTGCCGCCGACCATCATTCGCCGCAACATCGGCTGCGTGCCGCAAGATGTGACCCTCTTCTTTGGTTCCGTGCGGGACAATATCATGCTGGGTAATCCCCTGGTGGACGATGCCCGTGTCTTGCGCGCCGCCAAGCGGGCCGGGGTCACCAACTTTACCAACCGGGATCCCAACGGTCTCGACAGACAGATAGGCGAAGGGGGACGTCAGCTCTCCGGTGGCCAGCGTCAGTCCATCCTGCTGGCTCGCGCCCTGCTCAACGATCCCCCCATTCTGGTGATGGACGAGCCGACCTCCAACATGGACAACCAGTCAGAGATGCACGTGAAGCAGGAGCTGGCGCGGCTCGGCCCCGAAACCACCCTTATCCTCATCACCCACAAGACCTCCATGCTGGATGTCGCTTCCCGGGTCATCGTCGTGGAGCAGGGGAAGATAGTGGCGGACGGTCCCAAAGAGGTGGTGTTGCAGCAATTGAAGGAAGGCAAGGTGCGGGTGCAGGAGACGGCGAATGGTTAACCACTGGTTCAAGAAAACGCCCTCAGATACGGTCTTGCCTGCACCCGAGCATCTCGAGTACGTGGATGACGGCGCCGCCGCCGTGCTGCTGACGACACCCACCCGTGCCAGAGTCCTGCTGTGGGCCTGCTTCCTGTTTTTTGTCAGCGCCATCGTCTGGGCCGCCTGGGCAGAGCTGGATGAAGTGACCGTCGGCCAGGGCAAGGTGATACCGTCGCGCCAGTTGCAGGTGATCCAGAACCTGGAAGGGGGGATCGTCAAGGAGATCTTCGTCAAGGAGGGGGACATCGTCGAGAAGGGACAGCCACTGCTGCGCATCGACGATACCCGCTTCAAGTCGGATTTTCGCGAACGGGAGCAGGAACTGGTCACCCTCAAGGGGGATATCGCCCGCCTGCGCGCCGAAATTCGCAGCGTGGTGGTCAAGAACGAGCCCAATCTGGGCTGGCGTGAACAGGTAGCCATCGACAAACAGGCCATCGAGTTCCCCGAAGGGTACGAGAATGTATTTGCCGAATATGCCGCCCGTGAAAGATCGGTGCAGGAAGCGCGGTTAAACAACCTCAAGAACCAGCTCTACATCCTGGGACAGCAGATCGAGCAGAAAGAGCAGGAGACCATAGAGCTCAATGCCAAGATCCGGACCGTGGGCCGCAGCGTTGATCTGGCTCGTCAGGAGCTGAACATCAGCCGTCCTCTCGCAAAAGAGGGTATAGTTCCTCAAGTGGAGCTAATTAAACTGGAGCGGCAGGTCAACGAAATGCAAGGGGAGCTGGAGGCGAACCGCCTGCTGGTGCCCAAGCTCAACTCGGTACTGCGGGAGACCATCTCGAAGCGAAATGATATCGCCCTGAAATTCCGGGCGGACTCCCAGACCGAGCTAAACGAACGTCAAGGCAAGTTGAGCCAGTTGTCGGAGGGTCAGGTCGGCCTCAGGGACAGAGTCGATCGTACCAGTGTGATCGCGCCTCTCAAGGGGACCATCAAAAAGCTCAAGATTAATACGCTGGGTGGGGTCGTTCAGCCGGGCATGGACCTGATGGAGATAGTGCCGCTGGAAGACACCCTGCTGGTTGAAGCCAAGGTGTCGCCAAAGGACATCGCGTTCCTCAGACCCGGGCTGGAGGCCGTGGTCAAGATAACTGCCTATGATTTCACTATTTATGGAGGTTTACATGGCAAGGTTGAACAGATAAGTGCCGACTCAATCCAGGATGAGGAGGGCAATTCCTTCTATCTGGTGCGAGTACGAACCGAGAAGAGTTATCTGGGCGATGAGCTTAACGCACTTCCCATCATCCCCGGTATGTTAGCCAGTGCAGATATTATTACTGGTAAAAAAAGTGTCCTAGACTACTTGCTGAAACCCATCTTGAGGGCTAAGCAGTCGGCACTGAGAGAACGATAAGCCAACAATCTAAAAACAACATGACTGGAGATACCATGAAGAAGACGATTGTTGCCATGCTGGTTAGTGGCACCATACTGTTCCCGGGCCTGAGCCAGGCACAGACGCTGGAACAGTCAGTGGCGCAGTCACTGGCTACCCATCCGAAAATCAAGGAAGCTTTTGATCTCTATCAGGCACGACTGTATCAGCATGATGGAGCCAAGGGCGGCTATTACCCCACCATTGATCTGCGTGGTGGCGTCGGTTACGAGAAGACTGACAGTCCCTCGACCCGTGCCGCAGGTCCCAATTCACAGACGATCGATGACTCCATGACGCGCAAGGAGGCCGGGATCAGCCTTCGCCAGATGCTGTTTGACGGCTTTGATGTCAGCAGCAACGTGGCACGGACCGATGCCGCCGCCCAGGCCCAGCGCCTGGCGATGATCTCCGAGGCGGAGAACACGGCCCTGCGCGTGGCCGAGGTCTATCTCAACATGCTGCGTCAGCAGGAGATCCTGGAGCTGTCCAAGCAGAACCTTGAAACCCACGAGCAGATCCGCAGTGACATCCAAAAACGGACCGACTCCGGTCTTGGGTCGACCGCTGACCAGACCCAGATCGACGGTCGTGTGGCTCGGGCTTACTCCAATCAGGCGGCGGCGGAGAACAACTATCGGGATGCCGAGAGTGAGTTCATCCGTGTCGTCAATGAAGTGCCCAAGGATCTCGTTCAGCCAGTACCGAACACCCAGCTCCTGCCAGCAACACTGGAAGATGCGCTGAAGACGGCAACAGAGGTTCACCCGACCCTGCTGTCATCCCTGCAGGACATCGAAGAGGCGAAGTACCAGCATGAAGGCTCCAAGTCAGGGTTCTACCCGAACGTAGCCTTTGAAGTGGATCAGAACTGGAACGAGGACATCGATGCGGTCAAAGGCCGTAACGACGATCTCACCGCCATGGTCCGGATGCGTTACAACCTGTTCCGCGGTGGGTCCGATCTGGCAGAAAGCAAGGCAACCTCTGCGCTCTATTCCCAGGCCAAAGACATTCACATGAATGCCTTCCGTCAGGTGGAAGAGGGGACCCGCCTCGCCTGGAACGCCAAAGAGTCGCTGGCCAAGCAAAAAGTCTTCCTCAAAGAGCACGTGGACGCCAGCTATGACACCGTACAGGCGTACAAGAAGCAATTCGGCCTGGGCCAACGGACCTTGCTGGACGTGCTGAACACGGAGAACGAACTGTTCGAGGCTCGCCGCAGCTACATCACGGCCGAGTACGACTCCCTGTTGGCGGATTATCGTATCCTCAATGCCACCGGTGGTCTGCTCAATGCCCTGAATGTGCAGCAACCGGCTGAATGGCAGGCCAACAACAACTGATGGCCCTGCCACTGATGTCATATCAGGCAAGGGGAATGGCTGCAGCGTGCTGCAGTCATTCTTTTATGCGTCCGGCGGTCAGGGGATGATGGCGGCGTCATGACACAGAAAGAAGTGGCATCGACAGGCTGGAGCCGACGTGATGGGTATCGAGCTATCGCAGGTGCACGTGCGCCCTGGCGGGTTCGCCTGCTATGGCTGGCCCTGCTGGCGATCCCCCTGCTGCTCAGCGCCAGCCAGCCTCTCTCACCGGAGGATATGAAACTGGTCAAGCGCGCGGAGGAGACCTATGGCCCCAGGGCCGGCAAACGGGTCACCAGCTGGCGCACTTTGGCAATGCAGAACAAGGCAGCGGGGCTGACGGATCGGCAGAAGCTGGAGAAGGTGAACCAGTTCTTCAACCAGATGCGTTTCATCGATGACATCAAGTTGTGGCACAAGAAGGATTATTGGGCGACACCGCTGGAATTTCTGGGCGCAGCAGGAGGAGATTGTGAAGACTTCAGCATTTCCAAGTATTTTACCTTGCTGGAACTTGGCATCCCTGATGAAAAAATGCGAATGGTATATGTCAAGGCATTGGATTATAACCAGTTTCATATGGTCGTTGCCTACTATGAGACGCCTGCGGCAGTGCCCCTGATTCTGGACAATCTTGTCGGATCAATTCGCCCGGCGACCCAACGGGCGGATTTGTTGCCAATTTACAGTTTTAACGGTAGTCACTTGTGGCTGATGAAGGCGCGTGGTCAAGGGGAACTGGCCGGGCAATCATCCCGCTTGGGATTATGGACAGACTTACGCAATCGCATGACATCGGGGCGATTGGCTCGGCCTGCGGTCAATTTGGATGATTAACCTATGACGCTCTACAGACAACTATTGGCAACCATGCTGCTGCTGTTCGGATTGCTGTTTGCCGCCACCTATTGGGTGCAATTCAATTCGACCCGCAACTACCTGGCGCAGCAGCAGGAGACCACCGTCATCAATACGTCCACCGCACTCGGTCTGGCGCTGACCCCCTATCTGGAGAACGGCGACAAGGTCAGTGCCGAATCCGTGATCAAGGCGGTGTTCGACGGGGGTTACTACAAGCTGGTCCGTCTCGATCTGCTGGCCTCCAAGGATGTCATCGAGCTGGAGAACAGCAGCCATATCGAAGGGGTCCCACAGTGGTTCATTGGGCTGGATCTGTTCCCTGAAGTGGCCAATGAATCGATTTTGACGTCGGGTTGGCTGCAACTGGGCAAGCTGAAGGTCGTCGGCCACCCTGGACAAGCCTACTACGAGCTTTGGAAAGGAATGAGCGAACTGGCCACCTGGTTCCTGGTCGGCTTTCTCGTCACCACTCTCTTGCTGATGCGGGCGCTCAATTATCTGCTCAAACCGCTCAAGCTGATTTGCGATCAGGCGGTTGAAATCGAGCTGCACCATTTCGGCCACGCCATTCCCGAGCCCAAGACCCGCGAGCTGCGGCAAGTGGTACAGGCCATCAATACCCTTTCCAGCAAGCTTGCCGTGCAGTTCAAAGAGCAGGCCGACGAGGCCGAGAATCTGCGAGCCCGCGTCTATGTGGATGCCGTCTCCGGGCTTGGCAACCGCTCTTACTTCGTCGGGCAGGTCAATGCCTGGATTGCGGAGGCCGGGCAGGGCGGGGTCATGCTGGTGGCCGTCGACATGCTGGACGATCTCTATCGGGAAGAGGGCTTTGCTGCAAGGGACAACATGGTCAAATCCATTGCACAGGTGCTCAGGGAACTGCTGGATGGCTGGGATGGCGCGGCGCTGGCCCGGATCTCGGCGACGGAGTATGCCTTGCTCTGCCCCACCGATGATCTGTCTCAGCTCAAGGAACTGGCGGAGCTCATCAACAGCCGTATCGCCGATCTGGTTGTCAATCCCATGGGAGAAAGCGGAGCGCTGTCCGTCGTCGGCATCGCTGGCCGTGATGGCAATGACGATCTCTCGGCCCTGCTGACGAAGGCGGATAACGCCCTTGGCAAAGCGCGCAATGAGCGGCGCGGTGCCGTCGTGATGGAAGGCGGCAATGAGCAGGGACTGATGGGACGCCTTGCCTGGCGAGACCTGGTGCAGGATGCCATTGCCAGACATCTCTGGCGCTTCAAGGCACAGCCTGCATGCCGCTTCGATGATGGTACCCGCCTGCATGCCGAGTTGTTCGCGGCCATCTCGCGAGATGGAACGGATTACTTCGCAGGGCAGTTCTTGCCTGCGATCGAGCAGTTCAAGATGGGGGCCGAGTTTGACAAGGCGGTGCTGGAAGCCTGCGTCCCCTTGTTCAAGCAGCAACCGGAATTGGTGTTGGCAGTCAATATCACGGCGGGTTCTCTCTGTTCGGATGAGTTCCTGACATGGCTCAGAGGCTATCTGTCGCTGAACGTGGAGCTGAAGGAGCGACTGCTGTTCGAGATCCCGGAAGCGGCCATCATGAAACACAAAGAGTATGTGACTCATCTGGTTGAGCTGTTGCGAGAGCACGGCTTCTTGTGGGGGGTCGATCACTATGGCCGGCACTTCCAGTCCCTCGGCTATCTGGAAGAGCTGACCCCCGCCTATGTCAAGGTGGACCACGGGTATACCAGCCAGGTCATGGAACCGGGCGCCGATACCTCCTTCCTGGCGGCTGTCTGTCGGGCTGCCCACAACGCGGGTGTCACGACCATCGCCACCCGGGTGGAAGATCAACGGCAGGTTGAATTGTTGTCCAGTTTGCATATCGATGGTTATCAGGGGTTCGTTCACCCGGCATTTCCACTGGTATAAGCGGTACAACTCGATAGAAAGGGGCCCATTAAGGGCCCTTTTTTATATCTGTTTAGAATATGTACATCATTTTTACGCGACATATAGGTAATATCACTAAAACTCGCGCTGTTACTTAATTGATTTTTATATGTAAAAAATATTCGTTCGATTCGCTGCATCGGATGAAGTCAAAGAGACTCAACCCTGTACATTTTTGCAACGGAAGCAGGACGGGGGCGTATCTAGAGTGTAGGCATCAAGATCTGTCACCCTGGAGCAATGGATATGCGCACCCAAATCATCGACAAAACCGTGGTCGTCTCTTCCGTAGAAGGCAACGTTCAGATCCTGCTTGCCGATGGCAGCAGTCGCCCTCTCCAGCCTGGCGAGATCCTGCAGCCTGGCGCCAGACTCAATATCGCTGATGATGCCAAATTGATGCTGGCGCCCTACGATGACAAACCTGCAGAGGGCAATGGTGTCCCGGCAGGGACAGAGATGCCTCCAGAGGGGCAATCTTCCTCATCGGTTGCCAATCATCAGCAAGGCTCGCCTGAAGTGTCGCCAGAAATTGCGGCGTTGCAACAATCCATCCTGCAAGGGGTTGACCCGACCAAGAACTTCGAAGCCTCTGCTGCCGGTGGGGCACCTGCCGCCGGTGGTGGTGGCGGTATCGGCGGGGTCGCTGGGGCCAGTGGCAATGGTGGTTTTGTTGTCATAGACCGCATCGGAGATGCGACCATAGCCGAGGCCGGATTCGATACCGGCTATGACACGTTGATCGATCAAAATGTGCTGCAGGAAGACGATCTTCTGCCCGAGAATCAGCTCGATGATCAGGATGAGTCTGTTGTCACCCAGGAAGATCAGGCCATCAGTGGCAATGTGCTCGACAACAGCAACAATCCGGATGGTCCCCTTGATTCGTCTGTCATTTCCTATAGCTGGGGCAGCAATCAGGGAATTGCTGCTGGCGTTGAGAGCACGCTGGATGGGATTGGTACGCTGATCATCAATGCGGACGGCTCCTATACCTTTACCGCCGCGCTGAACTACACAGGCCCCGTACCTGCGGTCAATTACACCGTAACGGATGGGGATGATACCAACGACTCCACTCTGACCATCACCATCACCCCTGTAGATGAGCCTGTCTCGCTGAATGGATTGCAGGTCGAGGGTGGTGAGCTTGTCCTTGATGAAGCCGCGTTGCCGGATGGCTCAGCCCCCGATGGCGCCGCCTTGACCAAGAGCAGTACCTTTACATTCAATGCGGCAGATGGAGTGCAAAGCCTGACGCTGGGAGGTGTGACGCTGATCAGCAATGGCCAGGTCTTGACCACCTTCCCCCAGGGGATCCCCAGTCCTTTGGGCAATCAACTGCTGGTGACCGGCGTCAGCTACAACCCGGTGACAGGGGTTGGCAGCGTGACCTACAGCTACACCCTGAACGATAACGAAGCACATAACAAACCTGCAAATGATGGGGCTCTGACGGAGAGCTTCAACGTCGTGTTGACGGACCTTGATGGCGACACGACCAGTGCAGGGCTGGATGTCGTGGTGCTGGACGACGTGCCGACGGCGGTGAGCGACGTCAACCTGACGGTAGCGAGCGAGAACAACCTGGTCCTCAATGGCAACGTCATCACCAACGACGTGCGCGGGCACCCTGAGCGGGACCTACGGCAGCCTGGTGCTCAATGCCAACGGCACCTACACCTACACCCTCAACCCGAACGACGGTGACTTCAAGGCGCTGACCGGGGGCGGGGTGGGCAGCGAAGTGTTCACCTACACCCTGACGGATGCGGACGGAGACGTGAGCACGGCGACCCTGACCCTGACCATCAAGAACGACGATGACGGGGTGACCATCACCAACCTGACGCCCAAGGGCGAGGGCGGGGATGCGAAGGTGTACGAGGACGACCTGCTGGCGACCCGCGGCGAGAATGAGTCGGCGGGGTCGGACAGCAGCAAGGAGTCGACCACGGTGACGGGGGACTTCACCATCAGCGCACCGGACGGGGTGAAGACCCTGAGCGTGGGTGGCATCAACATCGTGGTGAACGGGGTGGTGGCGGGCTTCCCGCTGAGCGGGGTGACCACGCCGCTGGGCAACACCCTGACCATCACCGGGTACAACCCGGCGACCGGGCTGGTGAGCTACAGCTACACCCTGAACGACAATGAGGCGCACCCGACGGCGAACGGCAACAACAGCCTGTTCGAAGACTTCGCGGTGAGCCTGGTGGACAGCGACGGGGACTCGGCCTCGAACACCCTGAGCGTGCAGATCGTGGATGACGTGCCGACGGCCAACGATGATGCTGACAGTGCCACTGAAGGTGTGTTCACTCCGGTGACGGGGAATGTCATTACCGGGGCGGGTACCATCGGCGGTACAGCCGGTGCCGGGGTGGACGTCATGGGGGCGGATGGTGCGGCAATCAGCCAGGTCGTGAGCTCGAACGGCAATTCAGACAGTAATCCTGCCGGTGGATTCACAGTGACCGGGCTGTATGGGACGCTGACCATGGGGCTGGATGGCGAATACAGTTATACGCTCACGGCGGCATCGGTTCCCGTGGGGGCCTCGGAGGTATTTACCTACACGCTCAAAGATGGCGATGGTGATACGGATCCGGCAACTCTGACCATCAATATTGCTCAGGATACCCGTGTCCCTGTATTGACCATCGGCAATGCGACGGTTGATGAGGAGGGACTGCCTGAGGGGACGGCTGCCAGTGGTAATTCGGAGATATTCAATGGCAGCTTCACCATCAACACCCAGGGGGAAAATCTGACTACCTTGACCATCGGTGGGCAGACTTACAACTTGACCAGTGGCGGCAGTCAGACCTTGATCAACAATACGGAAGGAATGCTGACGGTAACCGGTGTCAGCGGACCCACGGCCGGTGTCTACACGGTGAACTATACCTACACGCTCAAAGACAATGTGCTGACTCACAACGTTCAAGGCAACAGTGATACAGCGAATGGTCCGAGTTTCGTCGTGTCGGCTACGGATGCCAGTGGCGACAGTGGCACGGGTAACCTGCAGGTTGTGATCAGTGATGATGCCCCCATTGCCAATGCTGTTACCAATGCAGGCCAGGCGACTCAGGTGCAGAACACGAATCTGATGTTGATCCTCGATATCTCCGGCAGTATGGGTGATCCATCGGGCTATCAAGGCATGACTCGGATGCAGGTGATGCAAAAGTCCGCTTTGGAGCTGCTGGACAAATACAGCGCCTACGGCAGCGTCATGGTCAATATCGTGACCTTCTCCACTTCAGCCGCCAATCCGACCGGGGTGTGGGTCTCGGTCGATGTAGCCAAGGCCATCATCCTTGGCCTTACCCCCACGGACTCGACCAACTACGATGATGCACTGAACGAGGCAATCAAAGCCTTTGGCGATACAGGTAGACTCGCTAATGCGCAAAATGTCTCTTACTTCATGTCGGATGGTCTGCCAAATGCCAACTCGTTGAGCGGTACCCCCGCCACAGTTCCTGATGGCAACAACTCGCTTGGCGGTGGGAACGGGATCGATGGTGACGGCACGACACTGAGCGGTGAAACCAAGGACTGGGCCGATTTCCTGACGGCGAACAACATCAATTCATACGCGCTCGGGATGGGCTCGGGAGCGACCCAGTCTGCACTGGATCCCATTGCCTACAACGGGGTCAGTGGTGCCAGCCCGGCGAATACCACCGCAGTGGTGGTGACTGACTTCAGCCAACTGACCGCGACCCTTTTGAGCACTGTGGTAGCTCCGCCTCTGGCAGGACAACTGATCAACGGGGTAGCAGCGAGTGCTGGGGCCGACGGTGGCTGGCTCAATGCCATTACCGTGGGCGGGGTGACTTATACCTACAACCAGAAGACGGACTCCGCTGGCGTCTCGGGAGGAACATCAGTCGGGACTTTCAATACAGCGACCAATGAATGGACCATTACACTTGCAGGCGGCATCCTCAAGGTGGATATGGACAACGGCGCCTACACCTATACTCCGCCGACATCCATTCCGCTCGGGGGGATAAATCAGGTCGTGGGTTACAGTGTGATAGACAATGATGGGGATACTGCGTCCAGCACCTTGTCCATCGTTATCAACCCGGCGGTCGGTCCTACCGTGGTTCGTGATGACTTTATCATCACCAACCAGGACCCGGCGACCATTCCGGATTGGGCTCTGCTTGCCAATGACACCGGGCCTCTGGCTGCGACCCAGATGATCACGGGCGTCTCGGGAGCTGTGGGAGGGACCGTCACAGACAATGCAGGCTCGGTAACATTTGATGATACCTCCGGCAATGCGACTCCCAACTCTTACGAGGGTTCGTTCAACTACACCAATAGCACGACCACAGATACGGCCAAGGTGTATGTGGATGTGCAGAGCGGTTTGACACTTACCGGGAGCTATCTCGACGAGATCCTTATTGGGGGATCTGGAAACGATACGCTCAACGGCAATGCCGGGAACGACATCCTGCTTGGAGGACTCGGTAACGACACCTTGAATGGTGGTGAGGGCAATGATCTCCTGATCGGTGGCGCTGGCAACGATACCCTGAACGGCGGCAACGGCAATGATACGGCCAGTTACTTCGACAGCGCTGCTGGGGTCACGGTCACAGTCAATGGTGCCAGTCAGAATACCGGAGGGGCAGGGACAGACAGCCTGAGCAACATGGAAAATCTGGTAGGGTCCATGTTCAACGACAGCCTGACCGGCGATGGTAATGCCAACGTCTTGAGCGGACTGGCAGGTAACGACATCTTGAGTGGTGGTGGTGGCGACGACCTGCTGATTGGGGGTACCGGCAGTGATACCCTGACTGGTGGGGCTGGCAAGGATACCTTCAAATGGATGGCAGGTGATGCAGGAGGCACGGATACCATCAAAGACTTCACCACGGGGGCCAATGGAGATGTTCTGGACCTGAGTGAACTGCTCAGTGGTGAGCATGCCGATGCGAGCACACTGGATCACTATCTTACCTTTGCTCCTGGTCCGGGCAGTGGCAAGTCGACACTGACCATTGATCTGGATGGAGCGGGAAGTGGCACCACGACTCATACCATCCTCTTTGACAACGTGGATCTGACGGCCGGTAAATCCAATCTGCAGATCATTCAGGATCTGCTGGATCAGGGCAACCTCAAGGTCGATCCGTAAGCAGGGTATGGGGGCCGGGTGTGCCCGGCCCCTGTTATTTGATGGAGTGGGCAGATAAGATAGCTGCAGTATCAGGAGAGGGTCACCATGCAGTCATTCAACTGGGTCGACATCGACGGCATTCGCTATAGCTGGAACGGGCAGGACAATATCGTCTGCACCGGCCGCTTTGGCTATCAGGCCACGATGACGGGTGACACGCTCAACGGTCTGGAGCTGGAGAGCGAAGATGGTGAGGTGGCGGGGTTGCTGAATGTGGACTTTGCCGCTTCTCGTATCAGCTTCACGCCGGCAGAAGATGCGCCCCTGCCCCACATGATGGTGCTGGTCGGCCATGAGTGGGGGCAGCAGGAGTATTCGTTGCAGAGCCTGAGCGATACCTCCTTGCAGGGGCTGCTCAGCCACGGCGAGGAGCTTGACTGGGGGGCGCTGGCCGTCGTGACGACGTCCGAGCCGAATCTGCCATCACAAGGTCATGTTCTGTCGTGGGATTCGTTCCACTTTGAGGATGAATCGCTGTTTGGCAGCCCGGCGCCTGCTCCCGTGATGACAAGCCATGGCAATTCAGGAGGAGGGGAGATCAGCATCAATATCGACATGACCAATCAGGTGCTGGACCAGATCCCGCCGACACACGATATATGAATCCCAATCGACGACATGCATAATGACCTCCATCTAAATGATGGAGGTTTTTTTATGTGGCGTCCCCTTCTTACCCTGTCCGCGCTGGTTGTCAGTGCTCCGTTGCTTGCCATCGAGGTTCCTCAGGCCCCCCATCTGGTCGTCAGTGGCTATGCGGAGCAGAAGGCTGAACCAGACATGCTGACGCTCAATGTCGCCGTCACGGCACTGGAGAAGCAGGGCATCAAGGCCAAACAGCAGGTAGATACCAAGGTAGCAGCCTTCTTTGGCCAGCTGGAGAGCCTGGGCATCAAGCGCAGCGACGTGGAGGCTGGCAATCTGGTGATCTCCCCCGAGTACCAGTACCCCCAGAACAAGCAACCCGAAATGGTGGGTTACCGTGCCCAGCGTCAGCTGGCGGTCAAACTCTACCAGCTCGACAAGTTGAGCCAGCTGATGGACACCGCCCTCAAGGCGGGTCTGGAGTCCGTGACCCAGATAGAGTACGGCCTGAAGTCACCACAGGTCATCAAGGAGCAGGCCCGGCTTGGTGCTGTTGCTGATGCCACGAGCAAGGCGGAATCCCTGGCCAAGGCTTTCGGCATGAAGCTTGGCAAGGTGTATAGCGTTGAATACCGCAACAGTTCCCCCATGCCGGTCTATACCCGTGCCATGAAGGCTGCGGCAGCCCCTGCCGCCGACATGATGGAAAACAGCTATCAACAGCAGCAGATCAGCATCACTGACAATGTAGAAGCCGTCTTCCTGCTGGAATAACACAGCCCCTTTGTCCATCACTCAAACCCGAGGCAACCCCTCGGGTTTGTCATTGCTGGGGCTGGCAGGACAAGCGAGCCGCGAACTGGGTCAAGTGAAACGGGAATGGAATAAAAAAATGCCGGTCAGTGACCGGCATTTTTGCTGGAGAGGCATGATGCCTAGCCCAGGTTGGTAGCCAGCTTGCGTTGGCTCTTCTGTTTGAGCAGATAGCCGATACCGAGTACCAGGACCCAGGCCGGGATCAGCTCGACCGAGATGCGGGTGCCATCGTTCATGTACATGATCACCAGGATGGCGGCCATGAAGGCGAGGCAGAGGTAGTTGCCAAACGGGCTCCACAGTGCCTTGAACTTGGTGGTGACGCCTTCTGCAGCCTTCACCTTGCGGAACTTGAGGTGCGCCAGGCTGATCATGGCCCAGTTGATGACCAGGGCGGAGACCACCAGGGACATCAGCAGACCAAAGGCCTTGCCCGGGATCAAATAGTTGATGAGCACGCACAGCAGGGTGGCCGCGGCCGAGATGGTGATGGCGGTCAGGGGCACGCCGCTCTTGTTGGTCTTGAGCAGGGCCTTGGGGCCGTTGCCCTGCTTGGCCAGGCCAAACAGCATGCGGCTGTTGCAGTAGACGCAGCTGTTGTACACCGACAGCGCGGCGGTCAGCACCACCAGGTTAAGTACGTTGGCTACCAGGTTGCTGTCGAGCGCATGGAAGATCATCACGAACGGGCTGCCGCCTTCCACTACCTTGCCCCAGGGATAGAGGGAGAGCAGTACGGTGAGGGCACCGATGTAGAAGATGAGGATGCGGTAGATCACCTGGTTGGTGGCCTTTGGGATGCTCTTCTCGGGATTGTCCGCTTCCGCTGCCGTGATGCCGACCAGCTCTAGACCGCCGAAGGAGAACATGATGAAGGCCATTGCCATCACCAGCCCGCCGACGCCGTTGGGGAAGAAGCCACCCTGGGCCCAGAGGTTGCTGACCGTGGCCTCGGGGCCACCGCTGCCGGAGAACAGCATCCAGCCGCCGAATCCGATCATGCCGAGAATGGCGACCACCTTGATGATGGCGAACCAGAACTCCATCTCGCCGAACGCCTTGACGTTGGAGAGGTTGATGGCGTTGATCAGCACGAAGAAGAAGGCCGCCGACATCCAGGTCGGGATCTCGGGCCACCAGTACTGGACATAGATACCGACTGCCGTCAGCTCGGCCATGCTCACCAGTACATAGAGCACCCAGTAGTTCCAGCCGGAGGCGAAGCCGGCGAAGTCACCCCAGTACTTGTAGGCAAAATGGCTGAATGAGCCGGCAACCGGCTCTTCCACCACCATCTCGCCCAGCTGGCGCATGATGAGGAAGGCGATGAAGCCGCCGATGGCATAGCCCAGCAGCACCGCAGGGCCCGCCATCTTGATGGTGTCGGCAATGCCGAGGAACAGGCCGGTACCGATGGCACCGCCCAGTGCGATGAGCTGGATATGGCGGTTTTTCAGACCGCGCTTGAGCTCCTCGCCGTGTTGTTGAAGATCCATGCTTCCTTCCTTACGTCGCTGAAATCACTCGGCTCGCGTCCCGTCAGCCACAGCACGTCCTCTGCCTGGCGCGGCATCTTGTGCCGAAAACGTGACGAAATCCGTATTTATATCGTTACGGTTTGCCGCTGGCTGTTTTTTGTAGCGGCTACCAACCCGAGCAGAATAGTGATAATCGACCGTCCATGCACCTGTTTTCCTCATCATTGGCTGCTGTTTTGTGCGCCATGCAGGTTTTTCATGATCTGGAAAGGGGTTTTGAGAGTGATTGCTTGTTTTGTGTTCGAGTGGATTTCCATCTCTTGACTCGGTTCTGTTTTCATGGCTTTGTTTCCCTTTGATAAAAAGGGACTCATATGATTGAGCGCATAGTCGGTGGCCTGGTGATGGCCGTGCTCTGGCTCGGGATCTGGCTATCCCCCATGTTGCTGACGATGGCGATGAGCAGCCTTGTTGTCTGGGGCTGGTTGGGAGCGGATTACCTGGTGAACCACATCGCCATGGTGCTCATCCTTGCTGCCGGGATGGGGCTGGTGCCAGCCTGCTGGCTGAGCGAGCGAGTCCGCAAGGGCAGGGGACTCATCCATTTTCACGGCATGTTGATGAACAACAAGGAGCTCAACAAGCCCTGAGCCTGCTCGCCCCGCGAGTGATGGGATGCCAGCGATGATGCTGGCATCATTTTTTCATCCTGTTCTTCTGTTTCGTTATCTTGCCACTGACTTGTTTAAATGGTGTGTTGTGCTGTCACAGCCTTGCAGGTTAGCAGAGCTGGCGGCGAAGGCCGGTCGCTTCCAGGATCTTGGCGCTGATCTCCTCGACCGAGTGGGAGCTGGTATCGAGGAAGCGGATCGCCTCCTGGCGGAACAGCCTCTCGACGCTGGCCAGCTCCTGTTTGCATTGATCAAGCGAGGAGTAGCGGCTGTTGGCGCGGCGCTGGTTGCGGATCTCGTGCAGCCGCTGCGGCATGATGGTGAGGCCGAACAATTTGTGGCGATTGGCCTTGAGGGCGGCGGGCAGCTCCAGCGATCCCATGTCCTGCTCGATAAAGGGATAGTTGGCGGCGCGAATGCCAAATTGCAGTGCCAGATAGAGGCTGGTCGGTGTCTTGCCGCAACGGGAGACCCCGATGAGGATGATGTCTGCCTCGTCATACTCCCTGGTGGTGATGCCATCGTCGTTGGCCAGCGCAAAGTTGACTGCTTCGATGCGATCGTCGTACAGCTTGCGGTTTTCCATGCCATGGGTGCGGTGCAACCTGGGTTCGGCCTTGATACCGAGCTCCTGTTCGAGAGGGCTAACGAAGGTGTTGAGAAAATCGTGGCTGCTGGCCTGGGCCTTGAGCACCTCTTCACGCACCATGGGGTCGACGATGGTGTGAAACAGGATGGGGCGCACCCCGGTCTGGCGAAACTGCTCGTCAATGCGTGCCCGTACCTGGCGCGCTTTTTCCTGGGTCTCGACAAAGGGGATGGTGACCTGTTCGAAGGCCAGGGGAAACTGGCTCAACACGGCGTGGCCGAAGACTTCGGCGGTGATGGCGGTGCCGTCGGATACATAGAATACGGTGTGCACTGCGGACTCCTGTGGTGCGCTCCAGGGGGCGGCGAGAAATAAGTATCTCTCGAAACCATATCGTTTTTGTCAACAGATCTGCCATGCCCAAGTTGTGAACTCGCTTGCAAACCTGAGTCGTTACCTTTTTGTGTCGCTATTGTAGAATGCCTGTGTCAAACGACCATCCCCAACTCTTGCTCGGGGATTTTTTTGACAATAAATAGAAAACGTTTTCATGGTCGTTGGCAACAGACACTAACAAAAACACACGACTTGGCACAGCAGGTGAATTGTCACCCTGGCCCCCCAACCTGGAGACATGCAAATGCAACAGTACGTACTCTGGTACGAACAGCTCGGTATGCAGGACGTTGAACGCGTCGGCGGCAAGAATGCATCCCTTGGCGAGATGATCAGCAACCTCTCGGGGGCCGGCGTGTCCGTGCCGGGCGGGTTTGCGACCACGGCCTTTGCGTTTAACGAGTTTCTGGAGTTAAGCGGCCTCAACGGCAAGATCCATGACCTGCTCGACAGTCTGGATGTGGATGACATCGCAGCCCTCAACCGGGCCGGTCAGCAGATCCGCGACTGGGTGGTGGAAGCGCCCTTCCAGCCCGCTCTGGAGCAGGCGGTGCGCGAGGCCTATGACAAGCTGAGCGCGGGGCTCGAGGCATCTTTTGCCGTGCGCTCCTCCGCCACTGCGGAAGACATGCCGGATGCGTCGTTTGCCGGTCAGCAGGAGACCTTCCTCAACGTGCGCGGTATCGATGCCGTCATGACTGCCATCAAGCATGTGTTTGCCTCGCTGTTCAACGATCGCGCCATCTCCTACCGGGTCCATCAGGGCTATGACCACAAGGGGGTCGCTCTCTCCGCCGGGGTGCAGCGCATGGTGCGCTCGGATCTCGCTGCCTCAGGCGTCATGTTTACCCTGGACACCGAATCCGGCTTCAACGACGTGGTCTTCATCACCGGCGCCCAGGGCCTGGGCGAGATGGTGGTGCAGGGGGCCGTCAACCCGGACGAGTTCTATGTGCACAAGCCGACCCTCAAGGCCGGGCGCCCCGCCGTGGTGCGCAAGACGCTGGGCTCCAAGCTCATCAAGATGACCTACTCCGGGGATGCCGGTCATGGCCGTCAGGTGAAGGTGGTCGACACCACCGATGCCGAGCGCAACCGCTTCTGCATCACGGACGAGGAAGTGATGGCCCTGGCAAAGCAGGCCCTCATCATCGAGCAGCACTACGGTCGCCCGATGGACATTGAGTGGGCCAAGGATGGTCAGGATGGCAAGCTCTACATCGTTCAGGCCCGTCCGGAAACCGTGCGTAGCCGCCAGGAAGCCAATACCCTCGAGCGCTTTGCCCTCAAGCAAACCGGCAAGGTGCTGATCGAGGGGCGCGCCATCGGCCACAAGATTGGCGCGGGTCCGGCCCGTGTCATCTCCTCCATCAGCCAGATGGATGAAGTGCAGCCCGGCGATGTGCTGGTCACCGACATGACGGATCCGGATTGGGAGCCCATCATGAAGCGCGCTTCCGCCATCGTCACCAACCGGGGTGGACGCACCTGTCACGCCGCCATCATCGCCCGGGAGCTTGGCATTCCGGCAGTGGTGGGTTGCGGCAACGCCACCGACCACATCCAGGATGGTCAGCTCATCACCGTCTCCTGTGCGGAAGGGGATACCGGCTTCATCTATGACGGCGAGCTCGACTTTGACGTGGCGGTGACCGAGGTGGGCAACATGCCGCGCCTGCCCATCAAGATCATGATGAACGTCGGCAATCCGGACCGCGCCTTCGATTTTGCCCAGTTGCCGAATGCCGGCGTGGGCCTGGCCCGCCTCGAGTTCATCATCAACCGCATGATCGGGGTCCACCCCAAGGCGCTGCTGGAGTTCGATCAGCAGACCCCGGAACTCCAGGCCACCATCACCAGGATGATCGCGGGCTACGAGAGCCCCCGCGAGTTCTACGTAGCCAAGCTGACGGAAGGGATCGCTACCCTGGCGGCCGCCTTCTGGCCTGAGCGGGTCATCGTGCGGATGTCGGACTTCAAGTCCAATGAGTACGCCAACCTGGTGGGGGGCCGTGGTTACGAACCCCATGAAGAGAACCCCATGATCGGTTTCCGTGGTGCGTCGCGCTACATCGCCGACAGCTTCCGCCCCTGCTTCGCCCTCGAGTGCGAGGCGATGAAACGGGTGCGGGATGTCATGGGGCTGACCAACGTCGAGGTGATGATCCCCTTCGTGCGTACCCTGGGTGAGGCGGAGCAGGTGGTGGAGATACTGGCTGAGAACGGCTTGCGCCGTGGCGAGCGCGGCCTGAAAGTCATCATGATGTGCGAGCTGCCCTCCAATGCGCTGCTGGCGGACAAATTCCTTGAGCACTTCGACGGCTTCTCCATCGGCTCCAATGACATGACCCAGTTGACTCTGGGGCTGGATCGGGACTCCGGGCTCATCGCCCACCTGTTCGACGAGCGCAACGAGGCGGTCAAGGCACTGCTGGCCATGGCCATCGCCGCCGCCCGCAAGGCGGGCAAGTACGTGGGGATCTGCGGCCAGGGGCCGTCCGATCACCCGGACTTCGCCGCCTGGCTGGTCGAGCAGGGGATCGATTCCGTGTCGCTCAACCCGGATACCGTGGTCGACACCTGGCTCTATCTGGCCGAGCAGCACAAGGCCGGCTAAACCCGTCCCCGCTTTTTGATGACACGGCGCCGCAATGGCGCCGTTTTTGTCTGCGCCCCCCTTTTTCTGTTACAAGGGGAATGCGCAAGGCGCTCCGCACCCATCACAGGACGATCCCATGACCTCATTGCAGTGGCAATCCGCCACCCTGGCCCTGCGTGGCCACCACACCCTGGTTATTCCCGAACTCTGTCTCACTCCGCAGGCCTGCTGGGCCTTCGTCGGCAGCAACGGCAGCGGCAAGACGGCGCTGGCGTCGGCCCTGTGCGGCGAGCTGGCCGTGCGTGCCGGAGCGGTATCGGGTCGAGTCCGGGCCGAGCGACTCTCGTTCGAGTCGCAGCAACAGCTGGGGGAGCTGGACTGGCAGCGGCGCAATACCGACATGCTGGGAGAAGAGGAGGAGGCGGGGTATCGGGTATCGACCCTGATGCTGGAGGCGGGGGGCGAGGAGCATGAGGCACGCGCGCTGCTGGCCCGTTTTGGCATCGAACCCCTGTGGGATCGCCCCTATCGCTACCTCTCGAGCGGGGAAGGGCGCAAGCTGCTGCTGGCTCGCGCCCTGCTGGGGCGACCCGAGCTGCTGGTGCTGGACGAACCCTTCGATGGCCTGGATCAGGGGGCCAGGGCTTCTTTGATGATGTTGCTGGCCGACCTGGTGTCAGAGGGGCTGCGCCTGGTGGTGATCGTCAATCGTTTTGACGAGATCCCCCCCTTTGCCACTCACCTCGGCCTGCTCGGCGAGTGTCGTCTGCTGCTGGCGGGGGAGCGTGAGGCGGTGCTCGGTAGCCAGGAGGTGGCCCAGCTGGCACGCGCCGAAACGGTATCCCCCCGTTTGCCGCCCCCGCTGACGATACCCGAGCCCTTGCCTCCCGGCCCTCGGGTCGTCATGAAAGCCATGCGTATCGCTTACGGGGATCAGGTGATCATCGACGGGCTCGACTGGACCATTGACGAGGGGGAGCACTGGCAACTGGTGGGACCAAATGGGGCTGGAAAGTCGACCCTGCTCTCCCTCATCACCGGAGATCACCCGCAAGGTTACAACAATGAGCTCCATCTGTTCGGACGGCGGCGGGGCAGCGGCGAGAGCATCTGGGAGATCAAGCGCCACATCGGGCTCGTGAGCCCGGCGCTGCATCTGGACTATCGTGTCAGCTGCCCGGTGCAGACAGTGATCCTCTCCGGTTTCTACGACTCCATCGGGCTTTATACCCGGCCGGGGGATCGTCAGCTGGCGCTGGCCAACCAGTGGCTGGCCCTGCTGGGGCTGGCCGATCAGGGGGCGCAGCCTTTCCACTCTCTCTCTTTCGGTCAGCAGCGACTGGTGCTGATCGCCCGTGCCCTGGTCAAGCATCCGCCGCTGCTCATCCTGGACGAACCCCTGCAGGGACTGGATCCCCTCAACCGTCACCTGGTGCGGGAGATGGTAGCGCGCCTCGTGGGCGAGGGAACCCAGCTGTTGTTCGTTTCCCATCATGCCGATGATGCGCCCCCCGGTCTGACCCACAGGCTGAGCTTCGTGCCAAGGGAGGGGGAAGGATACGACTATCTGCAGGAGCGTCTGGGGAGCTGAGCCGTCCGGGCGGCATGGTCAGAGAGGGGCCGGTTCGGCGAGGAGCGGCGGCATCCCTAGCAGCGTCCACCACAGCCCGAAGAAGAGCATGATCCCCAGCCAGAGCCAGGCCAGATAGTGACGGGTGGCGGCCATCCCCGTCACAGTCACCATGAATGCCGCCCCGAAGGCGATGAGGGCGAACAGAAAGGGCGCCATATTGTCCATCATGGCGGTCATTTCACCAGGGAGAGGATCTGGCGAAATGCCGGATGGCGGCAGTCCCCCATCAGCTCATAGAGGCACATCTCCACCGAGGTGAGGGCGGCGCCCCGGGCCGCCAGCTGAGCGATGGCGAGATCCCGGTTGGCAAGGGTGCGAGACGACACCGCATCCACCACCAGCGAGACCCGGGCGCCGCTGGCCAGAAGTCCCAGCACGCTCTGGAAGACGCAGATATGGGCCTCGATGCCACATACCAGCCAATGCTCTACCCCGCTTTCGGCCAGCGCGGTCGCCACAGTGGGCTCCCCCAGGGCGCCGAAGCTGTATTTGGGCAGCACAAGATCGCCTGCCTGCAGCGACTGCAATTCGGGCACGGTGGCACCGAGCTTGTCCGGGTTCTGCTCCAGCCAGACAACCGGCAGCCCCATCACCCTGGCCCCTTGCACCAGCCGGGCGGTATTGGCAATCAGGGCGTCGCTCTCCTCGACCAGGCGGGCCAGCTTGCCCTGGATATCGACCACCAGCAGGCCTGGGTGATGGTGTTTCTGCATTTTTTGTCTCCTTTCTCCGTTGCGGATGAGATACAGCGCCATCCTGGGAGCCATTCTCGCGTACATCTTGATACAAATTGTGAGCTGACCGACGGCGTGGGGGACACTAGGATGCCCGTCATGGAGCCCGTTTTCTCAGTTGTGGTGTGCATGACAAGGGGCGACGCATCAACCCGCTACTGCGTAGTTGGACGATTTTCCATTAACGATGAGAAGTACCATGAAGAAGATAATCCTGTTCCTCTCCCTGGCTGGCCTTTTGGCCGGTTGCGCCAGTCCGGCACAACGCATGGCGGAATGCCAGGCGCAAGGGATCAGCAAGGACGCCTGCTACCAGGCCGAGCAAAACCGCCAGGCGTCCATCATGAACGCCGCCGAGAAGCAGGCCTTGGAGAACGCCAGCAAGGCGGTCAAATAATCTAACCCGACTCATTCCGTGTACTTCTCAGGCCCTGGATTCACCGAATGCAGGGCCTTTTGCTGGGTGGCACAGTGCTGCGATGTGTTTGCGGCGTGTGAGGACTCAATGTAGGTCATCGCCTCGATGTTGTTGCCATCGGGATCGCGCAGGAAGGCGGCGTAGTAATTGGGGGCATAGTGGGGACGCAGTCCCGGCAACCCATTGCAGGCAAAGCCTGCCTTGATCCCCGCGTGATGGAACGCATCCACCTGTGTCGTGTCGTCGGCCCTGAATGCGAGATGGCAGGAGGCGCCCTGCTGGCCCTGCTCAATCATGAAGCCCACGTGATCGCGGCCCATCAGGCCAAAGCCGGCCGCCGTCTCATCAGACCATTTGAGTTCTATCAAAAGAGGAGCCAGCACGGTGGCGTAGAAGTGCTGACAGGAGTCAAAACACACCACCTTGATTTCAACATGATCGAACACGGTGACTCCTTGTGTTGCCTGGGTGTAGAGCAGCCCATCAGGCCCTCATGGGAACCCGTTGAAATGGGTATCGAATGACCACAATAAGTCAGTTCGACGCCAGGCAGGGAGAGGGCAAGGCGCATAACTGCGTGCTCCGTCAAAGATTTTTCATCCAGTTGCGGGATGCGCTTTGCTTCGTGCTGGCCAAGCTTGCCCGGTTTTGTTGCTTGGCGAAGGCTACGAGCTCTGTTATGGTGTGCTAAGTTAGCCGTTTGGATGGCTAGATGGTTGTGCGCTGACTGCATGTTTGCGCCCCCGACCGCTCACCGTTTTGATGATCATGTTGACAGGGAGTTTTTATGCAACGTCGTTCCTTCTTCACCCTTTCCGCCCTGGCGTTGCTCGCCAGCAGCCTGCCGCTGTCCGCCTTTGCCATCGATGAGGCGAAGAAAGAGATCGTCATCGGCACCACGGTTGGCGACTTTGCCGATATGGTCACCGACTCTATCAAGCCGCAGCTCGAAGCTAAGGGCTACAAGGTCAAACTGGTGGAGTTCACCGATTACGTGACCCCCAATATCGCCCTGGCGGACGGGTCGCTTGACGTCAACTGCTTCCAGCACAAGCCCTATCTGGAGAGCTTCGCCAAAGACCGGGGTCTCTCTCTGGCGCCCATCACCCAGGTGCCGACCGGTCCCATGGGCCTCTACGCCGGCAAGCTGGGGGATCTGAAGGCGGTGAAAGAGGGAAGCACGGTCGCCATCCCGAACGATCCCACCAACCAGGCGCGGGCACTGCTGATGTTGCAGGATCTGGGCTGGCTGAGCCTCAAGGAGGGGATCAATCCCCTCAAGGCGAGCGAGTTCGACGTGGTGAAGAACCCCCACAACCTCAAGCTGGTGCTGCTGGAGGCGGCGCAGCTGCCGCGCTCCCGTGAGGATGTGGATTTCTCCGTCATCAACGGCAACTTTGCCGCCTCAAGCGGGATCCCGTTCAGCTCCGGCCTCTTCCTCGAGCGCAGCTATGACTTCATCAACTGGGTGGTGGTAAAGAGCGCCGATGCGGGCAAGCCGTTTGCCAAGGATGTGGCGGCCGCCTACAACTCCCCTGAATTCAAGGCTTATGCCGCCAAGCGCTTCGTCGGCTACAAGTATCCCGAGGGCTGGCAGCAGAAGGGGTGAGTGGCGTACAAGCGATAAAAACGGGCACCCAGGTGCCCGTTTTTTATTGGAGGTCAGTAGTGGCGCAACCACCAGCGGGCGGCCAGGAGGGCGGTGAGGCTGCCAAGCAGGGCGCTTGCCAGTACATCCAGGGGCCAGTGCATGCCGATAAGGGTGCGCGAGAGGCCAATCCCGATGGCCCAGAGTGGCAGCAGCCAGGCCCCGGCGGGTGCCCGGGCCAGCCAGATCAGGCCGAAGAACTGGGCGAGGCTCATGGCGGCGATGCTGTGACCGGAGGGAAAGGCGTAGTTGACCTCTGCCTGCCAGTGCTGACCGAGCCAGGCGGGCAGCGCCAGCAACTGGGTCGCGGCGTGGACCTGTTCACTGCGAAGGGCCTGGCTTCCTCCATAGAACTGGCGGATGGCGGGGATCAGCTCCTGGCTCTCCAGCCAGATGAGGTAGGGCCTGGGCTCCTCGGTCAGCAGCTTGATGAGGCTCTTGATGACCCAGTCGCTCGCCAGTACGGCAAAGAGGGCGCCAGCCAGCGCCAGCAGGGCGCGACTGTCCAGCGTCAGCTTGTGTCTTGTGAGCAGCAGCAGGGCGGCGATGGTGAAGACCAGCCCCGGCAAGTCCACCATGCGGGTGAGGGCGTAGGGCCACCATAGCCAGCCTGATTGCAGGGCCTGGGTCATGAACGGCTGCCAGGGCAGGCAGACGAGCAGCAGCAGGGGGAGGAGCAGGAGGGCATTGAAATGAAGCACCTTGCGGCGTGGCAACGAAGAGGAGTGAGTCGGCATCAAGGGGTCCGGTTCGGTGGCGCGAGCGGCTAAAAAGAGGCGTCATTGTGCCAGTCAGGTTGCTCTGGTCAAGGCGAAGGGGGCGAGGGCAACAGGCTGTTACATATGATGCTGCCGGGCATCGTGCCCGCACCTGAGGCCGGGAGGCGGAAAGATGGCCGCAGAGCGGTCTGCCAACAAGCCTCTGAAAATCCGTCGCGTTTGGGCTAGAATGGCGCGCCTGTGGCCCTTGTGGACGAGATGCGTGCCGATGAAGATCGTCGTTGATGAAAATATGCCCCATGCGGTGGAGCTGTTTGCGGAATTTGGTGAAGTGGTTCCCCTGCCGGGACGAGAAATAAAGGCCGCGGATCTGCAAGAGGCGGATGTGCTGCTGGTGCGCTCCGTGACCCGGGTCAACGAAGCGCTCCTGGCGAGTTGCCCCAGGCTGGGGTTTGTCGGTACGGCCACCATCGGCACGGATCACATCGATCAGGGGCTGCTGGCGGCGCGGGGCATCCCCTTCTTCAGCGCCCCCGGCTGCAACAAGGTGTCGGTGGGGGACTACGTGCTCTCCGCCCTGCTGGTTCTGGCGGAACGCCATGAGCTGACCTTGAGCGAGATGAGCCTCGCCGTCATCGGCGCCGGCAACACCGGCGAGAGCGTGGCCGGCAAGGCCGAGGCGCTCGGGATGAAGGTGCTGCGCTGCGACCCGCCCCTGGCCCGTAGCGGCGCCGCTGGCGACTTCGTGGATTACCGCACTGCCCTGGATGCCGACATCGTCAGCTTCCATGTCCCCTATCTTCGTGAAGGGGAAGAGGCCACCTTCCACCTGCTGGGAGCCGAGGAGATCGCCGAGCGTCCGGCCGGGCAGATCCTCATCAACGCCTCCCGCGGCGAGGTGTGGGACAACCGGGCCCTGCTTGTCCGCCAGCAGGGGCCCCATCCCCTGCGGCTGGTGATGGACGTATGGGAAGGAGAGCCGGAGCCCCTCAAGGAACTGGTGCCCCATACCGAGCTGGCCACCCCGCACATCGCCGGTTACAGCCTGGAAGGCAAGGCCCGTGGCACCTGGATGCTCTATGAGGCGCTGTGCCGGCAACTGGGGCGCACCCCGCGCCAGGATCTGCAATCCCTGCTGCCTGCCCCAGAGGTGCGCGAGCTGACGCCGGGGCAGCCGGCGGATCAGGCGCTCATCAAGCAGCTTGTCCACCTTGTTTATGACGTGCGCCGTGACGACGCCCGTTTTCGCAACCGGATCGGGCTGCCCGGCAGCTTCGATGAGCAGCGCAAGCGCTACCCCGAGCGGCGCGAATTGGGCGCCTTGCAACTAAAAGGGCCCTTCGCCGACGACAGACTGGCCCGACTGGGCTTTGCCGTCTCGGAGCAATAAACCCGATTTCAACAAGGGGAGGGGCTTGCCCAGGCGGCGCTTCCCCCCGGCCCGGCATCATGGCGGGCCTGTCATCAAACCGATACGCGTGCCAGCCGGGGCCCTCATGCCCGGCCCCGACGGGCCGCATCACAGGAGAACAGATCAGTGAGTCAGCAATTCAACGTAGCGGTATTGGGTGCCAGCGGCGCCGTGGGTCAGGCCATGATCGAGATCCTGGAGGAGCGCGCCTTCCCGGTAGCGACCCTCTATCCGCTCGCCTCCAGTCGCAGCGCTGGGGACACGGTGCGTTTTGGCGGCAAGAACGTCGACATCCTTGATGTGGAGGCCTTTGACTGGAGCCAGGTGGAGATCGCACTCTTCTCCGCCGGTGCCGAGGTCTCGGCCAAATGGGCGCCCATCGCCGCCGAGCACGGCTGCATCGTCATCGACAACACCTCCTGCTTCCGCTACGACGAGGACATTCCCCTGGTCATTCCGGAAGTGAACCCGGACGCGCTGGCCGATTTCCGCAACCGCAACATCATCGCCAACCCCAACTGCTCCACCATCCAGATGCTGGTGGCGCTCAAGCCCCTGCACGACGAGGTGGGCATCAGCCGCATCAACGTGGCGACCTACCAATCCGTATCCGGCTCCGGCAAGGAAGGGGTGAGCGAGCTGGCGGGCCAGACCGCCCACCTGCTCAACGGCCGTCCGGTGGAGCCGACCCTCTATCCGCAGCAGATCGCCTTCAACCTGATCCCGCAGATCGATGCCTTCACCGACAACGGCTACACCCGGGAAGAGATGAAGATGGTGTGGGAGACCCAGAAGATCCTGGGGGATGCCAGCATCGCCGTGAACCCTACCTGCGTGCGGGTACCGGTCTTCTACGGTCACGCCGAGGCGGTCCATGTGGAGCTGCACCAGCCGCTGGACGCCGAGCAGGTCAAGGAGCTGCTGCGCAATGCCCCGGGCGTCACCCTGTTTGATGATGAAGGGGACTACCCGACCCCGGTGCGCGATGCCACCGGCCAGGATGACGTGATGGTCGGGCGGGTACGCCAGGATATTTCTCATCCGAGTGGTATCAATATGTGGATCGTGGCCGATAACGTTCGTAAGGGCGCGGCGACCAACAGCGTGCAGATTGCCGAACTGCTGGTACGCGACTACCTCTGAGGCCGGATGTCGGCCCCGGGCGGGGAGGGAACCCCGCCTTGATGTGGGCGCCCTGGCCCCGGGATGTGACCGGGAACCCACTCTCCGGTTTTTGGAATACCGTGTGATATCAGTGGACTAGGTTTTTTTCTACACTCTGGTTCGCGTCTGGGGCTGCTTTCTGGTCGCCGCCGGGCGCGAAATATGTCGGATCGCTGGCTTGAGACCGGCGCCTGATTTATATTGAGCCGATTGTTTTGGGGTAACTATCCAGATTTTTCAATGTGATAGGGCCGTCATACGAAGGAACGAATATGGGACATTCCCGCATAACGCTGGCAACGCTACTCGCATTGGGGCTTCTGGGCACGGTTCAGGCCGAAGAGGGGGCGCGAGAACCCTTCTTTGTCGAACTCAAGGGACCGGATGGCTCACCGCCCCCCGCGGTGCAACCAGAGCCCCGGGCCCAGCCCGTGGCGCCCGTCACCCTGCCCAGAGCCCAGCCCATCGTGCGTCAGGTGCCTGCTGCGTCGGCTGGCAGTTATGGTCCCGTGCGTCCCACCGATACCCTCTGGAGTCTGGCGAGCAAGCATCGCCCGTCCAACCGGGTAAGTGTCTACCAGACCATGGTGGCCATCTATGACAAGAACCCCCGAAGCTTCGCAGACGGCAACATCAACCATATTCTGGTGGGTTCCCACATCCTGCTGCCCACCGCCGCAGAGGCGGGGCGCATCACGGATGCCGAAGCACGCCGTCGCTTCAACAGCGACAACGCGAGCTGGAAGGGGCTGAGCCCCAAATACCTGGCCAACAAGCAATCCCACGTCGCCCAGCCGGTGGTGAGCAAGCCTGCTCCGGCCAAGCCGGCTGTGGTGGCCAAGAGCACACCGCCCAAGGCGGCGCCGATCCCGGCGGCACCCAAGGCAACGGCTCCAGCCCCCGAGGTGAAGGAGACCGCCAAGGCGGCTGTCTCCACCCCCGTGGTGGTGAGCGCTGCTGCGAGCAGCGCCGCCAGCACGGCGCCGGCGCCCCTGCCCGCCACTGCGGTGGGCAAACCCTCTACCGAGATGGCGCTGGCCCTGGAAGA
Source organism: Aeromonas sp. 62-46 (assembly GCF_001898585.1). NCBI lineage: Bacteria > Pseudomonadati > Pseudomonadota > Gammaproteobacteria > Aeromonadales > Aeromonadaceae > Aeromonas > Aeromonas sp. 62-46. The sequence continues at coordinate 176,281 of NZ_MKUI01000058.1, read as the reverse complement.
TGCCAACGCCCAGCTCGGCCAGGTCACCGAGATGAACCACAGGCTCAAGCTGCGTCTGCAAGCCCTGACCGAAGAAGTGGAGACCCTCAAGGCCCAGTTGCAGGATCAGACCGCCCTGCAAAAAGAGGTGGCGGAACTCAAGGCCAATCCGACGCCTCCCGTGGTGGCGCCGGTGCCCAAACAGAGCTGGCTGATGGAGCTGCTCTCTTCGCCGCTCAATCTCGCCATGATCATCCTGCTGCCGGTGCTCCTGGTGCTTGCCCTGGTCACGCTCTGGCTGCGTGCTCGTGCCCGCCGCGAGCTGGAAGAGCAGGAGAAGAGCCTCTCCGAGTCGACCTCCATGGTCATGGGAGACGAGAACAGCGAGTTTGAGCAGTTGATGACGGTGGGCATCGCGGATGACGAGCCCCTCCATGGCATGCCGGATCTCAACGAGCCGGAAGTGAGCAGGAAGCAAGATGGTGCCAGTGCTGCCGCCGATGTCATCTTCCGGGATGACGAGACGGCGCTCTCCGCCTTTGATGTGGAACCTGCGGTGACGACGGCGAACCGGGATCCGGATCTGGTGCCCGAGCTGGATCTGGCCCATGAGGGGGACTTCGATCTGCCCGTGGTGCCGGAACTCGATCTCTCCGACGAGCCCACCTCCTCTGCTCGTGGTCATGACGAGATCATGACCGAGGAGGAGCTGCAGGCCGCTCTGTTTGCCGAGCTGGACGCGGATCTGGAAGCGGATCTGGCCCAGGCCCAGGAGGAGAGCCGCAGCCAGCGTGACGAGACACTGGCCAACTTCGATCTGAGCGATCTAGAGACCGGGTTTGGCGAGCCGACCGACGATGAGCTTGCCACCAAGGCGCCGCACATCGACGAGACGGGGTTTGGCAAGGACGATGTGGACGACATGCTGGCCGAGCTCGGGCTGGAGCCTACCAAGCCGACGGCGTCCGAGTGGGATCCCAGCGAGCTGGCCCTGGCGGACTTCGAGGATGCCTTCGCCGAGGTGGAGTCCCATCAGGGGGAGGTGAAACCCCGCGAACAGGTGCAAGACAGCGACTTCGTTGAAATCGACAAGCTGCTGGCCGATGCCGATGCCAGCAGCACGGAGCAGGAACCCTATCAGGGCTTCTCCCTGGATGTGGGGCTGGACGGTTTCCCCGAGGTGCTGCCGGAGTCCAACGGCTTTGATGTGGATGCCGATGACGGCGGGGTGGGGGCCAAGCTGGATCTGGCCCGGGCCTACCTCGAGATCGACGACAAGGAGAGCGCCCGCGAGCTGCTGGAAGAGGCGGTGGCCCAGGGCAGCGAGCATCAGCGCAGCGAGGCGCAGAAGCTGCTCAAGCGCCTGGGCTAGGCAGGCCCTTGTCATCCATGCACCAGAGAGGGCAGCCCGCGGGCTGCCCTCTCGCTTTGGGGGCCCCGCACCGCGGCCTCGCCCGGTCTGGGACTTTTGAGCCCGAGCGCGTATAATCCGCCCCGTTTCTTTCACTGCATCCTTTCATCAGAAGACACCGTTACCCATGCGAATTGCCCTTGGTATTGAATATGACGGCAGCCGGTACTTCGGCTGGCAGCGTCAGCGCGAAGTGATCAGCGTCCAGGAGGAGCTGGAAAAAGCCCTCAGCCGCATCGCCAATCACCCCGTCTCCATCCAGTGTGCCGGTCGCACCGATGCGGGGGTGCATGCCACCGGCCAGGTGATCCACTTCGATACCGAGTCGAACCGCGCAGAAGGCGCCTGGACCCTGGGGCTCAACTCCAACCTGCCCCCTGACATCGCCGTGCGCTGGGTCAGGGAGGTGGACGAGCATTTCCATGCCCGCTTCAGCGCCACCGCCCGTCGCTACCGTTACGTCATCTACAACCACAACTACCGCCCGGCGATCCTGGGCCAAGGCGTCAGCCACTACCACGAAGCCATCGATGCGACGCTGATGCACCAGGCGGGCCAGAGCCTGCTGGGGGAGCACGACTTCAGCACCTTCCGGGCTGTCGCCTGTCAGTCCAACACCCCCTGGCGCAATGTGACCCACCTGTGTGTCAGCCGTTCCGGCCCCTACATCGTGCTCGACATCAAGGCCAACGCCTTCCTGCATCACATGGTGCGCAACATCACCGGCTCCCTGCTGCTGGTGGGGCAGGGGCTTCAACCGGTGGAGTGGATTGCCGAGGTGCTGGCGGCGAAGGATCGCAACCTGGCGGGCCCGACCGCCAAGGCGGGCGGCCTCTATCTGGTGGATGTGGATTACCCGGCCGAATTCGGGTTGCCCCGGCCGCCCCTCGGCCCGCTGTGGCTGCCGGACTCGGCACCGGGTACGACCAGTTTTTAGTAACTGGGCCCGAAAATTTGTGGTTTAATGATCCGTCGTTTATTGCCATCGAGCCGTTAAGTCATTGAACAATCAAGGCTCGATGTGTTTTGTCAGGCACAAATGCATTAAGGAATTCCATGAGCTGGCTTGAGAAGATCCTTCCCAAGAGCAAGATCACCACACCGCGTCGTCACAACATTCCGGAAGGGGTGTGGACCAAGTGTACTGCTTGCGAACAGGTGCTCTACCGGGCAGAGCTGGAGCGCAATCTCGAAGTGTGCCCCAAGTGTGACCATCATATGCGCATCAGCGCACGTGCCCGTCTCGAGAGCTTCCTCGACGCCGAGGGACGCAGCGAAGTCGCGGCCGAGCTGGAGCCGCAAGACATCCTGAAATTCAAGGATTCCAAGCGCTACAAGGATCGTTTGTCTGCCGCCCAGAAAGAGACGGGCGAGAAGGATGCGCTGGTGGTGATGAAGGGGACCCTCAAGGGGGTACCGGTCGTCGCCTGTTCATTCGAGTTCTCCTTCATCGGGGGCTCCATGTCCTCCGTGGTCGGTGCCCGCTTCGTGCGCGCCGTCGAGGAGAGCATCAAGGAGGGCCGCGGCCTGGTCTGCTTCTCCACCTCCGGTGGTGCGCGGATGCAGGAAGCCCTGTTCTCCCTGATGCAGATGGCGAAGACCAGTGCGGCCCTAGATCGCCTCACCAAGGCGGGCCTGCCCTTCATCTCCGTGCTGACCGACCCCACCATGGGTGGCGTCTCCGCGAGTCTGGCCATGCTGGGTGACATCAACGTAGGCGAACCCAAGGCGCTGATCGGATTTGCCGGCCCTCGCGTCATCGAGCAGACCGTGCGCGAGAAACTGCCGGAAGGCTTTCAGCGCTCCGAGTTCCTGCTGGAGAAGGGTGCCATCGATCTCATCATCGACAGGCGCGAAATGCGCAACCGTCTGGCCGGTCTGCTGGCCAAGCTGATGAACACTCAGGTCATCGAAGACTGAAGATGAGTTCACACATGCAACAATCCCAAAGCCGGTCGCTGGTCGACTGGCTTTCTTATTTGGAGCAGATCCACCCGGCCAACATCGACATGGGGTTGGAGCGGGTCGGCACGGTTGCCCGCCGCATGGGCCTCACCGAACTGCCGTTCAAGGTGATCACGGTGGCGGGCACCAACGGCAAGGGCTCCTCCTGCGCCATGGCGGCCAGCATCCTGATGGCCGCTGGCTACCGGGTCGGTGTTTACTCCTCACCCCATCTGCTGCGCTTTACCGAACGGGTGCGCGTCAATGGCCAGGAGCTGGCCGATGGCGATCACTGCGCGGCCTTTGCCGAGGTGGAAGCCGCCCGGGGCGACATCGCCCTCACCTTCTTCGAGTTCGCCACCCTGGCGGGTCTGTGGCTGTTTCGCCGCGCCGCGCCCGATGTGCTCTTGCTGGAAGTGGGGCTGGGGGGGCGGCTCGATGCCACCAATGTGGTGGAATCGGACGTCGCCCTGATCACCTCCATTGCCCTGGATCACTGCGACTGGCTCGGGGATACCCGGGAGGCGGTGGCGGTGGAGAAGGCTGGCGTCTATCGCAAAGGTAAACCCGCCATCAGTGGGGAGCCCAATCCGCCGTCGACCATTGCAAGCGAAGCGGCGCGCCTCGGCGCCTGCCTGCGTCAGGTCGGCATCGATTTTCGTGGTGACGAGCATGAAGGTGACTGGGATTATCACGGCCTGCACCACTGGTCGGGATTGCCCAAACCGGCCCTGCCGCTGATGAATGCGGTCACCGTGCTGGCGGCCCTGGAGTCCCTCGGTCTGCCATTGTCGGAGTCCGCCATCCGCGACGGCCTGGCCAATGCCCGCCTGGCTGGCCGGATGCAGCAGTTGCAAACCTCGCCGCTGGTCATCGTCGACGTGGCCCACAATCCCCACTCTGCGGCCTATCTCGCCAGCCAGCTGCGTCGGCGCCCCGGCAAGGGCAAGCGCCGCGCCGTGGTTGGCATGCTCAAGGACAAGGACATGGCGGGGTCGCTGGCCGAGCTTGACGGTCTGATTGACGAGTGGTTCCTGGCAAGCCTCCACGGCCCGCGCGCGGCCACGGCCGACCAGTTGGCGACGGCCCTTGGCAGCGGCCGGGGCGCGGCGCTCACCTTTGCCAGCGTGGGGGATGCCTACGGCGCCGCCTTGGCCGCATCGAGTCCTGACGATATGGTCATTGTGTTCGGCTCGTTTTACACTGTCGCCGACGTGCTGGCTCTGGGCGCGGTCTGAGTCGTTCGCTCCCCTGGCTCTGTCAACGTGACGACGGGCCGGGTTTTGCACTGGATAATCCCCTTTCAGGCCAAGTGGGTGGCGAGGGACCCGGCTTCGCCAGCCGGCGTGAGGGGAGGCGTTCTTTGCGAAGTGTGCAAGATTGCAATGGATCCTAAGTAACATGGGTGGAAATTAACTTGGCTTCGAAGTTTCAAAACAGATTGGTGGGGACCGTTATCCTGGTCGCCCTGGTGGTCATCTTTCTGCCGGACCTGATGGACGGCAACAAGCTGGAGCAGAAGGACGAGGCCTTCGCCAAGATCCCCCTGCGTCCGGAGCTCGAGCCCGCCAAACCTGCGCTTCAGGTCTCGGCGGCGAGCACCCTGCCGGCCGAGCATCTGGCGAGTCAGCAGCAGGCCTCTGCCGCGACCCAGTGGCAGGTAGAGGAGATTGGCGATACCGTGACCCTGGCCAATCAGGGGGGAGCCAATCCAGCGGGAGCCAGTCAGGCTCCCATTACCCAGCAGCAGCCGGTACAGGCCGTGGCGCAACCCAAGCCCCAGCCCAAACCCGAGCCCAAGCCGGAAGTGATCGCCAAGAAACCGGTGGAGCAGCCCAAACCCAAGCCGGTGCCAACCAAGCCGGTAGAGGTGCAAAAACCGGTGGAGGCCAAGCCACAGGCGGGCCAGATCAAGACCATGGATGATCTCATCGCGAGCAAGATGGCCCAGCCGACTACGGCACCGGCAGCCCCGGCTCAGGGGAGCTGGATCCTGCAGCTCGGCGCCTTCAAGAATGCAGACAGCGTCAATGCCCTGGTGAGCAAGCTGAGGGCGGCGGGCTACTCGGCCCAGACGTCGCCGAGAACCCCGGTGCAGGGGCAGATCAACCGGGTCTTCATCGGGCCGGATGTCTCCAAGGCCAAGTTGCAGGGCATGCAGAGCCGGATCAGCCAGATGACGGGCCTGAGCGGCTCCGTGGTGGCCTACAACCCCTGACAGCATGATGAAATGAAAAGACCGCGCCTCATGGCAACATGGGCGCGGTCTTTTTTTGTGTCCAACACGGGGGAGGCAGTGTGGATATCGGGCTATCGGGCTGCCGAGGAGGCCTAGATGCACTTCACCGGCTTGGGGAGGCCTGCGATCTTGGTGGCCTGCTTGGCGGGGCCTTCCGGGAACAACTTGTAGAGGTAGCGGCTGTTGCCCTTCTCCGGGCCATACTGCTTTTCCATCGCCTTGACCAGGGCGCGGATGGCGGGGGAGGTGTTGAACTCCAGATAGAAGGCCCGCACGAAACGCACCACTTCCCAGTGGGGATCCTCCAGCACTATCCCCTCTTTCTCGGCCAGCGCCAGGGCCAGCGCCTCGCTCCATTGCTCGCTGTGGCGCAGATAGCCCTGGGCATCGGTCTCGATGAGTTGGCCGTTGAACTGCAAATGGTGTGGCTCGGACATGACGCTTCCTCGAAAAGGCTATCTCAATGGGGCGGGCATGGTAGCGCCTTGCGTCCCGTCCGGCAACCGGGGCGGCGCTTGGCACCTGCCTCGGGCGGGATCGGTCCGGCGGCTATGTCCGGCTAGGTTCGCCCTGACCTGTCAGCAGCTGGCCGTCGTTGGCCAGCATCAGCAGCTCGTCTGCCAACTGGCTGATGAGGGTGAGCTGCTGGCTCAGCATCAGCTGCTCCTCGCTGCTCTCCGCAGCGATGGCCGGACAGGCTCCCGCGAGCGGCGTCGGCATCTCCCCCGCCAGGTGACCGGCGGCCTGCTCCAGGGTCTGGCTGATGTGGCGGCTTATCTCCTCCAGCCCCTCGATGGGCTCGAGTTTGTCGCGATGGGCCCCAAGCGCCGAGATATAGGAGAGCAGGGCATGGTTGCGCCAGGTGAGAGTGAAGCAGAGATCCAGGAAGCGGCGGCGCTTGCTCGGCTCCACCAGCATGCTCTGCCAGGCCATGGCCAGCTCGCTGTCGGCGAGGTGGGCACACTTGCGGGCCACCCGGTAGTCCAGGGATTCATCCCGTTGGCGATGCAGGCTGGCGAGTACCGCCGAGAGGTACTTCGCATTGGCGGACAGGGAGTTGGCGATAAGGGTCGGCAACCGCTTGTATTGCCAGTCGGGCCAGAGCCAGGCCACCAGGGCGTAGGAAAGCAGGCAGCCGAGCAGGGTATCGAGCAGCCGGGGTCCTAGGATGGCGAAGCCGATGCCATCCAGCAGGTTGAACGCCATCAGCACGTAGAGGGTGATGAAGCAGACGGCGGCGCTGTAGTTGCTGCGCACCTGGGTGAAAAACAGGAAGGCGGCAAGCCCCATGATCCCCAGTTGCAGGTGCAGCTCGGGGAAGAACCAGAGCACGGGCACGCCGATGAGGATACCGGCGAAGGTGCCGAGCATCCGCTGCACCAGGCGACGGCGGGTTGCGCTGTAGCTCGGCTGGCAGACGAACAATACGGTGAGCAGGATCCAGTACCCCTTGTCCAGGTGAAACGCCTGCAGAATGCCATAGCCCACGACCAGCCCGAGGGAGAGCCGCAGGGCATGGCGAAACACCATGGAGTTCGGGGTCAGGTGCTGCCTGAGCAATGCCAGCAGGGGCAGGGCGACCGGCCGTGCCAGGGGAGGCAGGCTGGTGGGGGGCGCGGCGGGGTTTTGCAGCTCTTCGGCGCTTTGCAGCAACTGGTTGATGCTGGCCAGGTTGCGACGCAGGAACTTCATCGGTGTCAGCAGGGTCTTGGGGTAGTGCTGCTTGAGGTGGGTGAACTCCAGCTGATCGCCGAGGGCCTCCAGGGTCCAGTGAATGCGTTTGTGGTGGGTGTAGGGCTTGTGCACCAGGATGGCGTAGCCAAGCTGCTGACAGGCGTGGGCAAGCTGTGACAGCACCTCCTGGAAGCCGTCGAGGACGATGCCCTGCTTGAGCTCCGCTTCCAGCTTGCTGTAGGGGTAGTGGCTGGAGGTGGCCCGCTCCTGGATCTCCAGGGCAAGCAGGTAGAGGCGCAGCAGGCCCGCGAGCTCGGGGGCAACCCCGTGGCGGCCGGGGGCATGAAGACGGGCATTGAGCGCCGTCTTGGCCTGGTTCAGGGCATTGACCAGGTTGATGTTGAGCTGGGCCAGATTGTGGCGGATGGCCTGGGCGCCGTGCTCATCCGCCGGGAAGAAGCGGGATTTCTCCTGCAAATAGCGGGCGAGGGCGAAGTAGCTCTGGGCCAGTTGCTCGTGCAGGGTCTTGTAGGGCAGCAGCCAGAGCCAGACCAGGGACACCAGGCCGTACCAGAGGGCCCCGGCGCACAGGGCCAGCGGCTGATAGAGCAGATCCGGTGCCTTGGCGGCCCCCAGCATGGTGTAGATGGCAATCAGCAGGGAACCAAAGCTGATGGTGGCGTAGCGTTGGCCGAGGGCACCCACCATGACGAAGATAAAGGTGGAGCCCGCGAGCCCGATGGCAAAGAGCCAGGGAGTGGGGAAGAGATACTGCACGCACAATGAGGCGAACAGGAAGCAGAGCAGGGTCATGGCGAGGTTCTTGACCCGGCCCCAGAGGCTGTCGTCGGTCTCGGCGATGGCACCGGCCACCACCCCGAGGGAGAGCAGCACGGTGAGCTGGATGTCACCGGTTGCCAGCGCGAAGGCGAGCAGCCCCGCGATGGCGAGCAGGACTTTGAGGGCGAAATAGATGTGGCTGTCGGTCAGCAGACGGCGCAATAAACCTGAGAAGTCCATGGGCATGGGATGAAGGCAACCCTTGAGCGAAACGAAAGCAACAGCATAACCCGTCGATAACGAAACGGCCCTGATTTGGATCAGGGCCACTTCGCTTCATATCCTTGATTTGCAACTTATCCTGACAGAAATTGGCGCCAATAAAAACCCCGCCGAAGCGGGGTCTTGTGCATCTTAAGCATCCATCAGTTGCGGTTGCCGCCAAGCAGGCTCAGCAGGCTCAGGAAGATGTTGTAGATGGAGACATACAGGGTGACGGTGGCAGAGATGTAGTTGGTCTCGCCGCCGCGCACGATCTGCTGGGTGGTCAGCAGGATGGCGCCGGAGGAAAAGAGCATGAACATGGCGGACAGGGCCAGGCTCAGGGCGCTCATCTGCAGGAAGATGTTGGCGACCATGGCTACCAGCAGTACCCAGAACCCGACGAACAGCATGCCGCCGAGGAAGGAAAGATCCCGCTTGGTGGTCAGGGCATAGGCAGACAGGCCGAAGAAGGTGAGCGCAGTACCGCCCAGCGCCGTCATCACGATCTCGCCGCCGCCGTTGTTCATGTACATGTTGATGATGGGGCCGAGGCTATAGCCCAGCAGGCCGGTCAGGGCGAAGGTGAACACCAGCCCCATGCCGTTGTCACGGTTCTTCTCGGTCAGGAACATCAGGCCGTAGACACCGATGAGGAACACGGCCCAGTGCAGGGGCGGCATGTTCATGACGGTCGCTACCCCGGCTACCACGGCTGAGAAGCCAAGAGTGAGGGAGAGCAGCATGTAGGTGTTGCGCAGCACCTTGTTGGTGTCGCGCACGGCACCCTGGGTGCCAGTGTAGATAGAACGGGTATCCATCTTGATGTCCTCTTGATTTCCGGGGTGAAGCGACCAAGTGTGCTTCGTTAACGCATTGTATGCACTGAATGTGTGGATGACGAGCGCTGATTTCAAGCGCCACCCCACCTGCGTGGTGCCTACTATCCCAGAGCAAAGATGTATTGCGCATGAACAAGGAGGCTCAAGGCGTTGCAGAGGGCGCCTGTTCCTGCTCTTTACCCTGTCTGGCGATCCGCGTCGGCGAGAAGCCGAACTGCTTTCTAAACGCCGTGATGAAATTGGCCACATGGTCATAGCCGGCGTGGGCTGCGGCCCCTTGCAGAGAGAGGCTGCGCGCCTCCAGCCTGGCCCGCGCTTCTTGCAGCTTTCGCTGGCGAAGGTAGCGCTGCAGGCTCATGCCCAGCTCTTTTTTTGCGGCTCGCTGCAAGGTGGAGACGCTCATGCCGAGGGTGGCCGCGATCTCGGTCAGGGTCATCTCGTCCACTTTTTCATCCCTGAGCAGCATCTTGAGGCGTGTCGGTTGCTCGTTCTGGCGTTGGCAGCAGGGGGAGGCGGCCTGCTGGAGGTGGGTCATCAGGCTCTCCCAGACACTGAGGGCAAAGGCCTTGCGCATCAGCATCTCGGAGGCGTTCTGGCTGCTGGTGAGATTGAGCGCTTCCGCAATCTGTCCAAGCGCCGCGGGCAGGGTCCAGTCGACGCGGCTCAGATGGCGGCTGAAGGTCTGTGCGAAAGCCTTGCGATGCGCCTGTGCCAGGTTGTGGGCGAGCCAGGTGTGGTCCAGGGAGAGGACGATGCTGCGGCTGCGCACCTGGGCTTTGGCCGCCCCCTGCACGATGTCGGGCTCGGTATAGAGGATGGCGGTTGCCACTATGGGGTCGGACTCGTGGAAGCGACACCCCTTGAGCCTGTGAGTGGCGCCATAGGTCATCAGGGCCCGGCTCTCGAGGGGAATGGCGATGATCAACTGCGGCGGCAACTCCCGCTCGGTGGCGAAGTCTGCCTTGTGAACGATGTCCTTGTTGTGAAAGCGAAGACCCTCCTGGATCACCAGGTTCTCCACCCTGCCGGTGAAGCGCCCCCGCTGGCGTGCGCTGGTATCCCTTGCCACTGTGTCAGTCATGTGCAATTTGACCATGTCGAAGAGTGAAATGACCACACCGCAAAACTGCGGCGGAAGATGGAGTGATATATTAGCCCCCGGAAAATTAAATGAAAATGATTATCATCTCTATCTTGGGGTCGTTCTAACTATGGTTGTCTTGAAGGATAAAGCGCGAAGCCCGCTGGCTCTGGCCATCTCTGCCGCTCTGGCCGTCACCGTTGCCGCCCCGGCAGGGGCACACACACCGGACATCAAGCCGGACGAAACCCTGGTCGTCTATGGCAATCCACTCTACGGGATGTCGCCGTCGGAGGAGACGGGAGGCTATGGGGTCGACTCGGCCACCGTCGGCACCAAAACGCCGGCGGCCCTCAAAGACATCCCCCAGTCGATCACCGTGTTGACCAACGACTACATCGAGGAGCGCAACTTCGTGGCGGTGGACGATCTGGCCAAGTACACGCCGGGTCTGCGCACCCTGGTCAACGACAGCGGTCGCTCCTCCATCTTCTCCCGTGGCTATGAATACGACGAGGTGAACCTCAACGGCCTGCCATCGCCCATGCAGAGCAAGTACGGCACCCTGCCGTCGCTGGCGGCGGTGGATCGGGTGGAGATCATGCGGGGCCCCTCCGGCCTCTTCAACAGCACCAGCGAGCTGGGGGGCGTGATCAACATGGTGCTCAAGCGTCCGACCGACGCCTTCAAGGGCTCGGTCACTGCGCGCTATGGCAGCTGGGACAGGCATTACCTGGAGGCGGACATGGGGGGCGCACTCAACGACGAGGGTTCCCTGCGCGGTCGCGTCGTGGTGGCCAACGCCGACATCAAGAACCAGGTGGACTACAACAACAACGACAACGGTACCTACTACGGCACCCTGGAATTCGATCTCTCGGATCGCACCCGCCTCTCCGTCTACGCCCTGCACCAGACCAAGGACATCCTGCCCACCAACGGCCTGCCGGCATACAAGGACGGCTCCCTGCTCGACATCGGCCGCAGCACCTACCTGGGGTCGGCTGAAGACTTCTTCGACGCCGACACCACGGATGTGGGGGCCTCGCTGCAACACGCCTTTGCCAACGGCGGGGTGGGTCAGGTCTCGGCCCGCTACATGGATCACGACATGCGGCTGGAGCAGACCTTCACCAACGGCCCCGTGGACGCGGCGGGCAACACCGGGCTGATGTTCAACGGTCAGGGGAACCAGCAGAAGAACATGGCCTTCGATGCCAACTACAGTCAGATGTTCGATCTGTTGGGGCACAAGAGCGAGTTTGTGCTGGGCTCCGACTACAAGCGCTACGAGTCGGACATCCAGACCTACACCAACCGCAACCTCGGCAAGATCAATGTGTTCGATTTCGACCCGACCCGGGTCGCCAAGCCGGACTACAGCTACACCAAGAATGACCATGAGGAGCAGTCGGAGCTCGGTCTGTATGGCAAGGTGACCTGGCGGCTGATGGAGCCGCTGGCGGTGATCACCGGGGCCCGCGTCTCCTGGTACGATCTGGATGCCGTCAGCACGACCCTGAGTTCCGGAGCCCAGAGCGGCGAGTCCAGTGCGTTCAACGGCAAGCTCACCCCCTACGCGGGGGCCGTCTATGACCTGAGCGACGCACACGCCTGGTATGCCAGCTACTCCAAGGTGTTCAAGCCCCAGACCAGCCAGGACGAGAGCGGCAACCTGCTCAAGCCCCGGGAGGGCAGCCAGTGGGAAACCGGCATCAAGTCCTCGCTGCGTGACGGCCTGCTCAACACCCGGGCGACCCTCTTCCTGATGAAGGACGACAACATCGCGGCCCAGGCCTACGACGATCAGGGCATTGCCATCACCAACACCTACTGGGCTACCGGCAAGGTGGAGACGCAAGGGGTGGAGCTGGAGGCGAGCGGCTATCTCAGCCAGAACTGGATGGTGATGGCCGGCTATACCTTCACCGACATCGAGGAGAAGGCCGGGGATCACAACCCGAAATTCGACACCATCCCCCGTCACACCCTCTCGCTCTGGACCGACTACCACCTGGCCGACTGGGTGCAGGGGCTGCACCTCGGGGCAGGAATGACGGCGGTGAGCGACTACGGCTTCAACCAGAAGGGGGTCGAGACCCATCAGGGGGGCTATGCCCTGTTCGATGCGGCGGTGCGTTACGAGATCAACGACAAGATGCAGGCGACCCTGAACCTCTACAACCTGCTCGACCGGGAGTACTTCTACCGGGTCGGCTCCACCAGCACCTTCAACATGTACGGCGAGCCGGCGAACCTGATGGCAGGCTTCACCTACAAGCTGTAACGACCGACGACAGCAGGGCCTGCGGGCCCTGTTGTCGTCTCTGTGCGCCGCCCTACGGGGGATCCCCAAGGCTGGCGACACAATCCTGGTTCATCCCATGACAAGACTCATCACCCTGCTGCTCACCATGATCACACTCTCTTCTGCCCAGGCAGACATGCTCCACTACGCCCAGCGCTTCACCCACCATTCGGCCCTGCTGGGGGAGACGCGGCAATACAGCGTCTCCCTGCCCCAGGAATATGAACGCGAGCCCGGGGCTCGGTTCCCCGTGCTCTATCTGCTCGACGGGGAGAAGAGCCTGCTGGAGGTTGTCGGCATCACCCGGGCCCTGCGGGCCGGGCTCAATCCGGCGATTCCCCCCCTCATCATCGTCGCGGTGCACAACACCGACCGGATGCGGGATTACACCCCGAGCCACACCATGACCTTGCCCAATGGGGCACCGGCGGGGCCCGGCTATGCCGTGACGGGGGGCGGGCACCGGTTCCTGCGCTATCTGAGTGAGGAGCTGCGCCCCCTCATCGAGGAGAGGTTTCGGACCCGGGCGCCAGCCCTGCTGGTGGGCCACTCCCTCGGCGGCCTGCTGGCACTCGATGCACAGGCGCAAGATAGCGGCCAGTTCCAGGGAGTGATCGCCATCGACGCCAGCCTCTGGTTCGATTACCCCCGCAATTACGAGCGCATCGCGTCGGAGTTGACCGGGCCGCTCAGGCACGCCTCCTCGCTGTTCATGGCGGTGGCCAACAACCCCTTCACCCCGGGATTCGGGCGCTCGGCGTTTCACCGGGATCGCCTGCAGCAGTTTGCGCGGCAGGTAGTGGGGGCTCCCGGCACAAACCTGCACGTCACCAGCCGCTACTTCGAGGAGGAGGATCATCACAGCGTCTACCACCCCGCCGTCTATCAGGGACTCCAGTGGCTGTTTCAGGGCTACCGGCTGGATCTGGCGCCCGGGCACTTCAGCCGACAGGGGGTGATCGCCCGCTTTGATGCCCTGAACCGCCACCTCGGCAGCGCACTGCGCCCGGAGCTGGGGAGCCTGCGGGACATCAGGGAGAAGGCCGCGCGCTGGCCGCAGATGGCGATCCCCGTGGACGAGGCCGATGCCCTGCTGACCCACTACTACGGGTCGAAGCCGTGAAAAGCCGATATTTTTGCCTGTGTCTGGAATCGTCACAACGGCGCCGGAGACGGGTGTCGGTCCGGCGCCATCCCTGGGTACACTGCCGAAACGAGGGGCGCCGGGTCGGTGCCCTGACAGAGGCAGGGAGTGAGCGATGGCGGTTGCAGGAAAGAGGGGAGGCATGCTGGCCCTGTGGTGCAGTGCACTCCTGATGTCGGGGTGCAGTGGGTTTGCGCCTGCGCCCATTCCCGTCACCTATCTGAGTCAGGATCCGCCCCCAGGCAGGCTGCCCCTTGGGGAGACCGCCTATGTGGATGACGGTCGCTGCCCACCAGGGCAGGTCAAGCGGCTCATCGGCGGGGACGCGAAGCACAATGTGCCAAGAAAGGTGGAGTGTGTGGCAAGACCGCAATGATGATGTGATTTTCACAGCCTGAAACATCCCAAAAAGAGCCCTGAGGCAGTCGCCTTGGGGCTCTTTTCGTCTGGCTGGCCTGGTTGGTGTGATGCCGCAGCGGGCTAGAAGACATCTCCAGGGACCCGCACCCAGCCTTCCATCAGGATGCGGGCGGAGCGGGACATCACCGCCTTGGTGACCGTCCACTGTCCCGCTACCTGCTCTGCCTGGGCTCCGACTCTCAGGGTGCCGGAGGGGTGACCAAAGCGCACCGCTTCGCGCTCGCCGCCCCCGGCGGCCAGATTGACGAGGGTGCCGGGAATGGCCGCCGCCGTGCCGATGGCCACGGCGCAGGTGCCCATCATGGCGTGGTGCAGCTTGCCCATGGAGAGGGCCCGCACCAGCAGATCGATCTCGCCGGCAATAATCTCCTTGCCGCTGGCGGTGCGGTAATCCTTGGCGGGTGCGACGAAGGCAATTTTCGGGGTGTGCTGGCGAGTGGCCGCCTCTTCGGGGCGCTTGATGAGCCCCATGCGCAGGGCACCGGCAACCCGGATCGCCTCGAAACGGGCGAGCGCTTGCGGGTCTGTGTTGATCGCCTCGCGCAGCTCGGTGCCCTCATAACCGATGTCCTCGGCGTTGACGAACACCGTGGGGATGCCTGCGCTGATCAGGGTGGCTTTCAGTACGCCGCTCTTTACAACAGACGCGGGTACCTCCAGATCGTCCACCAGATTGCCGGTGGGGAAGAGGGCGCCGCCGTCTTCACCCTCGTCGGACGGGTCGAGAAACTCCAGCACGATCTCGGCGGCGGGGAAGGTCACCCCGTCCAGCTCGAAATCGCCTGTCTCCTGCACCTGGCCGTTTGTCACCGGCACGTGGGCGAGGATGGTTTTGCCGATATTGGCCTGCCAGATCCGCACCTCGCAGGTGCCGTGCTCCGGGATGCGGGACGGGTCCACCAGGCCGGCGTGGATGGCGAAGGCCCCGGCGCCGGTGGAGAGGTTGCCGCAGTTGCCGCTCCAGTCCACGAATGCCCTGTCGATGGCGACCTGGCCGTAGAGGTAGTCCACATCGTGATCGGGTTGCTGGCTTTTGGAGAGGATCACGCACTTGGCTGTGGAGGAGGTGGCCCCCCCCATGCCGTCCATGTGGGCGCCGTAGGGGTCGGGGCTGCCGATGACCCGCAGGAAGAGGGCATCCCGTGCCGGGCCCGGCTGCTGGCAGCGCTCGGGCAGGTCAGATAAGCGAAAGAAGACCCCCTTGCTGGTGCCGCCACGAAGGTAGGTGGCCGGGATTTTTACTTGTGGTATGTGGGCCATAGAGAGTGTCCTGAGAAGAGTCATAGATCCTGCTCCCTCTGGGAGAAGGTGCCCGAAGGGCGGATGAGGGGGATTTCCCCTCACCCCAACCCTCTCTCAAAGGGAGAGGGTGCTTTATGCCTTCCCCTTTTTCAAAGGGGCGGAGCGGGGTTGCGATTTAGCTCACGGCCTTTTGCGCGGTCGACGCCAGGAAGTCCTGGGCGAAGCGTTGCAGCACGCCGCCCGCCTCATAGACCGAGACCTCCTCGGCGGTGTCGAGGCGGCAGGTCATGGGCACCTGGATCACTTCGCCGCTGCGACGGCGGATCACCAGAGTGAGATCGGTGCGCGGCTGGCGTGCTCCCACCACGTCATAGGTCTCGGTGCCATCGAGGCCCAGCGTGAGGCGGGTGGTGCCCGGTTTGAACTCGAGCGGCAGCACCCCCATGCCGATGAGGTTGGTGCGGTGAATGCGCTCGAAGCCTTCCGCCGCGATCACCTCCACCCCGGCAAGGCGTACCCCCTTGGCCGCCCAGTCCCGGGACGAGCCCTGACCGTAGTCGGCACCGGCCACGATGATGAGGGGCTGCTTGCGCGCCATGTAGGTCTCGATGGCTTCCCACATCCGCATCACTTTGCCATCCGGCTCGACGCGGGCGAGGGACCCCTTCTGCACCACGCCGTTCACCACCGCCATCTCGTTGACCAGCTGGGGATTGGCGAAGGTGGCGCGCTGGGCGGTCAGGTGATCGCCGCGGTGGGTGGCGTAGGAGTTGAAGTCCTCCTCCGGCAGGCCCATCTTCGCCAGGTATTCCCCCGCCGCGCTGCCGGGCAGGATGGCGTTGGAAGGGGAGAGGTGGTCTGTGGTGATGTTGTCCGGCAACAGCGCCAGGGGCCGCATGCCGCGCAGGGTGCGCTCGCCCGCCAGTGCCCCCTCCCAGTAAGGCGGGCGACGGATATAGGTGCTTTGCGCACGCCAGTCGTACAGGGGCGTCACCTTGGGACCCTGATCCTCTTCCTGGGTGAACATGGGGATATAGACCTGGCGGAACTGGGACGGCTTGACCGACGCCTTGACCACGGCGTCGATCTCTTCATCAGACGGCCAGATATCCTTGAGGCGAATTTCCTTGCCGTCCACCACCCCCAGCACATCTTTTTCAATGTCGAAGCGGATGGTGCCGGCGATGGCGTAGGCCACCACCAAGGGCGGGGAGGCGAGAAACGCCTGCTTGGCATAAGGGTGGATGCGGCCATCGAAGTTACGGTTGCCCGAGAGCACCGCCGTGGCGTAGAGATCCCGGTCGATGATCTCCTGCTGGATGGCGGGATCCAGGGCACCGGACATGCCGTTGCAGGTGGTGCAGGCGAAGGCCACCACGCCGAAGCCGAGCCGCTCAAGTTCCTCGTCCAGTCCCGCCTCTTTCAAGTAGAGGGCGACTGTCTTGGAGCCGGGGGCGAGGGAGGATTTGACCCAGGGCTTGCGCACCAGACCGAGCCGGTTGGCGTTGCGGGCCAACAGGCCCGCGGCAATCACGTTGCGCGGGTTGCTGGTGTTGGTGCAACTGGTGATGGCGGCGATGATGACGGCGCCATCGGGCAAGAGGCCGTTAGCCTGCTGGGCACGAGCCTTGTCCAGATCCACCGCGATGCCCCGCGTGGCAAGTTCGGTCACCGGCAGGCGGCGGTGGGGATTGGAGGGGCCCGCCAGGGTGCGCACCACGCTCGACAAGTCAAAGTGCAGCACCCGCTCGTACTGGGCGCTCGCCAGGGCATCGGCCCAGAGACCGGCCTCCCTGGCATAGGTTTCCACCAGCCTGACCTGCTCGTCGTCACGGCCGGTGAGCTTGAGGTAGTCGATGGTCTGCTGGTCGATGAAGAACATGGCCGCGGTAGCGCCATACTCCGGCGCCATGTTGGAGATGGTGGCGCGATCCCCCAGCGTCAGGGCGGCGGCCCCCTCGCCACGAAACTCCAGGTAGGCGCCGACCACCTTCTGCTGGCGCAGGAATTCGGTGAGGGAGAGCACCAGATCGGTGGCGGTGATGCCGGGTTGCGGCTTGCCGGAGAGCTCCACGCCGACGATCGAAGGCAGCCGCATCCAGGAGGCGCGCCCCAGCATGACGTTCTCGGCCTCTAACCCACCCACCCCCACCGCGATGACGCCCAGAGCGTCAACGTGGGGGGTGTGGCTGTCGGTGCCGACACAGGTGTCCGGGTAGGCGAGACCACGATCGGCGTGGATGACGGGGGACATCTTCTCCAGGTTGATCTGGTGCATGATGCCGTTGCCTGGCGGGATCACCTCGATGTTCTTGAACGCCTGCTTGGTCCAGTTGATGAAGTGGAAGCGATCCTCGTTGCGGCGATCTTCGATGGCGCGGTTCTTCTCGAACGCCTGGGGATCGAAGCCACCACACTCCACGGCGAGCGAATGGTCGACGATCAGTTGCACCGGCACGACCGGGTTGACCTGAGCGGGGTCCCCCCCCTGCTCGGCGATGGCGTCGCGAAGGCCAGCGAGGTCCACCAGGGCGGTCTGCCCCAGGATGTCGTGGCAGACCACCCGCGCCGGGAACCAGGGAAAGTCGCGATCGCGCTTGCCATGGACAATCTGGCCGAGGCATTCGGTGAGGATGGCTGGATCGCACTTGCGAACCAGGTTCTCGGCGTGGACGCGGGCGGTGTAGGAGAGCCTGTCCCAGGCGCCGGGGGCGATGGCGTTCACCGCCTCCCGGGCGTCGAAGTAGTCGAGCTGTGTGCCGGGCAGGGGCTTGCGATATTGCGTGTTGATCATCACTTGCGCTCCTTGAGCGGTACGAACTGGAGATCCTCCGGGCCGACGTAGTTGGCGCTCGGGCGGATGATCTTGCCGTCGATGCGTTGCTCGATGACGTGGGCCGACCAGCCTGAGGTGCGGGCGATGACGAACAGCGGGGTGAACATGGCGGTGGGCACCCCCATCATGTGGTAGCTGACGGCGCTGAACCAGTCGAGGTTCGGGAACATCTTCTTGACTTCCCACATGGTGGATTCCAGCCGCTCGGCGATGTCGAACATCTTGGTGTTGTGCTGCTCCTGGCTGAGGGCGCGCGCCACCTCCTTGATCACCTTGTTGCGCGGATCGGAGACGGTGTAGACCGGGTGGCCGAAGCCGATGACCACCTCTTTTTTCTCGACCCGGGCGCGAATGTCGGCCTCCGCCTCGTCCGGATTCTCGTAGCGCTTCTGGATCTCGAAGGCCACCTCGTTGGCGCCCCCGTGCTTGGGCCCGCGCAGGGCACCGATGGCTCCCGTGATGCAGGAGTACATGTCCGAGCCGGTGCCGGCGATGACGCGGCCGGTGAAGGTGGAGGCGTTGAACTCGTGCTCGGCGTAGAGGATGAGGGAGGTGTGCATGGCGCGCACCCAGGAGTCGCGTGGCTTGTGCCCGTGCAGCAGGTGGAGGAAGTGGCCGCCGATGGAGTCGTCGTCGGTCTCCACATGGATGCGTTTGCCGTTGTGACTGAAGTGGTACCAGTAGAGCAACACGGAGCCGAGACAGGCCATCAGCTTGTCGGCGATGTCCCGGGCGCCCGGGTGGTTGTGATCGTCCTTCTCCGGCGACAGGCACCCCAGCACGGAGACGGCGGTGCGCATCACGTCCATGGGGTGGGCGGAGGGAGGCAGCTGTTCCAGGGCGGTCCTCACCCCGGTGGGCAGGCCGCGCAGGGCCTTGAGCTTGGCCTTGTAGGCGGCGAGCTCCGCCACATTGGGCAGATGGCCGTGCACCAGCAGGTGGGCTATCTCTTCAAACTCGCAGCTGGTGGCCACGTCCAGGATGTCGTAGCCACGGTAGTGCAGGTCGTTGCCGGAGAGGCCCACGGTGCACAGGGCTGTATTGCCGGCGGCGGTGCCGGAGAGGGCGACGGATTTCTTCGGCTTGAAGCCGGTGGTTTCGGGCAGGGCGCTCATCACATGTTTCCTCATTCAGTCCGTTGATGCGCCAGCCGCCAGCATAAGGCGGCCGGTCGCCGTCTTATTCCTTGGTCGACAGATCCTGGGTGAACAGCCTGTCCAGGGTCTGCTCGTAGTGGTGGTAACCGAGAAAATCGTAGAGGGACTCCCGGGTCTGCATGGTGTCGACCACGGCGCGCTGGTGGCCGTCGCGGCGAAGCGTCTGATAGACATTGAGGGCGGCCTGGTTGGCGGCGCGGGCGGCGCTCAGGGGGTAGAGCACCATGTCCACGCCGTGGGCGGCGAGCGCCTCCTTGTCAAACAGATCGGTCTTGCCGAACTCGGTCATGTTGGCGAGGATTGGCACCCCGGCCGCCTGCTTGAAGCGATCGTACTGATCCAGTTCGGTGACCGCCTCGGCGAAGATCATGTCGGCACCGGCCTCCACATAGGCTGCGGCCCGCTCCAGGGCCGAGCCCAGTCCTTCCACCGCCAGGGCGTCGGTGCGGGCCATGATGACGAAATGTTCGTCCTGGCGGGCATCCACTGCGGCCTTGATCCTGTCCACCATCTCCGAGACCGTGACCACCGCCTTGTTCGGCCTGTGACCGCAGCGCTTCTGGGCCACCTGATCTTCCATGTGGACGGCGGCCACACCGCCACGCTCGAAGGCGCGGATGGTGCGGGCGATGTTGAAGGCGCCCCCCCAGCCGGTGTCGATGTCCACCAGGAGTGGCACCTGGGTGGCGGCCGTGATGCGTTCGGCATCGATGAGCACGTCATTCATGGAGGTCATGCCGAGATCCGGCAGGCCATAGGAGGCGTTCGCCACCCCGGCGCCAGAGAGATAGAGGGCCTGGAAGCCGCTGCGCTCGGCCATCAGCGCCATGTAGGCATTGATGGTGCCGACAATCTGCAGGGGCTTTTCGTTGGCCAGGGCCGTGCGAAAACGCTTGCCGGCCGAGGGGGAGAGGTGGGACATGGTGACTCCTTTCATAGGGTGCGTGTCTGCTGGATGTGTAGGGTGAACGGTATCATCTCACACTACGTTTACGTTAACGTCAATTATGCTTAGGTCCAAGGTCGCATCAAGTGCGCTCTCCCCTGACGGGGTTCCCTGCAACGCCAGTATCACAGACTCGTTGGACCCATTTTTTGGTGTGATGCATCGTGCGGGAGAGAGGTGAACCTGGGAAAATACCGGGCATTTTTTGGCCAAATAGGGGCTTTGGGGGCCAAAATCTTGCGCGGCGTCAAACAGGATGCAAATTGTGTCTCAGCCATCCTCCCCGACTGGGTCTCTGCGTTGCTTGCCCGTAGGCGTTTGGCTACGCTCAGTGGGTGATCAAACAAGGGGTGTGCGCCATGAAGAAAAGCCAGGTTCATCTCATCGACGAAGAGGTGGATTTTCCTGCCAATGAACAGCTGGTCTCCACTACGGACCTGCAGGGTGTGATCACCTACGCCAATGATCACTTCTGCCGGGTAGCGGGGTACAGCCGGGCCGAGCTCATCGGCCAGCACCACAACATGGTTCGCCACCCGGACATGCCCAAGGCCGCCTTTGCTGACCTCTGGGGCAAGCTCAAGCAGGGCAAACCCTGGCGCGGCATGGTGAAAAACCGCTGCAAGGATGGGCGTTACTATTGGGTGGATGCCTATGTCACCCCTATCTTCGAGCAGGGGCGGATCAATGGCTACCAGTCGGTCCGCAGTCGCGCCGCGCCGGAGATGAAAGCCGTGGCCGGGCGCACCTATGCCAGATTGAAGAGCGTGGAGCGGGGGGAGCGAAAGGGCGGATTGAGCCTGCGCCCGATGCGCCACGGGCTGGCCATCGTCGGTGTCTTGCTGATGCTGGCGGGGGGGGGCTATCTGATGGGGCCCTGGGGGCCGTTGTTCACCCTGTTGCCTCTCTTGTGGCTGGCCCTGATCTATCGTGACACCCTCATCACTACCCCCCGTTATCTGCGACAGCTCGCGGACGAATATGACAGCCTGACCCGGCTCATCTATTCGGGGGAGGATGCCAGTGCCATTGCAGACTTCCACATCAAGCTGTTGCAGGCCAGGATCCGCACCGTCCTTGGACGAGTGGACGATGCGACCCTCTCCCTGCAGGATCTCGCGGTGCATCTGAAAACAGCCTCCAGCGAGGCGAGCGCCGACATCGCCGAACAGGATATCCAGACCCAGCAGGTGGCGACGGCCATCACCGAGATGGCGGCGACAGCCCACGAGATTGCCCGCAATATCCTAGAGACGGACAACCAGATAGCCCAGGCCAAGGCGCACTGCCAACACACCGATCAGCAGCTGGAAGATACCCAGCACAGGGTGACGGAGCTGGCCACCCAGGCAGAGCATGCCTTCACGGCCGCCGTGGCACTGGCGGAGGAGTCGGACCGCATCGGTGTGCTGATGAGCGAGATCCAGGGCATTGCGGATCAGACCAATCTGCTGGCGCTCAACGCCGCCATCGAGGCGGCGCGGGCAGGGGAGCAGGGGCGAGGCTTTGCGGTGGTGGCGGACGAGGTGCGAACCCTCTCCACGCGCACCCACAAGGCGACCGAGCAGATCCAGAGCAGCATAGGCCAGATCCAGCGTACCCTGAACGGCTGGAAGGGAATGATGCAGCAGAACCTGCAACAGACCCAATCCTGCGTGACCCTGACCCGCCAGGGATCAGAGAGCCTGCATCAGGTGCTGGCGGAAATAGAACGGGTGGTGGACCTCTCGGCCCAGATCTCGACGGCGGCAGAGGAGCAGCAGGCGGTGGTGGAGGACATCAGCCGCAACGTCAACGCCATCTCCCAGCACTCCCACACCAACAGCAACAAGATGCAGGACATGGACGCTTCGAGCGACATCCTGCTCACCAAGGCTCGCCAGCTCAAATCCCTGGGGCAGACCTTCGGGTAAGAGCGGTCAGACTCATGCAATGCAGGAAGGCCACCCCTGGGGTGGCCTTCCTGTTTATTGGTTTCATGGGGGTATCGGCTCTGTGTGCCGGGAGATGAACCAGTCAGCCGGACTGCTCCGCCAGCGTGATGACGCGGCCGCCCTTGTCACAATACATGGCCCTGTCGGCCTGAATGAGCCACTGCTCCGGGCTCCAGTCATGCTGGTAGTGGCTGACGCCGATGCTGATGCCCACCTGCATCGGCTGGTCATTGACCACGAAGGGGGCCTGCATGGCCTGGCGGATCACGGCGGTGACCTCCTCTGCCTGACGGATATCGTAGCCCGGCAGCAGCAGGATGAACTCGTCCCCCGCCAAGCGGGCAAAATAGCACTGGTGGCCGATGGCGTCGTGGATCCGTCGGGCCAGCTGGCAGAGGATGGCATCCCCCTGGCTGTGGCCGAAGTTGTCGTTGATGCGCTTGAAGTCATTGAGATCGCAAAACAGCAGGCAGCCCGGATTGTCGCTTTGCACCTGGTGTTTCAACTGCTCCATCAGGCTCAGGCGATTGGGCAGCCCGGTAAGGGGATCGAGGCGGGCCAGTTGCAGTATCTCCTGCTCTCGCTGCTTGCGCAGGGCCACTTCCTGGTTGAGCCGCTTGTTGCTCATCAGAAGATAGAGGGAGAGCAGCAGGATGAGACCACCAACACCCAGGCTCAGCAGGAACCATGGACGCCAGAAGCTCCACTGTTCTGAGGGAACCTGATAGAGAAAACGGGTCAGGGAGACCGGTTTGGCAAGGAGGCCTATCTCCACCAGCTGCTGCATGATGTGAGCGAAGCGATCCGGATTCATATACCCGATCTCCACATAGAGCGGCTGGATCATCTCCTTGCTCATCTGCAACTCGTATTCCATGTGGGCCTGACTGCGGTTGACGCCATACTCTGTGCGCAGCAGGGCGATGGCTTCCTCGGGGTGGGTGAGGGCATAGCGCCATCCCTTGAGGCTGGCTGCACGAAAACGTGCCACCCGCTCCGGATTGAGCCGCTCCTGTGCCTGGGTGGTGAAGAGAATGTCGCTGTAGAAATCGATGCCGTAGTTGCGAGGGTTGATGACGGACACCGAGATGCCGCGCTCTTCCAGATAGAAGGGCTCATTGCTCAGATAGGCGTTGAAGATGTCTATCCGGCCGGCGATCAGATCGTCGATGTTGACCGAAGTGGGTACCGGGATGAGCTGGCGCTCGTGAAGCCCCTGATAGTAGAGGGTGGCCAGCAGTTCTGCATCCTGATGACCCGGAAACATCATGATCCGTTTGCCACGCATGTCCGCAACGGTGAGAATGCCGCTGTCGCGGCGTGCCAGGAAGATGGAGGGAGAGTGCTGGTAGACGCTGGCCAGCGCCAGCAGCGGCTTGCCCTGGGCGTAGTGGGTCAGCACCTCGGTGTTGCCGACGCCAAAGTCGGCGCGTCCGGCCAGCACCTCCTGAACCGGACTTATTCCCTTGCCACCTGGCCTTATCTCGACATCCAGACCGGCGTCGGCGTAATACCCCTTGGCCTTGGCCATGTGATAGCCCACAAACTGGGGCTGATGCAGCCAGCGCAACTGCAATACCACCTTCTCCGGCAGATCACGTGTCCGTTCACTGGCCTGGAGGGGCGAGAAGCAAGTGATGCCAAGCAACAACAGCCAAAACAGGCATTTTTTCATTCGCGCGATTCTTGTGCTGAGGGTCCATGAAGATGGCCTGCAGGCCTGCATTCAAGTTGTTAACAAGTAACATTCTAAAGGGTTATACATGTACCGGATACAATTGCAGCACAAAGATTTCATGGTGATCAACAAGCGTCCGGGCATTGGCATGCACGATGATGCCGGCGAGCCGGGTCTCGTCAATCGGGTCAGAATGGATACCGGTCTTGACCTCTATCCGGTCCATCGACTGGACAAGATGACCTCTGGGTTGGTGCTGCTGGCCCGCACCGCCGAAGCGAATCGCGCCCTCAGCATGGCTTTCGCGGCGCGGGAAGTGAGCAAGCAGTATCTGGCCCTCTCCGATCGCAAGCCGAAGAAGAAGCAGGGCTGGGTGAAGGGTGACATGGAGAAAGGGCGAGGCGGCAGCTGGATGCTGAGCCGCACCCAGGATAACCCGGCCATCAGCTGGTTCGACTCCGTTTCGGTGCGCGAGGGGCTGCGCCTTTATCGTATCAAGCCCCGGACCGGCAAGACCCACCAGATCCGGGTGGCCTTGAAGAGCGTGGGAGCCCCCATCCTCGGAGATGAGCGTTACGGCGGCACGGCGGCGGATCGCGGTTATCTGCACGCCTGGCGCCTCGCCTTCACCCTGGCAGGTGAGAGCTTCGATCTCGTTTGTCCGCCCGATGAGGGAGCGCTGTTCCTCCTGCCCGAGTTGCATGCCGCCATCGCAGAGATCACCGAATGAGTGCTGCAACCGCGAGAGTCCCAGCCCGCGGCTGGATCCTGGCCGACTTCGATGACACCCTGGCGCCGGATGACAGCCATGCGGGGTTGCTGCGTTTCATCTTGCGCCGCCGTATCTGGCCGCTGCTGCTGTGGCCACTGATGGCGTTCGGTGCCGTGATCTATCTGCTGCCAGGTCAGCGCAGTCGCGGCATTGCACTCATCTGGTGGGCCATCACCCTCGGGCTATCCCCCCTGGCCTGGCGCGCCCTGGTACGGCAGTACAGCCTGACCCGGCCCGGTCTGTATCGGGAGGCGCGAGCCCTCCTGACGGGGGAGGGGTGCCGCTGCTGGGTCATCTCCGCCAGTCCCCGCGCCCTGGTCCGTGCCCAGCTCCATCGTCAACTGCCAAGGCTCCCTCACCGCATCATCGGCTCGCGGATGGGTTACCGTTTCGGCGGCCTGGTGCCGCGCTTCTATTGCCATGGCAGGCACAAGCTGCTGCCCGAGCTCCTGACCCTGGAGGCCGCACTCACCCTGAGTGACAGCCTGCACGATCTGCCCCTGCTGGCGTTGGGGGAGCAGGCCTGGCTCATCAACCCGCAAAGGACTCGATTGCTAAAAGCGAGGGCGGTACTGCCCCATATCGAACCCCGTTATTGGTCGCTGTAAGGCAAAGCTGACAGCCTTGCGGGACGCTAACGAGCGCAGTGCAAGGTTGGGGCTGTGATGTCACATATCATTTACATTTTTTGGCGCGGATCCTCGCCAAACTATCTGAACGCCGCCCCTTCTCATTCCCTGCGCTTGTCACTCTAATGAAACAAGTTGTTAACAATGCCGTGCGGGCTGCCTGTCGAGCCCTTGCGGCGTGAACCGTTTCGTTATCAGTTCATCGCAAGGAGCGCATCATGACCACCCCTTCTTCCCGTACTCACACCATCAACCCCCTTGGCACTGACGGGTTTGAGTTCGTCGAGTACACGGCGCCGGATCTCAAGGGCATTGCGGCCCTCAAGGCGTTGTTCGTCTCACTGGGCTTTGCCGAAGTGGCCAAGCACAGGCACAAGCAGTGCTGGCTCTATCGCCAGGGGGACATCAACTTCGTGGTCAATGCCGAGCCCCACTCCCAAGCGGAGGAGTTTGCCCGGGCCCATGGTCCGAGCGTGTGCGGCATGGCGTTTCGGGTGAGCGATGCCGGCCGTGCCCAGCAGTACGCTATTGGCCAGGGGGCCAAGCCGTTTGTGGGCAAAATCGGCCCCATGGAGCTCAACATCCCCGCCATCTACGGCATCGGCGAGAGTACCCTCTCCTTTGTCGATCGCTATGGCGAGCGGGGCTCCATCTATGACGTGGACTTTATCTTCTACCCCGACTGGCAGGCCCGCATGGCCGAGGTGGACGCGGGGCTCTATGAGATCGACCACCTGACCCACAACGTCCATCGCGGCAACATGAACCTCTGGTCGAATTTCTACGAGCGGATCGGCAACTTCCGGGAAATCCGCTACTTCGACATCGAGGGCAAGCTGACCGGACTGCACTCGCGCGCCATGACGGCCCCTTGCGGCAAAATTCGCATTCCCATCAACGAGTCGGCGGACGACAAGTCCCAGATAGAGGAGTACCTGCGCCAGTACAAGGGGGAGGGGATCCAGCACATCGCGCTCGCCTCTGCCGACATCTATCACACCATCCGCACGCTCAGAGGGCGGGGAACCGGCTTCATGCCGACGCCGGACACCTACTACGAGAAGGTGGACAGCCGGGTCGCGGGTCATCAGGAGGATCTGGCCGCGCTGAAGACGCTGCGCATCCTCATCGACGGCTCGCCGACGAAGGACGGCATCCTGCTGCAGATCTTCACCGACACCGTCATCGGTCCCGTGTTCTTCGAGATCATCCAGCGCAAGGGCAACGAGGGCTTTGGTGAGGGCAACTTCCAGGCATTGTTCGAATCCATCGAGCTGGATCAGATCCGCCGTGGCGTGCTGGACGGATCCACGCAAGGGGAGGTGAACAGTGCCGCGCAGGGCCAGAAAAACGGAGAACCGAGCGATGCGTAACTGGATAAGCTTCCCCCATCGGGAGGGAACCCACTCCCGCCAGGCCCATGCCGATCTGCCGGAGCAGGCCATCTATGAGCGCGAGCTGGGGCGCTCGGGCTTCTTCGGTCCGGCCACCCACATGCACCACAAGCATGCTCCCACCGACTGGGTCAACTGGGAGGGGCCGCTTCGGCCACGGGCGTTTGATCTGAACGATCTGCAGGAGGAGGTGAGCTCTCTCTCCCCCTGGGTGATGCCGGATCTGCTCAGCAACCCCCACTGC
Organism: Aeromonas sp. 62-46; assembly: GCF_001898585.1. NCBI lineage: Bacteria > Pseudomonadati > Pseudomonadota > Gammaproteobacteria > Aeromonadales > Aeromonadaceae > Aeromonas > Aeromonas sp. 62-46. The sequence goes on along the minus strand of NZ_MKUI01000058.1, from coordinate 149,366 downwards.
CGCTACCGCATCTGGCGCCTGCATGAGCCCATGCCGTTTCTGGTGCGAAACGCCGATGGCGACGAGCTCCTGTTCATTCACGAGGGGAGCGGTGAGTTTTACTGCGACTACGGGCACCTCATCTTGAGAGATGGCGACTATGTGGTGATCCCCCGTGGCACCATGTGGCGCATCGAGCCCACCGCGCCCCTCTTCATCCTGATGATCGAGGCGACGGAAGACAGTTATCAGCTGCCGGACAAGGGACTGGTGGGCAATCACGCCATCTTCGATCCGGCGGCCCTGGACGTGCCCGCCATCAATGAGCGCTTCCTGGCCCAGCAGGATGAAAACCCCTGGTCGCTGCAGATCAAGCGCCACGATCAGGTCTCGGTCGTCACCTGGCCGTTCAACCCGCTGGATGCACAAGGGTGGCACGGGGACTTGTGCGTGGTGCGCCTCAACTGGCGGGATATCCGCCCGCTGATGAGCCACCGCTACCACCTGCCTCCCTCGGCCCACACCACCTTCGTGGCGAGCCGTTTTGTCATCTGCACCTTCGTGCCGCGTCCCATCGAGAGTGACCCAGGTGCCCTGCGGGTGCCCTTCTACCACAGCAACGACGACTTCGACGAGGTGCTCTTCTACCACGCCGGGGACTTCTTCAGCCGGGACAACATCAAGCAGGGCATGGTCACCTTCCACCCTGCCGGCTTCACCCATGGTCCCCATCCCAAGGCCTTTGCGGCGGGGCTGGCTCATGCCAAGACCTTCACCGACGAGGTGGCGGTGATGCTCGACACCCGTGATGCCCTGGCCGTCGGCCCGATCTGCGAAGGGGTCGAACACCCCGGTTATGTCACCAGCTGGCAGCGTCCAGAGACGCTCGGCAAATAAGGAATTCGATATGAAACTGGCAACCCTGAACAATGGCAAGCGCGACGGCGCCCTGGTGGTGGTGAGCCGCGATCTGGCGCGCGCCGTCCACGTGACGACCATTGCCCCGACCCTGCAGTCGGCCCTCGACCAGTGGGGCGAAGTGGCGCCGCAATTGGCGAACGTCTATCAGCGACTCAACGAGGACGCCTGCCCCGACGCCTTCCCCTTCGATGAGGAGGCGTGCCTCTCCCCGCTGCCCCGCGCCTACCAGTGGATTGACGGCAGTGCCTACGTCAACCACGTGGAGCTGGTGCGCAAGGCGCGCGGCGCCGAGATGCCTGAGAGCTTCTGGCACGATCCCCTGATGTATCAGGGAGGCTCTGACAGCTTCCTGCCGCCCCGTGGCCCCATCGTGATGGGCTCCGAGGAGTGGGGGATCGACTTCGAGTCGGAAGTCGCCGTCATCACCGACGACGTGCCCATGGGTATCCGTTCGCAGGGGGCGGCGAGCCACATCAAGCTCTTGATGCTGGTCAACGACGTGAGCCTGCGCAACCTCATTCCCGGGGAGCTTGCCAAGGGCTTCGGCTTCTTCCAGTCCAAGCCCTCCAGCAGCTTCTCGCCGGTGGCCATCACCCCGGACGAGCTGGGGGATGACTGGCGCGATGGCAAGGTCCACCTGCCCCTGGTGACCCACCTCAACGGCGCCCTGTTCGGGCAGCCCGACGCCGGGATGGACATGACCTTCACCTTTGATGAGCTGATTGCCCATGCCGCCAAGACAAGGCCGCTCGGGGCGGGCTGCATCATCGGCTCGGGCACCGTCTCCAACTACGACAGAAGCCGGGGATCCTCCTGCCTTGCCGAGCGGCGGATGCTGGAAATTATCGAGTCAGGTCAAGCCACTACACCCTTTCTGCGCTTTGGTGATACAGTGTCCATCGCGATGCAGGATCGCAACGGGATGAGTCTGTTTGGCACCATTTTGCAGCGGGTCACGCAAGCAACGGCCGAGCGGGCGAGCTAGGAGAGCCCGACCCCTGGAGGGGCGGGCGACACGGCAGGTGGCAGACACCTGCCACCACAGGGACACACTATGCTGCAGTTGTTTGGATATTGGCGCTCATCGGCCAGCTTTCGCGTGCGTTTGGTACTGCAACTCAAGGGGCTCGATTATGAGCAGCACCCGGTCAACTTGCGGCAGGGTGAGCAGAAGGAGAAGGCCTACCGCCGGGTCAATCCCCAGGGGCTGGTGCCGTTTCTCGTGGACGATGACGTGCATCTGGGTCAGTCGGTGGCCATCATGGAGTACCTCGACGAGACCTATCCCGCCTACCCCCTGATGCCCTCCGCCCCCATCGAGCGCGCCCGGGTGCGCCAGATAGTCAACATGATCGCCTGTGACACCCACCCCCTCAACAACCTGCGCGTGCTGCACTACCTGGAGCAGGAGCTGGGGCAGAGCAAGATGGCGCGGGATGCCTGGTATCGCCACTGGATAGACGAGACCTTCACCGCGCTGGAGCAGCTTCTCATGACCACCGCCGGCATCTATTGCGTGGGCAACGAGGTCACCCTGGCGGACTGCATGCTGGTGCCCCAGGTCTACAACGCCCGCCGCTTTGACATGACCCTGGATGACTACCCCACCATTGCGCGCATCGTCGCCAACTGCGAGCAGTTGCAGGCCTTTATCAAGGCCGCCCCCGCCAATCAGCCGGATGCCCAGCCCTGAAGCTGTGCAGACCGGGCCAGCGCGTTGGCCCGGTCTGCCGTCTCTTTCTTGCCCGGGTTATCTTGCTCGCCTCAGGGCGTGCCATTGGCCCCATAGCGTCGAAACCCCGGCCGCTCTTTCAGTCGCTGGTAGTAGTCGTCCACGGCGGGTAGCGACGGGCGATCATAGGGCGTCTCCAGCCAGCGGTTGACTGACAGCCCGATGGGAATGTCTGCCAGCGAGAAGTGCGGACCGGCCACATATCCTCCGGTTGTTTGAAGCTGTCTCTCCAGGATCTCCATGCAGTGAGACCACTGCAGGCAAGCTGCGTGAAGGGCCTGATGGTCTTGATGCTGGGGGGAGCGCCTCACCAGCGACAGGAAGGCGTAGCGCCAGGCGCTGTTCAAGTCCGATGCCTGCCAGTCAATCCATTGATCGACCCGAGCCCTGGCTCTCGCCTCGGCGGGATAGAGTGCATTGGCACCATGGCGCGTCGCCAGGTAGCGGATGATGGTGTTCGACTCCCACAGCGTAAAATCCTCATCCTGAATGACAGGCACCATGGCATTGGGGTTGAGCGCCAGAAACGCCGGGGTGTCCGTGGGTTTGAAGCCGGATCCCCACTCCTCCAGCTCGAAGGGGAGGGCCAGTTCGGCGCAGGTCCACAGTACCTTGCGCACATTGATTGACGACGCCTTGCCCAGTATTCGCAACATCTTTTTCGTCCTTGTCCGGGGTGATGGATGGCCTGTTTGTCGCAGACATGCCACTTCCCTGTTTGCGCTTCCATCAAGGCCCTGCACTGTCACTGACCGTGCGGGGCCCTGTTTGATTGACTGGCGAGTCAGCCGTGGGTGGTCCTGGGCTGGAAATAGGCGATAAATTTGCCGAGTTTCTCCCCGTCGTAACTCTTCCCCTTCTCCAGCAGCCCGGTGTTGAAGGATTCCAGCAGCTTGCCTTTGGCATCCAGCACGTAGAAGTGGGGGACCCCCAGATATTCGGGATAGGCTTTCAGGAAGGATTCATTCTTGTTCTGCTCGCTGACGTTCACCTTGACCACCACGAAGGTGCGGTTGAGCTGGCCGGCGAGATCGGGTTCCCGGTCCAGAAAGCGGTTCATCTCCTGGCACCAGCTGCACCATTCGCCCCCCACCAGCAACAGGACTTTCTTGCCCTCGGCACTGGCCTTGGCGGTAGCGGCGGCGAGATCGCGGGCCGGATCCCGCGTCTCGTCATAACCCTGGCTGTAATCGGGCAGGCTCTGACTCCAGAGGTGGTCGCCCGCGCAGGCGGTGCCATTGAAAAGGAGGGAGCCCAGTATCAGGGGCAGTAACAGTCGTTTCATGGTCTCTTCCTTGTGTCGTTATCTTTGCTTCCAGGCGCAGACAATGTGACACGAGGCGTTTCCTGCGCCAAGCCGCAAACAGGGAAGGGGAAGGCAAAAAGCGGCAATGGAATGGCAGAAAACAACAAAGCCCCTCGAGAGGGGCTTTGTATTCAGGTCAGGGGCGATCAGTAACCCTGCTGGTGGACGTCCATCACGGCGCGACCGGAGGGGTCGGCCATCTCCTTGAACTTGGCATCCCACTCCAGCGCGGTCGGGGTGGAGCAGGCGACTGACTTGCCGTAGGGCACGGTGCGGGCGGCGGACTCCAGCGGGAAGTGCTCGTCGAAGATGGCGCGGTAGTAGTACGCCTCCTTGGTGAGCGGGGTGTTGACGGGGAAGCGGAAGGCCGCTGCCTCGAACATCTGATCCGTCACCTCTTCCTCGACCATGGCTTTCAGGCTATCAATCCAGGAGTAGCCCACGCCGTCGGAGAACTGCTCCTTCTGGCGCCACGCCACTTCGTGGGGCAGCAGATCCTCGAAGGCTTCGCGCAGGATGTGCTTCTCGATCTTGCCCTTGCCGCACATCTTGTCGGCGGGGTTGAGGCGCATCGCCACGTCCATGAACTCCTTGTCGAGGAAGGGCACGCGGCCTTCCACGCCCCAGGCGGCCATGGACTTGTTGGCCCGCAGGCAGTCATAGAGGTGCAGGGAGGCGAGCTTGCGCACGTTCTCTTCGTGAAACTCGCGGGCGTTGGGGGCCTTGTGGAAGTAGAGGTAGCCGCCGAACAGCTCGTCGGAGCCCTCTCCCGACAGCACCATCTTGATCCCCATCGCCTTGATGTAGCGGGCCATCAGATACATGGGCGTGGAGGCGCGGATGGTGGTGACGTCATAGGTCTCGAGGTGATAGATGACGTCCCGCAGGGCATCCAGCCCTTCCTGCACGGTGAAGTGGATCTGGTGGTGGATGGTGCCGAGGTGATCGGCCACCTTGCGGGCGGCAGCGAGATCCGGCGACCCTTCCAGGCCGACGGCGAAGGAGTGCAGCTGGGGCCACCAGGCTTCGCTCTTGCCATCGTCTTCCACCCGGCGGGCGGCATAGAGCTTGGTGATGGCGGAGATGACGGACGAATCCAGACCACCGGAGAGCAGCACGCCGTAGGGCACGTCGCACATCAGCTGGCGCTTGACCGCCGCTTCCAGGGCCGCTTTGAGCTCGGCCTTGTCGCTGACGTTGTGCTCGACCGGCGCGTATTCCATCCAGTCCCGTTTGTACCAAGTTTTAAGCTCGCCATCCTTGCTCCACAGGTAGTGTCCCGGCGGGAAGGTTTCGACGCTCTTGCACACGGGCACCAGGGCCTTCATCTCGGAGGCGACATAGAAGTTGCCGTGTTCGTCGCGGCCGGTATAGAGGGGGATGATCCCCATGTGGTCGCGACCAATCAGGTAGGCATCCTGCTCGGCGTCATAGAGGATGAAGGCGAAGATGCCGTTCAGATCGTCCAGGAACGCCGGGCCCTTCTCCTTGTAGAGGGCCAGCAGCACTTCACAGTCGGAGTGGGTCTGGAACTGGAAGTCGACCTTGAGGTTCTTCTCCAGCTCCTTGTGGTTGTAGATCTCGCCGTTGACGGCCAATACGTGCGTGCGCTCGGGGTTGTAGAGAGGCTGTGCGCCGTTGCCCGGATCGACGATGGCCAGGCGCTCGTGCACCAGGATGGCCTTGTCGGAGCTGTAGACGCCGGACCAGTCAGGCCCGCGGTGACGCAGTCGCTTGGACATCTCCAGGGCCGATTTGCGCAGGGCAGTGGCGTCGGTCTTGATGTCCAGAATGCCGAAAATAGAACACATTGGCGGTAATCCTCTTGATTTTTATATGAGCCCCCCACGTTTGGGCTCGAAATTCCATTTACATTCCTCGCCAATCACAATGCCTAGCGGAAAACCCTTTTGCAAGCGGGAAAACCGCAGAAAATCATGCCGTAAGCGTCAAGTTGCGCAGGGGATGGCGGCCGCCCGGCCGCCTGAAGAGATAGGGCCAGGGTTGACGTGCGCGTCAAGTCGCGGCGGGTTCGAAGATCACATAGAGCTTGCGACAAGGGGTGAGGGTCTCCCACTGCCCGACAAAACCGGCGGGAATGACGAACTGATCCCCCGGTTTGAGGTGCAGCCGGCCGCCCTGCTCGTCGTGGATCACCGCCTCCCCTTCCAGCATCTGGCAGTATTCGTGTTCGGTATAGTGAACGGCCCAGCAGCCCGGCTCGCAAGCCCAGAAGCCCACGTGAAACTGCTGGCTCGGGTCGGAGTAGTGGTTCCATGCCGTCTGGCTCGGCGTCCCGGCCTTGATGCGCTCGGGGGCCGGCATCAGCGGGGTGGGGGAGACAGTGTGTTTGTCCAGCAGGATCCAGTCGTTCAGGCTCTTCATGGTGCGTCCTTGGGGTGGCGAGGGGAGCATCCTGCTCCCGTTTAGTTTGTTTAACGATGTTGCGCTTACGTTAAACGAAACGGGCCCCCTTTGCCAAGGGGGCCCGTGCAGGCTGAAGGCTACCGGAAGGGCGGCACCCGGGATCAGACGATGTCGATGTCCACCACGGAGTCGAAGATGTGGTTCGGTCTAAACGGCATGCGGTCGATGTCCGCCACCTTGCTCACCCCGGAGAGCACCAGCACCGTCTCGAGACCGGCCTGGAAGCCTGCCAGGATGTCGGTGCGCAGGTTGTCGCCGATGATGATGGTGTCGTCGGAGTGAGCCTCCATCCGGTTGAGGGCCGCGCGAATGATCCAGGCGCTCGGCTTGCCGACATAGAAGGGCTTCTTGCCGGTCATCCGCTCGATGGGGGCACACAGGGCGCCGCAGGCCGGGTACATCAGGGGGCCGTGGGTATCGGGGTTGGTGGCGATGAAGCGGGCCCCCTGATCCACGAACTTGGCGCCCTGCTGCATCATGGTCCAGTTGTAGTTGCGGGTCTCCCCCACCACCACGAAGTCCGGGTCGATATCGGTGATGGTGAAGCCGGCTTTATAGAGCTCGTGGGTCAGGGCCCCTTCGCCAATCACATAGGCCTTCTTGCCATCCTGGCGCTTGAGAAAGTCGGCGGTGCCCATGGCGGAGGTGTAGAAGCACTCCTCGGGCACCTCTATTCCGGCGGAGCGGAAGCGGTTTTGCAGATCTTTCTGGGTCTGGGCCGGGTAGTTGGTGAGGAACAGGAGCTTGCTGCCCTGCTCCAGCAGGCGGTGGACGAAGCGGTCGGCGCCGGGAATGAGATCGTTGTTGTGCAGGATGACGCCGTCAATGTCACAGATGACGTTTTTCTTCATGAATTCTCCTTGTAGGGCGCAAGAGCGGGGACAGGGCATCCCTCTGTTCGTCTCTTCAATCGGTTATGGTTTTTGTGCCGCCATTATAAGGCCCTTTGATGACAAGTCTCCTCCGGCGGGCCAGATGGGTGCACAATGAAGGCGAAGGGAGGGCGCCGCCCCGGTGGTGTCCGCACGGAGTCTGACGATGGAGCCGTCATCATGGAGCACTTTATTGCCGGCTTGCCCAAGCTGGAACTGCACCTGCATATCGAGGGGACCCTCGAACCCGAGCTGATGTTCGCCCTCGGTCAGCGCAACGGGGTGGCGCTGCCCTGGCCCGATGTTGGCAGCCTGCGCGCCGCCTATGAGTTCGACGGCCTGCAATCCTTCCTCGATCTCTACTACCTCGGCGCCAGCGTGCTCATCCACGAACAGGATTTCTTCGACCTCACCTGGGCCTATCTCGAGCGCTGCGTTGCCGATCACGTGGTGCACGTGGAGATCTTTTTCGACCCCCAGACCCACACCGCCCGCGGCGTGCCCTTTGCCACCGTGCTGGGGGGCATCGAGCGGGCGCTACAGGCTGGCGAAGCAGCCTTTGGCATCAGCTGGCGGCTTATCATGAGCTTCCTGCGCCACCTGAGTGAAGAGGCGGCATTCGCCACCCTGGCAGAGGCCACGCCGTACCTGGCGCGCCTGCACGGGGTCGGCCTCGATTCGGGGGAGCAGGGCAACCCGCCCAGCAAGTTCGCCCGGGTCTTCGCTCGCTGCCGCGAGCTGGGGCTGCCGGTGGTGGCCCACGCGGGGGAGGAGGGACCTGCGGACTACATCTGGCAGGCGATCCGGGAGCTCGGAGTGCAACGCATCGATCACGGGGTGCGCTGCGTCGAGGATCCCGCTCTGCTGAGCTATCTGGCGGATACCCGGCTGCCCCTCACCGTCTGCCCCCTCTCCAACGTGCGGCTCAGGGTGTTTGACCAGATGGCCCATCACAATGTGCTGAGGCTGCTGGAGCAGGGGCTCTGCGTCACCGTGAACTCCGACGATCCCGCCTATTTCGGGGGATACCTGGGGGCCAACTTCCAGGCCCTGGCCGACGGGCTTGGCGCCAGCCAGGAGCAGCTGTGCCGACTCAGTCTCAATGCCGTGGAGGCGAGCTGGCTGAGCCTCGCGGACAAGGTGCGTCTGACCCGGGACATTCGCCTCCATGCCGCCCTGCACGGGGTGAGCCTGCACTGAGCAGGCCGCCTTGCACACCTTGAATGGAGGAGGCCCGCTATGGCGGGCCTCTTTGTGCCATCGTTGGGCGGGTATCAACCCACCCTCACCAGATACTTTTCCCCTTGTCCCTCCTGCTTGACGCGGGTGAGCAGGGCAGGCAGGGCGTCGAAGTCGCCCACCACCAGCGGCGGCAGGGTCAGCTCGCCGCTCGCCATCTGCGCCATCATGGCGACACCGGCCGCTACCAGACGGCTCCACTGTTTGTCCGAGCCAAAGGCGTGCTGGGCGCCGAGGGCAATCTCGTGCAATGAGTGGCAATGGCTAAAGGCGGGCAGCGGGTTGCGCGCGATGCGCCCGAGCACCGTCACCATGTGGCCGTAATAGCCAAGGGCAGGCAGCAAGGCTTCTGCCTGCTGGCTGGAGACCAGATCGATGATCCCCTCGAAGGGTTCACCGCCGTTGGCGGCCTGCAACTGGGCCAGCCAGTCGGGATCCCGATAGTCCGCCACCCCCTGCACGCCTAGCTGTTTGAGCCACTGGTGGTGGCGCGGGCTGGCGCTGGCAAAGACGCGGGCCCCCTTCTGGAGGGCAAGTTGCACCGCGAAGCGGCCGACACTGCTGCCAGCCCCCGTGATGAGCAGGGCCTCCCCGTGCAGGTGCGGCAGCTTGGCCAGCGCCTGCCAGGCGGTGAGGCCGGGGCAGGGGAGCGCGGCGGCCGCTTCGTCGCTCAGGGCATCGGGCACCGGCATCAGGGCGCGAGCCGGCACCAGGGTGTGGCGGGCAAAGCTGCCGCCGTGGCGCAAGTCGGTGTGATAGGCGACCCGGGTGCCGGGGCGCAGGTGGGTGACGTTGGCCCCCAGTGCCACCAGGGTGCCCATGCCATCGACGCCGGGCACATGGCCTGGCTGCCAGTGGGGATGACCCTGTTCGATGAGTTTCCAGTCCACCGGATTGAAGGCGATGATCCGGTTGGCGACGAGGACCTCGTCGGGCCCGGGGGTGGGGAGCGCTTGCCGGGTGAGGGTGAGCTGGTCCGGTTCGCCGGGGGCGTGCCAGCACCAGGCCTGGGTATGGGTCATGGTGACTCCTTGGATGAGAGGGGTGGGTGCCTTGATTGAATTACATGGCGTAACAATGCCTTGAATTACTGTTGCACTGGCAAGACAACAAGGCGAGCCCCCTGTTGGAGGGCCCGCCCTGGAAGAGGTTCGGCGCCAGCCGCCTTATGCCCGCTCTGCCCCATAGACGGGGTAATCGGTCAGCCCTTTCTCGCCGCCGCCAAACAGGGTGGCGGGATCATGGGGGGCGAACGGATGGCCGTGGCGCAGGCGGTTCGGCAAGTCGGGGTTGGCCACGAAGGGGCGACCGAAGCCAATCATGTCGGCCCAGCCCGCCTCGATGGCGGCGCGGGCGCGTTCCCCATCGTACTTGCCGGCGTAGATGAGGGTGTTGGGGAAGGCGTCGCGCAGCCCCTGCTTGAAGCTCTCCGCCATCAGGGGGGCGTCGTCCCAGTCCGCTTCGGCGACGTGCAGATAGACCACGCCGAGCTGGCCCAGCAGGCGCGCGGCGGCCAGATAGGTCTCCTGGGGGTTGGCATCCACGGTGCCGTTGAGGGTGGTGAGCGGCGCAAGGCGTACCCCGACCCGGTCGGGACCGATTTCGTCACAGACCGCCTCGGTCACCTCTTTCAGGAAGCGCAGCCGGTTTTCGAGCGAACCGCCATAGCCGTCGGTGCGGGTATTGGACTCGGAGTCGAGGAACTGGTTGATGAGGTAGCCGTTGGCGGCGTGCAACTCGATGCCGTCAAAGCCCGCCTCCATGGCGTTGCGGGCGGCCTGGCGAAACTGCCCCACCACGGCGTCGATGTCGGCCTGGGTCATGGCGCGCGGGGTGACGGTCTCCACAAACCCCGGGGCATCGCTGCCGTTGTCGACGAACACCTTCACTCCCTTGGCCTGGATGGCGGAGGAGGAGAGGGGCTGGGCGCCGCCGATGTTGTCAGGATGGGTGACCCGGCCCACGTGCCAGAGCTGGGCGAACATGATGCCCCCCTCGGCGTGGACGGCATTGGTTACCTGCTTCCAGCCTGCCACCTGCTCGGCGCTGTGGATGCCCGGCGTCCAGGCGTAGCCCTTGCCCAGGGGATCTATCTGGGTGCCTTCGCTGATGATGAGGCCGGCCCCGGCACGCTGGGCGTAGTAGGTCGCCATCATGGCGTTGGCCACGTCCCCGGGCTGGCTGGCGCGGGAGCGGGTCATGGGGGGCATGACGATGCGGTTGGCAAGGTGCAGCTGGCCGAGGCGAAGGGGGCAGAACAGGGGATCGTGGTGCATGATGGATTCCTCAATCTTTGGGAGTGAGGTGACTCTAGAGGGGATTGTTATTGTGAAAAAGAGGGGGTATTGCAGAAGAGAATTGCCGTTATCGCAGCAATGGCCCGGGAGGGGCCTGGTTCGCGCCAGAAAAAAGAGGGCCAAGGGCCCTCTCTTGCTGTGATTGCCGCCGATGATCAGGGGGAGAGTGGGGTAACCCGTACTCGCTCGATGCGCCGCTCGCTCACGGCCATGACCTCGAAGCGGAACTGGCCGAGGTGCAACTGCTGACCGACGTCTGGCAGGCTGCCGAAGTGGGAGAGCAGCATGCCCGCCAGGGTCACGTACTCGTCGCTCTCGCTCACCAGACCGTCGCAGTTCAGAGCCTGCTCCACCTGATGGATGTTGGTGGTGCCGTGGATGAGCCAGTGCTCGCCCTCGCGCACCACATCGGGGGTCTCGTCCTCGTCCGGCAGTTCGCCGACGATGGCCTCCAGCAGATCGTGGTTGGTGACCAGTCCCTGGATGACGCCAAACTCGTCCGCCACCAGGATGAGGCTGCCCCTGGCCTGGCGCAGCTCCGCCAGCAGCCGGATCACGTTGATGGTCTGGGGCACGATGACGGGCTCGTTCTGTCTGGCAAGTGCTGCCAGGGATTGCCCCTCGTTGAGGGCAAACAGCAGATCCCGTGCCTTGACCACCCCGATGATCTCGTCCAGCTCCCCGTCACAGACCGGGAACAGGCTGTGGGGGGCCCGTTGCAGCAGGGCGCGGATCTCGTCCTCGCTGTCGCTCACGTCGATCCACTCCATCTCGGAGCGCGGGGTCATGATGGTGCGAATGGAACGCTCGGCCAGCGACAGCACGCCGCTCACCATGTAACGCTCCTCTTCACCGAAACCGGGGGGCAGGGGCTGAGCCTGCACCTCTTCTTCGTCCTCCTGCGGGTGGGCTGAGCGTTTGTTCCCCCCCATCAGCTTGAAGATGGCGGCGGTGGTGCGCTCGCGCAGGGGCTGGCGCGCCTCATGGCGCAGGGCACTGCGCTGGGCGAGCTGGTTGAAGAACTCGATGAGCACCGAGAAGCCGATGGCCGCGTAGAGGTAGCCCTTCGGAATGTGGAAGCCGAAGCCCTCCGCCACCAGGCTGAAGCCGATCATCAAGAGGAAGCTCAGGCAGAGCACCACCACAGTGGGGTGGGCGTTGACGAAGCGGGTCAGGGGCTTGGAGGCGAGCACCATCACCACCATGGCGATGGTCACGGCCGCCATCATGACGCCGAGGTGATCCACCATGCCGACGGCGGTGATGATGGAGTCCAGGGAGAAGACCGCATCCAGCACCAGGATCTGGGCGATCACCACCCCGAACCCGGCATAGACGCCGGTGCCGCCTTGCTCCTCGGGCTTGGCCTCGAGTCGCTCATGCAGCTCGGAGGTGGCCTTGAACAGCAGGAAGAGTCCGCCTCCCATCAGGATGAGATCCCGACCGGAGAAGGGGTGATCCCAGATGTGCAGCAGAGGAGCCGTGAGGGTGACCAGCCATGACATGATGGTGAGCAGTCCCAGGCGCATCAGCAGGGCCAGGGAGAGACCGATGATGCGCGCCTTGTCCCGCTGGGCGGGGGGCAGTTTTTTCACCAGGATGGCGATGAAGACCAGGTTGTCTATCCCGAGAACGATTTCCAGGATGATCAGGGTAAGCAGACCGACCCAGATTGACGGGTCCAGCAAGAATTCCATGTGATTGACCTCAATGAAGACAGATGCAGTGAATCGTGGTCACGGCGTGGCCGTGGTGACGGAGACGATCGCTTCAGAGGCGTTGGTTGAGCAGGTACAGATAGGCTTTGATGGGAAAAAACGAAGGGCTACTTCGGGGATTGTCCATGATGGGCAATAAAACCTCGGGTCAAAAGTGAGCCCTGATGATAACGACTCGCCGCCATTTGGCAAGGGGGCTGTCAGGGGGACGCGACGAGGGGATTGCCGACGGGAGAGACAAGGGAAAGGGGCATTGATGCGCAGCCAAGTTTGACTAGAGATAAAAGAGCGACACATTGACACGATCACAAATATAGGTGCTGAACAAGGAAAATAAACGATCTGATACCGACAACCGGATTCATCAGGCTCATATATATCCATTGTTTTTGTAATAATTTGTTTCAGGGGGAAATATTGCGGCTGTGTCATGGGAGAAAGAAGGAATAGAGGGGGTTATGGTGTTTGATATGGAGTTATTATTCTAAATTTAACTTGTTCGCCACCAACTAATTCACATTAATCATATATTCAGCGTATAAAAAGCAAGGAGGCCCAGGCCTCCTCGTTTGCGCTCACACGGGTTGTTTCAGGGGACGTTAACCCTGGTCGTCAGGTCAATTGCCGGTATAGGCCGCGCCCTGAACATGCCCTTTCTTGTCGCTCAGGCATGACCAGGGAGCCTCTGCGCCCGGCACCTTGATGGTCACGCCTACCCCGGCTTCCGAGTCCATCACGTCGATCACCTGGAGCTGCTGTTGTGCCACGTCTGTCTTGTCGGAGACCGCCTTGAGACAGGCTTTCTCTGCGGGACTGGCCTTGTGGGCAGTGACTGCAGCAGGGGCCGCAGAGGAGCCTGGCTGGCAGGTACCCGAGCCCTTCTTGCTGGTGTAGGAGACATCGTACTGGCCCCCGGTGTTGCTGATGGAGAGGGTGATGCCGGCACCCTTGGCCTCGTAGAACTCCTCGCTGTACTTCTTGAGTTTGGCCTCCTTGCCATTGATATAGACGGGGCCACCTTCATCGCTGTGCATCTGGATTTGACCCGGGCACTGATAATTCAACTGTGGAATGGCGGCGCTCGCCGCACCCGCCATGGCTAGGGTTATGGCAGCGATCAGTACTTTCTTCATGGACATTACCTCAACTGTTTAATGATACGAGATTTATTATTTTATTTTTCCGGTTAACAACAATTCCATTGCCAGGCAGGAAATAGCCTTCATCCCTGATCGGAATAAATAGCGGCGGTACTTTATTTTAGCAACGAATTTTTATTATTTTTCCCTGGGATGAAAGTGAATATTGATCCGGAAGGGGTGGCAAACGTTTTCTCATGGCGGGTTGAACGGGACAGGGGGAAGGCGCGAGGAGTGAGGGGGCAAGCAGGATGGGGCCTCGACAGAGGAGGGAACTTGGCGGCGGTTGCGCCGGGAGTCATGACGCGGGGCGACTGGGCCCCGCGTTGCAGCGCGATGACGAGCGCCGGATCAGAGCCAGCGTTTTTCCCGGGTGAAGCAGACCGACAGCCAGGCGTCTCCCAGGGTGTCGCCGAGGCGGGACCAGAGCTCCTGGCGCAGGGCATCCTGGCGCTCGACGGGCCACTCCTGGCCGGGGGCCACCAGGATGTTGAGCTCGAGATCGAAGCGGCGGCCGCTTTTTGCCAAGTGGCTGTAGCATTCGATGCCATGGCGCTGGCGCAGGGCCTCGATCTCGTGTTCGACTCGCTGCTTGACCTCTCCCTTGGGGGCGATCTTCAGCACCTCCCGCAGGTTGCGACCGAGCACCTTGATGGGAATGAGGGTGGCGCACAGGGCCAGCAGGGAGACCAGCATCGGGTCTATGTAGCGGTTGTAGTGGCCGTAACCCAGGGTATCGAGCCCGATGGCGACCAGAAAGCCGATGAGCAGGGTGGCGCTGAGCAGGGTATCCACCAGCCACTCCTTGGAGTCCACCCGCACCAGCTCGGAGTTGACCCGCTCGGCCACGTCGGCCTCGATGAGATAGAGGATGCTGCAGAAGAAGGTGGAGACGACGGCATAGATGAGGGCGTGGCCGAGATCGATCTCCCGTCCGCCCGCCAGCAGGGAGGTGATGCCGCCATAGAGGGCACCGAGGCAGAGCAGCAGAATGATGGCGCCGTTGATGACGTTGGCGATGGGTTCGAAATGGGCGTAGCCGTATTGGAAACGGGCGTCGGAGGGGCGGGTAACCAGGTAGGCGGTGATGAGCCCAAGGCCCGTCATGCCCATGCTGAACAGGGTGAAGATGCCGTCCAGCATGATGGCGTTGGAACCGACGAACAGACCATAGCCGATCCCGAAAATGGCAAAGGTGATGCAACCAAACAGCGACAGGGTCAGGGCCTGTTTTTCGGTGCGAATAAGCGTACTGATAACATGGCTGTAGTGAGCCATAAAAGTCCTCCTTTCAAATGGTGAAGATTGCGCGCGCAAGCGGTTTTCTAGCTGATATACTGCCCGCTCACATGTGAGCGGACTGGTTCGGACACCCGCAAAGAGGCAGGTCCGAACGGTCGTTGTCGCCGGAATGCCGGCATCAAGCAAAGGATGGGAACAAGGATTCATGATCCCGAGACTCGATTACCAGGACAGTTTGTCACCTACAACCCTGCAGTTTCTTGAGTTGCTGGCACGATCAGCATTTCGTGGTGATATCGAAAAGTCTTATGCAAGCCGGTTGGCGATGGCGACGGATAACAGCGTCTATCAGGTCGTACCTCAGGCGGTTCTCTATCCGCGCAGCGCGGATGACATAGCGGTGATGCTCAAGCTGGCCCAGGGGCCAGAGTACGCAACCTTGAGTTTCTTCCCTCGCGGCGGCGGTACCGGCACCAATGGCCAATCCTTGGGCGGCGGCATTATCGTCGATCTCTCGCGCCATATGAACCAGATCATGGAAATTAATCTGGAAGAGGGCTGGGTGCGGGCCCAGGCCGGGGTGGTCAAAGATCAGCTCAACGCCTACTTGAAACCCCACGGCTACTTCTTCTCGCCGGATCTCTCCACCTCCAACCGCGCCACCCTGGGCGGCATGGTCAACACCGACGCCTCGGGGCAGGGCTCCTTGGTCTACGGCAAGACCTCGGATCACGTACTGGGCCTCAAAGCCGTGCTGGAAAACGGCGACATCCTGGCCACCGAGCCGGTGAACGGCCAGCGCCTGGCGGACAAACTGGCGCTGGAGAGCCGCGAGGGGGAGATCTATCGCACCCTCTATCGCATCGGCCGCGAGCGGCGCGCCGACATCGAAGCCACCTTCCCCAAGCTCAACCGCTTTCTGACCGGTTACGATCTCAAGCACCTCTATCAGCCCGATACCGACACTCTGGATGTGAGCCGGGTGCTGTGCGGCTCGGAAGGCTCCTTGGGCTTCATCACCGAAGCCCGGCTCAACATCACCCCCATCCCGCGCTACCGCACACTCGTCAACGTCAAGTACGACAGCTTCCCCTCCGCGCTCAGAAACGCCCCCTTTATGGTACAGGCCCACGCCCTGTCGGTGGAGACGGTGGACTCCCGGGTGCTGGGACTGGCCCGCGCCGACATCATCTGGCACTCGGTGAAGGATCTCATCCAGGATGTGCCGGGCAAGGATCTGCAGGGGCTCAACATCGTCGAGTTTGCCGACACCGACGAGGATGCACACAAGGCCAAGGTGGCGGAGCTGTGCCGGCGCATCGACGCCCTGCTGGCCAGGGGGGAGGCGGGGGTCATTGGCTATCAGGTGTGCGACCACCTGCCGAGCATCGAGACCATCTATGGCATGCGCAAGAAGTCGGTGGGGCTGCTCGGCAACGCCGAGGGGCGCAAGAAGCCGGTGGCCTTCACCGAAGACACCGCCGTGCCGCCGGAATCCCTGGCGGACTTCATCATGGAGTTTCGCGCCCTGCTGGACTCTCACGGCCTTGACTACGGCATGTTCGGCCACGTCGATGCCGGGGTGCTGCACGTGCGCCCGGCGCTGGACTTGTGCGATCCCGAGCAGGAGGTGCTGCTGCGGCGCATCTCCGATCAGGTGGTGGCGCTCACCGCCAAATACGGCGGCCTGATGTGGGGGGAGCACGGCAAGGGCTTTCGCTCCGAATACAGCCCCGCCTTCTTCGGCGAGCTGTGGGAAGAGCTGCAACGGGTCAAGGGGGCGTTCGATCCGGCCAACCGCATCAACCCGGGCAAGATCTGCATGCCTTATGGCAGCGGCGCTTCGCTTGTCTCGGTGGACGGGCCCAAGCGCGGCAAGTTCGACCGCCAGATCCCGATTGCCGTGCGCGAGAGCTATACACGGGCCCTCGATTGCAACGGCAACGGTCTGTGTTTCACCTTCGAGACCGACTCCCCCATGTGCCCCTCGGTCAAGATCAGCCGCGACCGCCGTCACTCCCCCAAGGGGCGGGCTGGCCTGATGCGTGAATGGCTGCGCCAGTTGTCGGAGCAGGGCTTCGATCCCCTTGCCGAAGAGGTGGCGCTGCAAAGCGGGGGTCTGCGCTTCAAGCAGATCGTCGACAAGTTCCGCAATACGGTGGCCCGCGCCCGGGGCGAGTATGACTTCTCCCACGAGGTGATGGAGGCGATGGAGGGGTGCCTTGCGTGCAAGGCATGCACCAGCCAGTGCCCCATCAAGGTGGATGTGCCCACCTTCCGCGCCCGCTTCATGCAGCTCTATCACAGCCGATATCTGCGCGGCCCCAAGGATTACTTCGTGGGCACGGTAGAAAGCTATGCGCCCCTGCTGGCCAAGGCCCCCAAGCTGGTCAACTTCTTCCTCGAAAAAGAGTGGGCCCAGAAGGCGACCGAGAAGAGCATCGGCATGGTGGATGTGCCGCTGCTCTCCGTGCCGACCCTGGCCGAGGAGCTGCGGGATCACCGCGCCCGCTATTTCGATCTGCCGGGCCTCGAGGCCATGAGCCCCGAGCAGCGCCAAAAAGTGGTGCTCATCGTGCAGGATCCCTTCACCAGCTACTACGACGCCTCCGTGGTGCGTGACCTGGTGAAGCTGGCCAGCAAGCTGGGCTATCAGCCCTACCTGCTGCCGTTCAAACCCAACGGCAAGCCCCAGCACGTGAAGGGATTCCTGCGCGCCTTCGCCCGCACTGCTGCCAGCAGCGCCCAGTTCCTCAACAAGGTGGCGGCCCTCGGCATCCCCATGGTGGGGGTCGACCCCTCTCTGGTGCTCTGCTACCGGGACGAGTACGTGAAGGCGCTCGGCCCCGCCCGCGGCGATTTCCAGGTGCTGCTGCCCCAGGAGTGGCTGCTCTCCCTGCCTGCCGAGGCGCTGCCGCTGCGGGAAGAGGCTGGCACCGACCCCTGGTATCTGTTTGCCCACTGCACCGAGAAGACCGCCAAGCCCACCACCCACGGTGACTGGAGCACCCTGTTTGGCCGCTTCGGTGCGCGTTTGCAGCCGGTGTCGGTGGGTTGCTGCGGCATGGCGGGCACCTATGGTCACGACGCCAAACAGGTGGAGAACTCCAAGGGGATCTACGGTCTGAGCTGGGCCGAGCCCCTGGCTCACCTGCCGCAAGCCCGTTGTCTGGCCACCGGTTATTCGTGCCGCAGCCAGGTCAAGCGGATGGAGGGGGAGAAGCTCAAGCATCCGCTGCAGGCCCTGCTGGAACTGCTCTGATGCTCCACTTTCCCAAGGGATTCCGGGTGCCAAAGGCCTATCGGCACCCGCATTTTCTGTTGCTCCCTACCACGCCGTCCCAGGCCGTGGTGGAGTTTGTCGCCATCCTGCGCGAGCGAGATCAGCTCCATCAGCTGTTTCGCCCGGACGATGTGTGGCCCTCCGCCAATTTCAGCCTGAGTCAGCACGAGGCCGACTTGGAGTGGCAGCACGCCGAGTTTCTGGCCAAGCGCTCCTTTGCCTATGGCCTCTGGAGCCCGGACAGGGAGCCCCGCTTCTGGGGCGGGGTTTACCTCTATCCGTCGGTGCTGCCGGAGGTGCAGGTGGAGCTCTTCTTCTGGAAGGTGGCCGAGGCGCCGCTCATGGACAGCGAACTCGAAGCCGAACTGCGCGCCTGGCTCGGCAAGGTATGGCGCTGGTCCGAGCCGCGTCTGCCGGGGCGGGACGGTCCCTGGGCCGAGTGGCCAGGGGTGACCTATCCCTGGTGAGGGTCAATCTCGATGCAAGATGCCCCGGCGTGGGCATCTTTTTTTTTGCTCCTTTTTCGCCGACACTGCTGGTTTGCCGCTACAGCGCAGCGATAACCCGTTGATCACGCAAGGAGTCCGCTCACCATGAGTCAAGAAAGCAGCCCCATCTGGCGCAAACCCATGAGCCTGGAGGGGCTCAACGCCAGCTCCCGCAACACCCTGATGGCCCACCTCGACATCGTCTACACCGCCTTTGGCCCCGACTGGCTGGAGGCCACCATGCCGGTGGATCACCGCACCAATCAACCACTCGGCATGCTGCACGGCGGCGCCTCCGTGGTGCTGGCGGAAACGCTGGGATCGCTTGCGGCCAACATGGCGGTGGGGGAGGAGAATTATTGCGTGGGGCTGGAGGTCAATGCTAACCACCTACGGGCCAAGCGGGAAGGGGTGGTGACGGGGCGCTGCAGCCCGCTGCATCTGGGGACCACGACTCAGGTGTGGCAGATCGAAATTCGGGATGAACGTGGTCGTTTATTGTGCACCAGCCGATTGACCATGGCGGTGCTCAAGCACAAGCGGGACAAGGACTCTGGCGAAGCGTGATCCGCAATAACGCATCATGAGTGAAAAATAAGCAAGCCATAGTCGCGAGATCCCTCTATAATTGCCAACGTCTTGAGACACCTATCACATTTTTCAAGACAGCAGAACAAAGTGGCGCTATAATCGCCGCCTTTTTGCTATTCCGCGGTGTTAGCCGCCTGCCTTAATCTGGAAGAATCTATGTCTGATACCGAACAACTGCCCCTTTTTAGTGAGCTTGGACTGGCCGCGCCTGTATTGAAAGCGCTGCAGGACGTGGGCTATGAGCGCCCGTCTCCCATCCAGGCCGCAGCAATTCCCCACCTGATGGCGGGACACGATCTGCTGGGGCAGGCACAAACCGGTACAGGGAAGACCGCTGCTTTTGCCTTGCCTCTGTTGTCTCGTCTGGAAGCTGGTAACCGCAACACCCAGATCCTGGTGCTGGCCCCGACCCGCGAGCTGGCCCTGCAGGTGGCAGAGGCGTGCCAACGCTATGCCCACCACATGCCCGATTTCCACGTGCTGCCCATCTACGGCGGCGCTTCCTACGAAACCCAGACCCGCGCCCTGCGCCGCGGTGCTCAGGTTGTCGTGGGTACCCCGGGCCGCGTGATGGACCTGATCCGTCGCAAGAACCTGGACCTCTCCGGTCTGAAAGCCCTGGTGCTGGACGAAGCGGACGAAATGCTGCGCATGGGCTTCATCGACGACGTGGACTGGATCATGGATCAGTGCCCGGCCGGTCGTCAGGTTGCCCTGTTCTCTGCCACCATGCCGGAGCAGATCCGTCGTGTTGCCCAGAAGCACCTGAAGCAGCCCAAAGAGATCAAGATCGCCTCCAAGACCGCGACCGCAACCACCATTCGTCAGCGTTACTGGCAGGTGACTGGTCTGCACAAGCTGGACGCCATGACCCGTCTGCTGGAAGTGGAATCCTACGAAGCCCTGCTGGTGTTCGTGCGTACCAAGAACGCCGCCGAAGAGCTTGCTGGCAAGCTGGCCGCTCGTGGCCACGCCTGTGAAGCGCTGCACGGCGACATCCCGCAGAAGCTGCGTGAGCGTACCGTTGACAAGCTGCGTCAGGGCCAGCTGGATATTCTGATCGCCACCGACGTGGTCGCCCGCGGTCTGGACGTTGAGCGCATCACCCACGTAGTGAACTACGACATTCCCTACGACACCGAATCCTACGTTCACCGTATCGGCCGTACCGGCCGTGCCGGTCGCAAGGGTGAAGCCATCCTGTTCGTGGCTCCGCGCGAGCGTCGCATGCTGCGTGCCATCGAGCACGCCACTCGTCAAGCCATCGAGCCGATGAAGATGCCGAGCACCGAGGACATCAACCAGCACCGTCTGGCCAAGTTCAAGGAGCGCATCCGCGAAACCATGATGGGTGAAGAGCTCGAGATCTACCACAACCTGGTGAACGAGCTGATCGAAGAAGATTCTGCCGATCCGCTGGAGCTGGCTGCCGCACTGGCCAAGCTGGTACAGGGCGATCAACCGCTGCTGCTGGATGACTCCATCCCGGATCCGGTGTTCAACGCCGGCAACGATCGCGGTGGCTTCGAGCGTCGTGAGTTCAACGACCGTGGCGGTCGTGACTTCGGTGACCGTGGCGATCGTCAGGCCCGTCGCATGCCGTCCCTGGAGCCGCGTCCGCTGAAAGACAACCCGGACGTGGAGATGGAGCGCTACCGCGTCGACGTGGGTGCCCATCACGGCGTCAAGCCGGGCCAGATCGTGGGCGCCATCGCCAACGAAGCGAACATCGAGAGCCGCTTCATCGGCAACATCGACATCGCCGATGACTTCTCCACCGTCGATCTGCCCAAGGGCATGAGCGCCGAGGTGCTGGAAGTGATCAAGAAGGCCCGTGTCTGCCAGCGTCCGCTGCAGATCACCCGTTACACCGAAGTGCCGGCCGGTGGCAACACTGCTCCCCGTCCGCCCCGTGGTGATCGTCCGTTCCGTGGCGACCGTCCTTTCAACAAGGATCGCCGTCCCCAGGGTGACCGTCCCTTCAACAAGGATCGCCGTGAAGGCGGTTTCGACAAGGGTCGCAAATTCGGTGGCAACAAGCGCCGCGACAGCTAAACCCTGACTGCACTGATGAGAAGGCCGCTCCATGGAGCGGCCTTTTTTGTGTCTGTTTTTCAGATGCGTAGCGAAGATTGTCACCTTTTCCCGGCCGTGGTGGGCATCCGGTTTGATGAGGAGCCAGTGAAAAGAAAATGGTGCAATCCATTTGCCTGGGGGTGGCGCCTGGTGTCATTCTTTGGGAAGCGATTGGATACTTTGGGAAGACGCAGAATCGTTGCTGGTTGCAAACGACTGCGACTTTGGTCTGAAGGTGCATTCTGTTGTTTGCATATGAGTCAGCAGAGTGAGATGAATAAATAAACCGTATGACAGGGAGGTGCGTGATGGGCAAGTGGCTTGGCAAGGTGTTGCTGATATCTGGATGGCTCGTGTCGGGTATGGTGTTGGCGGAGGAGCCCTTCTTCAGAATTGCGGGGGCGGGGTGCTGCAATGGCAAGGGGGAGGTGGTGCTGACCCGTGCCGAGTTTGAGGCCTTGCCGCAGACGGAGGTTAAGACGGGGACGCCCTGGACCGAGGGGGGGCACCTCTATCGCGGGGTGTTGCTGCGGGACCTGGTCAGGATCTACGGTCTCAAGAGCCAGGAGGTCAAGGCCCTCGCGGTCAATGAATACTGGGCCGCACTGCCGCTGGAAGACGGGGAGAAGTACCCGGTGCTGGTGGCCGAGAAGCAGGATGGCAAGGCTCTGACCCTGCGCAACAAGGGGCCGCTCTGGGTCATTTATCCCCTCACCGACCATCCCGAACTCAACAAGGAGCTCTATCACAGCCGGATGGTGTGGCAGCTGACGGCGCTGGAGAGCAAATAAGATGCTGCGCGGCAAGTTCTTGAGCCTGATCCTGATGGTGACCACCTTTTTGGGGGTGACCCTCTGGTCGGTCTGGAACTATGACCGCGCGTTCAATGCGGTGACGCGCTACACCCAGCTCTCCGCCTGGGCACTGGCCCAGCTCGAGCTGGAGATCCACGCCTTCGAGGAGGGCTTGCAGCTCTATCGTGCCGGTGCCGCCAGCCGGGAGGAGATGAACAAGCGCTTTGACATTGCCTGGAACCGGCTCGATGTCTTCTTGCACGGGGAGGAGGCAAAGTCGGTCAGGGCCCGATTCGGTGCGGACAAGGCGGTCGGCAAGATCCTCGCTCTCTTCGAACATTATGAGCAGGATGTGGTGCATGGGGAGCCGGATTCCCCCGCACTCAAGATGTTCACGGCCGCGCTCGATGACGAGATGCGCGGGGTGCGGGACGTGATGGTGAAAAACTTCACTGGGCCCTCTGCCATCGCCCAGCGCGAGCTGCTCAACGAGTCGAAAACCCAGAACTTCTTCATCCTGGGATTTCTGATGCTGGCGACCATGGTGATGTTGATGGTGCTGTTTCGCGAAGTGCGTCGCCAGCATTTTCTGGCGTGGAACGACCCTCTCACCCGTCTCCCCAACCGGGCGGCGCTCATCAAGCACCTCCAGCAGTGGACCAGCCATCCCGGTCGGCGCAGCAGCATCACCGTCTGTCTCATGGATCTGGGGCATTTCAGGGAGGTCAATGACAGTCTGGGTTACGAAGTGGGGGACGCCTTGCTCAAACGGCTTGCGGCGCGGATCAAGGCCGCCTCTGGCCAGGGGATCTTCGTTGCCCGTACCGGCAGTGACGAGTTCACCCTCATCATCACCGGCACCATGCCCACCTATCTGCGCTTTCCGTTTCTGGAGCAACTGCGCAGCGAGCTGGCGGATCTGGTGTTTGCCGCCGATCCGGCGCACCGGGTCCGGGTCTTCATGGGCACCAGCCAGTACGTGAAACCGGATCATTCACCGGAAGAGATGCTGCTGTTTGCCGATATCGCCCTCGACAGCGCCAAGCGCAAACGGCTGAATCGCAATGTGCTCTTCTCCAGCAGCATGTATCAGCACTATCAGCGCAAACGCCGGCTGTCGACCGAGCTGCGGGAGCTTATCCACTGCCCGCAATGCCCGCAACTGGCCCTTTACTATCAGCCCATCGTGCGCGGCCAGAGTGTGGTGAGGCTGGGGGCCGAGGCGCTGATACGCTGGCATCATCCTGAATATGGCTTTATTGCCCCCCTCGACATCATCTCGCTGGCAGAAGAGAACGGGTTGGGTGAGGCGCTGGGGGGCTGGATCATCCGGCGCATGCAGATCGACCTGTCCGGCTTCCCGAAGGAGGTACTAGAACCGCTCGAGATCTCCATCAACCTCTCCAACTCCATGTTCAACATGGGGTTGGCCAGGGAGATTGAAGAGAAGATGGGTGATGGTCCGTTGGGATTGCACCAGTTGATAGTGGAGCTGACCGAAACCATCGCCCTTGATGACATCGCCCTGAGCAAGCAGATCATTCACTCCCTGCGCCAGATTGGGGTGCGGGTGGCCCTCGATGACTTCGGGACCGGCTGGTCCTCGTTCTCTTACCTGCGTGAACTCTATTTCGACAAGCTCAAGATAGACAGATCCTTTATCACCGCGATCGACAGTGACACCCGGCAGGCGCTCTTCGTCGAGACCATCACCACCCTCTCTCATCAGTTGGGGGTGCGTGTCGTGGCAGAAGGGGTGGAAAACAGCGATGAGCTCAAGGCGGTGCTCACCATAGGGGTGGATGAGATCCAGGGTTATTTCTACTCGCGTCCCTTGCCGCTGCCGGAGTTCATGCAGTTTTGTCACCGCTATTTCGCCCACAGCGCCGCCATTCAGGAAGTGGCACTGGGGTAGCCTTGGGGCAATCGAGCTCCTGTAGCCTTGTCTTCGAGTCCCTCTGTTCGATTGTTCCTGGTTGATATTTCATCCCGACACCTTTCTCCCATGGCAGGACCTCCCATTACGCGGTTTTCTTGTGCCTCCTGCCAGAACGAGGGTGCGAGAGGGCAGGCCCGGTGCTACCTTGTGCCACGAACAGTGCCACAGGACAGAGGAGCCATAAATGGATCGCTTGGGGGTGATGGAGGTGTTCGTGCTGGCGGTGGAGACCGGCTCGTTTTCGGCGGTGGCCCGCCGACTGGGGATGGGGCAACCCACGGTTTCCAGATTGATTGCCCAGCTTGAGGCGCACCTTGGCAGCCGCCTGTTGCTGCGTTCGACCCGGGGGCTGGCGCCCACCGAGGCCGGAGAGGCCTACTATCTGCGGGCGAGAGAGATCCTGGCCCAGGTCAACGAGGCTGATGCCATGGTGCAGCAATGCCGGGCGGGCCTGAGCGGGCGTCTGCGGGTGAGCGCTCCCGTCACTTTCGCCCGCCTGCATATCATTCCCCATCTTGCCGGTTTTCTGGCGGCTCACCCGGGACTGGATCTGGAGATCCTGCTGGATGACGGCAATGTGGATCTCATCTCGGCGGGCATCGAGGTGGCTCTGCGGATCGGCAAACAGGCCGACTCGTCGCTGGTCGCCCGCTGCCTCGCCCGAAGCGACATGCGGGTGCTGGCGACGCCGGCCTATCTGGCCGCCAAAGGAGAGCCTGAGACCCCTCAGGCCCTGCAACAGCATGATCTGGTGCTTTACAGTCCACGACCCGGAGTGGGGCAGCAGTGGCGATTTCGCCGTGGCGTCGAGGAGAGGGTGGTTTCCGGAGAAGGCAGGCTGACGGTCTCGGCGGCCGAAGGCATGCGCGCCGCCGTGCTGGCAGGACTGGGGCTCGGTATCGCCTCGGAGTGGATGTTTGCCCCCGAGCTTGCCCGCGGCGAGGTGGTGGCGGTGCTGCCCGAGTGGCAACTGCCCATGCAGGAGCTCTGGACCCTGCTCCCGGCAGGTCGCCAGCCTGGTGCCAAGGCGAGCGCCTTTCTGGCATTCGTGACCGGCCTGCCCGGCGTGGGGCATACGCCAGCGGAATAACTGTTATGGTCCCCACCGCTCTACTGGTGGCGACGCTCCCCGGGTAGGCTGTGCGCATGGGGCCCGTATCCTGGCGGGAGCCCTTCTACCACGAGGAGAAGATCATGAGTACATCGCCTTCTGCCGGAGGGGCCGCAACCCCCGGCCCCTCCCTGCTCTTCGCCATGGCCCTGTCATGCGGCCTGGCAGTTGCCAACATCTACTACAACCAGCCCATGTTGGCGGTGATGGCGCAGGACTTTCCCGGGCACTCGGGCATGCCATTGATCGCCATGCTGACCCAGCTCGGCTATGCCATGGGTCTGCTTTTGCTGGTGCCGCTTGGCGATGTAGTCGAGCGCCGCTGGCTTATTCCGGGGCAGTTTGCACTGATCGCGCTGGCTTCCCTGCTGGCGGCCACGGCCACGAGTGCCGCCACCTTGATGCTGGCCTCAGTCCTGCTCGGCATCGGGGCCACGGCGGCCCAGCAGATAGTCCCGGTGGCGGCGACCCTGGCAGATCCCGCCCGCCGTGGTGCCGTGGTCGGCAGCGTGATGAGCGGCCTGCTGGCCGGAATACTGCTCAGCCGTACCGTCGCTGGCCTGGTCACCGCTTATGGCAGTTGGCGCGCCATGTTCTGGCTGGCCATTCCCCTGGCCCTGTCGGGGGCTCTGCTGATGGCCAGGATGATACCGTCCGGATTGCCGCGCTCTCCCCTCGGTTATGGCCGTCTGCTTCACTCTCTGGTCGGTCTGTGGCGCGAGGAGCCCGCCTTGCGCCGCGCGACCCTGACCCAGGGCTTGCTGTTTGCCTCCTTCAGCGCCTTCTGGACCGTGCTGGCGTTCTACCTGGCCGAACCTGCCTATGGGTTGGGGGCCGACATGGCGGGTCTGTTCGGCGTCATCGGGGTGGCTGGGGTGGTGGCGGCTCCTTTGGCAGGCCGGATGGCGGATCGGTTGGGGGCCAGACCAGTGGTATTGGCCGGTGCCGTGTTGGTGGTGCTTGCCTGGATCTGCTTCGAGCTGTGGCTCTCTCTGGCCGGGCTGGCGTGCGGGGTCATCTTGCTGGATCTCGGAGTGCAGAGCGCACTCATCGCCCATCAGCAGCGCATCTATGGTCTGAGACCTGAGGCCAGGGGGCGCATCAATACCCTCTTCATGACCGGCATGTTCCTGGGGGGAACCCTCGGCTCCAGCCTGGGGATGCTGGTCTGGCAACAGGGACACTGGCTCGGGGTGGGAGCAGCCGGCATGGGGTTGGCCCTGGTTGCCTGTCTCTGCGCCCTGGCCGGCAGGCGGGGGCTGCAACCGGCCATCTGAGGCATGTGCAAGACAAGAAAGGCGACCCCGGGGTCGCCTTTTGTCTGTCTGCTCGGGATGGACTCAGAGCACCATGGCGGCAATCCAGCCGAAGATCACCAGGGGGATGTTGTAGTGGATGAAGGTTGGCACCACGCTGTCCCAGATGTGGTCGTGCTGACCGTCGGCATTGAGGCCCGATGTGGGGCCGAGCGTCGAGTCGGAGGCGGGGGAACCCGCGTCCCCCAGCGCGCCCGCGGTACCCACCAGGGCGATGGTCGCCATGGGCGAGAAGCCGAGGTGGATGCACAGGGGCACATAGATGGTGGCGATGATGGGCACGGTGGAGAAGGAGGAGCCGATCCCCATGGTGATGAGCAGGCCCACCAGCAGCATCAGGAAGGCCGCCAATCCCTTGTGACCTGCCATCATGCTGGAGACGGACTGCACCAGACTCTCCACCCCGTGGGTCTCCTTCATGACGGCGGCGAAGCCTGCGGCCGAGATCATTATAAAGCCGATGAGGGACATCATGCGCACACCCTGGGTGAAGGCATCCTGGCTCTCGCGGAATTTGATGACGCCGCCGCAGGTGAAGATGATGAAGCCTGCGAGCGCCCCCAGCACGATGCTGTTGGTCATCAGTTGCAGACCGAGTGCCACGGCGATGGCCAGCAGGGCGACCCAGATGTGGTTGAGATTGAGCTCGACCGTCTCGGGTTCGGCGGCCAGGATCTTCTCCAGATCATACTGACGCGGCTTGCGGTAGCTGAAGAAGACGGCGATGAGCAGGCCGAGGAACATGCCGAATACCGGGATGGCCATCGCCAGGGGCAACTGGCTGAATTCCACCGGTACGCCGTTGTCGACGAGATTCTTGGCCAGGATGTTGTTCAGGAAGATGCCGCCAAAGCCCACCGGCAGCAGCATGTAGGTAGCGGTCAGGCCGAAGGTGATGACGCAGGCCACCTGACGGCGGTCGATCTGCATCTGGGCCATGACATGCAGCAGCGGCGGGATCAGGATGGGAATGAAGGCGATGTGCACCGGGATCAGGTTCTGGGAGGAGATGGAGACCGCGAGCACCGAGGTGAGCAGCAGGCTCTTGACCCAGAGAATGCGGGTGCTGCTGGCATCCTTGCCGAGCTGGTTGATGACCTTGCGGGCCAGCAGATCGGTGATGCCGGAGCGGGAGATGGCCACCGCGAAAGCCCCCAGCATGGCGTAGGAGAGGGCGATTTCTGCACCGCCGCCCAGGCCGCCGGTGAAGGTGCTGAGGGTCTGCTCGAGGGAGAGTCCGCCGAGCAGGCCACCCACGATGGCACCGATGGCGAGGGAGACCACCACATTGATCCGCAGCAGGCTGAGCACCAGCATCAGCGCCACCGCGATAACAACAGGATTCATTTGATTTCCTTATGGATTGTGTTGCTGTCAGTCGTGTGAAAGCCAGCTAGTTTGCGAAAAACAGGCTAAATGTCGAGAAAAAAATCGGCAGATCCCGGCCAAGGGACGCATCTTCTGCTGGCGGTGAACGGGAACCGGGAAAATGGCCCTTCTTCGTTGCCCAGACAGGTCCCCTCATGCAGACAGGCTGCCATGGGCAGCCTGTCTGGGCAGGGGCTGGGAGTGTTCAGCCCTCGTCTTCGGTGTCCGTCGTTTCATCCGGGTTGGCCAGAGGCCAGCCTCCCAGGCTCTTCCAGCGATTGACGATGTGGCAGAAGAGCTCTGTGGTGCGCTCGGTGTCGTAGAGGGCCGAGTGGGCCTCTTTGTTGTCAAAGGGGATATTGGCGCTCTGACAGGCCTTGGCCAGCACCGTCTGTCCCAGGGCAAGACCCGAGAGGGCGGCGGTGTCGAAGGTGGCGAAGGGGTGGAACGGATTGCGCTTGAGGCCGGCCCGCTCGGCGGCGGCCATTACGAAGCCGTGGTCGAAGGTGGCGTTGTGGGCCACTATGATGGCGCGACCACAATCCTGCTCCTTCATGCCCTTGCGCACCCCCTTGAAGATCTCGGTGAGTGCTTCCTTCTCGTCCACCGCGCCCCGCAGCGGGTTGAAAGGGTCGATGCCGGTGAACTCCAGCGCCGCTTTCTCCAGATTGGCGCCCTCAAAGGGCTGGACATGAAAATGGAAGATCTGGTCAGGGACGAGCCAGCCCTGCTCATCCATCTTGAGGGTGTGGGCGGCTATTTCCAGCAGGGCATCGGTCTTGGCATTGAATCCGGCGGTTTCAACATCGATGACGACGGGGTAAAAGCCGCGAAAACGGCCCTTGAGGGTGTGAACGGCGTCGGTCATGGTATCTCGGTCGGCGTGAAAGGAGGCGGCATTATGGCAAAAAAGCGGGCCCTTGTCCCTTATCTGCCGCCATGGGACGGCAAGAGGACCATTTTGAAACACCTGTGCTTATAATGGGCGACGTCAACCATGGAGGGAGAGGACGATGAAGAAGCTGGGATTGGCACACAAGATGATGTTGGTGGTCTGTCTGCCGCTGTTGGCCCTGCTGTTTTTCTCCGGCCGGTACGTCTATGAACGTTATCGGGTCGAACAGGAGATGAGCGGCGCCCTGGTCGCGCTGGCGGTGGTGAAGGAGGCGGCGCAGCTGGCCCATGAGCTGCAAAAGGAGCGCGGCATGTCGGCCGGCTTCCTCGGCTCTGGCGGCAACAAGTTTCGCGATGCGCTGCCTGCCCAGCGCAAGGTGGTGGACAGCCTGTTGCAGCGTTTTCATCAGGATCCTGCCTTGCTGGCGCTGACGGAGGTGCAGCAGGGAGTGGCGGGACTCACCGCCATGCGTGAGCGGGTCAGCGCCCTGGGGGTCGAGGTGGCGGAACAGGTCGGCTTCTATACTCGCCTCGTGACCGCTTTGCTGGCGGTGGTGGACAAGATAAGCGTCGACAGCATGGATGCCACCATCGCCCTGCAGACCAATGCCTATGCCGCCTTCCTGCAGAGCAAGGAGCGTGCGGGGCTGGAGCGGGCGACGCTCAGCAACGTCTTTGGCCGTGACAGCTTCACGCCAGCGCTGTTGCAGCAGTTCATCTCCCTGCTGGCGGCCCAGAATACCTATCTCGAACGTTTCCAGGCGGTGGCGAGTCCCGCCCAGCGTCAGTTGCTGAACGACAGCCTCGCCTCACCCGTGGTGGCCAAGGTGGCCGCCATGGAGAAACTGGCCCTGGACAAGGCGGCAAGCGGCGGTTTTGGTGTTGATGCGGAGGCCTGGTTTGCCTTGAGTACCGACAAGATAGGCCTGCTCAAGGAGATAGAAGACAGCCTTTATCAACAGCTCTTCGAGCGGGTTGAACAGATGCGGGTCGGGAGTGCCAGTGACTTCTGGTGGGGGGCGGCTGGCGTGTTGCTGTGCATCGTCCTGACCACCTTCGTCTGCTGGCGGGTGGTGCGGGATCTGCATCTGGGCTTCATGGCCCTGCACCAGACCTTCAAGCGCCTGGTGCAGGAGAACGACCTGACCGTGCGGGTCGACTGGCGATCCGGGGATGAGCTGGGGGCCCTGGCGCGGGATCTGAATCATTTCCTCGGGCACCTGGAGAGTTTGCTGCTGGCTGTGCGCCACTCCTGTGACGTGCTGATACGCAGCGCCGCCAGCTCGGCCGAGGTCATTGCCGAGGTGAATGCCGGCGTAGTCAGGGGATGCGGGCAGGTGGATCTGGTGGCGACTGCCGCCACCGAGATGGCATCGACTGTCGCGGAGATTGCCCGTAACGCAACCCAGACCTCCCAGGCGACCCAGCAGGCCATCGGCCGGGCGAAGCAGGGTGACAAGGAGGTGGATCAGACCATCCACACCATCCAGCAGGTGGCGGGTACCCTGAGTGATACCCAGCAACTGGTGGACAGCCTGCATCGGGATACCGAGTCGGTGGGCGAAGCGCTCAACCTCATCAAGCAGATCTCGGACAGAACCAACCTGCTGGCCCTCAATGCCGCCATCGAGGCGGCCCGTGCCGGTGAATCCGGGCGCGGCTTTGCGGTAGTGGCCGACGAGGTGAGAGCGCTTGCCTCCCGTACCCAGCAGGCGGCGGACGACATAGAGCGGATGCTGGGCCGCTTGCGCCAGGGGGCCAACGAGGCGGTGGCTGCCATGCACACGGGCACCGAACAGGCCGGCCTTAGCGTGACGGAGGCCAAACGGGCGGGGAGCGAGCTGACCGACATCGTCAACGAGGTGCGCAAGGTGAGCGACATGACGGCCCAGGTGGCCACCGCCACCGAGGAGCAGCGTTACGTGACCGACGACATCCAGCAAAACGTGATGACCATCCGTGACGTGTATGAGGCCCATCGCCAGCACTCCCATACCCTGCAACAACACAGTGCCGAACTGGATGCCCTGGCCCGGGATCTGGCGGGACGCATCGCCAGCTTCAAGCTGATGGCCCCTTCTTCCCCCCACTGAGCGTTTTGACCTAAAGCTTGTCCTGCCGCTGCCGATAGATAATTCGAGATAGTGTGGAGGACAAGCCGTTGAATGCTTGGGTGTTGGGGTTGATCAGCATATCAGTGAGTATGCAGTTGCAGGCGGGCGTGACCGAATTTGGCGCCGGTCTGGATCAATCCGTCTGGCGCCTGACCTCTGATACCCAGGTGGAGTGCAGGCTGGAGCATCCTATTCCCCGCTGGGGAACCGGGGCCTTTGTCAGCCGGGCCGGGCGCAAGATCAATCTGGATTTCGAGCTCAAGGGGCAGCGACCCCAGGCGCGTACCCAGACAGTGAGCCTCGGGATCATGCCCCCCAGCTGGCGTCCCGGGGTGGCCGGGCGTCAGATCAGCCAGTTGCAGTTCTATCAGCAGTTTGACGGCCTGGTGGCGGGGCAGACCGCCTGGACCATGCTGGACGAGCTGGAAGGAGGGCGTATGCCGACTTTCCAGTATCGCGACTGGTATCGTCAGGACAGGCCGGTGCGGGTATCGCTCTCGTCGGTCAATTTCAGGGTCAAGTACCAGGCGTTCATGGACTGCCTGAGTGGCTTGCTGCCCTACAGCTTCAACGACATCGCCTTCAGCGTGCTCTCCTATGACAAGAACAGCGATCAGTTGTCACCGGCCTCCAAGCGGCGGCTGGCGATGATCGGTGATTATGTGAAGGCAGACAAGAGCATCGATGTGGTGGTGATCGACGCCTACAGCGACAGCTATGGCGGCCGCTGGCCAAACCAGAAGCTCTCCGAGAAGCGGGCGGATGCCATCAAGCAGGTGTTTGTGGATCTCGGCATCGAGGAGGGCAAGATCTCGGTGGAAGGGCACGGTGAGAAACAGCACGTGGCCTCCAACGAAACGGAAGCTGGCCGAGCCAAGAACCGTCGGGTGGTGATCAACATGGGACGCAACGGCACTATCTGATCCACTTGAGTCATCGAGAGGGGCGGTATTTTCGCTGTAGTCAGGAATAAAAAATGCCAGTCGGCGAACCGACTGGCATTTTTTTCGCGGGTATCCGGGATTACTTGGCCAGGGATTCCGGCAGGTTTTCACGGATCTTGCCGAGCATCTCTTTCAGCACGCGGGGGTTGGCTACCACGATGTTGCCGGAGTTTTCGTAGTTGTGACCACCGATGAAGTCGGTGACGATGGCGCCGGCTTCTTTGGCCAGCAGCTCACCGGCGGCGGTGTCCCAGGGTTTCAGGCCGATTTCCCAGAAACCGTCGACGCGGCCAGCGGCCACATAGGCGAGATCCAGCGCGGCGGAGCCAGCACGACGGATGTCTGCACACTCGATGAACATGCTCTGGAACATCTTCAGGTAGGGTTCGATGTGGTGCTTCTGCTTGAACGGGAACCCGGTGGCCAGGATGGTGCCGGAGAGCTCTTTGGCCTTGCCGACACGGATGCGGTAGCCGTTCAGCTGGGCGCCGCTGCCGCGGGTGGCAGTGAACAGCTCGTCACGGATGGGATCGTAGACAACGGCTTGTTCGGTCTTGCCCTTGACGCGCAGAGCGATGGAAACGGCAAAGTGCGGAATGCCTTTGACCAGGTTGGTCGTGCCATCCAGTGGGTCGATGATCCATTGGTAGTCCGGATTGGTACCGGCAATCTCGCCAGACTCTTCAGCAACGATGCTGTGTTCCGGGTAAGATTTTTTGATGGTGTGAATGATGGCCGCTTCGGCGTCACGGTCAACGTTGGTCACGAAGTCATTGCTGCCTTTCTGGATAACCTCGATGTTCTCGGGTTGAGAAAAGGCTTTTACTACTACTTGACCGGCGTTGCGCGCAGCGCGCACGGCGATATTCAGCATCGGATGCATAGGTTCACCACTGGATGTTAAAGAACGGGGGATAAAAGGACGCGATATCTTACCAAGATATTCGGGAATAGCAACTGCTATGCCCTCATTCGGTCAGGGTGGTGACTGACAGATCTGACGGCTCCAATAAAGACCTGTAATCAACTAGTCTTATCGCGACAGCCGGATAACAGGCTGTGGTGAGCATAGGGATATGAGCCATGAATCTGTCATTAGTCAGTCAGAAACCGTCGTCGCGGACGACTCTGGGTGTGTTGGCCGCACTGCGTGCCGCCAGCGAAGAGAGCGATTATGTCACCGAGGTCCGGGTGGCGCAGCCCCAGCAGTGGCAACCGTCGAAGGACGAAGCGGCGATACTGCTGCTGGAAGAAGAGGGGGCTGCTTGGCCTGTTCCGCTCTGGCCAGCAGGAGGCAGTGCACTGGGATTGCCGGTGCTTCCCCTGTTGGTGCATCGACAGTATGAACATGCTCCACAGGGGCCGGATGTCCGGGATCCGCATTTTTATTTTGTCTCCAACGGTATTCTGCTGGATGAGGCCGAACTGGCGGATCCTGCCTGCAGCCTGGTGCTGCAAAGCAAGTTTGAATCCTATTTCCCGCTGCTTTCCCGTCTTATCTTGCTGCGCCAGCGCCAACCAGGGGTACTGAGCAGCTAATCATCTCACCCTCGATGCGGGCTGTTCAAGCGGCACAATATTTGTCATAACTGACCGACATTGTGCCGCTTTGCTATGGCCTGTGCAGCGGCTCACCGTGTGTTCGTCGACGGAGGTGACATGAAGGTTTATGAGCTGAGACGAGCCCCCAATGCCCGTCGGGTCAGAATGTTTCTGGCGGAGAAGGGGATCGAGATGGAATATCAGCAGGTCGATCTGGGGGCGGGGGAAAACCTGGCGCCCGCTTTTTTGACCAAGAACCCGGCCGGGCGCATTCCTGTGCTGGAACTCGATGACGGAACCTGTCTGAGTGAAACCCTGGCCATCTGTCGCTATTTTGAAGAGCTTCACCCCGAACCGAACCTGTTTGGCAGCACCGCGCTGGAGCGCGCCACCATAGAGATGTGGAGTCGCTTCATCGAGTTCAACCTCTGGCTGCCGACCGGTATGGCGTTTCGTCATATCACCGGTTTTTACAAAGACCGGGAGCGGGTCTTCCCCGAATGGGGGGAGGAGTGCAAGCAACAGGCTCAGATCTGGTTTGACAAGCTTGATGCCCGTCTTGCCGAGGTGCCCTATATTGCGGGGGAGCGCTTCACCATCGCCGACATTCTTGCCCTCTGTACCATTGATTTTGGCAAGGTGGTCGGCCTGCGTATCACCCCCGAACAGCCCCGTTTGCAGGACTGGCATGACCGGGTGAGTGCCCGGTCCAGCGCCCAGGCCTGATCCTTTCCCCTGAACGTTCAAGGAGTCGAAGATGATAGAGTTGTACACTGCCGCCACGCCCAACGGGTTCAAGGTGTCGATCGCCCTCGAAGAGCTGGGGCTGCCCTACAAGGTCATTCCCCTTGATTTCGTGACCATGGAGCAGAAGAAGCCCGAGTTCCTGGCCATCAACCCCAATGGCCGCATCCCGGCCATCGTCGATCGGGACAATGGTGACTTTGCGGTGTTCGAGTCCGGCGCCATCCTTATCTATCTGGCGGAAAAAACCGGCAAGTTGCTGCCGCAGGATCCCAAGCGTCGCTCCCGGGCCATCCAGTGGCTGATGTTCCAGATGGGGGGCGTCGGTCCCATGATGGGGCAGGCCAACGTCTTCTATCGCTATTTCCCCGAGAAGATCCCGGCCGCCATCGAGCGTTACCAGAAGGAAGGGCGACGCCTGTTCGAGGTGCTCGACGGTCATCTGGCACACCATGAGTATCTTGCGGACGAGTACAGCATCGCCGACATCGCTACCTGGCCCTGGGTGCGCATCCACGACTGGAGTGGTATCTCCATCGAGGGGTTGGTGCATTTGCAGGCCTGGATGGCACGCATGGAAGCCAGGCCCGCCTGCCAGAAGGGCATCACCATTCCACCGCGCAATGAGAGCCCCGAGGATCAGGTCAAGCGGGCGCAGCAGATGGTGACTCGCTGACACCATCATGATGGCCCTGACGGGCCATCTTTTTTATTCCCCTTTGACTCCCCGTTGTTTGACGATCTGCATCGCAGTCGTTTTTTGTCTTTCAAATAAGCCATTTATCAAAAATCAAAAGTCATTCTTCCTGATTAATTGTTATGTTATAACGCCATTTCTTTGGTTGATGAACATGAAGCTTGGATGGAAAGGATGACAAAAAAATGCACCGCAGCCGGGTGGTTCGCCCTGGCTCTGATGGCAGGAACGACTGCAGCCGACGGCAAACCGCTTGCCATGGTGGGGCCCTGGGAGATCCACAGTGTCGACCCCGCCAGCAACGGGGTCTTCTTTACTCGCATGCAGGTGGCGGAGACCCTGGTGGATGTCGATGGGAAAGGCAATCTGCAACCCGGGCTTGCCAGTGAGTGGTCGCGTAGCGATGACGGTCTGCAGTGGCGATTCACGTTGCGCCCCGGGGCCCGTTTTCACGATGGCAGCGAGGTGAGCGCCGAGCAGGCCGCTTTTGCCCTGCAACAGGCCTGGCGCAAGCCCGGCGTGATGACCAGCGCTCCCATTGCGTCCATCGAGGCTGGCGATGGCGTCTTGAAGGTCACCCTGAGCGAACCCTTCGCCTCCCTGCCCGCCGTGCTGGCCCACCCCAGCACCCAGATCCTGGCGAAGGCCGCCTACGATGCCAAGGGCGAGGTAACCCAGGTGATAGGCTCTGGCCCCTACCGCATCACCCGCCTGCAACAACCCCAGCGGATAGAGACTGTGCGTTTCGACGGCTGGCAGGGGGCCAGGCCCGCAATCGAGGTGGTCAGCTACCTGACGGTGGGGCGTGCAGAGAGCCGCACCCTGATGGCCGAGAGCGGTCAGGCCGACATCGTCTGGGGGCTGGATCCGGTCAGCATCCGCCGCTTGCAGCAGGCGTCACGGGTCTCCATCGCCTCGGTCACCCTGCCACGGACCATCCAGCTCAAGCTCAATGGCGCCGATCCCCGTCTGAGCGATCCGGTGGTGCGCCGTGCCCTGAGTCTCGCCATCGATCGTCGTGGTATGGCAGCCGCCTTGCTGCGGGATCCCGAGATGGCGGCAACCCAGCTCTTTCCCCCCACTCTGGGGGAGTGGCACCAGCTCGGGTTGACGCCGCTTGCCTATGACGTCAAGGCGGCCCGGGCGGCCTTCGCGGCTGCAGGCTGGCAGCTGGGAGAGGACGGTGTGCTGCGCAAGGGGGAAGAGCGCTTCGCCCTGACCTTGCGTACCTTCCCTGACCGTCCGGAGCTGCCGCTTCTCGCCACGGCACTGCAGGCGCAGTGGAAGGCGGTGGGGGTGGATCTCAAGGTGGCGGTGGGCAATTCGAGCGAGATACCGGCGGGCCATCAGGACGGCTCCCTCCAGCTTGGTCTCTACGCCCGCAATTATGCCCTGGTACCGGATCCCCTGGTCACTTTGCTGGGGGACTTGGCCCCTGCCGGTGCGGACTGGGGGGTGATGAACTGGCACTCCCCGGCCATGACGCAAACACTGACCCGTCTTGCCACGCAAGCCTTGTCGCCCACAGACGCCGCCGCGGCTCGCCGGGAGATAGCCACGACACTGCAACAGGAGTTGCCGCTCCTGCCCATCGCCTGGTACCGCCAGAGCGCGGCGGTCAGTCGGGGGCTGGAGGGGTTTGAACTCGATCCCCAGGAGCGCAGCTATGGCCTGGACAAGTTGACATGGAGCGCACGATGACAGCGACACCCTTGTCTCGCGTCATGGGGATACTGGGTCAGCGTCTGGTGCAGGCGCTGGTGGTTGCCCTGTTGGTGGCCGGACTCTGTTTTCTGATGGTGCAGTCCCTGCCCGGAGACATCGCCTTTCGCATCGCGGCGGGTCGTTATGGCTATGACTATGTCACCGCCGAGGCGGCCAACGCGGTGCGCAGCGAGCTGGGGCTGGCCGGCTCGGCCCTTGCCCGTTTTGGCGACTGGCTGTGGGCCTTGCTGCAAGGGGATCTCGGCAGCTCCCTGGTGACGGGCGCACCGGTCGCCACCGACGTGGGTCATCACCTGGGCGCCACCCTGACGCTCGCGAGCGCCTCCGTGGTGCTGGCGCTGGTGGTGGCGCTGCCGCTTGGCAGCCTGAGTGCGCTGCGCCCGGGGGGATGGTGTGATCGCCTGACCCTGGGCTGGAGCGTGCTGATGCGTGCGTTGCCCCCCTTCTTGCTCGGCCTGGTGCTCATGGTGATGCTCTCGGTGGAGCTGGGCTGGGTCAGTGCGGCAGGGCACGGGGAGGGGAGCAACCTGCTGCTGCCCGCCCTGACCCTGGGATTGGGGCTCTCCGGCGTGCTCTCCCGGGTGGTGCGTGAAAGCGTGCTCACCGTGGTGCAGTCCGGTTATTACCGATTTGCCCTCACCAAGGGGCTTTCGCCGGCCCGGGTTTTCTGGCGCCACGGTCTGCGCAACACCGGGGTCAGCATCATCGCCTACACCAGCGTGCAGCTGGTGCTGCTCATCGAGGGGGTCGTGGTGGTCGAGAGCCTGTTTGCCTGGCCCGGGATCGGCCATGCGCTGGTGCACGCCATCTTCTGGCGCGACATCCCCATGGTTCAGGGGACCGTGCTGGTGCTGGCGGTGCTCTTCGTGCTGCTCAATACCCTCACCGACCTGCTTTGTCTTGCCATTGACCCCCGTGGTCCCAAGGAGTCCTGATCATGTCGTTGTCTGTCAAAACGGGGCTGGGCCTGCTCCTGCTGGTGGTGCTGTTTGCCCTGCTGGGCCCCGTGCTCTGGCCCGATCCGGCGGCTCAGGATCTGGCACAGTTTCTGGCTGATCCCTCCTGGCAGGAGCCCCTCGGGCGGGATCAGATGGGGCGCAGCCTGATGGCGCGCCTCGCGGCGGCGACCCGGCTCTCCCTGCTGCTGGGACTGCTGTGCGTCATCACGGCGGCGCTGCTGGGGTCATTGCTGGGCTGGCTCTCGGCCTGGCGCGGCGGCTGGGTCGACGGTCTGCTGCGCAGCCTGGCCGACGGCGTGCTGGCCCTGCCAGGCCTGTTGCTGGTGCTGCTCTTCTCCGCCATGGCCCAGGGTGGCTTTGCCATCCTCTATCTCGGGTTGGCCATGGCCCAGTGGGTGGAGTATTACCGGGTGGTGCGTGCCCGCAGCCGGGGGCTGCTCGCCTCACCCCAGGTGGAGGCGTCCCGTCTGCTGGGATTCGGCCATGCCCATGTGGTGCGGCGCCATCTCTGGCCCGAGCTCGCCCCCCAGTTGCTCACCATGATGGCCTTCGGCCTAGCGGGTGCCATTCTAACCCTCTCTACCCTGGGCTTTGTCGGAGTGGGCATTCAGCCGCCCACGCCGGAGCTGGGCCTGATGATGACGGAGGCACTGCCCCACTATCAGGAGGCTCCCCGTCTGCTACTGGCCCCCATTCTTGTCATGGGGCTGATGTTGCTGGCCCTGGTGCTGCTTCATCAGACGCGCGGCCTTGACATGCCATCTTCACAAGGAGCCACCTCATGACGGCCATTCATATCAAGGGGTTGCAGGTCGATGATGGCCAGAAAACCCTGTTGCAGGCGCTGGATTTCACCATTCATCCCGGCACCGCCCTGACCCTGATCGGGGAGAGCGGCTCGGGCAAATCCCTGTTGGCTCATGCCCTGATGGGGACGTTGCCAGCCCCCCTGGCAGGCCGGGGCGAGATGGTGTCGGGTGGCCGCCATCACAACCTGGCCGACACGCCTCGCCTGCGTACTCTCTGGGGGCGCGAGCTGGCGATGCTGCCCCAGGAACCGGTGCTGGCGCTGGATCCCACCATGGGGTTGCTTGCCCAGGTGGAGGAAGGGTGGCTGCCAGGGGGCAAGGAGGCCCGATCGCGGGCCCGCGCCGCCCTCGAGCGGCTTGGACTGGCCGGGCGGGAGGGCGCCTTTGTACACCAGCTCTCGGGAGGCATGGCCCAGCGTGCGGCCTTTGCCGCCGCCACCCTGGGGGAGGCCCGTCTGCTGGTGGCCGACGAGCCCACCAAGGGGCTCGACAGCCGGGCCGCAGTCAGGCTGGGTGTCTTGTTGCTGGGCTACCTGGCCCGTGGACGCCATCTGCTGACCATCACCCATGATCTCTCCCTGGCTCGCGCATTGGGGGGCTGGGTGCTGGTGGTCAAGGGAGGAGAGATCGTGGAGCAGGGGCCCGCCGAGCGTGTGCTGCACACGCCATCCCATGCCTATACCCGGGCCCTGCTGGCGGCGGAGCCCTCCGCCTGGCCCGAGGCGGCCGTCCCTCCCACCGGTGACTGGCTCATCCGCGGGAAGGAGCTTGCCATGGGATATGGGGATCAGCCCCTGTTCACGGGGCTCGACCTTGCCCTGGCGCAAGGGGAGCGAATGGCCATCATGGCGCCGAGCGGCGCGGGCAAGAGCACCCTCGGCAACGTGCTGCTGGGGCTGCAACGCCCCCTGCAAGGGGAGGTACTGCGCCGGGAAGGGATAGCCCCCTGCCGCTGGCAGAAGCTCTATCAGGATCCGGTGCAGGCCTTTGCCAGCCGGGTACGCCTCGCCACCCAGTTCGATGATGTGCTGCGTCTGCACAGGCTGCCCCGCCATCGGCTTGTCGACTATCTGGCCCGGTTGGGGCTGGATGAACGGCTGCTGACGCGCCTGCCAAACCAGGTCTCGGGAGGGGAGCTGCAGCGGCTGTCGCTTATCCGGGCCCTGTTGCTGCGCCCCGTGCTGCTGTTCGCCGATGAGCCCACGTCCCGGCTCGATCCCCTGAGCCAGCAACAGACCATCGCCTGTCTGCTGGAGGAACTGGGGGAGATAGGCTGCGCCCTGCTGCTGGTGACCCATGACGAGGGGCTGGCCGGCAAGGTTGCTCCTCGTTGTCTGAGACTGGGGGAGGCGGGTACCCCCATGTTCGAAGGCGCGTCGGCCGAGGTGAGAAGAGTGGGGTAAAGAGGGGACAGGATGAACCCTTCCCCCATGATGAGATGACAGTGACGGGGCCTTGGGCCCCGTCGCATTAGAAAAACTTGGGTAAGCAGATTATAAAGTTTCGTTCGTTTTTTGTGATATGAATCACTAAGATTGTCGCAAGCCAGAGAGCGTCCTGCTGCTGGCGGGTGCGGGTCCTCCGCCTTGTTCCTCTTCAACGACCTTTGTCAGACACCTCCTGCAGATCCCTGCCCGGAGGGTGGCGGCTTTTTGATTTTTTTCGGACGACAGTATGTATCGGCACAGCTTCTATCCCCTGTTTTTCCTGACCATTCTGATGGTCGCCGTGGGTCAGATGACCCAGACCCTTTATGTGCCCTCCATTCCCATGATGGCGGGGGACTTCCATGTGGCCTCCGGCCAACTGCAGGCGGTGATGGCCTGCTACCTCATTCCCTACGGCCTCTCCCAGTTCGTTTATGGCCCCTTGTCGGATCGCATCGGTCGTCGCCCTGTGCTCATCATCGGCATGATGATCTTCCTGGTCGGCACCCTCACCATCCAGCTGATCCCGAGCTTCACCGCCTTGCTGGCGGGCAGCCTGATCCAGGGGCTGGGCACCGGGGCAGGGGGCGCCATGAGCCGGACCGTGATGCGCGACCGTTACAGTGGCGCCGAGCTCAACCGTGCCAACAGCCTGGTGAGCATGGGGGTCATCTTCTCCCCTCTGCTGGCACCTGTGCTGGGCGGCTGGCTCACCGAGCTGTTCAACTGGCGTGCCGGCTACTGGTTCCTGTTCGGTTTTGGTGCCCTGACCACCCTGGCGCTGCTGGCCTGGTTTGGGGAGACGCTGCCAGCATCCGCCCGCCAGCATTCGCTGCGGGTGGGCGCCGCCTATCGTCATGTGCTCGGCAACCCGCGCTTTCAGGGCAACCTGCTCTGTCTGATGGCCACCTTTGCCGGCCTCGCGGTGTTCGAGGCGGCGGCCGGGGTGTTGCTGGGGGACGTGCTCAAGCTGAGTGCCCGCACCGTCAGCGTGCTGTTCGTGCTGCCGCTGCCCGGTTATCTGTTCGGCGCCTGGCTCTCCGCCAGATTGAGTTTTCGCCTGAGCCAGGGCAAGCTGATGCGCCTTGGCATCGCCTTCCTGGCCCTGGGGTCGCTCATCATCCTGGTACCCGGGCTGCTCGGTATGGTGAGCGCTGCCTCCCTCGTGGGCGGGGCTGCGGTCTACTTCATTGGCAGCGGCATTCTCTATCCGACCGCCACCTCCTGTGCCATCGAGCCCTTCCCGGGCCAGGCTGGCACCGCGGGAGCCGTGCTCGGGGGCATGCAGAATCTGGGGGCTGGCGTGGTAACCCTGCTGGCCGCCAGCTTCCCGATGACGGGGCAGGTGACCCTGGGGGCCATCATGACGGTGATGGTGCTGATCGTGGCCTTGAGCTTTGTATGGCTGCGCCACCACGGCGCGCCCCACGAGCAGATGGCCGTCTGACACTGCCAAGAGCCCGCTCCGTTGGCGGGCTTTTTACTGCCTCCTGCCGCGTGGCGAGACGCCGCAGGGGAGTGGAAGGGGGTTGCCGCGCAGGCAAAGAAAAAGCCCGTCGTGATGACGGGCTTTTTTGGGTAGGTACCCCGGAGATGCCGTTGCCGGTTTGGGCCCTTGAACCGTCGGTTCAAGGCGGAGATCTAATCTGGCCGCAGGCTTCTCGGTCGGGCCGAGCATGCTCAATAGCCAGAAGGCAGACCCCCTGTTTGGTATGAATATCGGCTCGGGGACTTGAACCGGCTGACAAACACTCCAGGGAATTTCAAAACTCGGTGCGATTAGGGCTGTTGCGCCTCTTCGCTGGATTCACCGTATTGTCCGTGCTCGATCAAGGCGGCTTCGATGGTGCGTTGCAGCATCTTGATCCGCTTGTCCATGGTCTCAGAGTATTGGTGGTTTTTCTCTTTTTCAAGGCAGAGCTCATGACAGAAATTGAGCGCTGCCATGACGGCCAGCTGTTCGTTGCTGGAGACCTTGGAACGTTGACGAAGCTCGATGAGCTTGTCGGTCAGCTGGTCGGCGGCCTGGCGCAGGGCATCTTGTTGTCCCAGGGGACAGGACACCTTGTAGGGACGTCCCAGAATGACGATTTCTACGGCCTCTATGCTCATGCCTTCCTCAATACGGCGGGGCTGATTTCCGCCTTTATCCACGTGGACAACTGGGCGGGACTATATAGCGCAGATGCAGAAGTTTCAAGGCCTTGCTGGCTCTGGCAGGGGGAGAATGCTAGGATCTCGGCCATAAATTCTGCATATTTGCCTGAACTTTGAGCGGATCCTAGATGAGCAAAACAAACCCCCTGAAATACGCCGCCGTGGCGGACCTGATGGCACAGCACGACCTCATGGCGACGGCCGTCGAGGCCCATGGCGTGATCTGCGGCCTGGTGTGCGGTGGCGTGGCCCTGGACGACAAAAGCTGGCAGCCCCATTTCAATGATCTGATCAACGACGGTTTCGGCCTGCCGGCACCGGTGCGCCAGGTGATGACCGACCTCTATCACGAGGTGATCGAGAGCCTGATGGCACAAAAGGGCGTCGAGCTGCTGCTGCCAAGCGACGAGGCGCCGCTCGATGAGCGCATCGACTCGCTGGTGGACTGGTCCCAGGCCTTCCTGGCCGGCTTTGGCGTGGTCCAACAGGAGCTCTCCAAGGCATCCGAAGAGCTGCAGGAGATGATTCAGGACATCGCCAGCATCACCCAGGTCTCTGCCGAGTTCGATCAGGAAGATGAAGAGAACGAAGCCTCCTTCCTGGTGCTCTACGAACACGTGCGCCTCGGGGTCATGATGGCGTTCGAGGAGTTTGGCAAGCGCCCGGTCGCACCGAGCACGCCGCCGACCCTGCACTGATCTGCCCTCCCACCGGGTCAATGAAAGAGCGCATCACGGCGCTCTTTCTGTTTTACAAGGGGCGAGAGCAGGGGAGGCACTCTGCTAACCCATGGTGCCAAAGCGGTTTTTTGCCCGTGGCTTCGCATCCCGTCCGCCACCTTTGTGGTAGGATTGGCCCACGTTTTTTCGCCTATGCCCTCTTCTCATGTCTCAATCTGATCTGGTTCACGTCGACGTGGCTATCGTCGGCGGTGGTATGAGCGGTGCCGTGCTGGCCCTCTCCCTTGCCGCCCTGAAAGGACAGGATGGTGCCCCCCTGCAGATCCTGCTGCTGGAGGCGAGTGCGCCCGAGCTCAATGCTCATCCCGGTTTCGATGCCCGTGCCATCGCGCTTTCCGCCGGTACCTGCGAGGCGCTGGCCCGTCACGGCCTCTGGCCGCACCTGGCGC
Organism: Aeromonas sp. 62-46; assembly: GCF_001898585.1. NCBI lineage: Bacteria > Pseudomonadati > Pseudomonadota > Gammaproteobacteria > Aeromonadales > Aeromonadaceae > Aeromonas > Aeromonas sp. 62-46. Next base: position 106,387 of record NZ_MKUI01000058.1, on the reverse strand, counting down.
CCCACTGCTCCCCCATCACCCATATCCATGTGTCGGATCGGGGCCACTGCGGCCAGACCCGGCTGTCGGCGGCAGAGTATGGCCTGCCCGCCCTCGGTCAGGTGATCGAGCTGTCGGCGGCGGGCATCGTGCTGCAAGAGGCGATCGCCGCCAGCCCGCAGATCCGTATGTTGTGCCCGGCCAGGCTTGAGGCCATCGACCCCGATGAGGCGGGAGTGACGCTCGCCCTGGAGGGTGGCGCGCGCTACCGCACCCGGCTGCTGGTGGCGGCCGACGGGGGCCACTCCTTCGTGCGCCAGCATTTCAAGATGCCGGTCAGTCGCCACGATTATGGCCAGAGCGCCATCATCGCCACCGTCAAGACCGCCGAGGATCCCGCTGGGCGGGCCTTCGAGCGCTTCACCGATGGAGGGCCGCTGGCCCTGCTGCCCATGCAGGACGGCCTCTCTTCTCTGGTGTGGAGCGTGCCGCGGGACGAGGCACAGGGGTTGCTTGCACTGGATGACGCCGCCTTTCTCGCCCGTCTGCAGCAGGCTTTTGGCTGGCGCCTCGGGCGCATCGAGCGTACAGGCGTGCGCCACCTCTATCCGCTGGTGCTGACGGTGGCCGACTACCCGCTGGCCCAGCGCACCGTGCTGGTGGGCAACGCCGCCCACCTGCTGCACCCCATCGCCGGTCAGGGGTTCAACCTCGGCATGCGGGATCTGGACGTGCTGACCCGGACCCTGGCCCGTGCGCTCGCGGCGGGGGAAGACATCGGCGGCTTTGAGGTGTTAAGCGGCTACTGGCAGCAGCGGCGTGACGATCAGGCCCAGACCGTCTGGCTCACGTCCTCCCTGGCCCAGCTCTTCTCAAACCATCACGCTCCCCTGGTGGTGGGCCGCAATCTGGCGCTCTCCCTGATGGGCAGAGTGCCCTGGCTCAAGGCACCGCTCGCCTCCCGCACCCTGGGATTCGTGGGCGAGGTGTGCGACCAATAAGCGCTGTCGCCCCGGCGGCAAAGACGATTTCGAGCAAGAGGCACGCCTGTGGGCGTCGCCTCGCAGATCCTGGCGACCCGCCCGGAAAGGACACAAGAGAATGCAGATGCAAGATGTGGATGTGGTGATCGTGGGGGGGGGCATGGTGGGCCTGGGGCTCGCTGCCGCCCTCAAGAACCGGGCGATCAAGGTGGCCATCGTGGAAGGCCGGCTGCCCGATGCAACGCTCGGTGAGACGCCGGACAACAGGGTCAGTGCCCTGAGCCTCGCGAGTCAGCACATCCTGCAAGGGGTCGGCGCCTGGGACGGCATGGTGGCGCGCCGCCTGCAGCCCTACGAGAAGATGCAGGTGTGGGAGCAGGACAGTTTCGGCCACATCGATTTCGATGCTGCCAGCCTGCGTCAGGGGGCCCTTGGCCACATCGTCGAGAACCGGGTGATCCAGCTTGCGCTGCTGGACGCCATCGCGGGGGCCAGCAATATCCAGATGCTGACCCCGGCCCGGGCCACCAGCCTGCAGTGCGGGCCAGCGGGCGCCCTGCTGCTGCTGGAAGATGGCCAGGCCCTCTCGGCCAAGCTGGTGGTGGCCGCCGATGGTGCCCACTCCTGGGTGCGCCGTCAGGCCGATATCCCGCTCACCAGCTGGGATTACGGTCATCACGCCCTGGTGGCGACGGTGCGTTGTGCCGAGCCCCATGAGGCGGTGGCGCGCCAGATCTTCACCCCCCAGGGGCCGCTCGCCTTCCTGCCCCTGTGGCAGCCCGACCTCTGCTCTATCGTGTGGTCTGTGCCCGCGGCCCGCGCCGAGGCGCTCTGCGCCCTGGATGACGACGGCTTCAACCGCCAGCTCACCGCCGCCTTTGATGGGCGCCTCGGGCTGTGCAAGGTGGAGGGGGCTCGCAGCGCCATTCCGCTGACCGCCCGCTACGCCCGCGACTTTGCCCGCGAGCGCCTGGTGCTGGTGGGGGATGCGGCCCACACCATCCACCCGCTGGCGGGGCAGGGGGTTAATCTGGGCTTGCTGGATGCCGCCGCTCTGGCGGAGCAGATCCTCATTCATCACGGCAAGGGCGCGGACATCGGCCTGCTCGCCAACCTGCGGGGCTACGAGCGCTGGCGCAAGAGCGAGGCGGCGCGCATGCTGGCGGCCATGGAGGGGCTCAAGCGACTGTTTGCGGGCAGCAACCCCCTCAAGAAGCTGGTGCGCGGGGTGGGGCTTCGCGCCGTCGACGGTCTTGGTACCCTCAAGCAGGGCATGATCCGGGCCGCCATGGGGCTGGATGGGGAGCTGCCCACCCTGGCCAAAGGTGAAAAAATCTAATATTACCCCGGGGTTTTAACAAAAAAACTAATCTGACAGGGCGAGATGCCCCTTCGGGGTGTCAGCCTTTAATGTTGGCGAGAAGCGAAACGTTTTTCTGGAAATTGTGACGGGACGGTAAAAATCAACATTAAATCCCGCAATAACGCGGTTTTGGCTGTTTTTATCACTGTTTTTGCCTTAGTGTCTGGTGTCAGTGAGTCGGGTGAGGATTAGTTTTTTTTGAGCGGTGCCCCGGCACGCTTGTCATATAATCCGCTCCGTTCAAGGAATCACTCCTGCCCGCCCGGGCGGGAACGAGCACAGAGCTTGTGGTCCGTAGTTCCCGACGAGCCGGGGCGGATTGCGAGTGTTGTCGCGAACGCTTAAGGAAACACAGCGATGATCCAGACTACTGTATTGCATCCGAAACACCTGGAAGCGGGTGCCAAGATGGTGGACTTCCACGGTTGGGAGATGCCCATCAACTACGGTTCCCAGTTGGAAGAGCACCATGTGGTGCGCACCGATGCAGGCATGTTCGATGTCTCCCACATGACCATCGTCGATTTGACCGGCGAGCGGGTCAAAGCCTTCCTGCAACACCTGCTGGCCAACGACGTGGCCAAACTCACCGTCCCCGGCAAGGCCCTCTACAGCGGCATGCTCAATCCGGAAGGCGGCGTCATCGATGACCTCATCACCTACTTCCTGACCGATACCTTCTACCGCCTGGTGGTGAACTCCGCCACCCGCGAGAAGGATCTGGCCTGGATCCGCCATCACGCCATCGACTTTGCCGTGAGCGTGACCGAGCGCCCCGAGCTTGCCATGATCGCGGTGCAGGGCCCCCACGCCAAGGCCAAGGCGGCCAAGGTGTTCACCCCCGATCAGAATGCGGCGGTCGAAGGGATGAAGCCCTTCTTCGGTGTGCAGGCCGGGGATCTCTTCATCGCCACCACCGGCTACACCGGCGAAGATGGCTACGAGATCGTGGTCCCCCAAGAGAAGGCGTGCGATCTGTGGCAGGCCCTGCTGGATAACGGCGTGGCCCCTTGCGGCCTGGGTGCCCGTGATACCCTGCGCCTGGAAGCGGGCATGAACCTTTACGGTCAGGACATGGACGAGTCAATCTCTCCGCTTGCCGCCAACATGGCCTGGACCCTGGCCTGGGAGCCTACCTCCCGCCAATTCATCGGCCGCGCCGCCCTGGAAGCCCAGAAGGCCGCCGGCAACCAGCCCAAGCTGGTGGGTCTGGTGATGGAAGAAAAAGGCGTGCTGCGTGCTGGCATGCCGGTCACTTTCACCAGCGAGAGCGGCGAGACACGGGAAGGGGTGATCACCTCCGGCTCCTTCTCGCCCACCCTGGGTTACAGCATTGCCCTGGCGCGGGTGCCCCGTGATATCGGCGAACAGGCCCAGGTGGAGATCCGCAAGAAGCAGGTCACCGTGAAAGTCACCAAGCCGGCCTTCGTGCGCAACGGCCAGCCGCTGGTGTAATCATTGATTGCGGCGAGAGTTGACCTTCGCCGCCCCATTTTTGTTGAAGCGATCCAAGAGCATAAAGGAAGCACAAATGAGCCATATCCCGAGCGAACTGAAATATGCCACCTCCCACGAGTGGGTCCGTGTTGAAGCCAACGGCGAAGCCGTGGTCGGCATCACCGAGCACGCCCAGGATCTGCTGGGGGACATGGTGTTCGTCGATCTGCCGGAAGTGGGCAAGCAGGTGAGCGCCGGTGAAGATTGCGCCGTGGCGGAGTCCGTCAAGGCCGCCTCCGACATCTACAGCCCGGTGAGCGGCGAGATCCTGGCCGTCAACGAGGAGCTGGAAGGCAGCCCCGAGCTGGTCAACTCCGACCCCTACGGCGCCGGCTGGCTGTTCCGCATCAAGCTGGACGACGCGGGCGAGCTCGCCAACCTGCTGGATGCCGAAGGCTACCAGAACGTGGTGGACGAAGAGTAATGCCCCCGGGCCCTGCCAACACAGCAGGGCCCTCTTGTATGACTGCCATCCAGCGGCCATGGCGGTTGCAGGAAGGGCGCAGTCTTTGCGCCTTCGGGATGCCCTTGCCGCATTCCCCGTCTGCCCGCGGCGGACACAGAACATGAGTGGAGCCGGTATCGACCGGCTACAGGAACATCAGGTCTTGGTTGTCAGGATGTCATGCCAGGACCTATTACCAGGAAATAGGGAAATGACCCAGTCACTGTTTGAACTCGAGCAAAAAACCGATTTCATCCGCCGTCACATCGGCCCGGGTGAGGAAGAAGTGCGGGCCCTGCTCGCCACCGTGGGGGCCGAGAGCCTGGACGATCTGATTGAGCAGACGGTCCCCGCCGCCATCCGTCGTCCGGGGCCGCTTGGTATCGGCGCCCCCATGACCGAAGTGGAGGCCCTGGCCAAGCTCAAGGGCTATGCGGCCAAGAACCAGATCGCCAAGAGCTACATCGGCATGGGCTACCACGACACCCACGTGCCCCACGTCATCCTGCGCAACGTGCTGGAAAACCCGGGCTGGTACACCGCCTACACCCCCTATCAGCCCGAGCTGGCCCAGGGCCGTCTCGAAGCCCTGCTCAACTTCCAGCAGCTCACCCTGGATCTCACCGGCATGGATCTGGCGAGCGCCTCCCTGCTCGATGAAGCCACCGCCGCCGCCGAAGCGATGGCGCTGGCCAAGCGCATGGCCAAATCCAAATCCAACCTCTTCTTCGTGGCCGACGACGTTCACCCCCAGGTGATCGACGTGGTCAAGGAGCGCGCGGTCCACTTCGGTTTCGATGTGGTGGTCGGCCCTGCGGGCGAGGCCGTGAGCGAAGAGGTATTCGGTGCCATGTTCCAGTACCCGGGCACCACCGGCAATGTGACCGATCTGCGTTCCCTCATTGCCGCCGTCCAGGCCCAGAAGGGGCTGGCCTGCGTCGGGACCGACATGCTCTCCCTGCTGCTGCTCAAATCCCCAGGTGAACTGGGTGCCGACGTGGTGTTCGGCAGTGCCCAGCGCTTCGGTGTGCCCATGGGTTACGGTGGCCCCCACGCCGCCTTCTTCGCCACCCGCGACGCCTACAAGCGCTCCATGCCGGGTCGCATCATCGGCGTCTCCAAGGATGCCCGTGGCAAGAGCGCCCTGCGCATGGCCATGCAGACCCGCGAGCAGCATATCCGCCGCGAGAAGGCCAACTCCAACATCTGTACCGCCCAGGTGTTGCTGGCCAACATGGCGAGCTTCTACGCCGTTTACCACGGGCCGGTGGGGCTGAAAACCATCGCCTCCCGCGTGCACCGTCTGACCACCATCCTGGCGCTCGGCCTTACCGCCAAGGGCGTGGCCCTCAAGCACGGAAGCTGGTTCGATACCCTCACAGTACTGACGTCGGACAAGGCGGCACTCATTGCCAAGGCCGAAGGGCTCGGCATCAACCTGCGTGCGGATCTCGATGGTGCGGTCGGTGTGTCCCTCTCTGAAACCACCACCCGAGGCGATGTGGCCGAGCTGTTCGACCTGTTCCTTGGGGCGGGTCACGGCCTCGATGTGGAGGCCCTCGACCATGCCGCCCAGACTCATCACGCCATTCCGCAAGATCTGCTGCGCACCGACGCCGTGCTGACCCACGAGGTATTCAACAAGTACCACTCCGAGACCGAGATGCTGCGCTACATCCACCGTCTCGAAGCGAAAGATCTGGCCCTGAACTACGCCATGATTTCTCTCGGTTCCTGCACCATGAAGCTCAACGCCACCGCCGAGATGATCCCGGTGACCTGGCCCGAGTTTGGCAAGCTGCACCCCTTCGCGCCGCTCAAGCAGACTCAAGGCTACCAGCTGCTGCTGGCAGATCTGGAAGACTGGCTGGTGAAGGTGACTGGCTACGATGCGGTCTGCATGCAGCCCAACTCCGGCGCTCAGGGCGAATACGCGGGCCTCTTGGCCATCAAGAAGTACCACGAGTCCCGCGGCGAGGGGCATCGCGATGTCTGTCTCATCCCGGCCTCTGCCCACGGCACCAACCCGGCTTCCGCCCAGATGGCGGGCCTGAAGGTCATCGTCACCGCCTGTGACAAGGCAGGCAACGTGGATCTGGACGACCTGCGCGCCAAGGCCGCCGAGGTCGGAGACCAGCTCTCCTGCCTGATGGTGACCTACCCCTCCACCCACGGGGTATACGAGGAGACCATCAAGGAGGTGTGCGATATCGTTCACCAGTATGGTGGTCAGGTGTACCTCGACGGCGCCAACATGAACGCGCAGGTCGGGCTGACGGCGCCAGGCTTTATCGGCGCGGACGTCTCTCACCTCAACCTGCACAAGACCTTCGCCATTCCTCATGGCGGTGGCGGTCCGGGCATGGGCCCCATCGGCGTGAAGAAACACCTGGCACCGTTTGTGGCCGGTCACGCCGTGGTCAAGACCGACAAGGAGAGCCGTGACAACGGCGCCGTGTCTGCCGCCCCGTTCGGCTCGGCCAGCATCCTGCCCATCAGCTGGATGTACATCGCCATGCTGGGTGACGAGGGGCTCAAGAAATCCACCCAGGTCGCCATCCTCAACGCCAACTACCTGGCCAAGAAGCTCGGCGAGTCCTTCCCCGTGCTCTATACAGGTCGCAACGGCCGGGTGGCCCACGAGTGCATCCTGGACATCCGCCCGCTCAAAGAAGCCAGTGGCATCAGCGAGATGGACGTGGCCAAGCGCCTGATGGACTACGGCTTCCACGCGCCGACCATGAGCTTCCCGGTAGCGGGCACCCTGATGGTCGAGCCGACCGAATCCGAATCCAAGCGCGAGCTGGATCGCTTCGTGGAAGCCATGACCGCCATCCGCGCAGAGATTGCCCGGGTACAGGACGGTCACTGGAGCCTCGCCGACAACCCCCTGGTCCATGCGCCGCACACCCAGGACGACGTGATGGATGCAGAGTGGAACCGTGGCTACAGCCGCGCCGAGGCGGTCTTCCCATCCGACGCGGTGCGCGCCAGCAAGTTGTGGCCGTCGGTCAACCGCATCGACGATGTCTATGGTGATCGCAACCTGTTCTGCTCTTGCGTACCCACCGAGGATTACGCCAAGTAATCGCGGCGCAGTAAGACTGACAGCCAATATGCACAAGGCCACCCCCAGGGGTGGCCTTTTTCTCAATACAAAGAACTCATTTCTTAAGTTGTTGCTTTAAATCAACAGGTTATTGATTTAGCTACCGGTTAATCGAGATTTATTGCCCCCATCTTTCGTAAGATACGCTTGGTACCGCCAGCGGCAGTTTGAAGCTCTCTTCTCTGGTTATTACTGTCATCCATCTAGCAGCACTCAGCGAGCAGTCATGATCAAACGCACTTACAAAGATATTGATGAAAAACAAATATTTGATGCTGATAAGCAGCACTTTCTGACTCAGCTAGGTTGGTTAGATGGTCTCACTTGGGAAACATTATTACGCTCAAAGCGTATCCTGCTAATTTCCGAGGCGGGGTCAGGCAAGTCCCATGAATGTCGCGAGCAAGCCCGTCGTTTGGCTGCAAATGGTGAAGCCGCATTCTTTGTTGAGTTGGCCAGTCTGGCATCCACACATTTGCGGGATCTGCTTGGTTATGAGGAGGAGACGCGTTTTGATCTATGGCTGGCTTCTGAGTCTGAGATAGCCACATTTTTTCTGGACTCTTATGACGAACTCCAGTTGACCAAGGGATCATTCAAACAAGCGTTGGATCGTTTCGTTAAAGGTATTCAAAGTAACTTGAACAGGGTACGAGTGGTGGTGACGACCCGCCCGATCCCTTTTGATGGGCAACTCGTTCGCAGCAAACTGCCGGTACCACCACAGATTAAGCTCCAGTCGACTGAAGAAAAGGAAAGAGAATTTGCCAGCATGGCGTTGGGCGAGCATATGCCCATCTCCTCTGGCCAATCGAATGAAGAGTCCATTCCTGAGTGGCGCACCGTTGCTCTGATGCCGCTGTCTAATCCTCAGATCGCTGAGTTTGCCGAATTACAGGGTGTCAAAAATACAGCCGAATTACTCAGTGACATTGAGAGGCAAAACGCCTTTGAGTTTGCCAGACGTCCTCAAGATCTCATTGAGCTATGCGCTGATTGGCGTGCGGGATTTCAGCTTCGAACCCATCGCCAGCAAGTTGAAGCCAGTATTCGTATCAAACTCAAACCTCGGGATAGGGAAGATAGAGGTGAGCTTACCGAACTCTCAATAGATAAGGCAATCGAGGGGGCGAGCAGGCTGGCTCTGGCCATGTGGCTGACCCGTCGCCTGACGATCAGACACAGTGCTAAAGCTGATAATGTTCAGCAGGGTGAGGCTGCCCTTGACCCGGCGATAATCTTGTCAGATTGGACACAAGATGAACGGAAAACGTTGTTGGAGCGCCCTTTGTTTGGGTTCGCATCTTATGGCCGGGTGCGTTTTCACCATCGTTCAGTGTCAGAATTTCTTGCCGCAAAAAGATTGCAGGAGATGAGGAATAATGGGATGTCGCTTCGGGCGCTCAAGCGGCTGCTCTTTATTGAAACGAAGGGTAATACCATTGTACTTCCTTCCAAGCGTGCGCTTGCAGGTTGGCTGGCATCATTGAATGACGATATTTTTCAAGCAATTCGTGACTATGAGCCGACGCTGCTGCTGGATGAAGGCGACCCTGCATCATTGACTCTTGCTCAGCGTAAACAAGCTCTTGGTGCATATGTTCAGCGTTATGGAAGAGGAGGGAGGCGTGGTTTACACACTCCATCTATCCAAATTAAACGCTTTGCGACTCCTGAGTTGACTGATGAGATTAATCTGCAGTGGCAGCAAGGTATTGAGAATCATGAGGTGCGATGTGTTTTGCTGCAGCTCATTGAGCGAGGAGTGATTTTTGGCTCTTCTGATCTTGTATATTCAGTTGCCACGGATTCAATGCTTGTTGAGGTGGAGCGTATTTATGCAATTCATGCACTGCAAGCGCTGAACGACCCAAGATTGGGTGAAATAGCTGCACTTATGGTTTCTCAACATCCTGACTGGCCTGACGAAATAGTGCGTGAAGCAATTCTTGCACTGTTTCCAAGCTATCTTTCTGTAGCGCAGCTCTGTCAGTCATTAGGCTGGCTGCAATGGAAAAAGCGGTCAGTTAGCAACCTAAGTTGGCGACTGCCATCGCTAATCAAAAATGCACCACTTGTCATGTCGCAACTGGAGGAGCTGCGGGAAAAATTAGTAACCCTCATCTCGGATGGGTTGCAATGGCGGCAAGAGCAATGGCCACATTTGGTGTCTCCTCGCCAGTATCTGAGCAGTACATTAGCTGCTGTTTGCATTTGCGGGCTCGATCACCAGTGTTCCGAACAATGGATTCATGCTTGCGTACTTGCATTGCGTCTGCGTCAACATGAATACGATGATGACAAAATTCATAAGGGATTGTCACAGCGAATAAATGAACTTGATAGCAAAAATAGAAAGCAGGTTTTTTGGGCAATTGATGCTTTGGTGCAATCCCTATGTCCGATCGATGATATATGGAAACGGGTGGTTGAAATTATCCCTTATGATTCGCTTATTAACTTCACGGTACAGCTGGATCGGGCTTGGGTAGTCAGTGACCTTCAAGATAAAGATAAGCCATTTTTTGAGCGTCAGATGCTTATGCATGTTGCTCTTTATCTATTGCGTATCTCGCCAATAGACTTACGTCCCTTGGTGATAGATTGTCCGGACTTGATTCTATATCTCGATGAGATAATGAAGCCCTCTACCTTTGATATAAAGCATGAAAGAGCCCGGCGTGAAGAAGCCATTCGAGATAAAAGAAGAGAGCGAAAAGCAGCAAAGAACCGTGCCAGTTGGGTGATGCTACATCGTGAAATATCAGAATGTCCTGACAAGAATTTTTCGGATGAACGTTGTAAAAATTTGGCTTGGGATTTATTCAGAGTGATGATAAGTGGCTCGGATGGTAGTAATTTATCCGGTTGGAATCGCTCTTTTCTCGAATCTCATTTTGGAGAAACAGTTACAGACTGGCTGCGTACGATTTTTATGGAGTGCTGGCGAAAGCATCTCCCAACTCTCATTTGTGAGAGACCAGAAGATCAACGAAGTACATATTTCGACTTATGGCGATTCGGTTTGGCTGGGCTCTATGCTGAAGCTGAGGGGCCCAATTGGGTAAGCCAGCTGACCTATGAAGAGGCAATGCGTGCCGCTCGCTATTCATTACTTGAGCTGAATGAATTACCAAGTTGGATTTATGACTTGGTTAAGCAACATCCATCTGCTATCAGTGAGGTTTTTGGTAAAGAGCTTGATTGGGTACTCTCTACCTCTGCCAATGAAATTCATCATTCAATGTTGTTGCAACGCCTCCATAATGCCCCTGATCCAGTGACCATACTTTTTATCCCTCGTATGATTGCATGGTTGAGTGAAATTAAGCCCATAGTCGCTGATGAATCTCAATTATCATCATTGATATCTCGCTATTCCAGAGTGATTGAGTTGATTTTAAAGTATGGCGATATTGATCAGAAAGCTCAGCTATGTTCTATGGCTCAGGAATATATAAGCAAAAAACTGCTGGAGCCAGCTATGCTACTCTGGCTATCAACCTTGATTCGTTTAAACCCTGGGCTGGGTGTTGATGTACTTGAAGAAAAATTACGAGAGATTGAACCTGAGCCATTAAGCAAGGCCGTGGAATGGTTTACAAAATTGTTTAATGAACGCCATGGTGGCATTAATATAAGAAATAATGATTTCACACCTGAATTATTGCTCAGGCTTTCCCGTCTGGCGTACCAGCATATAAGACGTCAGGATGATGCTGAACATGAAGGCTGTTATACACCCGATATGCGTGATAATGCCGAATATGCACGCAATGCAATTCTGACTGCATTGTTGGAGTCACAAGGAGAAGAAGGATGGCAAGTTAAACATGATATGGCCATTGACCCCCTATTTTCTCATTTTAAAGATCGGATTCTGGCATTAGCTCAGGAAGCATGGGCCAAAGAAATTGATTCGGTACTCTTGGATGAACAGCAATGTCGTGAACTCGAACATAAAGGTGAACTTCCACTGACTACTAATGCGGCTATGTTCACCTTGCTGCATGATCGCTTGGCTGATCTCGATGAGTTATTAAATAGCGATGAGTCGCCACGTGAACTGTGGGCTGAAATACATCAAGAAAAGTTAATGCGGCGTGCAATCGCACAAGAATTACAGCATGCTGCCAATGGGCTTTATAAGGTTGTTCAAGAAGCAGTAACTGCAGATGAAAAAGAGACCGATATTCGTCTTTGCTCACTTGCATCCAAATATGAAGCTGTAATCGAGTTAAAAATTGAGGATGGTAACAGGTGGTCAGCCAACGTCTTACGAGAAACTATTGGGGAGCAGTTGGCAATTAAATACCTTTCTCTGGAGACCCGCTGCTCAGGTGCCTTAGTTATAACTATATCCAAGAACCGGTATTGGCAGCATCCTGATAGCGGGGAAAGAATCGGCTTAGAAGAGCTCAAGGAACTGTTGGATGATGAAGCCAGACGTGTAGAGCGGGAAATGGGAGGTGCAGTTTCATTGACCATACATGTGCTAGACCTTAGACCGAGGCTGCTGACAGAAAAGCAGTCTCGGTCTGGGGTGATGAAGAGAGGGGTTAATCCTGCGTAAAGTTGCCAGTCTTTCGAACAGGATTTATCTCAGGCTGCAGTGAGAAATAGTTTCCAACCAGTACCTTTGGTAGGGTCTTTTCAGCACAATCTCCCACGGTATTAGCTTTTGATCAATTAGCGAGATGTTGAGGGTTATGGTCGCCTCAACCCCGGCGCGCCGCCTCGATGGTGGCAATGTCAATCTTGTCCATCTGCATCATGGCCTCGAAGGCGCGTCTCGCTGCCTCGGGGTCGGGATCGCTTATCGCCTCGATGAGGACCTGAGGGGTGATCTGCCAGGAGATGCCCCACTTGTCCTGACACCAGCCGCACTCGCTCGCCTGACCGCCATGGTCGATGATGGCGTGCCAGTAGCGATCCGTCTCGGCCTGGTCCTGGGTGGCCACCTGAAACGAGAACGCCCAGTTGTGGCGGACCCCGGGCCCGCCGTTGAGGCCGAGGCAGGGGATCCCCATCACCCTGAACTCGACCGTCAGCACATCCCCTTCCTTGCCGGCGGGATAGTCGGCCGGGGCCCGGTGTACGGCACCGACGGCGGAGTCGGGGAAGAGGCTGGCGTAAAACCGTGCCGCCTCCTCAGCATCCCCGTCATACCAGAGGCAAATCCTGTTCTTGACTGGTCTCATTGTGTCGCAGCTCCATCCTGGTAATTGTCCTTCGACGCCCGTGAGCGGGCGCCCCGATGGGTATCCTGTCGCCCGCAGCGCCTGCTGTTTTGCTGGGTGGCAAGCCAGCCTGTACGCCGTTTGCCACCCGCTTGGGGCTTGCATGATGGGGTCAAGTGTAGTGGCATGGGGATCCTGGTCACCAGGCCGGGAGCCGGCATGAAGGCCGCAGCAAGAGAGGAGTCTGCCATGGACAGTACCCAGCGATTCTCGACCCGGGTCGAGGCCTATGTGAAATATCGGCCCGGTTATCCCGCCGCCATGCTGGATTTTCTGGCAAGGGAGCTGGCCATGGGGCCAGAGGCCCAGGTGGCGGACATCGGCGCGGGCACCGGCATCCTGACCTCCCTGCTGGCCCCCCGGGTCGCGCGGGTCTGGGCGGTGGAGCCCAATGACGATATGCGGGCTGCCGCCAAACGGCTGCTCGCTCAGGTGGGGAACATCGGCTGGCTGCACGGCAGTGCGGAAGCCACGGGCCTGCCCACGGGGGCGATGGATCTGGTGACGGTCGCCCAGGCGTTTCACTGGTTCGATCGCGCGGCTTTTCGGCAGGAGTGCCAGCGGCTGCTCAAGCCCGGTGGCCAGGTCGCCCTCATCTGGAATGACAGGCTGACGAACACCCCGTTTCTCAAGGCCTATGAAGAGGGGCTGCACGCCTACTCGGGGGATTACGAGGAGGTCAATCATCGCAACCTCGGTGAGGCGGATTTTCGCGCCTTCTTCACCGGGGAGTACCGGCTCGATCGCTTCGAGAACAGCCAGCTATTCGATCTTGACGGGGTGCTTGGACGGCTCAACTCCTCCTCCTATGCGCCTGTGGCGGGCACGCCGGCCCACGATCAGATGACGGCGCTCGTTCGCCGCGAGTTTGCTCGCCACGCCGTTGACGGCAAGATAGCCTTCAACTATTGCACTCTGGTCTACAGTGGCCGGGTGTAGCCCCGTTCAGCGCTGACATCCGCAGTGAAAAGGCCCCCGCCAGTGATGGCGAGGGCCTTGTTTCATTTTGGCGGTCTGTATCCGGGCGATGCGAAAGAGACCGTCGCGCGGCGAAGGGGCGGTATCAGCCCTGATCGATGCTGAGAATGGCCATGGCCTTGGCCAGGGTATCGACCGATTCCTGATGCTTGCCCGCGTTGTGCTGGGTCTCTCCGTCCGCCCTCAACTGCTTCACCTCGGCCAGTTGCTCGGCACTGAGGGCGGGGCCTGCGGCCAGGGCGTCGTCTATCTTCTTCATGTCCATGGGGCAGTGGAAGGCGAGGGCGCTGCCGCAAAAGAGCAGGGCGGCCAACAACAGTATGAGTCTCATCTTTCGGATCTCCATGTGGGGTTCCCGTCAAGCATAGCCCCGCAGGGGGAGGGCATTCGGGTTGAAGGGGGCGGGAGGCAGGGGCTACCATGACCCTTTTATTGCGAGGAGGCTCCATGGCACTGACAAGGTTGCTGTCCCCCCTGACCAGTCTGGTGATCTTCATTCTGGGTCACGGTCTGTTCAATACCCTGCTGACGGTGCGTCTCTCCGCCGAGCAGGTGTCCGCCCAGGCCATCGGTCTGGTGTCGGCTGCCTATTTCGGCGGCCTGGTGCTGGGGACCTTCATCAATGCCCGCCTCATCATCCGGGTGGGGCATATCCGGGCCTATGCGGCTTATGCCTCCCTGCTCTGTTTTCTGTTTCTGCTGCACGGCATGGTGGTGGAGCCTGTCACCTGGGCGGCGCTGCGGCTGATCGGGGGGTTTGCCACCGGCGGCCTGTTCGTGGTGCTGGAGTCCTGGATGCTGGTCTCAAGCACCCCGGCGAACCGGGGGCGGTTGATGTCCCTCTACATGATCCTGCTGTACGGTTCACTTGCCCTGGGCCAGCTGCTGCTCAAGCAGGTGGACCCCATGGTGCTGACGCCGTTCGCCCTGTGCGCCATGGCGGCGACTCTCTCCGTGGTGCCTCTGGCTCTCTCCCGAGTGGCGACGCCGGCCATGGTGGCACCCCAGCCGGTGGGAGTGCTGGAGCTGGTGCGCCTCACTCCGGCGGGAATGGGTAGCAGCTTTACCTCGGGCCTCATCCTCGGGGCCATCTATGGGCTGTTGCCGCTCTATTTCACCGACAGCGGCGCCTCCCTCTCCCAGGTGGCGGACATGATGGCGCTGGTGATCCTGGGGGGGATGTGTCTGCAATATCCCATCGGGCGTGCATCTGATCGTTACGACAGACGGTTGGTGATCCTGCTGCTCTGCGCCCTGCTGACCCTGATCGCGTTGCTGATGGTGCTGCTGCCGGAGCCCTGGCGCGAGCCAGTCGAGGGGACTCTTGTCTTCCTGCTGGGGGGCATGGCGTTCTCCATCTATCCCTTGAGCCTCAGCCATGCTTGCGATGAACTGCGCCCGGATCAGGTGCTGGGGGCAAACCAGGGGCTGCTGCTTGCCTACAGCCTGGGAGCCATGACGGGTCCGCTGCTGGCCCCCTTTACCATGGCGACGTTCGGACCACAGGGGCTGTTCGTCTACTTTGCCCTATGCGGTCTGCTGCTGTCGGCCTATCTCGGCTGGCGCAGGCGTAAGCGAGCCCCCATTCCGCTGACGGAGCATCAGGTCTTCATGCCGGTGCCCCCCAACACCCCCATGACGGCGGAGCTGGAGCCAAGAACGGATCTGGAAGGGGAGGCAGTGCCGGCGAGCTATGCCGCGCCTGATGCAGAAGAGAGAGCGGTGAGTGAAGAGGGGCAGGAGAGGGACGCGCCGCAAGGGCGTTGAAGGCTGCCGACCCAACGACAGGGATAAAAAAACCGACTCCAGGGAGTCGGTTTTTTGTTGAGCGGCTGTTATCAGGCGGTCACGGCATCGGCCTGGGTAGCTTGTGCTTCCGGCGCCGGGTTGCGAATGAGGTAATCAAACGCACCCAGGGCGGCGGTGGCACCTGCCCCCATGGAGATGATGATCTGCTTGAACGGTACCGTGGTGGCATCCCCTGCGGCATAGACGCCAGGCAGGGAGGTGGCACCCTTGGTATCGATCTCGATTTCGCCAAAGCGGGTCAGGGCAATCTCGCTTCCTTTGAGGAACTCGGTGTTCGGCACCAGGCCTATCTGGACGAAGATGCCGGCCACAGCCAGATGCTTGATCTCGCCGGTGGTGCGATCTTCGTAGTCCATGCCCACCACCTTGCTGCCGTCGCCGATCACTTCGGTGGTGCGGGCGCTCATGATGATGTCGATATTGCCCATGGAACGGGCCTTCTTCTGCAGCACGTCGTCGGCACGCAGGGTATCGGCGAACTCCACCACGGTGACGTGCTCGACGATGCCGGCCAGATCGATGGCCGCCTCGATGCCGGAGTTGCCGCCACCGATCACCGCCACGCGCTTGCCCTTGAAGAAGGGGCCGTCACAGTGGGGGCAGTAGGCCACACCCTTGGTACGATACTCGAGTTCACCCGGCACGTTCAGGTCGCGCCAGCGGGCACCGGTTGCCAGGATCACGGCGCGGCTCTTCAAGGTGGCACCGGAGGCGAGATCCACGTTGACGTAACCATCCTTGCTGATGGCGGCGGCGCGCTGCTCGGTGATCACATCCACGCCGTACTGCTTGACGTGCTGCTCCAGGCTGGCGGCCAGCTTGGGGCCCTCGGTGTAGGGCACGGAGATGAAGTTTTCGATGCCGACGGTGTCCATCACCTGGCCACCGAAACGTTCGGCGACAATGGCGGTGCGAATGCCTTTGCGGGCGGCATAGATGGCCGCGGCGGCACCGGCCGGGCCACCGCCCACCACCAGCACGTCATAAGGCGCTTTTTCGCTCAGCTCTTGCGCCTTGCGCTCGGCAGCGCCGGTGTCGAGTTTGGCAACGATCTCTTCCAGCGAAATGCGGCCCTGGCTGAACGGCTGACCGTTCAGGTAGACGTTCGGGACCGCCATGATTTGACGCTCGTTCACCTCATCCTGGAACAGGGCACCGTCGATCATGGTGTGGGTGATGCCGGGGTTCAGGGTGGACATCAGGTTCAGGGCCTGTACCACGTCCGGACAGTTGTGGCAGGAGAGTGAAATATAGGTCTCGAAGTGGAACTCGCCCTTGAGGTTCTTCACCTGCTCCAGCACGGCCGGATCGGCCTTGGAGGGGTGACCGCCG
The DNA here is from genome assembly GCF_001898585.1 of Aeromonas sp. 62-46. NCBI lineage: Bacteria > Pseudomonadati > Pseudomonadota > Gammaproteobacteria > Aeromonadales > Aeromonadaceae > Aeromonas > Aeromonas sp. 62-46. The sequence continues at coordinate 89,652 of NZ_MKUI01000058.1, read as the reverse complement.
CTTTGCAGCAGGGCGAGCACCAGGGAGGTGAATTCATGACCCATGGGAATGCCGGCAAAGTGCACGCGCGGGGCCTGGTCCTGGGGCGCGATGCTCATGGAAGGCTTGCGGGTATTGGTGCCATCGGTCAGGGAAATTTTGGGGGACATCTCGGCAATCTCGCTGGCCAATGCCAGGAGTTCGGCGGATTTGTCGCTGTCATTGCCGGACACGCTGATCTCGATGGGATTGACGATGTACTGCAAGTAACCGTTGAGTTGTTGTTTGAGGTTGGTATCTAACATGGTCGAATTCCTTCTTGCTGAATGCGGGTCGGCACGATGACCGGATACAGAAAACAGAGGTCCACACAGCAGACCGGCGCATTTTCTGAGGGCCGTAAACAAGACCGGCCCTTGAACGGGCCGGTCTTCAGAGCGGGGAGGCTTAGATTTTGCCTACCAGATCCAGGGACGGGGCCAGGGTGGCGTCGCCTTCTTTCCACTTGGCCGGGCACACTTCACCCGGGTGGGAAGCAACGTACTGGGCAGCCTTGACCTTGCGCAGCAGTTCCAGTGCGTCACGGCCGATGCCGCCAGCGTTGATTTCAACGATCTGGATGACGCCTTGCGGGTCGATGACGAAGGTACCGCGGTCAGCCAGGCCAGCTTCTTCGATCATCACGCCGAAGTTGCGGGTGATGGTGCCGGTGGGGTCGCCGATCATCGGGTACTGGATCTTCTGGATGGTGTCAGAAGTGTCGTGCCAGGCCTTGTGGGTGAAGTGGGTGTCGGTGGAGACGGCGTAGATCTCGACGCCCAGCTTCTGGAATTCGGCGTAGTTGTCGGCCAGGTCGCCCAGCTCGGTCGGGCAGACGAAGGTGAAATCAGCCGGGTAGAAGAACACCACGGACCACTTGCCTTTCAGGTCAGCGTCAGACACCTGAACGAATTTGCCATTGTGGTAGGCGGTGGCGTTGAACGGCTTGATTTCAGTGTTGATGTAGGTAGACATGTATTTGCTCCTTGGTGATGTACATATGCCTGTCTGGTGTTGAAGAGTCGTGCCAGACGAGGCGCTTAACTTTCGATGGAGTCATCATAGTGACTTTTTCTAATCGGTCAAAGCCACAATTTTGAATCACATAAATCTATTTATTAGATAGATCATCACAACTGTACCTAACATGAATATCTCAGGCCTTCGGAGATAACTCATTGTCGAAGTTCAATTTCTGTCCTGCATGTCACATTTTCAAGGGCTGGGCCGGATTTGTTTTCATTGCGTGAGCAGAGAAGGGGGCAGACGAGGCGGCGCAGTAGAAAAAAGAGGGATAAAAAAATCCCGGCGCCGTCGCACAGACAGGGCCGGGTCATCAAACAAGGAATGGCGATAAATATGCTTTACAGCAAAGACTAACTACGGGGTGTGCAAACTTGCAGACATATGAAGAGAAGATGGCGGGTGCACAATCCTCATCTCCTCTTCGGCAACCATTGCATGGTGGGCATCATAGTGTGATGAATGTCACAACGCAAGTTTTGTGGTGTAATTTTACAGTCAAATTGAAAGTGTTTCACTTAAATAGCCGTTAAATTAGGCTGAAAACGCTTTTATTGTAATTTTATTACAGAATTTTAAGATCAAAAGTCGGTTGGGGGCTCCTGCTCCTCCATCAGCTCCAGCAGATTGATGGCCACGGCGATGAAGTCCGACTCGGTGACGATGCCAACCAGCTTGCGCCCCTTGAGTACCGGCAGACAGCCATATTTGTGGCGCTGCAGATACAGGGCCGCCTCCTTGATGCCGGCGTGGGGATCCACGCTCGCCACCTGACGAGTCATGATCTCGTCGAGCTGGACGCTGTCGGTGAACTCCGCCTCCCGCTCGGGGTTGATCAGCAGCAGCTTGGATTCACGGGTGGCCAGGATGTCCGAGAGGGTGACCAGACCAAGCAGATGCTGGTGTTCATCGACGATGGGAACGTGACGGATCCGCTCCTGCTGCATCAGCTCCATCGCCTGCTTGACGCTGTTTTCCGGACCCAGAGTAAAGGGGTGTTCAGTCATGATCTCGGAGAGGGTCATCATGGTGGGCCTCCTTGTGTGTCTGCTTCCACCCTAGCCCAGCCCCCGTCGCCAGAACATGATCGGGGTCAATACAAAACCTTAAAGGTTTTTTAACGGGCCCAGCCTCACAAAATGGCCCGCTATCCCTTGTCTTCCTTGGGTTTTTAGTCTTTTGGGTTGCCTTGGAAGAGGGGGATAACTAGACTAGCCGCCGATTCCCCCGAGGTGAAAGATGCAAGTATCCGATTTTCATTTTGATCTGCCAGACGAGCTGATTGCCCGCTATCCCATGGCGGAGCGTACCGCTAGCCGCCTGCTGCAGCTCGATGGTCAAACCGGCGCCCTGCGCCACGGTCATTTTGTCGATGTGCTTGACCAGCTCAACCCCGGCGATCTGCTGGTGTTCAACAATACCCGTGTCATTCCGGCCCGCATGTTTGGCCAGAAGGCCAGCGGCGGCAAGCTGGAGGTGTTGGTGGAGCGCATTCTGGACGAGCACAGCGTGCTGGCGCACGTCCGCTCGTCCAAGTCCCCCAAGCCAGGTACCCGCCTCCTTCTGGATGGCGGTGCCGACGGCGTGCCCGTCGAGGCCGAGATGCGTGCCCGTCACGACGCTCTGTTCGAGATCCACTTCCTGGACCCGCGCCCTGTGCTGACCATTCTGGATGCCATCGGCCATATGCCGCTGCCTCCCTATATCGACCGTCCCGACGAGGATGCCGACAAGGAGCGCTACCAGACCGTCTACAACCAGAAGCCGGGTGCCGTGGCGGCGCCGACCGCCGGTCTGCACTTCGACGAGCCGCTGCTCGAGCAGATCCGTGCCAAGGGCGTGGAGATGGCCTTCGTGACCCTGCACGTGGGGGCGGGCACCTTCCAGCCGGTGCGCGTCGACAAGATTGAAGATCACCACATGCACTCGGAATACGCCGAAGTGCCCCAGGAGGTGGTGGATGCCATCGCGGCGACCCGCGCCCGCGGCGGTCGTGTGGTTGCGGTGGGGACCACGTCGGTGCGATCCCTCGAGAGTGCGGCCAAGGCGACCCTGGCCCAGGGCAAGCCGCTGGCGCCCTTCTTCAATGACACCGACATCTTCATCTTCCCCGGTTACGAGTTCCAGGTGGTCGATGCCATGATCACCAACTTCCACCTGCCCGAATCCACCCTGATCATGCTGGTCAGCGCCTTTGCCGGCTATGACAACGTGATGGCCGCCTATCAGGCCGCCGTGGCGGGACAGTACCGTTTCTTCAGCTACGGGGACGCCATGTTCGTCACCCGTCGCCGGGTGCAGGGTTAAGCCTTGCCCTTCAGAAGTCGTTCAGGCCCTGCTTGTCAGTATGCCGGCCGGCTTCATATTACCGGGCCCCTCGGGCCCTTTGTTGTCAGACTGTTTCTCTGACTGAATAGAGGTAGCAATGAAATTTGAATTGAAAACCACCGATGGGCGTGCCCGTCGCGGTCAACTGGTGTTCGAGCGTGGCGTGGTCCAGACCCCGGCCTTCATGCCGGTCGGCACCTACGGCACCGTCAAGGGGATGACACCGGAAGAGGTACGTGAGAGCGGTGCCCAGATCCTGCTTGGCAACACCTTCCACCTCTGGCTGCGCCCGGGTCAGGAAGTGATGCGCGCCCACGGCGATCTGCACGACTTCATGAACTGGCAGGGGCCGATCCTGACCGACTCCGGTGGTTTCCAGGTGTTCAGTCTGGGGCACATCCGCAAGATCACCGAGGAGGGGGTGCACTTCCGTCATCCCATCAACGGCGAGAAGATCTTCCTCGACCCCGAGAAGTCCATGGAGATCCAGTACGATCTGGGTTCCGACATCGTGATGATCTTCGACGAGTGCACCCCGTACCCGGCCACTTACGAGGAAGCGCGCAAGTCCATGGAGATGTCCCTGCGCTGGGCCAAGCGTTCCCGTGACAAGTTCGATGCACTCGGCAACAAGAACGCCCTGTTCGGCATCATCCAGGGTTCTGTCTACGAACCGCTGCGGGATGTGTCGCTGGACGGTCTCCTTGAGATCGGCTTCGACGGTTACGCGGTCGGCGGTCTTGCCGTGGGTGAGCCCAAAGAGGACATGCATCGCATCCTTGACCATGTCTGCCCGAAAATTCCGGCCGACAAGCCGCGCTACCTGATGGGGGTGGGCAAGCCGGAGGATCTGGTGGAAGGGGTGCGCCGCGGTATCGACATGTTCGACTGCGTGATGCCGACCCGCAACGCCCGCAACGGTCATCTCTTTACCACCGATGGGGTGGTCAAGATCCGCAACGCCAAGTACCGGGAAGACACCAGCACCCTGGATGCGGACTGCGATTGCTACACCTGCAAGAACTACACCCGCAGCTATCTGTACCATCTGGACAAGTGCAACGAGATCCTCGGTGCCCGTCTGAATACCATCCACAACCTGCGTTATTACCAGCGCGTGATGCAGGGTTTGCGGGACGCGATCGAGCAGGGTAAATTAGACGACTTTGTAACTGAGTTTTACCGTCGGCAAGGGAAGCCTGTGCCTCCACTGGCTGAAAATGACGTGAAATAACAACGACATATAAGTTAGTATTCAAATCTACATCAATAAGAGGTTGTTAAATGAGCATTATCTCCAAGGCGTATGCAGAAGGCGCGGCTCCGGCAGCACAGGGTGGTGGCATGGAAATGATCATCATGCTGGCCGTGTTCGGTCTCATCTTCTACTTCATGATCTACCGTCCCCAGGCCAAGCGTGCCAAGGAGCATCGCAATCTGATGAGCTCCCTCTCCAAGGGCGACGAAGTGCTCACTTCCGGTGGCCTGGTCGGCAAGATCGCCAAGGTTTCCGCCGACAGCGACTACATTGTGCTGGCCCTGAACGATCAGACCCAGGTCACCATCAAGCGTGACTTCGTCTCTGCCGTTCTGCCCAAGGGTTCTATCCAGTCCCTCTAATCTCCCGAGGAGCACAGCGTGTTAAATCGCTATCCGCTGTGGAAATACCTGATGGTGATCGTCGTGATCGCCATCGGTTTTCTATATGCAGCCCCCAATCTTTACGGCGAAGACCCGGCCTTGCAGGTCTCTGCCAGCCGTGGTGCCGAAGTCAAACTAGAAACCCTCGATCAGGTGAAGGAAACCCTCGACGAGGCGAAGATCCCGGTCAAGCATGCGGCGTTCGAGCACGGCTTCATCCTGATCCGTTTCAACAACACCGAAGACCAGCTCAAGGCGCGCGATATCGTGGCCAACAAGCTGGGCGACAATTTCATCACCGCCCTCAACCTGGCACCCTCCACCCCCGCCTGGCTTGAGGCCATCGGCGCGGCGCCCCTGAAGCTCGGTCTTGACCTGCGGGGCGGTGTGCACTTCCTGATGGAAGTGGACATGGCCGAAGCGCTGGCCAAGCAGCAGGAACAGATGGTGCAGGATTTCCGCGCCGAGCTGCGCACCCAGAAGATCCGCTACTCCGGTGTACGCCGGGTCGGGGATCAGGTGCAGGTGGTCTTCCGTGACGAGGCCGATCAGGCCAAGGCACTCTCCTTCCTGCGTCGCCAGAATGCGGATCTTGTCTTCACCACCGACCAGAAAGGGGATGACTTCATCCTGCTGGCCACTCTGAGCGAAGCCAAGATCAAAGAGGTGAAGAAGTATGCCCTCGAGCAGAACATCACCATCATCCGTAACCGGGTGAACGAACTGGGTGTGGCCGAGCCGCTGGTCCAGCAGCAGGGCGGCGAGCGTATCATCGTCGAGCTGCCGGGGATCCAGGACACCGCCCGTGCCAAGGAGATCCTGGGTGCCACCGCGACCCTGGAGTTCCACATGGTCGATGAGGCTGCCGATATCCAGGCCGCTGCCGCAGGCCGCGTGCCGCCGAGCTCCAAGGTCTACAACGATCGCAACGGTCGTCCCGTGGTACTGCAAAAGCGCGTGATCCTGACCGGTGACCACATCGTGGGTGCCCAGTCCGGTTTCGATGAATACAGCCGTCCCCAGGTCAACATCAAGCTCGATGGTCAGGGTGGCAACAAGATGGCCAACTTTACCAAGGACAACGTTGGCAAAGGCATGGCGACCGTCTTCATCGAGTACAAGCCGGTGGGTCAGCCTGGTCCGGACGGCAAGCGCAAGTTCCGCAAGCAGGAGGAGGTGATCAACGTCGCCACCATCCAGTCTCGCCTGGGTAGCCAGTTCCGCATCACCGGGATCGACAACGCCAACGAAGCCCACAACCTGGCGCTGCTGCTGCGTGCCGGTGCCCTGATTGCCCCGATCCAGATCGTCGAAGAGCGCACCATAGGCCCGAGCCTGGGTCAGCAGAACATCGACAGCGGGATGGAAGCCATCGGCTGGGCCATGCTGGTGATCGTGCTCTTCATGGGGATCTACTACCGTGCCTTCGGCTGGGTGGCCAATCTGGCGCTGACCATGAACCTGGTGCTCATCGTCGGTATCATGTCGATGATCCCGGGGGCCACCATGACCCTGCCGGGCATCGCCGGTATCGTGTTGACGCTGGGGATGGCGGTGGATGCGAACGTGCTGATCTACGAGCGTATTCGTGAAGAGATCCGCAATGGTCGCGGGGTGCAGCAAGCCATTCACCTGGGCTTTGATCGCGCCTTCTCCACCATCGCCGACTCCAACGTCACCTCGCTCATCACCTGCGTGATCCTGTTCGGTATCGGTACCGGTGCCATCAAGGGCTTCGCCCTGACCCTCGGGATCGGCCTGACGGCGTCCATGTTCACTGCCATCACGGTATCCCGCGCCATCATCAACCTGGCCTGGGGTGGACGGCGCATCGACAAGCTGCCGATCTAAGGAAGAGACATGTTTCAAATTCTACATTTTGAAAAGCCCATCCCCTTCATGCGTTTCGCCAAGCTGGGTATGGTCCTCTCTGCTCTGGTGACGGTGCTCGCCCTCTACGTTCTGTACGATCGAGGCCTGAACTGGGGGCTGGACTTCACCGGCGGTACCACCATCGAGGTGGGGTTCCAGCAGTCGGTGAGCCTGGACAAGATGCACGAGGCGCTGGATCAGCAGAAGATTGACGGGGCGACCCTGCAGTTCTTCGGCTCCAGCCGTGATGTGCTGGTGCGCATGGCCCCCCAAGAGGGCGTCAAGGTCGAGCAGCAGGGCAACGAGGTCCTGGCGGCCGCCAAGCTGGTCGACGAGAGCGCCGTGCTCAAGCGTGTCGAGTTCGTCGGTCCCTCCGTGGGTGACGAGCTGGCCACCGACGGTGCCCTGGCCATGCTGGCCTCCATCATCTGTATCCTGATCTACGTGGCGGTGCGCTTCGAGTGGCGTCTGGCCACGGGTGGCATCCTCTCCCTGGCTCACGACGTGATCATCACCCTCGGCATCTTTGCCTACTTCCAGTACGAGTTCGACCTGACCGTGCTGGCGGCGCTGATGACGCTGGTGGGGTACTCCCTGAACGACACCATCGTTGTGTTCGACCGGGTGCGGGAGAATTTCCGCAAGGTACGCCGTGGGGACACCGCGGAGATCATGGATCTCTCCATGACCGAGACCCTGAGCCGGACCATCATCACCTCGGGGTTGACCTTCGTGGTGGTGGTGGCGCTGCTGCTCAAAGGCGGGCCTCTGATCCACGGTTTCTCCATCGCCATGGTGATCGGGGTGGCCTTCGGGACCTACTCCTCCATCTATGTGGCGAGCGCCTCAGCCATGTTCCTCGGGATCAAGCGGGAGCACATGCTGCCGACCCAGGTGGAAAAAGAGGGCGCGGATCAGCAAGAGATCCTGCCGTAACAGACAAGGGCGCCGCAAGGCGCCCTTTCTCTTGTGGCCGGGGTGAGTCATGATGCTCCCCACAACCCAGCATCCATTACCCAAAGCAAGGAGCAAGCCCATGCAACACAATCCCCGTTTTCTGGCCCTGGTAGAGGCCATCCGCCCGCAGGTGCAGGAAACCGATGTGCACCAGATCAAGCGCTGGCAGGATGAGGGCCGAGCATTTCATCTGCTCGACGTGCGCGAAGAGAGCGAGTGGGCCAGGGGCCATCTGCCGGGGGCCACCTATCTCGGGCGTGGGGTGATAGAGCGTGACATCGAGACCCGGTATCCGGATCCCGACACCGAACTCTACCTCTATTGTGGTGGGGGATTTCGCTCCATCCTGGTGGCGGATAACCTGCACAAGATGGGTTATTCCCGGGTCGTCAGCGTCGATGGAGGCTTTCGCGGCTGGAGCGATGCCGGATACCCTGTCGAATCCTGATTTATTTGAGGGAGAGGGGCTGCGCCACATGACAAACGGCCCCGTGATCTTTACCATATGCGGGGTCAAGCGTAAGCGTCGGAGTGTTCATTGAACGTCAGGATAGGGATTGGATACCTCACGGGTATCCTGTTGTTGCTCCCCTTGTGGGGTTGCAGCAGTAGCAGTCAGGTAAAAGCGCCTCAAGTTCCCAAGCCGCAACCCGCTTCACTGGTATTGGCGACCCCCTTGCAGGTCTCCTACCAGAGCGAGTTGGCGTTGGCGCGACTCGGGCAGATGCTCAGTGAAATGGAATTGACGACCGAACAGCGGGCAGAACTCTTCTATGAGCGTGCCGTGGTGTTTGACCGGGTGGGCTTGCGTTCCCTGGCGCGACTCGACTTCAACCGCGCCCTGCGGGAGAAGCCGGATTTTGCCGAGGCCTACAACTTCATCGGTGTCTATCTGGTTCAACAGCAGAACTACGACGAGGCCTATGAGGCGTTCGACTCCGCCCTGGAGCTCGCCCCGGATTACGATTACGCCTATCTCAACCGGGGAATCGCGCTCTATTACGGCAATCGTCCCGAGCTTGCCGCGGCGGATATGAAGCGCTTCTACGAGGCGCAACCAGAAGACCCTTATCGGGTGATCTGGCTCTATCTGGCCGAGCAGAAGCTCAACGGACCGGCGGCCATGAGCCGGATGCGCGAGCGGCTCAACAAGTATGACGACGACGCCTGGAACTGGGATCTGGTGCGCCTCTATACGGGCGACATCAATGCCACCCAGTTGATGAGCAACGTGGTGAAAGGGGTCAAGGACAACAGGGAGCTCGCCGAGCGCCTGTGCGAGACCTACTTCTACCTCGGCAAGTTCGAGCTGGCCAAGGGTAACCGCAAGGAAGCCATCAGCTACTTCAAGCTGGCGCTGGCCAACAACGTCTATGACTTCATCGAGCATCGCTATGCCTTGCTGGAGCTGGAACTGATGGCGCGCAAGCCCCAGCCACCCGGAGCCCAGGGCAAGAGCGGCAAAGCGTGACTAAACGGGTTTGAACCCCATGAAAAAGGCCTCTTGACGAGGCCTTTTTGCTGTCTGGTGACACGGGGTGTACCGCTACTCCACCAGGCTCATGCCGGGGATCTGGCGCCAGTAACCGTTGCAGTCCCGCTCCTGCTGCAGGGGCAGGGGGGCCATCCCCTGTTCGTTGGCCTTGAAGCGCTCCAGCATCGTCAGGGTCTCCATGCCTTCGGGCGAGAGGCGCACCACATCCACCAGACCCTCCATCCCCTTGAGCTCGTTACCCAGGTTGTAGCAGTAACCGGACTGGGTCTGGATGCCGTTGAGGTTGAACACCTTCTGCCCCTCGCGACTGCTGGCAAGTCGCCCGGTGGGGTAGTCGATGCAGGCCAGTTCGCAGTTGTCCTTGGGCCGGTCGAGGGAGCGGGCGGTGAAGCAGCGTGCCGAGTAGGCGAGCGGCAGATGACCATAGGCGAACACCTCCACCTCGAACTGCTGGCGCTCCCTGCCCAGATCCTGATTGAGCTGCATCAGCCAGTCGCGGGAGAGCTCCACCGGCATCACCCAGCGCTGCATCCCCTGTTTAAGCAGCATGCGCAGCACGTCGGCGTTGTAGGCGTTGATGGCGGGGCCGCAGACGAACGGCAGCCCGGCTTCACTGGCGAGCTGGACCGCCCCCAGATCGTTGGCCTCGATCATCAGCTCGCCGTTGTCGACCAGCCGCTTTACCTCCTTGAGCTCGGAGGGAGCTGAGATCAGCGCCAGCGTGGAGAGTACCGCCTGCTTGCCGGAGCCCGCCACCTGACGGGCGAGGGCAATCCAGTCATCCACTTTCAGTTCGCGCCGCTTGCTGCAGACGGTTTCCCCCAGATAGACGATGTCGGCCTGGCTGGCGGCCGCCGCCTGATAGAAGGCCTGGGTGTCGGCCTTGGGCCAGTAGAAGAGCAGGGGGCCGAGAGAGAATTTCATGAGCAGTGCTCCTTATTGCCACTGGCGATGATAGGCACCGAGGGTGGTCTGGCTCCCCTCGGAGACGCGGGCGAGCTGGGCATCCCACTCAGCCTTGACTTGATAGGCCTCGGGGTTGGCCTGATAGGCGTCGATGGCGGCGCGCCAGACCCGGGTCACCTGCTCTACATAGGCGGGGCTGCGCTGGCGTCCCTCGATCTTGACCGACTGGATGCCGGTCTGGAACAGCTCGGGCAGGAGGCCGAGGGTGTTGAGGCTGGTGGGCTCCTCCAGCGCGTGATAGGTCTGGCCATCCACCTCGAAGCGCCCCTTGCACAGGGTCGGGTAGCCGGCGTTTTCCCCCGGGCCGTAACGATCGATCAGCACCTCGTTGAGGCGGGATTCGAGGCCGCTCGGGGTCTCTTCCCAGCGCACGAACTTGGCCGGTGAACAGGCGCCGACGGTGTTGGGGCTCTCGCCTGTCATGTAGGAGGAGAGGTAGCAGCGCCCCTCCGCCATGATGCAGAGGCTGCCGAAGGCGAACACCTCGAGGCCGACGTCGGTCTCGCGGGCAAGCTGCTTCACCTGATGCATGGAGAGCACCCTCGGCAGCACCACCCGGCCGACGTTGAAGTGCTGCTGGTAGAAGCGGATGGCAGCGGCGTTGGTGGCGCTGGCCTGGACCGAGACATGTAGCTCCATGCCGGGATGGCGGCGGCTGGCATAATCGAGCACGGCGAGATCGGCGATGATCAGGGCATCGGCACCGAGCGCCACCCCTTTGTCCACGGCCTGCTTCCAACGGGCATCGGAGCCCGGGTGGGCAAAGGTATTGATGGCGATGTGCAGCTTGCGGCCATGCTGGTGGACATAGTCAACCGCTCTTTCCAGCTTGCTGTCGGTGAAGTTGAGCCCGGCGAAGTGGCGGGCATTGGTGTCATCCTTGAAGCCGATGTAGACCGCATCGGCCCCGTTATCCACGGCTGTCTTCAGTGCCGGCAGGCTGCCTGCCGGGCAGAGTAATTCCATCGGGTACGCTCCGAGAGGGCAAAAATGCAAAAGTGGCCCGATTGTATTCATGCTTGCCCTCCCGCTTTTTGACCTGAGGCAGCTTTAGGTGGCTTTACCCTTCTTGAGGTAAGTGGGCACAAGTTTGATTTTCAACAGGATCTTGCCGAAGGGGCTGTGCTTGAATGCGCAAAAAACTGGGAGTTTATCGTGTTTCAACATCTGCAACGTCGCCTGGTCGAACAAGCACCCCGTCTCTTGCGCCACCCCCTCAAGCTGGTGCCCTTCCCTTTGCAACAAAACCTGATGGAGGCCCTGCTGGGCAGGGTGTTCCGGGAGGCCATCGAAGAGGGGGAATTTGCGTTTCTTGCGGGCAAGTGGCTGAAAGTGGAAGTCAGCGATCTGGGGCTATGCTGGTTTATCAGCGAGCAGGAGGGCAAATTGGTAGTGGCGAGGAAGTGTGAGCGCGCCGATGTCTGTTTCAGCGGCAATAGCCAGGATCTTGTTCTGATCGCCGGGCGCCGTGAAGACCCGGATTCCCTCTTCTTCCAGCGCCGACTGAAGATAGAGGGGGATACAGAGTTGGGCCTGGAGGTGAAAAATCTGATGGACAGCCTGGATCTGGACGGGCTGGGATTGATGAAATACCCCCTTATGGATCTGGCGACCTTTATCGAGCGGGCCCGCGAGACGCACGTGCCCACTGCCGCGACAATGAGCTGAGCCGTTTTCTTGCCCGAGTGCTGCGGAACAAGTGAACTTGAGCCGCAGTACCCCACTGTCAGCGTGACCACGCAGGGTGGGGAGGCGTCATCTGCCTGTTTGTGCAGAAATGCCTGGTTGGAAGCGGTGCCAAAATAGCGATTGGTTATGTTACAATTGCGCGCCATTTTTGACTGAAGATTGACTGGGCATGTTGGATCAGATTCGTATCGTGTTGGTAAACACCTCTCACACCGGCAACATGGGATCCGCGGCGCGGGCCATGAAGACCATGGGGCTGACTCAACTGGTGTTGGTCGATCCCCAGGCCCAGCCGGATGAGGAGGCCGTCGCCCTGGCGGCGGGGGCCAGCGATATCCTGGCTCGCGCTCGTATCGTGCCGACCCTGGATGAAGCCATTGCCGACTGTGGTCTGGTCATCGGCACCAGTGCCCGTTCCCGCACCCTGAGCTGGCCCATGCTGGATCCCCGTGAAGCGGGCGAGAAGCTGGTTGCCGAGGGCATGGCGCACCCGGTTGCGCTGGTGTTTGGCCGTGAACGCACCGGCCTCACCAATGACGAACTGCAAAAATGCCACTTCCATGTGGCCATTCCCGCCAATCCAGAATACAGCTCCCTCAATCTGGCCATGGCAGTGCAGACCCTTTGTTACGAGGTGCGGATGCGCTGGCTGGAAGTACAGAACCAGGAGCATTCGGCTCCGGAGGATGAGCGGGTCGAGTACCCCAGCGCCCAGCAACTGGAAGGGTTTTATCAGCATCTGGAGCAGACGCTGCAAAAGACGGGATTCATTGCCGATGACCATCCAGGCCATGTGATGAGCAAACTGCGTCGTCTATTCAATCGGGCCAGACCCGAAGCGGTGGAGTTGAACATCCTGCGGGGCATTCTCACCTCTGTCCAGAAGTCCAGGGCACAGGATTAATCCCGACTGATTTACTCAAGCATATACTTGACTGATTTAGTCGGGTATGTGACCATATGCCACATATTGATTGGTTCGCAAGACGGTAAGGCATATGAGACTGACCTCAAAAGGACGTTACGCGGTGACAGCCATGCTCGACGTGGCGTTGCATGCAGAGCAGGGGCCCGTGCCCCTGGCTGATATTTCAGAGCGCCAGGGCATCTCCTTGTCCTATCTGGAACAACTGTTTGCCCGTCTGCGCAAGCATGGTCTGGTGAGCAGCGTACGTGGCCCCGGTGGCGGCTATCGCCTCGGTCTGGCCCCTGGCGAGATTTCGGTCGGTCAGGTGATCACCGCGGTCGATGAATCGGTCGATGCGACCAAGTGCCTCGGCAAAGGGGGCTGCCACGGTGGTACCCAGTGCCTGACCCACTCCTTGTGGCGGGATCTGAGCGAACGCATCTCCAGTTTCCTGGGGGATATCACCCTGGCCGAGCTGGTTGGTCAGGCCGATGTGCGCCGTATCGCCGGCAAGCAAGATGAACAAATGAAGACCGTGTTGTCCCTGGTTGATCGGGCCGAACGCGGTGATGTGAGCTTGAAAGTCCAACTATAAACGTGCTTTCCACGACGAGTCGCTGTGTGACCCCGTCGTAACGGAGAAAAAGATGAAACTGCCTATTTACCTTGATTATTCGGCAACCTGTCCGGTGGACCCGCGTGTCGCAGAAAAAATGATGCAGTGCCTCACCATGGACGGCCTGTTCGGCAACCCAGCCTCCCGTTCCCACCGTTTCGGCTGGCAGGCCGAAGAGGCGGTGGATCTGGCCCGTAATCAAGTGGCAGAGCTGATCGGCGCGGACCCGCGCGAGATCGTCTTTACCTCCGGTGCGACCGAGTCCAACAACCTGGCCATCAAGGGCATCGCCCATTTCTACGCCGGCAAGGGCAAGCACATCGTCACCTCCAAGACCGAGCACAAAGCCGTGCTGGATACTTGCCGCCAACTTGAGCGGGAAGGCTATGAGGTGACCTACCTCGAGCCCATGCCCAATGGCCTGTTCACCCTTGAGCAGATCGAAGGCGCCCTGCGTGATGACACCATCCTGGTCAGCATCATGCACGCCAACAACGAGATCGGGGTGGTGCAAGACATCGCTGCCATCGGTGAGCTGTGCCGTTCCCGCAAGATCCTGCTGCACGTGGACGCCGTCCAGAGCGTGGGCAAGATCCCGGTCGACGTGGAAGCACTCAAGGTTGATCTGCTCTCCATGTCCGCCCACAAGGTATACGGCCCGAAAGGCATTGGCGCCCTGTATGTACGCCGCAAGCCCCGTGTGCGCCTGGAAGCCCAGATGCACGGCGGTGGTCACGAGCGCGGCATGCGCTCCGGCACCCTGGCAACCCACCAGATCGTCGGCATGGGTGAAGCCTTCCGCATCGCCAAGGAAGAGATGGCGAGCGAGAGTCAGCACATCATGGCCCTGCGCCAGCGTCTGTGGGATGGCATCAAGAACATCGAAGAAGTCTATATCAACGGGGATCTGGACCAGCGTGTACCGGGCAACCTGAACGTGAGCTTCGCCTATGTGGAAGGGGAATCCCTCATCATGGCACTGAAGGATCTGGCGGTCTCTTCCGGTTCTGCCTGTACTTCGGCCAGCCTGGAACCTTCCTACGTGCTGCGCGCCCTGGGTCTGAACGACGAGCTGGCACACAGCTCCATCCGTTTCAGCATCGGTCGCTTCACCACCGAAGAAGAGATCGACTACGCAATCAAGCTCATCTGCGACTCCATCGGTCGTCTGCGCGAGATGTCCCCCCTGTGGGAGATGTTCAAGGATGGCGTCGATCTGAACACGGTCGAATGGGCACATCACTGATCCTTGCCAGCATGGCAAGGGTCTGGTGAACAACGGAATTAGCAGGAGTTAGATATGGCTTACAGTGAAAAAGTAATCGACCACTACGAGAATCCCCGCAACGTCGGTGGTTTTGACAAGAACGATCCCAGCGTCGCCACCGGCATGGTCGGTGCACCGGCCTGTGGTGACGTCATGAAGCTGCAACTGAAGATCAGCGACGATGGCATCATTGAAGATGCCAAGTTCAAGACCTACGGCTGTGGTTCCGCCATCGCCTCCAGCTCTCTGGTGACCGAGTGGGTCAAGGGCAAGACCCTGGACGAAGCGGCCGGTATCAAGAACACCGACATCGCCGAAGAGCTGGCGCTGCCGCCGGTGAAGATCCACTGCTCCATTCTGGCGGAGGATGCCATCAAGGCCGCCATCGCCGATTACAAGCAGAAGAAAGGTCTTTAAGGTCCGGAGAGCAGTATGGCCATAACCATGACAGATGCCGCAGCGGCGCGGGTTTCCTCCTTCATGATCAACCGGGGCAAGGGCATCGGCCTGCGCCTCGGCGTCAAGACGACCGGCTGTTCTGGCCTTGCCTATGTGCTCGAGTTCGTGGATGAGCTGGCTGCCGAGGATCAGGTATTTGAGCAGAAAGGCGTCAAGATCATCGTGGATGCCAAGAGCCTGATCCACCTGGATGGCACCGAGCTGGACTTCGTGAAGGAAGGCCTCAACGAGGGCTTCCAGTTCAACAACCCGAATGCCAAGGGCGAATGTGGTTGTGGCGAAAGCTTCAGCGTGTAAGTGGTTCGATTGACCGATCGCCCATGTTTGCAACGCCTCGTAGCCCCAAGGGTGAGCCCTGTTGCGGCGAGTCTCTTGTGATCAACACCTTGCTCATCAACACAGTGGTGTGGACGCCAGTCCATGCCACTGCTCTCAAGTTCAAGACGAGTGTGGTTGCACTCCCAGCGCTATTGTCTGAGGACGAAGGATGAATCATTTCGAGCTGTTCGGGCTGGCTGAGGGCTTCGAGCTCGATACTCGCCAACTGGCTGACACCTATCGTCAGCTGCAGACCCAGTTCCATCCCGATCGTTTTGCGACTGCCCCCGAGCGGGAGCAACTGGCTGCCGTGCAGCGTGCTGCCCAGATCAACGATGCCTTTACCACCCTCAAGGCCCCCTTGCGCCGAGCCGAGTACCTGCTCTCCTTGCGGGGCACCGATATTCGCGGCGAGCAGCAGACACTGCAAGATCCCGCCTTTCTGATGCAACAGCTGGAGTGGCGAGAGCGGCTGGCTGATCTCAAGGGCGACGCCGACCCTGAGGGGGCCATCAAGGATTTTCGCCAGGAAATCAGGCATGATCACCAGGCGTTGATGCAACGGCTGACCGACTCTCTCACCAGGGGTGAGGATCTGCAGGCGGCGGATTGCGTTCGCAAGCTCAAATTTGTCGACAAGCTCCTCGAGGAGCTGGAACGATTCGAAGACTCGCTGTTCGAGTCTTGACCCTCTAACGCAGGAATTGTGATTACCCATGGCATTACTGCAAATTGCCGAGCCAGGCCAGAGCGCCGCACCTCACCAGCATAAACGTGCCGTCGGCATCGATCTTGGCACCACCAACTCCCTGGTCGCCGCCGTGCGCAGCGGCCAGGCCGACACCCTCTGTGACGAGCAGGGGCGTGATCTGCTGCCTTCCGTGGTCCATTACCAGGCCGATACCATCCGGGTTGGCTTCGATGCCAAGCGTGAGGCGGCCCTCGATCCCCACAACACCATCGTCTCGGTCAAGCGGATGATGGGCAAGGGGCTGGCCGACATCGATACCCGCCAGCAACCCTATCAATTCGTGGCGGCCGACAACGGCATGCCGCAATTGCAGACCCGCCAGGGGCTGGTCAATCCGGTGCAGGTCTCGGCCGAGATCCTGAAAAAACTGGCCGAGCGCGGTGCCGCGTCCCTCGGGGGAGACCTCGACGGCGTGGTCATCACGGTGCCCGCCTATTTTGACGATGCCCAGCGTCAGGGTACCAAGGACGCGGCCAGACTGGCCGGTCTGCACGTGCTGCGGTTGCTCAATGAACCCACGGCAGCCGCCATCGCCTATGGCCTCGACTCGGGTCAGGAAGGGGTGATCGCCGTCTATGACCTGGGTGGCGGAACCTTCGATATCTCCATCCTGCGCCTGCATCGCGGGGTGTTTGAGGTGATGGCCACCGGTGGCGACTCGGCACTCGGTGGTGACGATTTTGACCATCTGCTGGCGGACTGGCTCAAAGAGCAAGCCGGGTTGTCCGGTCAGCTCGATGCCCGTACCCAGCGCGAGTTGCTGGATGCGGCGGCCAGCATCAAGCACGGCCTCACCGATGCAGATGCCGTTGCCTGCACCTTTGCCGGCTGGCAGGGTACCGTCACCCGCAGCCAGTTTGACGAGCTGATCCAGCCCCTGGTCAAACGCACCCTGCAGGCTTGTCGGCGCGCCCTGCGCGATGCGGGTCTCGAGCAGGAAGAGGTGCTGGAAGTGGTGATGGTCGGTGGCTCGACCCGGGTGCCGCTGGTGCGCGAGCGGGTGGGCGAGTTCTTCGGCCGCACCCCCTTGACCAGCATCGACCCTGACAAGGTGGTGGCCATCGGTGCCGCCATCCAGGCCGACATCCTGGTGGGCAACAAGCCCGACGCCGAGATGCTGCTGCTGGACGTCATCCCGCTTTCCCTGGGTCTGGAGACCATGGGCGGCCTCGCCGAGAAGGTGATCCCGCGCAATACCACCATTCCGGTGGCCCGCGCCCAGGAGTTCACCACCTTCAAGGATGGCCAGACCGCGATGGCCATCCACGTGGTGCAGGGGGAGCGCGAGCTGGTGGCGGATTGCCGCTCCCTGGCCCGCTTCACCCTGACCGGCATTCCGCCCATGGCGGCCGGCGCCGCCCACATTCGCGTCACCTTCCAGGTGGATGCGGACGGTCTGCTGTCGGTCAGCGCCATGGAGAAATCCTCCGGCGTGCAGGCCGAGATCCAGGTCAAGCCCTCCTACGGGCTGGGGGAAGATGACATCCTCAACATGCTGAGCGCCTCCATCGCCAATGCCCAGCAGGACATGGATGCCCGCATGCTGGCTGAGCAGCAGGTTGAGGCCGACCGGGTGGTCGAGAGCCTCAACGCCGCCCTGGCCGCCGATGGCGAGGCTTTATTGAGCCCCGCCGAGCGGGCCGAGCTGGATGCCGCTATCGCCCATCTGCTGACCATGCGCAGCACGGGCACCACCAACCAGATCAAAGAGGCCATCGAGGCGGCGGACGCTGCCAGTGGCGAATTTGCAGCCCGCCGGATGGATGCCTCCATCCGCAAGGTGCTGACCGGACAAAACGTCAACAAGGTGTGATATGCCAAAACTGATTATTCTGCCCCATCCCGAGCTCTGTCCGGACGGCGCGGCCCTCGAAGGTGCGACCGGTGAAACCATTCTGGATATCGCGCTGCGCAATGGCATCGAGATCGAGCACGCCTGCGAGAAGTCCTGTGCTTGTACTACCTGCCACTGCGTGGTGCGGGAAGGGTTCGACTCCCTCGAGCCGAGCGACGAGCTGGAAGACGACATGCTGGACAAGGCGTGGGGGCTGGAGCCGGAATCCCGTCTCAGCTGCCAGGCCAGACTGGCGGACGAGGATCTGGTGGTGGAACTGCCCAAGTACACCCTGAATCTGGCGTCCGAGCGCCACTGATGACCCCTTAATTACACATGAGTGAATTGCGCGTGCAGCATCTCATGGTGCAGTAATGATATGGTGAAGGCCGTGACCCTTGAGGGAGCGGCCTTTTTTGTGCCCGTGATTTCCCTATTCGTTGATGAAAGTGCCAATAAAAAGGAAGCAAGAGAACATGGCTGACATGATGAACGTAAGGTTGTCGTCCCAGGCTGCCGCCGCCCAGTGGGGCGAGGGTGCCCTGCTCAGTTTCAACGGGGACGAGGCCCATCTCCATCTGGCCGCTGGCCAGGAGAAGGAGGCGCTGCGCGCCATCCAGCGCGGGGCCAGACGCCTCGAGTCGAGCGGCATCAAGCGCATCAAGCTGGTGGGCGAGGGGTGGAATGGGGAGCGTCGTTACGCCTTTGCCCAGGGCTTCTATGCCGCCAAGGGGGTTCGCGAGCTCGATTTTGGTGAACAGAGCGAACAGGAAGCGGCCGAACTCGCCGCCTTGCTCAAGGCGACCCACTGGGTGCGCGAGGTGACCAACGGCTGCCCGGAAGCCATCTACCCCATGAGCCTGGCGGAGTCCGCTCTGCTGCTCATTCGCAGCCTTGGCGGTGACAAGGTGACCGCCCGCATCACCGCTGGCGAAGCCTTGCGTGAATCGGGTCATATCGGGATCTGGTCGGTGGGCCGTGGCAGCGAGCGCGAGCCGGTGCTGCTGGAGCTCGACTACAACCCGACCGGGGATGCCAACGCCCCCGTGGTCGCGGCGCTGGTGGGCAAGGGGATCACTTTTGATTCCGGCGGCTACTCCATGAAGTCCTCCGACAACATGCTGCCGATGAAGTCCGACATGGGCGGCGCCGCCATGGTGACCGGCGCCCTGGCGCTGGCCATCAGCCGTGGCCTGAACAAGCGGGTCAAGCTCATCCTCTGCTGCGCCGAGAACCTGGTCTCCGGCCACGCCTTCAAGCTCGGCGACATCCTCACCTATCGCAACGGCATCTCGGTCGAGATCCAGAATACCGACGCGGAAGGTCGCCTGGTGCTGGCAGACGGCCTGCTGGCTGCGAGCGAAAGCGGGGCTGCCTACATCCTGGACGCTGCCACCCTGACCGGCGCCGCCAAGACCGCGCTGGGCCGCGACTACAATGCCGTGTTTGCCCTCGATGAGGCGGAGCAGGTGCGCGCGCTGGCTGCCGCCAACGCCGAAAACGAGAAGGCCTGGCCGCTGCCGCTCGAACCCTGGCACGCAGGCCAGCTCACCTCGGCCTTTGCCGAGCTGGGCAATGTGGCATCCGCCGAAGGTACT
Organism: Aeromonas sp. 62-46; assembly: GCF_001898585.1. Taxonomy (NCBI): domain Bacteria; kingdom Pseudomonadati; phylum Pseudomonadota; class Gammaproteobacteria; order Aeromonadales; family Aeromonadaceae; genus Aeromonas; species Aeromonas sp. 62-46. Next base: position 69,913 of record NZ_MKUI01000058.1, on the reverse strand, counting down.
GCCGGCGCCACCACGGCAGCGGCGTTCCTGTCGCGCTTCGTCCGTGACGAAGGCAAGGGCTGGGTGCACCTGGACCTGGCCGCTTCCTATCAGAAGTCGGGCAATGAGCTCTGGGCGACCGGGGCCAAGGGCCATGGTCTTCGCACGATTGCCCGCTGGTTGCAGGAGGTGTGCGCATGAACGTCTGGTTGAGCCGAGAGTTTGCACCGGCCGAGTGGGGGGAGGGGGCACTGCTCTCCCACCGTGCCGACGGCATGGTGATCCATCTGGTGAGCGCCACTCCCTTGCTGGATATCCAGCAGGCGGCGCGGCGCCTGTGCAGCCAGGGGATCCAGCAGGTGGTCCTGGCTGGCCACTGGGAGCGGGAGCAGCAGTGGGCCTTTGCCCAGGGGCTGCAGACGCCCAAGGCGGAAGTGGGGTTGCAGTGGGCCACTTCGTCCGAGGAGGACAGGGAGGAGCTGGAGGCGCGCTGGCTGTGCGGGCGTTGGGTGCGGGAGATGACCAACGCCACTCCGGAGCAGCTGGGGCCGCTGGAGTTGGCGGTCGAAGCCGCTGCCTTCCTCACCGAGCTGGCACCGGACCGGATCAGCCATCGCATCCTCAAGGGAGAGGCGCTGCAACAGGCGGGCTGGGTCGGTCTCTATCAAGTGGGTCGTGGCAGTGACCGCGAGCCCGTGATGCTGGAGCTGGATTTCAATCCGGGCAAGGATCCCAAGGCGCCGGTAGCGGCCGCCCTGGTGGGCAAGGGGATCACCTTCGATTCCGGCGGCTACTCCATGAAGACCTCCCAGGGCATGCTGACCATGAAACACGACATGGGCGGTGCCGCCATCGTCACCGGCGCGCTGGCGCTGGCCATTCTGCGTGGCCTCGACAAGCGGGTGAAGCTCATCCTCTGCTGCGCCGAGAACCTGGTATCCGGCCATGCCTACAAGCTGGGTGACATCCTTACCTACAAGAACGGCACCACGGTGGAGGTGGTCAATACCGACGCCGAAGGGCGTCTGATCCTGGCAGACGGCTTGCAACTGGCCGGCGAGTCTGGTGCGCCGCTCATCATCGACGCCGCCACCCTCACCGGGGCGGCCGTGATGGCGCTGGGGGGGCGTTACAACGCCCTGTTTGGACTGGACAAGGGGCTGGTGAGCCGCGCCATGGCCTATTCGGATGCGGAGCAGGAGCCAGCATGGCCGCTGCCGCTGGAGCCCTGGCATCGCCAGCAGTGCCCGTCCCACTATGCCGACACCGCCAACAGCCGCCCCGTGCCGGGCGGCGGACCGGGGGGAGCCTCCAATGCGGCAGGCTTCCTCTCCCGCTTTGTCCCTGATGAGGGAAGAGGCTGGCTGCATGTCGATCTCGCCGCCTGCTTCAGCGAGAACGGCGACAGTCTGTGGGCGCCCGGGGCCAATACCCTGGGGATGCGCACCATCGCCCATACCCTGATGGCGGAGACGCGCTGAGTCAGTGAACGGCATCACAAGGGCACCTCAGGGTGCCCTTTCCAGCGCTGCTTTGCTGAGCAATTGATACGGTTTTGAAGCATTAGCATGCCGATCGTGCGCAAGCGCACATTTTTTCTCTCTGCCCTGGCACAAGATGAGTCACCATGTTGTTTCAAGGATTCTTTTGTTTAACAAAAAGTTGATTTTTTGTGTGTTATTTCGTTTTTTGTTTACGTATAATCGCCGCCGAACATGGATTCCTACAATAAAACTCTGTAGTTAAGGAAAGAACTCAATGGCTATCGAACGTACCTTCTCCATCGTCAAGCCGGATGCGGTCAGCAAGAACCTGATTGGTGCCATTTACAGCCGCTTCGAAAGCGCCGGCCTGAAAGTCATCGCCGCCAAGATGCTGCACCTGACCAGCGAACAGGCCGCCGGTTTCTACGCCGAGCACCAGGGCAAGCCGTTTTATGATGGTCTGGTCGGCTTCATGACCTCTGGCCCCGTCATGGTACAGGTGCTGGAAGGTGAAGACGCCATCCGCCGTCACCGTGAAATCATGGGCGCCACCAACCCGAAAGAGGCACTGGCCGGCACCCTGCGCGCCTGCTACGCCGAGAGCATCGATCGCAACGCCGTCCACGGCTCCGATGCCCCGGCCTCTGCCGCCCGTGAAATCGCCTACTTCTTCTCCGACGACGAGATCTGCCCGCGCGGCTGATGTTGTCTGCTGGTGACCAAGGGAGCTTCGGCTCCCTTTTGTTTTTTGGTCATCCTGCCAATATCCACTTATTCTCCAGGTGGAAAGCCAGACCCATTATTTGTACAATGCCGCCCCCTGACGTAGGTCAGCCGATAATTTATGAAGTGTGTGAGCTGAGGCCCCTGATGAGCGAAACAAAAACCAACCTGCTGGATCTCGACCGGGATGCCATGCGTGCCTTCTTCGTCGAGTTGGGCGAGAAGCCGTTCCGGGCAGATCAGATAATGAAGTGGATCTATCACTTCGGTTGTGATGATTTCGATCAGATGAGCAACGTCAACAAGGCGTTGCGCGAGCGGCTCAAGGCGATTGCCGAGATCCGTGCCCCCGAGATCAGCCGTGAACAGCGCTCCGCCGATGGCACCATCAAATGGGCGCTGCAGGTGGGCGATCAGGAGGTGGAGACCGTCTACATTCCGGAAGCGGACCGCGCGACCCTGTGCGTCTCCTCTCAGGTGGGCTGCGCCCTGGCGTGCACCTTCTGCTCCACCGCCCAGCAAGGGTTCAACCGCAACCTGAAAGTTTCCGAGATCATCGGCCAGGTGTGGCGTGCCGCCAAAGTGGTGGGCGGCAAGCGCCCCATCACCAACGTGGTGATGATGGGCATGGGTGAGCCGCTGCTCAACCTCGCCAACGTAGTACCTGCCATGAAGCTGATGATGGATGACTTCGGCTTCAGTATCTCCAAGCGCCGCGTCACTCTCTCCACCTCCGGTGTGGTACCGGCGCTGGATATGCTGGGGGACCAGATCGACGTTGCCCTGGCCATCTCCCTGCATGCGCCGAACGATGCGCTTCGCTCCGAGATCATGCCGATCAACGACAAGTACAACATTGAGTCCTTCCTTGCCGGGGTACGCCGCTATCTGGCCAAGTCCAACGCCAACGGCGGCCGGGTGACCGTGGAGTATGTGCTGCTCGATCACATCAACGACGACATGCAGCATGCCCATGAGCTGGCCAAGGTCCTCAAGGAAACCCCTTGTAAGATCAACCTGATCCCGTTCAACCCCTTCCCGGGCAACCCGTTTGGCAAGCCGAGCAACAGCCGTATCGACCGTTTCTCCAAGGTGCTGATGGAATACGGCCTGACCGTCATCGTGCGCAAGACCCGCGGTGACGACATTGACGCCGCCTGTGGGCAGCTGGTGGGGGAGGTGATTGACCGCACCAAGCGCACCATGAAAAATCGGATGCAACAGGATGGGATTTCCGTCAAAATGGTTTAACTCCTAAGCCATTGTATAGACAGGAAATGGATATCCGTACATTGATCGTAGTGGCAGCGCTCTGTGCGCTGCCAGGCTGTGTCACAGAGACCACTTACGCTGGCCAGAATTCGACCCAGCGTGAAGTGGGTCCCGACCTCAAGGCCGCCGCCCAGACTCGTCTCGATCTGGGTATCCAGTATCTGCGCCAGGGCAATGCCGAGCAGGCCAAATTCAACCTCGACCGCGCCCTTCAGTACGATCCCAACAATCCTCAGGTCTACATCGGTTTTGCCTATTTCTATCAGCAGGTGTCGGATTTCAAGGCCGCCGAGGCGAGCTACAAGAAAGCGCTGGCCATGGATCAGTCCAATGCTGACGCGATGAACAACTATGGCGCCTTCCTCTGCAACCGTGGCCGCTTCGACGAAGCGGAAAAGGCGTTCTTGCAGGCCGTCAGCCAGCCCGATTACGTGAAGATCGCCGATACCTACGAGAATGCGGCGCTCTGCTCGATGCAAAATCACAGAAATGACAAGGCCGGCGAGTATTATCGTCTGGCCTTGGGGTATAATCCCCGCAATCCTAGGTTATTGCTGGACATGGCCGAGCTTTCCATGAAAGATGGCAAGCTTCCTGATGTCCAGTCTTACCTCGTGCGCTTTGCCGATGTGGCAGAGGAGAACGAGGAGAGCCTCTGGCTCCGGCTGCGGCTGGCCCAGGCCATGGACAAACCGGCATTACTTCACCAATTCGGGACTGAGCTGGTAAGGCAATATCCCACTTCGCAACAAGCCAAGCGTTACTTAGCCAATGACTACTGAACAGCCACACGATTTCCAAGACGACTCCCAGGCAGTGGGCCCAGGCCAGCTGCTGCGCAATGCCCGTGAACAGCTCGGCTGGACCCGGGAACAGGTTGCGTCCCGCATTCACCTTCGTCTGACCCTGATCGCCGCCATCGAAGCGGATACCTATGACAAGCACACGTCCCATACCTTCATTCGTGGCTATCTGCGCGCCTATGCCAAGCTCGTGGGCATCCCCGAGGAGACCATCCTCGCCGCCTACGAGAAGCTGGGACTGACTCCCCCCGACAACATCGACATGCAGAGCTTCTCCCGTCGATCCCGCCAGCAGGCCAATGACAGCCGGCTCAAGGTGGTGACCTGGCTGGTGATTCTGGTGCTGATCGGGCTCTCCGTCGCCTGGTGGTGGCAGAGCACAGCGCGCCGCTCAGCCGGTGACGACGCCCTGGCGGCGACCGAGATGAGCGCGACCGTCAATACGCCGGAAGCGAATGTTGCCCCCGCCGTGGAGGTCACCGAGCCCGTGCTGCCCGCAGCGTCCGATGCCGTGTCCACCCAGGTTGTGGTGAGCGGTGCCACCGCGACCCTGCCTGTGGTCGCTACGGATGCCAGCGCAGCCGTCCCGACGGACGTTTCCGGTGCGGTCTCGACTGCCGAGAGCACGACCACCGAGCCCGCCAAGGCGCCCCAGCTCAAGATGAGCTTCACCGCCGATTGCTGGCTGGACGTCAAGGATGCCAACGGCAAGACCCTGTTCAGCGGTCTGAAGAAGGCGAACGACGAACTGGTACTGGAAGGACCCGAGCCACTCAGATTCATCATTGGCGCGCCCATGGCGGTCAATCTCGAATATCAGGGCAAGTCCTTCGACATGAGCCGTTACAACAACGGCCGGACTGCCCGCTTCTCACTGCCGCAGGAGTAATCAGTCCGCCATGTCTGTTCACGAAAAGCCCGCACACGAATCACCCATCGTTCGTCGCAAATCCAGACAGATCATGGTCGGCAACGTGCCGGTTGGGGGCGATGCCCCCATCACGGTACAGACCATGACCAACACCAAGACCACGGACGTGGCCGCTACCGTCGAGCAGATCCAGCGGATCGAGCGGGTCGGCGCCGACATCGTCCGGGTCTCCGTCCCCACCATGGAGGCGGCGGAAGCGTTCAAGCTCATCAAGCAGCAGACCCGCATCCCCATCGTGGCCGACATCCACTTCGACTACCGCATCGCCCTCAAAGTGGCCGAGTACGGGGCCGACTGCCTGCGCATCAACCCGGGCAACATCGGCAACGAAGAGCGGGTGCGTGCGGTGGTGGATTGCGCCCGTCACTACAACATCCCCATCCGGATCGGCGTCAACGGCGGTTCCCTTGAGCGTGATCTCCAGGAGAAATACGGCGAGCCGACCCCGGAGGCGCTGCTGGAGTCCGCCATGCGCCACGTGGATTACCTGGATCGCCTCGACTTCCAGAACTTCAAGGTGAGCGTCAAGGCGTCCGATGTCTTCCTGGCGGTCGGTGCCTATCGCCTGCTGGCCAAGCAGATCGATCAACCCCTGCATCTGGGCATCACGGAAGCGGGCGGTTTTCGCGCCGGCGCGGTCAAGTCCGCCATTGGCCTTGGCATGTTGCTGAGCGAAGGGATTGGCGACACCCTGCGCATCTCCCTGGCCGCCGATCCGGTGGAAGAGGTGAAGGTGGGCTTCGACATCCTCAAATCCCTGCGCATCCGTTCCCGCGGCATCAACTTCATCGCCTGTCCTTCCTGCTCCCGTCAGGAGTTCGACGTCATCGGCACGGTCAATGCCCTGGAAGAGCGGCTCGAAGACATCATCACCCCGATGGATGTCTCCATCATCGGCTGTGTGGTGAACGGTCCGGGGGAGGCGCTGGTCTCCGATCTCGGCCTTGCGGGCGCCGCCAACAAGAGTGCCTTCTACGAGGGGGGCCAGCGGGTCGACCGGCTCGACAACAAGGATTTGATCCCGACCCTGGAGCGTCGCATCCGTGCCCGGGCCGCCATGCTGGATCCGGCCAACCAGATCCAGGTGGACAAAGGTTGAACCATGACGGGGCCACCTGGGGTGGCCCCGGCTTTAGGTTGTTGATTTTACATCCCGCATCCGGGTACCCGATTTTACCTCGGGGTCGAAAATCCCTATAATGCGGCCAAATTTTACCTCTTTTTCTCGAGTATCAACGTGGCAAAACAGATCCAAGCTATTCGCGGTATGAATGATTGCCTGCCGGAGCAGAGCCCGGTATGGCAGAAAGTAGAACAGATCCTGCGCCAGGTCGTGGCCAGCTATGGCTACAGCGAAGTGCGCATGCCCATCGTCGAGCAGACCCATCTGTTCAAGCGTGCCATCGGTGAAGTGACCGACGTGGTCGAAAAAGAGATGTACACCTTTGAAGACCGCAACGGCGACAGCCTGAGCCTGCGTCCGGAAGGGACCGCCAGTTGCGTCCGTGCCGGCATCGAGCACGGTTTGCTGTACAACCAGGAACGCCGGATGTGGTACATGGGCCCCATGTTCCGTCACGAGCGTCCCCAGAAAGGTCGCTATCGCCAGTTCCACCAGTTCGGGGTCGAGCTGTTCGGCATCAACGGGCCGGACATCGATGCCGAGCTCATCATGTTGACCCACCGCCTGTGGCGTCTGTTCGGCATCAGCGATCACGTGACCCTGCAGCTCAATACCCTCGGTCAGAGCAGCGAACGTGCCGCCTATCGCGATGCGCTGGTGGCCTATCTGGAGCAGTACAAGGAGCAGCTGGACGAAGAGAGCCAGCGCCGCATGTACAGCAACCCCCTGCGGGTGCTCGACTCCAAAGACGAAAAAGTGCAGGCCATCCTGTCGGGTGCCCCCCGTCTGTTCGACCACCTGGGCGAAGAGAGCCTGGCTCACTTCGAAGGGCTCAAGCGCCTGCTCACGGCGGCCGGCATCCAGTTCGAGGTGAACGAGCGTCTGGTGCGCGGCCTCGACTACTACAACCTGACCGTGTTCGAGTGGGTGACCAACAGCCTGGGGGCCCAGGGCACCGTCTGTGCCGGTGGTCGCTACGACGGCCTGGTGGAGCAGCTCGGTGGCCAGCCGACCCCGGCGGTGGGCTTTGCCATGGGCATGGAGCGTCTGGTACTGATGCTCGAAACCCTCGAGCTCAATGCTGACATCCGCCCGGCGGTGGATGTCTATCTCTGCATGGTGGGTGAGGGGACCGAGCAGGCTGGCTTTGCCCTGGCCGAGCGCCTGCGCGATGCCCTGCCGGACTTGCGCCTCATGAGCCACTGCGGCGGCGGCAACTTCAAGAAACAACTCAAGCGTGCCGACAAGAGCGGCGCGGCCATTGCCCTGATCCTTGGGGAGACCGAGGTGCAAAGCGGGGAGATCACCATTAAATATCTGCGTGGCCAGGCCGAGCAACAGACCGTCTCGGTCGATGCCGCCATCGCCCTGCTGGCAGCGAAAGGAGAGTAAGCTGTGGAAGTGTATACCACTGAAGAACAACAGGTTGAGGTCATCAAGAACTGGTGGAAAGAGAACGGTACCTCGGTGATCGCCGGGACCGTGATCGGTCTGGTCGGCCTCTTTGGCTGGCGCTACTACAACGAGATGCAGCAGAACAACCAGGAAGCCGCCTCCCAGGCTTACAACGAGATGACCGCCCAGCTCGCCAAGGGGGACGACGCCGCCCTGGAGCAGGCAAAGAGCTTCATTACCGCTCACAAGGGTGACGCCTATGCCGAGCTGGCCGCCCTGCAACTGGCCGCGGCCGCCGTCAAGGCGGGCAAGCTGGATCTGGCTGCCGAGCAGCTGACCCAGGTGGCCGCCAGTGGCGACGACAGCATCAAGCCCATCGCCGCCCTGCGTCTGGCACGGGTCCTGAGCGATCAGGGCAAGGCTGACGAGGCCCTGGCCCAGCTTGGCAAGATCAACAACGACGCCTTCAAGGCCCAGGTGGCGGAAGTGCGCGGCGATATCCTGCAAAAGCAGGGCAAGGCCGAAGAAGCGCGCGATGCCTATCAGGCGGCGGCGGATGCCGGCGGCCTGCAGAGCAGCGCCGAACTCAAGCTGAAGATGGATGATCTGGCGCTGCCAGCCGTCACTGCGGGCGAGGCACCGGATGCGTAATCTGTACAAGCGAATGGCGCTGGGGGTGGCTGTCTCCTTCGCCTTGCAGGGCTGCTCCCTGTTCAGTTCGGAAGAGGATCTCAACCCCATGGCGCCCCTGCCCAAGGTCGAGTCCGCGTTCACTGCCGATACCGCCTGGTCCTCCTCGGTCGGGGATGGCATCGGCGACTTCTACTCCCAGCTCAAGCCGGTGGTGGAAGAGGACCGCATCTATGCAGCGGCCCGCGATGGCGATGTGACCGCCTTCGAGCGCGAGAGCGGCAAGGAGCTGTGGAGCGTGGATCTGGCAGATCTGCCCATCAACGCCGACAAGCGCAGCGCCCGTCTCTCCGGTGGTCTGGTCTCCCGCTACGGCAAGCTGTTCCTCGGGTCCGAAAACGGGGTGGTCTACGCCCTGAACGAGGCCAACGGCGAAGTGCTGTGGCAGACCACGGTGCCGGGGGAAGTGGTGGCGAGCCCCGCCGTCGAGGATGGCCGCGTGGTGGTGCTGACCACCTCCGGTCGCCTGGTGGCGCTCGATACCGACGAAGGCAAGCTGCAGTGGACCCTGTCCGAAGAGCAGCCGCCCCTGACCCTGCGCAGTGCCGGCGCCCCCATCATCACCAACGGTGCCGTCATCTATGGCCGCGCCGATGGCAAGGTGGGCATCGCCCTGCTGAGCAACGGCCAGCCGGTGCGTCAATCCAAGGTGGCTGACCCGCGCGGCGCCACCGAACTGGATCGGATGGTGGACGTCGATGCCAGCCCGCTGATTGCCGGTGATGAGCTCTACGCCATCGCCTACAACGGCCAGTTGATGGCGCGCAAGCTGATGAGCGGCGACGAAGTGTGGAAGCGCAAGTATTCCGGTTATCGCGACATGGCGGTGACCGGCAATGCCATCGTGCTGACCGACAGCCGCAGCCATCTGTTTGCGGTCGATCGTCGCAACGGTCTCGAGCTGTGGTCCAACACCCAGCTGGAAAACCGCACCGTGACCGCCCCCGTCATCCTGGGTGACTATGTGGTGGTCGGCGATGTGGAAGGTTACCTGTATTGGCTGGACCGTACCGACGGGACCATCAAGGCCATGCAGCAGCTCGACAGCAGTGGTCTCTATGCCGCTCCGCTGGTGGAGGGTGACACCCTGTATGTGCAGAGCCGTGACGGCAAGTTGTACGCCCTCAAGCGTCCTTGATCGTCCGATAATGTGAATATCCGGCTCCTGGTCTTCGGACCCGGAGCCTTTGTCGTCTTGAGAATGAGGCTTTTATGACTCCTGTAGTTGCCCTGGTGGGCCGCCCCAACGTGGGGAAATCCACCCTGTTTAACCGCCTGACCCGTACCCGGGATGCCCTGGTTGCCGACTTCCCCGGCCTGACCCGGGACCGCAAATATGGCCAGGCGAAGCTGGGCGAGCTGGAATTTATCGTGGTCGATACCGGCGGTATCGATGGCACCGAGGAGGGGATCGAGCTGAAGATGGCCGAGCAGTCCCTGCTGGCCATCGAAGAGGCCGATGTGGTGCTCTTCATGGTGGATGCCCGTGCCGGTCTCACCGCGGCGGATCAGGCCATCGCCGAGCACCTGCGCAAGACCCACAAGAAGGTGTTTCTGGTAGCCAACAAGACCGACGGCATCGACGGTGACTCCGCGGTGTCCGAATTCTACGGTCTGGCCCTGGGCGAGGTCTACCAGATGGCGGCCGCCCACGGCCGTGGCGTACTGAGCCTGCTGGAGCTGGCCCTGGCCCCTCACCTCGAGACCCTGGTCGGCTCTGCCACCGAGGCACAAGAGGAAGAGGAGCTGGAGGAGTTCGACGAAGAGGCCTTGCTGCGCATGGTGGCTGCCGGTGAGCTCGACACCCGGGAAGACACCAAGGAGACGCCGTTCGCCGACCTGCCCATCAAATTTGCTATCGTCGGTCGTCCCAACGTCGGCAAGTCGACCCTGACCAACCGCATGCTGGGTGAAGATCGGGTCATCGTCTACGACATGCCGGGTACCACCCGCGACTCCGTCTACATCCCCATGGAGCGCGACGATCAGAAATACGTGGTCATCGACACCGCCGGCGTGCGTCGCCGTGGCAAGGTGCACGAGACGGTGGAGAAGTTCTCCGTCATCAAGACGCTCAAGGCGATTGAAGATGCCAACGTCTGCCTGCTGGTCATTGACGCTCGGGAGACCATCACGGATCAGGACTTGAGCATCCTCGGCTTCGTGCTCAACAGCGGCCGCTCCGTGGTACTGGTGGTCAACAAGTGGGACGGCCTGGATCAGAAGGTGAAAGAGGACGTCAAGAACGAGCTGGACAGACGTCTGGGCTTCATCGACTTCGCCCGGGTGCACTTCATCTCCGCCCTGCACGGCAGTGGCGTCGGTCACCTGTTCGAATCCATCAACGAGGCTTACGAGTCCGCGACTCGCCGCACCAGCACCGCCATGCTGACCCGCATCATGCAGATGGCCCAGGAAGATCACCAGCCGCCCATGGTGAATGGTCGCCGGGTCAAGCTGAAGTATGCCCACGCCGGTGGCTACAACCCGCCGCGCATCGTGATCCACGGCAACCAGTTGAATGACCTGCCGGACTCCTACAAGCGCTACCTCATCAACTACTTCCGCAAGTCGTTGAAGATCATGGGGACGCCGATCCGGGTGGAGTTCCAGGAGTCGGTCAACCCGTTCGAGGGCAAGAAGAACACCCTGACCCTGAGCCAGGAACGCCAGCGCAAGCGCCTGCTCAAGGCCAAAGCGAAGAAATAAAGCCCTGCGGCTGCCCTTACCGGCAGCCGTTTTTCTTGATGGCCCTCCTCAGGGCAGACAAACCAGGGGAGGGGCTGCGAGTGACGCCGGTGCACAGTGACGTAAAGAGGAGTCGAGAAGAGAATGAACACGCTGACCTGCCCTGCCTGTCAGGGCGAACTGGACAGCCGCAGCCGCGAGACGACGTGTGGCCAGTGTCAGGCCCGTTATCGCATTCGGGCCCTGTGTCCTGCCTGCGGGCAGGAGCTGGAGCGGCTTCGGGCTTGCGGCGCGGTGGATTATTTTTGCAACCACTGCAACACCCTGGTCTCCAAGCGCACCGTTCTGTTTGAGGCGCAGCCTGACAAGGCATAAAAAAACCCGGCTGATGCCGGGTTTATACTGTGTGCTCCGCTATCAGCAGCGTGAAGGAGCGGTTTCTGTGCCAGATCTTGCGTTTCATGTCGGCCAGCTTGAGCTTGCGTCTCGGGCTCCAGGCACATTTGGTTTTTCGGGCCAATATGGCTCTTCTGCGTGCTCGCATCCTGTTCTCCTCCCTGGTCTTGCGTGGGGCCGAAAGGGCCCTTGGCAGGAACTGCAACGCAATGAATACATTGCAATAAGTTCGCTCCAGCGCCCCTCGTATACCAAAGGATGGTAACAGAGAACAGGGCAGGAAAACACACCCCTGGCGAGGCTAGGGGGTGATGATCTGTTTGACCACTTCGGCGATGATGGCCGGACGCTGTGCCGGCACGTCCGGCTCGCTGCTGTCGTCCTCGTCCAGCTCCTCCCGACGATGGGCCTTCTGCTGTTCGTTGTCGAGCCAGAGCAGGCTCTGGTAGTACTGGCGCACGTTGTTGACATAGTTGCGCGCCTCGCCGCCACGGGCATAGCCATAGCGCACCTTGCGATGCCAGCGTGACTGCTGCAACAGGGGCAGCACTTCTTTCACGTCGCTCCAGGCGTCCGGGTTCTTGCCCAGCTCCTTGGTCAGGCGGCGGGCATCCATCATGTGGCCGTAGCCGATGTTGTAGGCGGTGAGGGCAAACCACACTTTCTCGTCCGCCGGGACCGAGTCGGGCACCTTCGCCATCATCTCCTGCAGGTAGCGGGCGCCCCCTTTGATGCTCTCTTCCGGGTGGGTGCGATCGTTTACCCCCATCGCCTTGGCGGTCGGGCCGGTGAGCATCATCATGCCGCGCACCCCGGTGTAGGAGCGTGCCTGGGGATCCCAGTGGGATTCCTGATAGCTGATGGCGGCCAGCAGCCGCCAGTCGATATCCTTGGCGTGGGTCTGGAACAGCGCCTGGTACTTGGGCAGCAGGCTCTTGGCCCGTTGCAGGAAGGTACGGGTGTCGACGAAGTCGAAGTTCTGCACGTGGCCGAAGTACTTCTCGTCGAGCTTGGCGATGGCGCCATCCATGAAGCGCTGACCGAAGAAGTCGATGATGCTGGCGTAGAGGCTGTCGTCGGGCAGCTTGGTCATGGCCCAGGCCACGGTCTGCTTGCTGGCGAGGGTCAAGCCCTCGGTGAGTTCGGGGTAGTAGCGCTGGGTACGGGCCAGTATGGTGTCCTGCACCACCGTGTAGTCCACCTTGCCGTCGGCCACCTGCTTGAGCAGCTCTTCCACGTCCGCATCCCGATTGGTGCTCCACTTCAGGTTGGGGTACTGCTTGGCCAGCTCCTTCATCAGGTCCTCGCCGGTGGAGCCCGCCGGCACCACTATGCTGCCCTTGATGTCACCGAGGTTCTTGGGCCTGGGGGAGCCGTTGCGATAGACCAGCTTGGGGGAGACCTGGTAGAAGCCGGGGCCGAAGCGGAACAGCTTGCGCCGCTCCGGGGTCACGACGATGGCGGCGGCGGCGAGATCCAGCTTGCCCTTTTGCAGTTGCTCGACCAGCTCGGCGGTGCTGTAGGCCGGTACTATGGTCAGCTTGACCCCCAGCCAGTCGGCGTAAAGCTGCGCCAGCTCGTAGTCGAACCCCAGTGCGGTGTCGTCACGCTGGTAATAGGAAGTGGGGCCATAGAGGGTGCCAACCCGGATCTCGCCTCGCTGGCGGATCTGCTCCAGTTGGCTGGAGGGGTGGTAGAAGTCGCAACCGGCCAGGGCCAGCGTCAACATCATCCCGATGAACAGTCGAAAAATGCAGCGCAAGTAGGTGAGTACCCTTGTTGAAAAAAACGGCATTTGTCAAAAAAGAGGCACCTTTATACCAGAGAGTATGAAGGGAGTCACACCGCGCGAGATGAGAAAAACGTTTGTTCAGGATGGGCCTGATCCCTATAATACGCGCGTCTCAAATCCCCCCACACTCTAAAACTTGGTGAGAAAGGTATATGGAAATCTTGCGTGGTGCCCCAGCACTGTCTGAGTTTCGTGTCCACAAGCTGCTGCAGAGCTGCGCACAGAGAGGAGTAGAGATAGCAAGCGTCTATGCGGAATACGTGCATTTTGCCGAGCTGACGAGCCCGCTGTCGCCCCCCGAGCGAGCGACCTTGGGCCAGCTTCTGCGCTACGGCCCGACCATCCCGGAACACACCCCCAGCGGTCAGCTGTTCCTCGTTACCCCCCGCCCCGGCACTATCTCCCCCTGGTCTTCCAAAGCAACCGACATCGCCCACAACTGCGGCCTGAAACAGGTCAAGCGGCTGGAGCGCGGCATTGCCTATTACGTGCAGGCCAAGGGTGAGCTGAGCGTGGCCCAGCGTAGCGAGATCGCGGCCCTGCTGCACGATCGCATGATGGAAGTGGTCTTTGCCGAGATGAACGAGGCCGCCGCCCTGTTTGCTCACCACGAGCCGCGCCCCTTTACCCAGGTAGATGTGCTGGGTGGTGGTCGCGCCGCCCTGGCAGAGGCCAACGTGACCCTGGGTCTGGCCCTGGCCGATGACGAAATAGATTACCTGGTGACCAACTTCACCCGGCTGGGTCGCAATCCCAACGACATCGAGCTCTACATGTTTGCCCAGGCGAACTCCGAGCACTGCCGCCACAAGATCTTCAACGCCGACTGGACCATCGACGGCGAACAGCAGCCCAAGTCGCTGTTCAAGATGATCAAGAACACCTTCGAGCAGACGCCGGATCATGTCCTGTCTGCCTACAAAGACAACGCCGCGGTGATGGAAGGCAGCCAGGGTGGCCGCTTCTTCCCGAGCCCCGCCAACGGTGAGTACCAGTATCACCAGGAGCGCGTCGACATCCTGATGAAGGTGGAGACCCACAACCACCCGACCGCCATCTCTCCCTTCCCGGGTGCCGCCACCGGCTCCGGCGGCGAAATCCGCGACGAGGGTGCGACAGGCCGTGGCGCCAAACCCAAGGCGGGCCTGGTGGGCTTCTCCGTCTCCAACCTGCGCATCCCCGGTTTCGAGCAGCCCTGGGAGCAGGATTTCGGCAAGCCGAGCCGCATCGTCAGCGCCTTTGACATCATGCAGGAAGGGCCCCTTGGCGGCGCCGCCTTCAACAACGAATTCGGTCGCCCTGCCATCCTGGGTTACTTCCGTACCTTCGAAGAGCAGGTGCCGAGCCACAACGGCGTCGAGGTGCGCGGCTACCACAAGCCCATCATGCTGGCGGGTGGTATCGGCAACATCCGCAGCGAGCACGTTCAGAAAGGGGAGATCCCGGTGGGGGCGGCCCTCATCGTGCTGGGTGGTCCGGCCATGAACATCGGCCTGGGTGGCGGCGCAGCCTCCTCCATGGCGTCCGGTCAGTCTGCCGAAGATCTCGACTTCGCCTCCGTGCAGCGTGACAATCCCGAGATGGAGCGTCGTTGCCAGGAAGTGATTGACCGCTGCTGGCAACTGGGGGACGACAACCCGATTGTCTTCATCCACGACGTGGGCGCCGGTGGTCTCTCCAACGCCATGCCGGAGCTGGTGAGCGACGGGGATCGCGGTGGTCGCTTCGACCTGCGTGCCATTCCGAACGACGAGCCGGGCATGAGCCCGCTGGAAGTCTGGTGCAACGAATCCCAGGAGCGCTATGTGCTGGCCGTGGCCCAGGACAAGCTGCCTCTGTTCAAGGCCTTGTGCGAGCGCGAACGCGCCCCCTATGCCGTCATCGGCACCGCCACCGAAGAGAAGCATCTCACTCTCTCTGATGATCACTTTGACAACCAGCCCATCGATCTGCCGCTGGACGTGCTGCTTGGCAAGGCGCCCAAGATGCACCGCGACGTGCAGAGCCTGCCTGCCCAGGGCAAGGCGCTGCAACTGGACGGCATCACCCTCGGCGACGCCGCAGAGCGCGTGCTGCGCCTGCCGACCGTGGCGGAGAAGTCCTTCCTCATCACCATCGGCGATCGCACCGTAACGGGCCTCGTCAACCGCGACCAGATGGTCGGCCCCTGGCAGATCCCGGTGGCTGACTGCGCCGTCACCGCCGCGACCTACGACAGCTACCACGGTGAAGCCATGTCCATGGGCGAGCGCACCCCGGTGGCGCTGCTCTCTCATGCCGCCTCCGCCCGCATGGCGGTGGCCGAGGCCTTGACCAACCTGGCACCGGCCAATATCGGCTCCCTCAAGCGGGTCAAGCTCTCCGCCAACTGGATGTCCGCAGCCGGCCACCCGGGGGAAGATGCGGGTCTCTACGAAGCCGTGAAAGCGGTGGGCGAAGAGCTCTGCCCGGCCCTTGGCATCACCATCCCGGTGGGCAAGGACTCCATGTCCATGAAGACCCGCTGGCAGCAGGACGGGGAAGAGCGCAGCGTCACCTCGCCGCTCTCCCTGCTCATCTCGGCGTTTGCCCGGGTCGAGGACGTGCGCAATACCGTGACCCCGCAACTGCGCACCGATCTCGGTGAGACCGACCTTATCCTCATTGACCTTGGCAACGGCAAGCAGCGCCTCGGCGCCTCGGCCCTGGCCCAGGTTTACCGCCAGCTTGGGCAAAGTGCCCCGGATCTGGACAACCCGGTCCAGCTAAAGGGCTTCTTCAACGCCATCCAGGCGCTGGTGGCGGATCGCAAGCTGATCGCCTACCACGACCGCTCCGACGGCGGCCTCTTCGTCACCCTGACCGAGATGGCGTTTGCCGGTCACTGCGGCCTCGACATCCAGCTCGATCGCGTGGGTGGCGACCTGCTGCCGGCCCTGTTCAACGAGGAGCTGGGGGCCGTCATCCAGGTTCGTCGCGAAGACAAGGAAGCGGTGCTGACCCTGCTGGCCGGTCACGGTCTGGCAGCCTGCTCCCATGTGCTGGGCACGGTGCGCGAAGACGACCTCATTCTGTTCCAGCGTGCCGGCAGCGAAGTGTATCGCGCCAGTCGCACCGCCCTTCGCACCATCTGGGGCGAGACCAGCTGGCAGATGCAGCGCCTGCGGGACAACCCGGAGTGCGCCGATCAGGAGCATGCCGCCCGCCAGGACGCCACCGATCCGGGTCTGCAGGCCAGGCTCACCTACAACCCGTCCGACGACGTGGCCGCGCCCTATATCGCTCGCGGGGTTTCTCCCCGTCTGGCGGTGCTGCGCGAGCAGGGGGTCAACTCCCACGTGGAGATGGCGGCCGCCTTTGACCGCGCCGGCTTCACCGCTGTCGACGTGCACATGAGCGACATCCTCGAGGGGCGCATCAAGCTGGAAGATTTCCAGACCCTGGTGGCCTGTGGCGGCTTCTCCTACGGCGACGTGCTGGGGGCTGGGGAAGGCTGGGCCAAGTCCATCCTGTTCAACGACAACGCCCGTGAGCAGTTCCAGCGCTTCTTCGAGCGCGGCGATACCCTCTCCCTGGGGGTGTGCAACGGCTGCCAGATGATGTCCAACCTGCGCGACCTCATCCCGGGGGCCGATCTCTGGCCGCGCTTCGTGCGCAACCGCTCCGAGCGCTTCGAGGCGCGCTTCAGCCTAGTGGAAGTGCAGGACTCCCCGTCCGCCTTCTTCGCCGGGATGGCTGGCTCCGTGATGCCGATTGCCGTCTCCCACGGGGAAGGGCGCGTGGAAGTGCGCGATGTAGCTCACCTGGCTGCGCTGCAACAGAGCGGTCTGGTGGGGCTGCGTTTCGTGGACAACCGCGGCAACGTCACCGTGCAATACCCGGCCAACCCCAACGGCTCCCCTGACGGTATCACCGCGGTGACCAGTGCGGACGGCCGCGCCACCATCATGATGCCGCACCCGGAGCGGGTGTTCCGCACCGTGGCCAACTCCTGGCACCCGGACAACTGGGGAGAGGATGGCGCCTGGATGCGCATGTTCCGCAATGCTCGGGTTCGCCTGGGTTAAGCCCCAGCAAGAAACCAAAAACCGGCCCCAGTGGCCGGTTTTTTTATGGACATGGGTCTGAGAATGGGGAGGGCAGGAGGAGACGATCACGATGGGGGCGAGGCCGTCTTCAGCCCACTGCTCCGCCAGCTGCTTGCTGGAGGATATGGGATGGATTGAGGGGGCCGATCTGGTATCGCCTGCCAGACGGGCAAGCTGGACCTGGCCTTGGCGGACATAAAAAACCGGCCACGGAGGCCGGTTTTGCTGTGTGAACTGAACCTGAGACTAGCGCAGCACCACGTGCTGGAAGCCCTGCACCAGGCTGATGACGGGCTGGGGGTAGATGCCGAGCAATACCACCAGGATGGCGGAGAGCAGCACCACCAGGCCCCCGGAGGAGAAGGCCCAGTCGGCCCTGGCATCGCGCAGTTGCATGCCGGGTTCACGCAGGTAGAGGGTGACCATGACCCGCAGGTAGTAGTAGAGCCCCAGGGCACTGCCGAGCACGATGGCGCCACTGAGCCACCACAGCTTGGCATCGACGGTGACGCCGATGAGGTAGAACTTGCCGATGAAGCCCAGCGTCATGGGGATACCCGCGAGGGAGAGCATCATCACCGTCATCACCGCCGTCAGATAGGGGCGCTTCCAGAACAGACCGCGATAACTGTGCAGGGAGTCCGCATCCTTGCCGCGATAGGGGCTGGACATCATGCTGATGACGCCGAAGGCCCCCAGGCTGGTGAACAGGTACATCAGCAGGTAGACACCCGCCGCTTCCACCGGCATCTCGCCGAGGCGGCTTGCCACCACCACTGCCAGCAGATAGCCGAAGTGAGAGATGGAGGAGTAACCCATCATCCGCTTGATGTTGGTCTGGATCAGCGCCAGGAGGTTGCCGACCACGATGGAGACGACCGCCATGGCCGCCAGCAGCCAGTGGATCATGGGATCCGAGGTGGCGGGTACCGCCAGGTAGAAGCGCAGCAGCACGCAGAACACGGCTATCTTGCTCACTGTGGCGAGGAAGGTGGCCACCGGTGCCGGCGCCCCTTCGTACACGTCCGGGGTCCAGAGGTGGAAGGGGGCGAGGGACAGCTTGAACGCAAAGCCGACCAGCATCAGGCCAAAGCCCCCCATCAGCAGCGGATGGTGAGCCGGGCTCTGGGCCAGGGTCACACCGAGATCGCTGAAGCTCAGGCTTCCGGCCTGGGCGTAGAGCAGCGCCATGCCGAACAGCAGGAAGGCGGTGGCACTGGCGGAGAGCACCATGTACTTGATGCTGGCTTCCAGCGAGCGCCGCTCGCGATAGGCATACCCCACCAGACCGAACATGGGCAGGGTCAGCATCTCGATCCCGATGAAGAGCGAGGCGAGGTGACGGGAGGCCGCCAGCACCAGACCACCGGCGGTGGCGATGAGCAGCAGCAGGTAGAACTCTTCCCGGTTGTCCGGATAGCCCTTGAGCCAGGTGCGACCGAAGGTGCAGGTGGCCAGGGCCCCGATGAGCACCAGCCCCATGTAGAAGACCGCGTAAGCGTCCACTTGCAGCAGGGGAGTGACCCCCTGATCCCCCTGGGCCATCACGATGGGCAGGGAGAAGAGCGCGAGGTTGAGGCCGATGATGGTGACCACGAAGGCGGTGTCGTCACAGCGCTTCCAGGCGATGGCCAGCATCAGGGCCACCATGGCCCCCGTGGTCAGCAACAGGGGCAGCAGGGCCAGCAGTTGAGAAACAGTAAACGTCATGACAGTGCTCCCGACATGGACAAGGAAGGCGAAAGAGAAAGCATCATTGCAGCGCCCCCGTGCCCGGCAGCGCGTACCAGTGCAGCACGCTCAGGAGGCTGCTGCTGGCGGTGTCGAGCACCGGCTGGGGATAGAGACCGAGCAGCACCAAGAGGCCGGCGATGGTCAGCATCATGGTCAGTTCCCGGGTATCCAGCCCCTTGAGCATGCTCTCCTCCCGGGGCGTCCCGAAGCAGGCCCGTTGCAGCATGATGAGGGAGTAGACCGAGGCCAGCACCAGCCCGAAGGTGGCGATGACGGTGATGACGGGGGCCACCTGGAAGCTGCCGATGAGGATCAGGAACTCGCCGACGAAGTTGCCGGTCCCCGGCATCCCGAGGGATGCGACGGAGAAGAACAGCATCACGCCGGGCAGGTAGCGCAGCCGTCCCCAGAGACCGCCCATCTGGCGCAGATCCCGGGTGTGCAGGCGCTCGTAGAGCTGGCCGCACAGGATGAAGAGGCCGGCGGCCGAGAGCCCGTGGGCAATCATCTGTACCACTGCCCCTTGCAGGGCGAGCTCGCTGCCGGAGTAAATGGCGATCATCACGAAGCCCATGTGGGAGATGCTGGTGTAGGCAACCAGCCGCTTGATATCGGTCTGGGCAAAGGCCAGCAGGGCGCCATAGACGATGCCGATGAGGCCGAGCACCATGGCGTAGGGGGCAAACTCGGCGGACGCCTCGGGGAAAAGCGGCAGAGTGAAGCGCAGCAGGCCGTAGGCCGCGGTTTTCAGCAAGATGCCCGCCAAGTCCACGGAGCCTGCGGTGGGTGCCTGGCTGTGGGCATCAGGGAGCCAGCCATGGAGCGGCACCAGGGGCATCTTGACCGCGAAGGCGATGAAGAAGCCCAGCATCAGCAGCCACTGTACCGTGCTGCTCATGGGGGTGTTGAGCAGTTCCTGATAGTTGAAGGTGAAAACACCAGTGGCGGCGTGGTGGGTCAATACCAGGCCCAGGATGGCCACCAGCATGATGAGGCCGCTCGCCTGGGTGTAGATGAAGAACTTGGTGGCGGCGTTGATGCGCGACTTGCCATCGGTGACCGAGTGGCCCCAGAGCGCGATCAGGAAGTACATCGGCACCAGCATCATCTCCCAGAAGAAGAAGAAGAGGAACAGATCCACCGCCATGAAGACGCCGAGCACGCCCCCCAGGATCCACAGCAGGTTGAGGTGGAAGAAGCCGATGCGCTGGACGATCTCCTTCCAGGAACAGAGGATGGCCAGCACGCCGATGAAGCTGGTGAGGATCACCATCAGGAGCGACAGCCCGTCCACGGCGAGGTGCAGGGAGATGCCGAAGCGGGGGATCCAGGGTTGTTGCCACTCGGCTGCCCAGACGGGGAGGCCGGGGTTGGCGAGGGTGAAGTCACCACCGAGCCAGATGGCGCTGGAGAGCACCAGACAGGCGCTCATGGAGGCGAGGGCCACCCAGCGAACGAATTGTCCGCCGAGCCGCTCCATCTGCCAGCAGAGCAAGCCGCCGATGAAGGGAATTAGCAAGATCCAGAGTAAGGTCACGATATCAGCTCTCATCTAGGTTCTAGTCGGGCAGGCGCTGAGCCTGCCACACAATATTGGGCTCATGGATCAGCCGAGCAGCAGCAGGGCCAGGATCAGGGCGGCGCCCATCCCCATGGAGGCTGCGTACCAGCGCAACTTGCCGGAGACGGTCCAGGCCAGCAGCTGATGCCCCCCCTGGGCCAGCACGGCGGGCAGGTTCATCATCCTGTCCAGCGGATCCTTGCCGAGCAGGCGAGTCGCCAGCAGGTAGGGCTTGACCCAAATCAGGTCATAAAGCCAGTCAAAGCCCCAGGCATTGAACCAGAGTGTGCTGAGCGCGCGGCCGGCGGCACTCTCGGCGATCCCTTTCGCCAGGCGACGTTCGCCGAGGAAGAGGAAGGCGGCCAGCGCAATGCCTGCCACGGCGATGACGCCGGAGAGGATCTCGAGGCCATGGCGTCCCTCTTCGATGTGATCCCCCGGGCCGGCCGGCAGCACTCCTGCCAGCGGCGGCACGATGAGGGCGCCGACTCCGGTGGAGAGCACCAGCAGCACCAGCAGTGGCAGATGGTGGGCAAGGCCGTGACCTTTGTGCGCCTGGGTCTGCTCCTTGCCGTGGAAGGCGATGAAGATGAGGCGGAAGGTGTAGAGGGAGGTGAGGAAGGCACCACCCAGACCGGCCCACAGCAGGGCGCTCTGGCCGCTGGCCTGCACCTGCCAGAGGATGGCGTCTTTACTGTAGAAACCGGCGGTCACCAGTGGCAGCGCGGCCAGGGCCGAGCCCCCCACCAGGAAGCAGGCATAGACCAGCGGCAGGCGATGCCGCAGACCTCCCATCTTGAAGATGTTCTGTTCGTGATGGGTCGCATTGATCACGGCCCCGGCAGAGAGGAACAAGAGCGCCTTGAAGAAGGCGTGGGTCATCAGGTGGAAGATGGCCCCCTCCCAGGCACCGACCCCCAGGGCCAGGAACATGTAGCCTATCTGGCTCATGGTGGAGTAGGCCAGGATCCGCTTGATGTCGGTCTGCACCAGGGCGGCAAAACCGGCCAGCACCAGGGTGATGGCACCGACCAGCGCCACCAGATGGAGGATCTCGGGAGCCAGCAGGAAGAGGCCGTGGGTGCGGGCGATGAGGTAGACACCGGCGGTCACCATGGTGGCGGCGTGGATCAGTGCCGAGACCGGGGTCGGGCCCGCCATGGCGTCCGCCAGCCAGGTCTGCAGGGGCAGCTGGGCGGATTTGCCGACCGCGCCGCCGAGCAGCATCAGGCAGGCAAACGACAGGGCAGGGGAGCCGTCGGCAAGCATCGCAGGGGCTCGCACCAGCAGCTCGTGAATGTTGAGGGTGCCGAGCTCGCGGTAGAGCACGAAGAGCCCGATGGCGAGGAAGACGTCGCCGACCCGGGTCACCACGAACGCCTTGAGGGCGGCGGCGCCGTTGTTGCGATCCTTGTAGTAGAAGCCGATCAGCAGGTAGCTGCACAGCCCCACCCCTTCCCAGCCCAGGTAGACGAACAGCAGGTCATCGGCCAGCACCAGGAACAGCATGCTGGCGATGAAGAGGTTGGTGTAGGTGAAGAAGCGCGAATACCCCTCTTCCCCGCGCATGTACCAGGAGGCGAACAGGTGGATGAAGAAGCCCACCCCAGTCACGACCCCCAGCATGGTCAGCGACAGCCCGTCCAGGGAGAGACGGAAGGCGGGCTGGAACTCGCCCACCGTCATCCACTGCCACAGGGTCTGGGTATAGACGCCGCCTTCCGGCATGGTATTGAGAAAATCGATGCCGACCCACAGGGTAGTGAGGGCCGAGAGACCGATGCTGCCGACACCGATGAGCGCCGAGGTGCGCTCGCCGAGGCGGCCGAGGGAGAAGGCCAGCAGCAGCCATCCCAGCAGCGGGAACAGGAAAGTCAGATATAGGAGGCTCATCCGCGCATCTCGCTCACAGTGTCCACGTTCAGGGTGTGGTAACGACGATAGAGCAGCAGTAACAGGGCGAGGCCGATACTGGCCTCCGCTGCCGCCAGAGAAATCACCAGTATGTACATGATCTGGCCGTCGGCCTGGGCCCAGCGGCTACCCGCCACCACGAACGCCAGGGCGGACGCGTTCATCATGATTTCGATACTCATGAGGATAAACAACAGGTTGCGGCGTATCAGCAGGCCGCACAGGCCGATGGCAAACAAAATGGCCGCCAGCAGGAGGCCGTGCTCCATGGGAATTCCACTCATCGCCATGCTCCTTGTGCTTGCTGGATGGAAAGGGGGCGGGCTGCCGGCAGCAGGCCATGCCTCACCACGGGGATGTCGCTCATTGCTGACCTCCTTCCTGTGTGGTGCGAGGCACGGAGAGCACTTCCCCGCTCTTGTCCTCGCGGCCCAGGTGATAGGCGGTGACCAGACCCGCCAGCAGCAGGATGGAGGCGAGCTCCACCGCCAGCACATAGGGGCCGAACAGGGCGATACCGACTTCCTTGGCGCTGACCTCGGTCAGACCCAGTTCACCGCCGGTCACGCCGAGAATGCCGTGGGCCAGAAAGCCCAGCAAAATGAGGGAGAGCAGGGCCGGGCCACCCCAGGTCATGGGGGTGAGCCACTTCTTCTCCTGATCCTGGGCGCTCCCCAGGTTCAGCATCATCACCACGAATACGAACAGCACCATGATGGCGCCGGCGTAGACGATCACCTGCAGGGCCCCCGCAAAGGCGGCGCCCAGGCAGAAGAAGATCATGGCCACGGCGATGAGGGAGATGATGAGATTGAGCAGCGCATGCATGGGGTTGCTGGTGCTGATCACCCGCAGCGTGCTGTAAACGGCGACCAGGGCCGCGGCATAGAATGCCAGTTCCATGATTGACTCCTAGGGCAGCAGGCTCTTGACATCGATGGGCTTGGCTTCGTTCTCGGCATCCCCTTTGGGTTTGCCGTCGATGGCCATCCCGCTCATGCGGTAGAAGTTGTAGTCCGGGTATTTGCCGGGGCCGCTTATCAGCAGATCTTCCTTCTCGTACACCAGATCCTGGCGACGATACTCCCCCATCTCGAAATCCGGCGTCAGCTGGATGGCGGTGGTGGGGCAGGCCTCTTCGCACAGGCCGCAGAAGATGCAACGGGAGAAGTTGATGCGAAAGAACTCCGGGTACCAGCGGCCATCTTCCCGCTCCGACTTCTGCAAGGAGATGCAACCGACCGGGCAGGCGACCGCACACAGGTTGCACGCCACGCAGCGTTCGTCGCCGTCAGGATCCCGGGTCAGTACGATGCGACCGCGAAAACGGGGGGCGGCGTAGACCGGCTGCTCCGGGTAGCTCAGGGTTTCACGGGGACGCCAGGCATGGGAGAAGACCATCCCAAGACTGCGCAATTGGGTGCCAACACCCTTGATAATGCTCGTAATTTTCATAGGTGCCTCACTGCACATTTATCAGCACTGGCGTCTGGGCGTTTCCTTGCCGCAGACGGCCGAATCATCGTCATGTCCATCTCGTTTTGCTCACGCATTCATCAGCACCACGGCAGCGGTGACCAGCATGTTGAGCAGGGTCAGGGGCAGGCACACTTTCCAGCCAAAGGACATCACCTGGTCGAAGCGCGGGCGGGGCAGGGAGGCCCGCAGCAGGATGAAGAACACCATGAAACAGGCGGTCTTCAGGGCGAACCAGATGAAGGGCGGCAGCCAGGGGCCGTGCCAGCCACCGAAGAAGAGGGTCACGATGAGGGAAGAGATCAGCACGATGCCGATGTACTCCCCCACGAAGAAGAGACCCCACTTCATGCCCGCGTACTCGATGTGATAGCCGTCGGCGAGCTCCTGCTCGGCCTCCGGCTGGTCAAACGGGTGGCGGTGGGTGACGGCGACCCCGGCAAACAGGAAGGTGACGAAGCCCAGGATCTGGGGGATCACGTTCCACATGCCGGCCTGGGCCTCGACGATGTCACGCAGGTTGAAGCTGCCGGTCTGGATGACGATGCCCATGAGCGAGAGGCCAAGGAACACCTCGTAGGAGAGGGTCTGGGCCGAGGCGCGCAGGCTGCCGAGCAGGGAGTACTTGTTGTTGCTCGACCAGCCGGCGAACAGCACGGCATAGACCGCCAGCCCGGCGATCGCCAGGATATAGAGCAGCCCCACGTTGAGATCCGCCACGCCCCAGGTGGGGGTGATGGGTACCACCGCAAACGCCAGGATGAAGGCGGTGAAGGCGATGATGGGGGCCAGCACGAAGATCCGGCGATCCGCAAAGGGCGGGATCCAGTCCTCCTTGAAGAACATCTTGACCATGTCGGCCGCCAGTTGCAGCAGGCCGAAGGGGCCAACCCGGTTGGGGCCGTAACGGTCCTGCCACAGTGCTAGCAGGCGGCGCTCGATGAAGCTCATGAAGGCGCCGGCCCCCACGATCCCCACGAGCACAACCAGGGCCTTGCCGACCTCGATCAGCAGATCCATCAGAGAGTCGCTCATGCGATGACCTCCTGCAGGTTATCGATCAGGGCGTGGTGCAGGGCGGTCGGCAGGCCGTTCACCCCGAGTGGCAACCCTGCCAGGCCCGGAGCCAGCGCATCGCTCAGGCGAAGACGCAGGCGCCAGTGGTTGCCACCCCAGGAGAAGGCCACCAGTGCGTCAGGGGACAGAGCCAGGCGCGCGGCATCCGCCGGGTTCAGTACCAGGGTGGGTTCCCCCATGCGAGCCTGGATGACCGGGCTTCTGGCGGAGAGCTCCTCGCCCCCGAACAGCTGGTCATAGCTCACCACCTGGAGGGATGCGGTGGGCTGGAAGGGGGCCGGGATGGCACCAAACCAGCCCAGGTTGCCTTCGCCCGGCTCCAGCAGGCGGCGACCGGGATCCCCGGCACGCAGGTTGCCGCCCACCTCGTCCTGGAACTTGTTCCAGGCGGAGGGGGAGTTCCAGCCCGGTGCCCAGGCAAACGGTACCTGGGAGAGGGGCTGGCGGGCACCGGCGTAGCCTTCCATGGAGAAGGCGAACGGCGAATCGGGATCCTGGGCGACTCTGGGCTCGCTCACGTTCTGGTTCGCCAGCATGGAGGTGCGACCACTGTAGCGGTGCGGCTCCCGGGCGAGCTTCATGCCGCGAATGCGCAGGCCGACGTTGGGTGCAGCTTCACCCATGGTGGTGAGCAGCGGGGCGTTGGCGGCGCAATCGCGACTCACATCGTCGAAGGTGCTCCAGCGAACCGAACGCGGTTGCTGGCTCCCTTGCAGGGCATCCAGCCAGCGCCAGCTTTCGCGCACCTGGATATCGGCGTTGTAGAAGGCGGGAGCATAGACCTGGAAGAAGCGCTGGGCGCGGCCTTCCATGTTCACCAGGGTGCCATCGCCTTCGGCAAAACTGGCGGCAGGCAGCACCAGATCCGCCTTCTTCGCGGTGGCCGTCTCCTGATGGTCGATGACCAGCAGGTGTTGCAGGCGATCCAGGGCGGCGTCCACTCGGCTGCGTGGGGCTCGGCGGTAGAGGTCGTTCTCAAGAACGACCAGGGCAAGCCTCTCTTCCCCTTCCATGCGCTCGAGGGCTGCCTCCAGCGGGGCGGCATGCCGGGCCAGCATGGCCAGTCCCAGGCTGTTGGCTTCCTGAGCCACCAGGGCAAGCTCCGCGGCCTGGCCACGGCCCTTGAGGGCGCGGGCGATGTTGCTGGCCGCTTCGATCAGCGCCTCGTTGCGGGCACCATTGCCTGCGATGATGAGGGGCTTTTTGGCGTTGCCAAGCAGATCGGCCCATTGGGCGGCGAGGGCCCGCTGTTCGGGGGAGAGATCCGTTGGTGCCGGTGCACTGGCGTCCAGCAGGTGGGCGATGGCAAACCCGAGGCGCGCCTGATCCGCGTGGGGGGCGTGCAGGGTGCTGCTCGCCACGTCATCCAGGCGGGTGGCATCCAGACTGGTGATGAGCAAGGGGTAGCGCTGGTTCTGGGCCAGGGTCTGCACGGCGGCGACCTGCCAGAGATCCACCTTCAGCTTGCGGGCAATTTCGCGCCCCTTGCCTTTCACTGCCTGGCGCAGGGCCAGGGCGATGCGGGCGGCGGTCTGGGTGACATCTTCCCCGAGCACCAGCACGGCGTCGGCTTCTTCCATGTCGCGCAGGCTGGGAGTGCGCACACCGCCGTGCTCCAGAATGTCCAGCATCTTCTGCAGGCATTCCCATTCGCTCTGCTCGACCCCGGAGTAGAAGTTGGCGGCCCCCACCAGTTCGCGCAGGGCGAAGTTGCTCTCCAAGGAGGCGCGGGGTGAGCCGATGCCGATGACGCCGCTGGCGGTGCGCAGCGCATCCGCGGCCCGGTTCAGGGCACCATCCACCGTGATGGCCAGCTTGTCACTGCCATCCTGCAGCAGGGGCTGGCGCGGGCGGTCGGTCAGATTGACGTGACCGTAGCCGAAGCGGCCGCGATCGCAGAGGAAATAGTGGTTCAGGGCACCGTGGAAACGGTTCTCGATGCGGCGCAGCTCGCCGTAGCGCTCACCCGGGCTGATGTTGCAGCCGACCGAGCACCCCTGGCAGATGCTGGGGGCGAACTGCATGTCCCACTTGCGGTTGTAACGCTCGGAGTGGGTCTTGTCGGTGAAGACGCCGGTGGGACAGACCTCCACCAGGTTGCCGGAGAATTCGCTCTCCAGAGTGCCATCTTCGACCCGGCCGAAGTAGACGTTGTCGTGGGCGCCATAGACCCCGAGATCCTCGCCACCGGCGTAATCCTTGTAATAGCGCACGCAGCGGTAGCAGGCGATGCAGCGGTTCATCTCGTGGTTGATGAAGGGGCCCAGATCCTGATTCTGGTGGGTGCGCTTGGTGAAACGGTAGCGGCGGCTGTTGTGGCCCGTCATCACCGTCATGTCCTGCAGGTGGCAGGCGCCACCCTCTTCGCACACCGGGCAGTCGTGGGGATGGTTGGTCATCTGCCACTCCACCACCGTCTTGCGAAACTCCTTCGCCTCTTCATCCTCGATGGAGATATAGGTGCCATCGGTGGAGGGGGTCATGCAGGACATGACCAGGCGGCCGCGCTTGTCGTCGGCATTCTGATACTGTTTGACCGCGCACTGGCGGCAGGCACCGACGCTACCCAGCGCCGGGTGCCAGCAAAAATAGGGGACGTCCAGACCCAGCGACAGACAGGCTTGCAGCAGGTTGTCTGCCCCGTCTACCTCGTACTCTTTACCGTCTACATGAATGGTTGCCATACAACTTCCCTGAAACCTGTTTTATGAAATCGGCTATTGCCCGATGCGTCCTGGCGCTTACCAGCGCTCGCCCAGCAGGTTGGGCTGGATACCCTTGAACAGCTTGTGATTGTCATGGGGGGCCTTGACCCCGGCCTCGAACTCGGACCGGAAATACTTCATCGCACTGCCAAGGGGCTCGACGGCGCCGGGGGCATGGGCACAGAAGGTCTTGCCCGGGCCCAGGAAACTGACGAGCTGTTCCAGGGTCGCGAGATCCTCGGGTTGGCCCTCGCCCCGCTCCAGCGCCCGCAGGATCTTGACGCTCCAGGGCAGGCCGTCGCGGCAGGGAGTGCACCAGCCGCAGGATTCGCGGGCAAAGAACTCCTCCATGTTGCGCAGCAGTGAGACCATGTTGATGCTGTCATCCACCGCCATGGCAAGGCCCGTACCCATGCGGGTGCCCACCTTGCCGATGCCGCCAGCGTACATCTGGGCATCCAGGTGCTCGGGCAGCAGGAAGCCGGTGCCGGCGCCGCCCGGTTGCCAGGTTTTCAGGCGATAGCCGGGCTTCATGCCGCCTGCGTACTCCTCGAACAGCTCGCGGGCGGTGATGCCAAAGGGCAGCTCCCACAGGCCGGGATTGTTGACCTTGCCGGAAAAGCCCATCAGCTTGGTGCCGTGATCTTCCGAACCCGGCAGTGCCAGCCCCTGATACCAGGCCACACCGTTGCCGATGATGGCGGGGACGTTGCACAGGGTTTCGACGTTGTTGACGCAGGTCGGCTTGCCCCAGACGCCGGAGACGGCGGGGAAGGGGGGTTTGGCCCGCGGGTTGGCGCGCCGTCCTTCCAGGGAGTTGATGAGGGCCGTCTCTTCGCCGCAGATGTAGCGACCTGCGCCGGTGTGGACGAACAGCTCGAAGTCAAAGCCCGAGCCCAGGATGTTCTTGCCAAGGAGCCCCGCGGCCTTGGCCTCTTCCACGGCGCGGCGCAGGTGGATGGCGGCATCCACGTACTCGCCGCGCAGGAAGATGTAGCCGCGATAGGCCTTGAGAGCCCGGGCACTGATGATCATCCCCTCGATCAGCAGGTGGGGCAGCTGCTCCATCAGCATGCGGTCTTTGTAGGTATTGGGTTCCATCTCGTCGGCGTTGCAGAGCAGGTAACGGATGTTCATGCTCTCGTCTTTGGGCATCAGGCCCCACTTCACGCCGGTGGAGAAACCGGCGCCGCCGCGTCCCTTGAGGCCGGCGTCCTTGACGGTGCTGACGATGTCATCCGGGCTCATCTGGCCAAGGGCCTTGCGGGCGGCCTCATAGCCCTGTTTTGCCTGATACTCCTCGAGCCACACCGGCTGGCCATCGTCCCGCAGGCGCCAGGTGAGAGGGTGAGTCTCGGCGGTGCGGGGGATGCGATTGGCGGTGCCGAGGGAGGCAAGCGTCTTGCCTGGCTGAATGCTCATGGGTAAGCCTCCAGGGTTTTCAGCAGGCTGACGGCATCGAGTCCGCCATAGGTATCGTCATCGATCATGATGGCCGGCCCCTTGTCGCAGTTGCCGAGGCAGCAGACGGGCAGCAGGGTGAAGCGGCCATCCGGGGAGGTCTGACCGGGGGCCAGATTGACGACCTCTTTCAGACCGGCAAGCAACTGCTCGTGGCCGTTGATGTAGCAGACCATGCTGTCGCAGACGCGGATGATGTGACGACCCACCGGCTGGCGGAAGATCTGGCTGTAGAAGGTGGCGACCCCTTCCACGTCGCTGGCGGGGATGCCGAGCTCGGCGCCGATGGCGTGAATGGCGCCGTCAGGTACCCAGCCACGGGCCTGTTGCACTATCTTGAGCGCTTCGATGCTGGCTGCACGGGGATCTTCGTAGTGGTGTTTCTCGTGTTCGATGGCATCGCGCTCAGCCTGGCTCAGGACGAAATCTCCCTGCTGGCTGCTGCATGCCCCTTGCCCTTGTGGGGTCTGGTTATTGTGACACTGACATTGGCTCATGACTTGACCTTTTGTGGCTTGTCCCTTTACTGCGCGTCTTGCCCTTCGCCCCGGCAGCCGGGGCGAGAGGACTCAACGATCCACATCTGACATAACGAAATCGATACTGCCCAGGTAGACGATAAGATCCGACACCATCTGGCCGCGGATCACCGAGGGGATCTGCTGCAGGTGGGCGAAACTCGGGGTGCGGATCCGCGTCCGGTAGCTCATGGTGGATCCGTCGCTGGTCAGGTAATAGCTATTGACCCCCTTGGTCGCCTCTATCATCTGGAAGGACTCGGCGGCCGGCATGACAGGCCCCCAGGAGACTTGCAGGAAGTGGGTGATCAGGGTTTCGATGTCCTGCAGGGTGCGCTCTTTGGGCGGTGGCGTGGTGAGCGGGTGATCCGCCTTGAAGGGGCCCTCAGGCATATTTTTCATGCACTGCTCGATAATCGACAGGCTCTGGCGGATCTCCTCGATGCGTACGGTGGCGCGGTCGTAGGCGTCCCCGTTGCTGCCCACCGGCACCTCGAACTCGAACTGATCGTAACCGGAATAGGGGCGCCATTTGCGCACGTCAAAGTTGAGCCCCGTGGCCCGCAGACCGCCCCCCGTGGTGCCCCAGGCCAGGGCCTGGGCCGTGTTGTAGGCGGCGACGCCGATGGTGCGGCCCCGCAGTATGCTGTTGCGCATGGCCGCCTTTTCATACTCCATCAACCGCTTGGGCAGCCAGCTCAACAGGTTGTCCTGGATGAGGCGGGTCCAGCCGGCAGGCAGATCGTGGGCCACGCCGCCGATACGGAACCAGGCCGGGTGCATGCGGGCTCCGGTGATGGCCTCGATGATGGTGTAGATCTTCTGGCGGTCCGTGAAGGTGAAGAAGACCGGGGTCATGGCCCCCACGTCCTGAATGTAGGTGCCAAGGAACAGCAGGTGGCTCTGGATGCGGAACAGCTCCGCCATCATCACCCGGATCATGTCGACCCGCGCCGGCACCTTGATACCGGCCAGCTTCTCGACCGCCAGCACATAGGGCAGGTTGTTCATCACGCCGCCCAGGTATTCGACCCGGTCGGTGTAGGGGATGTAGCTGTGCCAGGACTGGCGCTCGCCCATCTTCTCGGCGCCGCGGTGGTGA
This sequence comes from Aeromonas sp. 62-46, assembly GCF_001898585.1. Lineage (NCBI taxonomy): Bacteria > Pseudomonadati > Pseudomonadota > Gammaproteobacteria > Aeromonadales > Aeromonadaceae > Aeromonas > Aeromonas sp. 62-46. Next base: position 39,022 of record NZ_MKUI01000058.1, on the reverse strand, counting down.
TAGCCGATGTCGGGCACGCAGTCGCGGATCTCTTCCCCGTCGAGTTGCAGCACCAGGCGGAAGGCGCCGTGGGCGGAGGGGTGGTTCGGCCCGAGGTTCAGGAACATGTAGTCCTCGTTCTCGTTGCCGCGGGCCATGCCCCACTCTTCCGGCTTGAACAGCAGGTTGTCCTGCTCCTGATCCTGCTTGACCGCATCGAGCATGAAGGGATCAAACTCGGTGGCGCGCGCCGGGTAGTCCTTGCGCAAGGGGTGCCCTTGCCAGCTCTTGGGCATCATGATGCGGGTCAGATGGGGGTGGCCATCGAAGGTGATCCCCATCAGATCCCACACTTCCCGCTCGTACCAGTTGGCGTTGGGGAAGTGGCGGCTGACGGTGGGCAGATGGAGATCGCTCTCCTTGAGCGCCACTTTCAGCATCACGTCGGCGTTACGGTCGATGGAGATGAGGTGATAGAAGACGGTAAAGTCGCTCTCCGGCAGGCCGTGGCGATGGCTGCGCATCCGTTCGTCGGTGGCGCTGAGATCGAACAGCATCACGAAGGGGGAGGGCAGCTTTTGCAAGAAGCCCATCACGTCCAGCAGCAGATCCCGGGAGAGCCAGATGACCGGCACGCCGGTACGGGTGCTCTGCACGGTGAAGCGCTCGGCACCGAAGTGGGCGAACAGCTCGCCGACCACCTGGGCATCGGCGTGATCGGCAGTTTGCCACTGGGCCATGGTGTAATTGCTTGGGAATTCTCGAGTCAGTTTCATGATCAGATCTCATCCGGCGTGCGCAGGTTGGTCACGTTGATCCGCTCGCCGCGCTTGCGTTCCTTCTCGGATTGCATCTGGGGACGGTAGATCCCCTGATCCCCCACCACCCAGGAGAGGGGACGGCGTTCCTTGCCGATGGACTCCTGCAGCAGCATCAGGGCTTGCAGGAAGGCCTCGGGGCGGGGCGGGCAGCCCGGAATGTAGACATCGACCGGCAGGAACTTGTCCACCCCCTGTACCACGGAGTAGATGTCATACATGCCGCCGGAGTTGGCGCAGGCCCCCATGGAGATGACCCACTTGGGCTCGAGCAACTGCTCATAGAGCCGCTGGATGACAGGGGCCATCTTGATGAAGGGGGTGCCGGCAATCACCATGAAGTCGGCCTGACGGGGGGAGGCTCGTATGACCTCAGCGCCGAAGCGAGCCACGTCGTGGGGAGAGGTGAAGGCGGTACACATCTCCACGTAGCAGCAGGAGATGCCGAAGTTGTAGGGCCAGAGGGAGTTCTTGCGGCCCCAGTTGACGGTGTCTTGCAGCACCTCTTCGAGGCGCCCGATCATGATGCCGCGGGTCGCTTGCTGTGCCAGTGGATCATCGACGGTCTGGCGCTGTTCCTGGGGGTAGCGCTCAACGGGCGCATCCGGGTCAATCCGGGTCAGGGTGTACTTCATGGTGCAACCTCAAAGAGATAATCGGTAGTTCAGTCTGGTTTCTTGTCAGTCAGGACACGCTTTTTCGGGGCCCAGTCGAGGGCACCAATGCGCCACAGGTAGAGGAGGCCTACCAGCAGCAGGGTGATGAAGATGGTGGCTTCGATGAAGCCGACCCAGCCGCTCTCCCGAACGGAGACGGACCAGGCAAAGAGATAGAGGGCTTCGACATCGAAGATGACGAAGAACATGGCGACCAGGTAGAACTTGGCGGAGAAGCGCAGGCGGGCGTTGCCGACGGAATCCACCCCGGATTCGAAGGGTTTGTTCTTGGCACGGCCATAGGCGCGTCCCCCCAGCAAGGCCGCCAGGCCTATCATGGTCAAGCAGATACAGATGGCGCCAATGACATAGACAGCAAAAGCCCAGTGCTGGACGGCAATATCAGCAAACATATAGGTTTTTCCCTAACCAAATTAATCATGTGACTTAACAATGATGTTACGTAGTATGCCACTTTCGTACTGATTTACATGTCATTTCAAAGGATTAATTATTAATCAACGGGATGAAAATTGTGTTTTGCTAGCGGGGTCAACTTTCTCGTTTGAGAATTGTTTTCAATCGTTTTTATGTAGCAGAAAAAAACCGGATAGTTTGAAAATCCGGGGGATGGCAGGAAACAAAAGACCCCGCATGGCGGGGTCTGTTTCAGGGTTGGAGAACGGGGAGGCTCTGCTCTGCCGCCTTGCCCTGGGAGAGCACGATCTCCACCCGGCGGTTGGCCTGGCGGTGAGCCGGGGTATCGTTTGGATAACGGGGTTGGGTATCCGCCACCCCCTGGGCGATCAGCCGTCGTGAATCCAGCTTGGGGTTGGTCAGCAGGGTGTGGGTGATGGTGGCCGCCCGCAGCACCGACAGCTCCCAGTTGTTGCGATAGAGCTCCACCGGCGCCTGGGAGTTGTCGGTGTGACCGGTGACCACCACCATGCCGGGGATGTCCGCCAGCACGTCCGAGACCTTGTTGACCAGCGGAATGAACTGGGGCTGCAAGAAGGCGGAGTCGGCGGGGAACAAGGTCTTTTCGCCGATGCGGATGACCAGTTGGCTGCCAAGCTGCTCCACCTCGATCTCTTTGGACTCGATTTGGCTCTTGAGCTGCTGATCCAGCTTCTGCTTGGTGACTGTGACCCAATCCTGCTCCTTGGTCTTGTGGGGCCAGGACTCCGTGGCCGTAGGTTTCTCCGAGGAGCCGATGGTCTCGTTGAAAGGGTCGGCCGCCGCTGCGGGCGTCTGGGTATCCAGCACCTGCTCTTTCTGGGAGGTATTGGGGGTGGTCTTGGACTCGGGTTCCAGTATGCCTGTGCCCCCCTGCATCACGGGGGAGCCGGCGGGAAGGGAAACCAGCCCTATCTTGCCAAGAGATTCGATAAAGCCCTGAATGAGCACGCGAGTCTCCGACTGCTTGGCCATGGCGAAGGAGTAGAGCACCACGAACAGGGCGAACAGCAGTGTCATGAAGTCGGCGTAGGAGACCAGCCAGCGTTCGTGGTTCTCCGGCGCCTCAGCCTTTTTCTTTTTCGCCACTGTGGCCTCCGAGGTAAGGCTCAAGGGTCACTTGCAGCCGTTGCTGTGACTCGCCGTCCACGATGCAGAGGATGCCGGTGAGGGTCATCTCCTTGTAGTGGCGGATCTGGTGGGCAAACGACTTGTAGCGGTTGCCGAAGGGCAGGAAGATGAGGTTGGCGGCCGACACCCCGTAGATGGTGGCGATAAAGGCCACCGCGATGGCGCCCCCCAGCTTGTCGGGGGCATCAAGCAGGCCCATGGCGTGAATGAGGCCAAATACGGCCCCGACGATCCCCATGGTCGGGCAGTAGCCCCCCATGGCCTCGTAGAATTTGACGGTCTGTTCGATATCTTCCTGCTCGAACTCGATCTCGTTTTCCAGTACCTCGTGGATTTTGGTCTTCTCGTAGCCATCGACCATCATCTGTACCCCTTTTTGCAGGAAGGGATCCTTGATGTCGTCGATCATGCCCTCCAGTGCCAGCATGCCACTGCGCCGTGCATTGCCCGCCAGGGTTTCAAGCAGTTGGGCCTGCTCCAGCATGTCGAGGCGCAGGGGAGTGATGAGCCACTTGAAGCGCTTAAGGGTTTTACCAACCACGGAGAAGGGAAACTGGGTCAGTGCGGCACCGACGGTACCGCCGATCACGATGAGAAAGGCGGGCAGATCGAGCAGGGCGCTGGGGTGCCCCCCTTCTATCATGTTGCCACCCAGAATGGCTGCCAGGGCCAGCAGCAAGCCAATAAGACTCATTTGTCCATATCCCTATGCGATGTGTGAGGCTAGTGTAGCCATTTAACTATCAGTTTTTCAAAACGATATCCAATCGGTGAGCAATATCCGAGAGGTTGCGCAGACCCGGTAGTGTCCGGTGGCATCGGCCTGTGCCGCTTGATCTGTAGAGCAGGTTGACGGTGCCGGCATGGCAGGACGAGGCAGTTATCCAGGTGATATCACAATATACTGTGCTATCCGTGAGAGGATGTTGGTTATTTATATCGCAATATTCTCTTTTTTTTGGTGTAGTAAGCTATCAACGAGAGAGGGCTGGCTGCCCTCGGGGCATCTCCCCTGTCGGCAGAGATCAGAGAGGCGGAAGGGATGGGATTGGCTGGGCGGCACTCGGCCAGGTATCGCGGCAAACCGTTTTTTCTGGCCCCGCCGATGACGGGTTTCTCCTGCCAGGGGGTTGGCAGACACCTTGAAGCAAAAAACCGACCCTGAGGTCGGTTCTTCAATCTGTACGCTGGGTCGGGATTGACTCGCGCCATCCCTGGCGCTCGCCCTGCGGGCGGCCTCTGGCCGTCCAGTCGGGCTATCCTGCCCGCCTGTCGAACAGTGTTCTAACCGAGCCGCCCATCATCGGATAAAGTAAAAGGCCCCGTCTTGCGACGGGGCCTTTTACTTTATTTGGCGGTGAGGGAGGGATTCGAACCCTCGATACGTTGCCGTATACACACTTTCCAGGCGTGCTCCTTCAGCCACTCGGACACCTCACCAAATTTTGGTCTGTGATTTAACGTGTTCAGCCAACACGGTGTTCGCTGCGCCGTTGCGCTGGAACGGGGCGTAATTTAGGGGAAAGGGCTGCCTGGGTCAACCACTTTTCCCCTTATTTTTCATAATCTTTATCGAGTGCCTATCCCTTGAACAGAATGCCGGTTTTTTAATCCCGTTCAAGGCTTGTCGAGAATGATCAGGCTGTCAGGCAGCTCGTTCTGATCCCGGGTGGCGGGGAAGGCGTCGGTCAGAATGGCGCTGGTGCGCTCCACGCACTCCAGGAACCCCTGCTCGACCTCCTTGTTGCGTACCCGAACCACGAAGTCGTCGATGATCTGCTGCCACTGGGTGTTGTCGATGTGCTGGGCGATCCCGTCGTCTACCAGGATCTCCACATAGTGCTCCGCCACCGAGACGAAGATGAGCACCCCGAGCCGGTCCCGGGTGCGGTGAAGTCCCTGCTCGACAAACTGCAGGCGGGCCATCAGGGCGGCCCGGTGACGGCGTACCTTGTTGGGAATGAGCCGCATCTTGATGGGTGTCCAGTGGAACAGCAGGCTCAGCAGCAACCAGACCGACCACTGCACCAGCAGGATCTCGTACCAGCCAAGCCAGAAGCCGAGCTGGAAGACCAGCAGGGGGGTGAGCATGGCCAGCAGGGCGGCCCACAGGGTCGGGATATAGCGATAGCCATCGCTGGCCGGGGCCAGCACGGTGACCAGTTCGGCATCCGTGGCCTGCTCGGCCTGTCGAACCCTGGCCTGCAAGGTGTGGAAAAACTGTTTCGAAATCATCTTGTTGTCTCTTTTTCCCTGATTACCAACCGCCAGATGCACCGCCGCCGCCAAAGCTGCCGCCGCCACCACTGAAACCGCCACCACCATCGCCAGTGCGGCCGCCAAAGGAGCCGGCACCGAATCCACCGGCCATGTAGGCGGCCCGGCGACGTCCTCCCGGCCCACCGCCGCCACCGCGCAGGTTGTGCAGCACGATCATCGCAATCACCACCAGGATGAAGAGCCAGGGACCTCCCTGCTTGTCGGCGTTACTGGTGTTGTCCACGGGCTGATATTCCCCGGCCAGGGCCTGCATGATGCCCTGGCTGCCGGCGAGGATGCCGGCCACCATGTCACCGCGCTTGAAGGCGGGCAGGATCCGGGTCTGGATGATGTTGGCGGCGATGGCGTCGGGCAGGGCACCTTCCAGGCCATAACCCACCTCGATGCGCACCTTGCGCTCGTCCTGGGCGATGATCAGCAGCACGCCGTTGTTCTTGCCTTTTTGGCCGATGCCCCAGTGGCGACCGAGCTGGTAGCCGTACTCTTCGATGGTATCCCCCGCCAGCGTGTCGATGGAGACCACCACCAGCTGGACGCCGCTGCGCTTCTCGAAGACGGCCAGTTGCTGTGCGAGCTGGTGGGCCTGCTTGCGGGACATCAGATTGGCCTCGTCCACCACCCGCCCGGTCAGGGCCGGGAAATCGGGGGCGGCATGCAGCGCCGTGGCACAGAGCAGCAGACAGAGCGCCAGCCAGCGTCTCATCACGTTCATTGGAAGCTGACCTTGGGCGCCTCATCGGCACCGGGTTTGGCGCTGAAGGTGGGTTTGGCTTCCAGATCGGAGTAGAGCAGCTTGGACCAGATGACCCCGGGGAAGGTACGGATCTCGGTATTGAACTGGCGTACTGCTTCGATGTAATCCCGTCTGGCCACCGCGATGCGATTCTCGGTGCCTTCCAGCTGGGCTTGCAGGGTCAGGAACTGCTGATCTGCCTTCAGATCCGGGTAGCGCTCGACCACCACCATCAGCCGGGAGAGGGCGCTGGAGAGCTGCTCCTGCGCCGCCTCGAACGCCTTGAGCTGGGAGGGGTCACTCACCTGCACGCTGCCGACTCGGGCACGGGCATCGGTGACCGCCTTGAGGGTCTCCTGCTCGTGGCTGGCGTACCCCTTGACGGTGGCCACCAGGTTGGGAATGAGATCGGCCCTGCGCTGGTACTGGTTCTCGACCTGTCCCCAGCTCGCCTTGACCTGCTCATCCAGGGTCGGAATGGTGTTCATGCCGCAGCCGGTCAAACCCAGCAGCAGGGTCAGGGTCAGCAGGGCACGGGTACCACGCTGCCAGAGTGAAGTGGCCATCTTGTTGTTCTCCATTGATATTTCTCTCGGAAATAGGTTCACCATAACAGCTTGTGGTCAGCCCTCACAACGCCTGGGTAAGAGGGGGGCGCGGTAGCTCATCGACACCTTGGGCAGCTGGGGTTTGTCCTTGAGCCAGGAGGCCAGCTCCTCCCCACAGCCATTGCCGGGGGGAATGGGAGCCTGGGGCTGGCAGTCCGGACTGTTTGCCGGGCAGCGCAGGCGCACGTGAAAGTGGCTGAAGTGGCCGACCCAGGGGCGCAGCTTGCCGACCCAGGCTTCACCGGGTGCCTGTTTGCACACCTCGGCTTTGATGACGGGGTTGACGAAGATACGCGCCACCTCGGGGCGATCGGCCGCAAGGCGCAGCAGATTGAGCTGCCTGGGGCCGAATCGGCCGGGCAGCATCCGGTAGCTGGGTTCATCGATCAGCGCCCACTCCCTGGGGGCATCCTGCTCCCAGCGGCTGATGGGCCTGTCAGCCATCCTGAACCAGATGTCGGCATCCAGGCCGGTCTGGTGGCTGCGATGACCTGAGGTAAAGGGCCCCCCATGCATCATGGCGAGGTCGGCGATATAGAGATCCGGCATGCCGGCCAGTCTGGTCTGGTTGGCCAGATGCTGCAGGTAATGGATGAGGTCGGGGTGACCGTAATAGCGCAGCCGTTTGGTGCGGATCACCTGATAACCTGGGCCTTCGAGGGGCAGGGCCACGGCATTTTTCAGGCAGCCGGCGGAGTAGCCGCCGATGGCCTCGGCATAGAGTGTGCTCGCGGACAAGAGCAGGGCGGTGGCGAACATGGGACTCCCGGGATGGCGCCCAGTGCGGGCTCAGACAGCCCCAAGCATACCAAGAGTGGCGGCTGGCCGTCATCCGTGTCGCGGTGGCGGTTGCATCGCGGCGCGTCGCTCGCGCACAATGCGCGGCAACGCAGCGACGGCAAGGCCGTTCGCATCACAGAAGGAGAAGAGAAGATGAGAGTCAGTGAGCTGGCAGCGCAAGAGAACGTGCGCTGGCTGATGCCCCCGGCCCGGCGGTTTTACGGGGTGATGATCTGCCTGTTGCTGGCGAGTCTCGCCACTGTGGTGGCCGCCCTCTGGCTGGGATATCCCGACATGGGCCTGCTGCCCTGGGTCGGGGTGGTCTTTGGCGGTATCGTGCTGGTGATGATGGTGTTGCCGCGCAACTGGCAGCGCTGGCGTCTGGCGGAGCTTGCCTGGGATGAACGCCATCTCTATCTGCTCAATGGTGGCGAAGACCGGGCCTTGGCCCTGCCCAGAGCTGTGCTGGTGGGCTTGGAGCGGGATCGCAAGGTGGGACACGATGGCCAGTGGCTCGATTTCAGCCTGGATCTCGGGCTGGATGAGGTGACCCTGGCGACGGCCACCAGCCTGCTCGGGTTGTCCCGGGAAGGGACTCACGAAGTGGCCCCCGGGGTCTATCGATTCGGGTTCAAACGTGCCTGGCATGGGCGTCGTGCCCTCGGCACATTGCTGGCCGAGCTGCACCCGGCCTGACTATTTTCTCGACAATTCATCCCAATGCTCAGATACTGCCTCTGATTCGATTTGATCTTTCCTGCTCCGATAGCCCAAGAGATCAAGGACTTGGGATACGAAGCTGGAAGTGCCATGGCATGATGCCGTGGCTGGTCCGGCAGGGGGGTTGTGCCCTTACTCCCAGGTCGGTGGATGCATAGATAAGGCACCTTGAATCGAGAGTGGATGGCATGAAGATTTACGTAGGTAATCTGTCGTACCGGATGACGGCCGACGAACTGACAACCGTGTTCAGCCAATTTGGGCAGGTAGACAAGGTCGATATCATCATCGACCGCGATACCGGTCAGTCCAAGGGGTTTGGTTTCATTGAAATGCCGGTCAATGGTGAGGCCGAGAAGGCCATCGCCGAGTTGCACGGCACCGAGGTCGGCGGCCGCACCATCACGGTCAATCAGGCCAAACCGAAGACGGATGCACCCCGTGGTCGCCCCCAGCGCCATCGTTGAATCGTCTCGATAACGGAAAACGGCATGGAATCCTCCATGCCGTTTTTGTTTTCAGGGTCTGGTGCAGACTCAGGGAACGTCATAACCCAGAGCGGCCTTGCGGATGCGGAACCACTGCTGGCGAGTGAGCTCAATGGACTCGGCTGCCACGGCGGCGGCGATCCGCTCCCGTTTGCCGGAGCCGATGAGGGGCAGCGGCTGACTCGGCAGCATCATCACCCAGGCGTAGACCACCTGCTCCAGACAGTCGGCGCCCACCTCCTGGCGGATCTGCTCGAGTTCCGCCCGCAGCGGGGCATAGTCGGGGGCATGGAACAGCCGCCCGCCGCCAAGGCAGGACCAGGCCATGGGCTTGATGCGCAGTTGCTGGCATTGATCCAGGGCACCATCCAGCGTCCCCTCCTGATGGAGCGGGGAGATCTCCAGCTGGTTGGTGACCAGGGGGAAGGGCAGGCGGGATTGCAGCAGGGCGAACTGGTGGGGCGTGAAGTTGGAGACCCCGGCGTGCTTGATCTTGCCTGTCTGCTTGAGGGTGATGAAGGCGTCGGCCACCTCGTCGGCGTTCATCAAGGGGTCGGGGCGATGGATCAGCAACAGATCCAGATGATCGGTGCCGAGCTTTTGCAAGGAGGCTTCGGCACTGGCGACGATGTGTCCCTTGCCGGTGTTGTAGTGATTCAGGGCGTGGGCCGGATTGGCGGTGAGGGCGATGCCGCACTTGCTGACGATCTCCATGCGATCGCGCAGGGAGGGCTCCAGGCGCAGGGCATGGCCGAAGGCCTCCTCGCACTGGTAGCCACCGTAGATGTCGGCGTGATCGATGGTGGTGACCCCGAGATCAAGGTGATATTTCATCAGGTCCAGCAGGGCGGCGGGGGAGAGCTGCCACTCCATCAGGCGCCAGTAGCCCATGATGAGGCGGGAAAAGGTGGGGCCTTGCTCATGCAGGGCCAGACGGGATACGGACATGGTGACTCCTCTGGAGATAAAAATGCGAAAAGAAAGGGGCAAAATCATGTGCCAGCATCTTGGTCTCTTCCGGCGGACAAGGCAATAATGCCCCCTTCGCGAATTCGAACTATGGTTCTGACTCCGACGGGTCAAGATCCCGGTGTCAGTGAGAGGAGAAGGGGTGATGGAAGGATTTGCCGCCAGGCTGCAAAGCCTGATCGGGGAGGGGAGTGTGAGCGCCTTTGCCCGCAAGGTGGGGTTGAGTGAAGCCCTGATCCGCAAGTATCTGAAAGGGGCCGAGCCCGGCCTTGGCAAGGCGAACCAGATTGCCATGGGGGCCAACTGCTCGCTGGAGTGGCTCGCCACCGGTTGCGGGTATCTCTATCGTCAGGCCGAGGTGGTGGACAGGGACGCGCTGGCGGCGGCGGGGGCGCTGGTGCAGGAGACCCGTCCGGGAAAGCCCATGCCGGACGAGGAGCAACTGGTGACCCTGCTCGCCTATTACCAGTTCCTGCGCAGCCACAAGCAGGCGGACGGTTTTCTGGACCTGGCCCGGGCGCGGGAGTTTGGGCGCCATCTGGCCGAGGCCTGAGCCTGACGGTGGCTCCCGGCAGTCCGCCATTCTTCTGATACCCTCTAAGCAGTGATCAAATCCAAGGACACGCAGATGAGCTATCTGATCCTGGGCAGTGGCGGGTTGGGCAGTGCGCTGGCACGGGAGCTGGCCAGACGGGGCGAAGAGTGGTTGCTGGCGGGCAGGCAACTGCCCAGGGGGCTGGCTCCCGCCTGCTACTTTCCGCTGCAGGAGGTGGACTCGCTCTCTTTTGAGGCCCTCTTCACCCTCTATGACAGCACCACCCTGCCGACGGTGGTGATCAACACTATAGGCCTGCTCCATGATCTTGCCCACATGCCGGAGCGGCGGGTGGAGGAGGTGACCCCCCAATGGCTCGAAGAGAGTCTGCTGGCCAATGCCTGGCCCCACCTGGCCCTTGGTGCCAATCTGAGCCGGCGCATGATGCCCCAGAGCACGCTCTGGCTCTGCACCCTTTCGGATCGGGCGGGAAGCCTGGTGGAGGGGGGCCAGGAGGCCATGTGCCACTACAGCTACCGCATGAGCAAGGCCGCCCTCAACATGGGGTCCCGGATCCTGGCGGGTGAGTGGGCCGGACGTTTTCCCGGCGCCGGTGTCATCACCGTGCATCCCGGCCTCATGAATACCCCCATGCAGCAACCTTTTCTTCAGGAGATGGATCCCGCCCTGCTGCAGGATCCCGCCGAGGTCGCCGTCCGCCTGCTGGATCTGATGGCCACACTGACGCCCGCGCACTCGGGCCGTTTCGTGGATCTGCAGGGTCAGTCGCTGCCCTGGTGAGCCGCCGGGCTCACATTCCCGCTTGCCGTTTCTTGCCAGCCGGGTGTCGGCTGGTTAATGTCATCGTCCTGCATCAGGAGGATGACATGCGCTATATCGATTTACGAAGTGATACCGTGACCCAACCCACGGAAGCCATGCGCCAGAGCATGCTGCATGCCGAGGTGGGAGACGATGTCTATGGGGAAGATCCCAGCATCAATGCGCTGGAGCGCCGCGGCGCCGAACTGCTTGGCAAGGAGGCGGCCCTGTTCGTGCCCTCCGGCACCATGTCCAACCTGCTGGCCATGATGAGTCACTGCCACCGTGGGGAAGGGGCCGTGCTGGGGGCGGCCTCCCACATTTATCGCTACGAGGCCCAGGGCTCTGCCGTGCTGGGCTCGGTGGCCCTGCAATCGGTCCCCATGCAGGCGGACGGCACCCTGGCCATCGAGGATGTGCGGGGGGCCATCGCTCCCGATGATCCCCATTTCGTCCAGACGCGCCTCGTCTGCCTGGAAAATACCCATAACGGCAAGGTGCTGCCATTGACCTACCTGCGCGCCATGCGCGAATTCGTCGACGAGAAGGGGTTGAAGCTGCACCTGGACGGGGCTCGCCTCTTCAATGCGGTGGTGGCGAGCGGGGAGCCGGTGGCCGCCATCGCGGCGCCTTTTGACAGCATCTCTGTCTGCCTCTCCAAGGGACTGGGGGCGCCGGTGGGTTCCCTGCTGGTGGGATCGGCTGTGTTCATCGCACGCGCCCGACGGCTGCGCAAGATGCTGGGGGGCGGCATGCGCCAGGGAGGGATCCTGGCCCAGGCCGCCCTGTTCGCGCTGGATCAGCACGTTGCCCGGCTGGCGGATGATCATCGCCGCGCCAGGCGTCTGGCAGAGGGGCTGGCCGCGTTGCCAGGCATCGTACTCAACTTGGGGGAGGTGCAGACCAACATGGTATTTCTGCGCCTGACCCAGGGAGATCCCGTCACCTTGCTGGGTTTCATGAAGGAGCGCGGTATTCTCTTCTCCGGCTACGGGGAACTCAGGCTGGTGACCCACCTGCAGATCACCGACGATGACATCGACGAGGTGATCGACGCCTTCACCGAGTATCTGAGTGGCTGACGCCATTCCCCATCGCAACAACAAGGGCGCCATCGGGCGCCCTTGTTGTCATGGCAGGGTCGGTCATCCCTGGCGCTGGCCGGTGATCAGCATGGCCTCGTCGGTGGCGTCATAGATCATGATGGCCAGGTGGGTGACCTCTCCGGCGAAGTCGGCCAGCGGCACCAGGGTCAGGTTCTGGTACATGTAGGGGGCTGATCCCGTGATGGGGCGGTAGTTGGAGAAGCGCAACAGGTAGGGGCGCTGCTCCCAGGTGCTGAAGGCACGGTTGTTGAGCTTGAACACCATGTTGGCCTTGCGCTCGAACCAGGCCTTGTCCACATCGGGGAAGAGCGAGAACAGCCCTTGATCGCGCACCTCGCCTGCCAGCCGGCCGCTGTGACTCTCCATGAAGCCGTTCCACACCTGGATCCGGTACTCCCTGTCGAGCACGACCAGCCCCACGTCCAGATTCTGGACGATGTTCATCAGCCAATGAAATTCCCGAATGTCCATGGTCACTCCTGGTGGTTGCTGCCGCGGTGCGGTCACAGCATGTGCATGATCTTGTTGTTCATGGTGGCGATGGAATCTTCGGTAAACAGCAGCAAGAGATCGCACTGCACCGCATAGCCCTGCACCCGATAGTTGATCTCGATGGCCAGAGTGCGGCGCCAGCGGCTCTGGTTGGTCCGAATGAGATCCTGAATAGGCCTGTGCTGGCCCAGCACCACGGGGTGACCCTGGCTAAAAGGGGTGTCGAGCTGGTTGGCGTAGCCGCGCAGGAAGGCACCGATCAGCACGTTGGCGGTGTCCATCAGCAGTTCCAGCTCGGCGCCGTGATCCAGCTCCCCCTGATGGTTCATCAGGCGGGCCAGGTCCTGGAAGCTGGCATCGTGGAACAGCAGCAGGGCCTCCCCGGCGATCCCGGCCCCGATGAAGCCCTGACAGACCGCAGAGAGCGTCTCCGACTCGGCGGCGGCCGAAAGCGCCATGTGCAGCTCGGAGACCTCCAGCACGTTGACGTTGGGGATGGGGAGCAGCACGAAGGCGCCGAGCAGGCGGGCCAGCAGATCCGCCCCCTGGCCCATGGCGACGTTGGCCAGCTCCTGATAGACATCCCGCAGCTCGGGGGTGAACTGGATGCTGCTCTGGGCAGCCTGGTGGCTGGCGACGGGCTGGGGCTGGATGGCCGTCACCTGGGTGGTCGATTGCCACAGACCGTGGCGCTTGAGCAGGGCAAGGAGGGTGTCCGGGGAGGCCGGCTTCTTGATGAAATCGAGGGCGCCAAGGGCCATGACACGCTCATGGGCTTCCGGCTGGATGTCGCCGGAGACCACGATCACTTTGCTGCGCACCCCCTCTCGCTTGAGGGTCTCGAGCACGCCATATCCGTCCATCTCCGGCATGGTGAGATCGAGAAAGATCAGGTCCCCGTGCCCCATCAGGATCTGCTCGACCCCTTCCAGTCCGTCCGCGGCCTGGTGCAAGGTGACACCCCAATCGGCGGGCAGGGCGCGCACCAGCTGTTTGCGCGCGAACCCGGAGTCATCACATATCAATACATTCATAGTGTTAGCCGACCTGTGCAACGAGGATTGCGCTAAGTGTGGGTCATCAGCCGTCAGATGCAACGGGCAGCGGCTGCGCCGGTGAAAATTGATCGTTCTGCTGACGGGTGCGATAGCGCTCGGAATGTTTCTCGACGAAATCGGCGAACATCTTAACACGCAACGGGGTGAACCGGGGCTGGCAATGGAGCATGTAGAAGGGACGTTTTCCCGACTGCCAGTCCGGCAGGACGGGGACGAGCTGACCATCTTGCAGGAAGGGGTGCACATAGTGCTGCGGGGCGTTGACGATGCCGAGGTGGCGCTGGGCTGCCCGTACGGCGGCCTGGGTCTGGTCGATGCAAAGGCGGGGTGTGCGCTTGATGCAGACCGTCTGTTCGTCCCGCCCGCTCAGTTGCCAGTGCTGGTGGGGCCAGCAGTAGATGAGATCGTGCTCTTCCAGCTGGGTCGGGTGGGAGGGCACACCCATCTTCTCCAGATAGAGGGGGGAGGCGAACAGACCGTACTGGATGTGGCCCAGACAGAGGGCGTTGGGCAGGGTCTGGGGAAGCTCGCCGTTGAAAAAGACCAGGTCCCTGTCCTGATCCGCCTGGAGGGCATGATCGTTGGACTGGCGGATGTCGAACTGTACCCCGGGATAGCGCAGGCCGAAGTCCGCCAGCATGTCGACCAGGATGGTGTTGGACAGGGCGATGGGGGCCGCGAGGCGGATGAGGCCGCTGATGTCCGTCTCCTCACCCCGGATTTCGCCGGTGGCCTGCTCTATTTCCGCCAGGGGGGTACAGAGGCGCTCGTAATAGCGCAACCCTTCGTCGGTGAGACGCAGCTTGCGGGTGGATCTGTGCAGCAGGCTGCATCCGAGCTGCTCTTCCAGTTGGGAGATACGTCGACTGATGGTGCCGGTCGGCATGCCCAGCGCAGCGGCGGCGTGGGAGAAACCGCCCTCTTGCACCACCTTGACGAACAGATAGAACTCTTCGATGTACTTCATAGCGGTTTTAGGGGGTGTTCTGACTGTAACAAGCCAGTGACCTTATGAAGAGTCACCGGGCTTGGCAAGCGCAATCCGGCGTTTAATTGATCTGGATTAGATTCGACTCGCGCTGGTATTGCTGGAGCAGATGGACGAAATCTTCCGGGGATCTGTCCAGGCTGTTGTCGGGCACCAGCAGATCGTACCCCAGCAGATCTCGCAGCCGTGCCATGCGGTTGCCGAGCATGGCGATCACCCCCTCATAGCGCTGGCCGGAGGGTGAGCAGAAGCGGCTCTCCTCCAGCAGTCCCTCTCCCAGGAGCCCACTGCCGCACCCTCCGGTCGGGCAGTCGGGGCGCTCGCTTCGCATGGCCTGCATCAGCACGGCGCGCTGCTCGGTCAGCAGACGGACGGCGAGCCGGGGTGTGATCAGCGTCAAAAAAGCGTCGTAATCCTTTATTTTCAAACCGATGTAGGGCAGTTCCACCAGATCCCACCCCAAATGGATACGTGGTTGGTCAATTCGCTGAATATTTCTCCATTTCAGGATCCAGCCGCCGTACTTGTGATGGTATTGCAGGCAGTCCTGACACAAAGAGAGACTAAAATGAGGCTCACCCAGTTTCCAAACCCCGACAAGAATTGTCATCAGGCCCGCCAGGAGGAGGGAAATGGCGGGGATTAGTAGTTGTTCACGAAGAAAAAAAAGTATAAAAATCATAGCAATGGTTATCACCATGCCCAACAATACCAGTGTGAGTCCATTTCTTCGTACCATGGGGATCACATGTAGCGTTTTCATATGATTTCGGCCTTTTTTCATCCGTTTGTTATCCGATTATGGGCCGGAACGGATTTTGTACCAGCGTGAATACTCCTGTCAGGGGGCGCAAGCGACTGGTTCGACCATGAGCTTTCAGCATGAATCATCACTCAACATGAATACGCTAGACGAACGCCTGCTCACCGTGATGGATGTCCTCCACACGCCGGTCTGGGTCTATGACATCCAGCGTCATCATATTTACTGGGCCAACGATGCTGCCCTCGGGCTCTGGGAGGCGAGCTCTCTGGCCGAGCTGAAGTCCCGGGATTTCTCCGCCGACATGGCCGCCGCCATCGATCTGCTGCTGCAGCGTTATCTCGGCGATTTCCAGCAGGAGCGCAGTTACAACGAGTGGTGGACCCTCTCGCCCAAGGGGGTCAAGAAGCAGGTCTATCTGCGTCTTTCCGGGATCCAGCTTGCCGGACGGCAGATGATGATGGCGGAAGCGGTCATCGATGCCGACACCCTCTATCAGGAGTCCTCCCTCGCCACCGGCGACACCCTGGCCTGTCTCTTTGACAACGAGGGGCGCCTCGAGAGCGGCAACCATCACTTCGACATGTGCTTTGGCACCGGCATTCTGACGCTGCCCCAGATCTTCTCCGGTGCGGACGAGGCCTTCTATCGTCGCCTCTCCCGTCTGGACGAAGTGGTGGCCGAAGGGGAGTGTCGCACCCAGAAGGGGATGCGCTGGTTCCAGTACCAGTTTCGCCATATCCAGCAGGGGGCGCGGATCCTGCTGACCATGCGGGACATCACGGATCGCAAGCTCGAAGAGCTGGAGCATCGCCACCTGGCCTGGCACGACTCCCTCACCGGGCTGCTCAACCGCTACGGCCTGATGAAATCCCTGGAAGCCTATTGCGGCCTCGGGGGGCGCTTTGCCCTGGTGTTCATGGATCTGGACAACTTCAAGCTGGTCAATGACAACTACGGCCACAAGGCAGGGGATCGCCTGCTGGAGCGGGTCGCCGGACGGCTAAAGCAGATCTGCCCGCGGGACGTGGAGCTGGCGCGCCTTGGCGGGGACGAGTTCACCGCCCTGGTGCCCCTCAACCAGGCGAGCGATCGGGCCCAGGAGGTGGCGGATCTCATGCTCTCCCAGATGAGCAAGCCACTGCAGCTGAGTGGTGTCCCCGAGGTCACCATCGGCGGCAGCATCGGCATCGCCATCTACCCGGACGACGCGGATGACGGCGACAACCTCATCACCCGTGCCGACATGGCCATGTACCAGGCCAAGCAGATGGGGCGGCTTCGCTGGCAGCGCTTCACCCCCAGCATGCAGCAGAGCCTGCATCGCAAGCTGACCCTGAAGCAGTTTCTGGCCAAGGCCGTCGGTCGGGGGGAGCTCAGCCTGCGCTATCAGCCCCAAGTGGATGTGGCGCAAGGTCGGGTCATCGGTTTCGAGGCCCTGGTACGCTGGTACAATCCCGTGCTCGGCCATGTGTCGCCGGCGGAGTTCATTCCGCTGGCCGAAGAGATGGGGCTCATCCGGGAAATTGGAAGCTGGGTGCTTTCCACCGCATTGGCCCAGATGGGGGAGTGGCAGCGACAGGACGGGGTGAGGGTGCCGGTGTCGGTCAATCTCTCGGGCTTCCAGCTCTCTGCCAGTTTGCCGGAGCTGGTGGCCCAACTGCTCGAGGCATTCTCGGTGGAGGCGGCACTGCTGACCCTGGAGCTGACCGAGACGGTGCTGATGCTCGACATGAAGGGGTGCATCGAGATCCTCGACGCCCTGAGCGAGCAGGGGATCAAGATCGCCATCGACGACTTCGGGACGGGCTACTCCTCCCTGGCCTACCTCAACCGGTTGCCCATCGACACCATCAAGCTGGACCGCTCCTTCGTGGTGGGACTCAACCTGCCGGTGATCCGGGCGACGGTGGCCATGGCCACCAGTCTGGGGCTCGGGATCCTGGCGGAAGGGGTGGAGGAGGAGCACGAGCTCGCGGCCCTGCAGACCCAGGGTTGCCATGTCTTCCAGGGGTTCCTGTTCAGCCGTCCCATGACCCCGGAAGAGGTGGCGGCGGCGGGGTTCGCTGTACAGTGCCGGCTGGGTCGCTACCCCCTCGCAAACCATTGAGCAAGTTGTCGATAAATGTGCGGCATCTCCCATTTATGAAGTGCGAGATGCCAAATTAAACATAATTAATCGAATTTTTGTCTCATATCATGGGATCCATTAGACGTTATCGCTAGTATGCGCGCTCATTCCTTGGTAATGGAGTATCACCATAATGAGTCAAGCTGCAGTGAACGAGCGTCCGGCCCCTCCCAACGGCTGGTTGAACCGCTTTCTGAACGGGGTGGAGAAGGCGGGCAACAAGCTGCCGGATCCCGCCATGCTCTTCCTCTATGCCTTGCTGATCGTCTGGGTCGGCTCTTGGATAGGCTCCCAGTTCTCCTTCGATCTGGTCAATCCCCGCACCGGAGAGGCCGTGGTCATCAACAACCTGTTGACCGGGGCAGGGCTGGCGGACTTTCTCGCCAGCATGGTCACCACGTTCACCGGGTTTGCTCCCCTTGGCATCGTGCTGGTGGCCATGCTGGGGGTCGGGGTGGCTGAACAGTCCGGTTTCATCAACACCGGGCTCAAGAAGCTGCTCAAGGTGACGCCGGCGCGCTTTCTGACCCCCATGCTGATCCTGGTGGCCATCGTCAGCCATACCGCCGCCGATGCGGGCTATGTGCTGGTGATCCCCATTGGCGGCATCATCTTCCATGCGGCGGGTCGCCACCCGCTGGCGGGGATTGCCGCAGCCTTTGCCGGGGTTTCCGGCGGGTTTGCCGCCAACTTCCTGCCTTCCGGCGGGGATGCGCTGCTTCAGGGGTTCACCCAGTCTGCAGCCCAGTTGTTCGACCCTGACTACATGGTCAACACCCTGTGCAATATCATCTTCACCGGCGCTTCTTCCTTGCTGATCATCTGCGTGGGCTGGTTTGTCACCGAGAAGATTGTCGAGCCGCGCCTCAAGCAGGTGCCTCTCAACGAGGATCTGGAGAGCGCCGACGAGATGGGTCGTTACAGCGCTCAGGAAAGCCGAGCCTTCAACTGGGCCGGGTTCGCCATGCTGGCGGCTGTGGTGCTGCTGGGGCTGGCGCTGGCCCCCGGCGACTCGCCGATGCGGGCACCGGACGGTTCCCTCACCACCTTCGCCGCGCCGGTGATGAAGTCCATCGTGCCCCTCATTTTCCTGCTCTTCATCCTGCCCGGGATCGTCTATGGCTTTGTCGCCGGCAGCTTCAAGAGCGGCAAGGATGTGATCGACGCCATGTCGGCCACCATGAACAAGATGGGCTCCTACATGGTGATGGCCTTCTTCTGCGCCCTCTTCATCAAGGCGTTCGGGGATTCCAACCTCGGTACCCTGCTGGCGCTCTCCGGTGCCGAGGTGCTTCACGCCCTGGCGTTGCCGGGAGAGGTGACCATCGTCGGCATCATACTGCTGACGGCCACCGTCAACCTGGTGGTGGGCTCGGCCTCCGCCAAGTGGGCCCTCATCAGCCCCATCCTGGTGCCCATGCTGATGGCGGTGGGGATCTCGCCCGAGCTGACTCAGGCCGCGTATCGGGTGGGGGATTCCGCCTCCAACATCATCACCCCGCTGATGGTCTTCTTCCCCCTGGTGGTGGTCTATTGCCAGCAGTATGTGAAGAGCACAGGCATCGGCACCCTGGTCTCCATGATGCTGCCTTACTCCCTGGCCTTCCTGGTGAGCTGGACGGGCTTCCTGGTGATCTACTGGGCGCTGGGGTTCCCGCTTGGGTTGCAGGCCCCCTATGTCTATCCTGCCCCTTGAGGGTGACGGGGGGCCTTGGGCCCCCCGCTTTTTTTGGGTAGAGTGTGACCTTCATCCCGGAGGTACCATGAACCCGACCATCGATCTCATTCTTTCCCATCGCTCCATTCGCCAGTTCACCTCAGAGCCCGTCAGCGCAGAGCAGCTGGATCAGATCCTGAGCGCCGCCCAGAGCGCCGCGAGCTCCAGCTTCCTCCAGGCCAACAGCATCATCCGGGTCACCGACAAGGGGCTGCGGGCCACCCTGGCGGAGCTGGCCGGTCATCAGGCCTATGTGGTCGAAGCGGCGGAGTTTCTGGTGTTTTGCGCCGACTACCATCGTCATAGCCAGATAGTGCCGGAGGCCCGCACCGGCTTTGTGGAGCAGCTCATGATCGGGGCCATC
This sequence comes from Aeromonas sp. 62-46, assembly GCF_001898585.1. NCBI lineage: Bacteria > Pseudomonadati > Pseudomonadota > Gammaproteobacteria > Aeromonadales > Aeromonadaceae > Aeromonas > Aeromonas sp. 62-46. The sequence continues at coordinate 19,428 of NZ_MKUI01000058.1, read as the reverse complement.
GACGGCGCCCTGATGGCGCAAAATGCCTTGCTGGCGGCCCAGTCACTTGGGCTGGGCGGGGTCTATATCGGCGGCATTCGCAACAATCCGGCCGAGGTGAGCGAGGTGCTGGGTCTGCCCCATCAGGTGATCCCGCTGTTTGGCCTTTGCCTGGGTCATCCCGCCCAGCGGCCGGAGCAAAAACCGCGGCTGCCCCGGGCGCTGGTGGTGCACGAGAACCGCTATCCTGCCACCCTGGACCGCGCCCTGCTGGCCAGGTACGACGGGCAGATCCACGACTACTACCAGGCCCGCAGCAGCAACAACAAGGATCAGACCTGGAGCGGGCAGATCAGGGGGATCCTGGGCAAGGAGGCGAGGCCCTTCATGCTGGGATTCCTGCAGTCGAAGGGTTTTTGCCTCAAGTAATGGGGGCGGCGGGCGATATGGAGCAAGACGCACCGGATGCGGTCACCGCCTGCGAGCGTTCTTGTGAGGCAATACGGGATCTGGGCGCTACCCTATGAGGCTAAGCTGTTGTAGGATCTCGCAATTGGATTGGGACTGGAGTGTGAACACCCTATGATTTTAACCCTGATATTGCTGTCAATCGGCGCACTCCTGTTTCTGGTCATCGCCTATAACGTGGTGCAGCAATACAAGCAGAAGGCCGAATCGGACAAGCGCCAGGCCATTGCCCGTCACAAGGCGGTGGCAGACGAGACCGAAGAGGTGTTGCTGAACGTCAACCTGGTGCCCTTTTCCAAAAACATGGTGCTGCTGTTGCAACACCGGATCCTGGATGCCTACCGCGCCATCGCGCTGGTGATGCCCAATGCGCAGGTCAAGCAGCGCATCGCCGATGTCCAGCTTCAGATCAAGAACGTGCAGGAGAACTACAGCAGCCAGGACGAGGGACATTTCAAGACTCCGGAGTCCGACCGCCAGGCCATCCAGATGCTGCAACTGGCCAAGAAGATGCGGGCCGTGCTGCGGGTCGAGCACAACAAGGGCAAGATAGATCCTCAGGGCTTTGCCCAGGAGGATCGCCGCCTCGAGCTGATGCAGCTCAAGATCAACATCGCCAACCTGCTCAAGCGGGCCATGGATGCCCAGATCCAGGGGCAGTACGGCACCTGCCGCCAGCTCTACACCAAGGGACTGGGGGCGCTGGCCAATGTCACCGACAAGGATCCCTACCTGCTGGCGCGGGAAGAGGACATGCGTCAGGGGATGCGCCAGCTGGAAGAACACCTGCAGCAGCACAGCGAGAAGGAGCTGCAAAACATCAAGGACAAAGAGACGGACGAACTGGACGTCCTGTTCCAACCCAAGAAGAAATGGTGATCATGTCACATCCACTGGATTCCACACTGGGGCCGATGGCCCCATTTGTTTGCCAACTGCTCACGGAAATGCATGCCGTCATGGGAGTCAAGGACTCCCCCGTGGTGGATCACCTCTGCTACCGCGCCGCCACCCTCCCGGAATATCTGGAGTTGAAAGCGGTGCTGGCCGCCCACGGAGTCTTGCTGGTGGAGGGGATGATAGGCGGTCGTCCCATCGCCACCTATCGCTTGCACCAGCCCGTCTGCTGGGAGCAGGTGACCGTCCCCTGCATCGAACTGGCCGCCCCCAAGGCGGGTCGAATCCATCAGGCCGGGCTCGAACATATCGAGCTGGTGGTGCCCTCGCTCACGGCCTTGGTGACGACGCATCCCGATGTCCCCTTCAAGACCGGCAACATGGATGACGGACGCAATCCGGATATAGGATTGATGCTGCCCTCTGGGCAGATCAAGTTTCATCTGCGCCCGCTTGAGGAGGTGATCGACGAAGAGCTCTGCACCGGCGCCGTGGTGCCGGTACCGGCGGACTATTATGACGGTCTGTGAGGTGTGGGCCCGTTGACGGGAGCCTGATCCTGTGGCGTCAACGCACAAGCGGGCGCCACACGTCCTTTCAAGTGACCGAGCCAGAGGCTCAACCCGGCGGTGATCATCAACACCAGCTCGATGCCGAGCACCAGACCCCATAGCCCCCCTTGCTCCCAGAAGGGATGCAGATAAAGCCCGCCCAGACTGGCCCCCAAGTAATACCCCACCAGATAGAGCGACGAGGCGATCGCCCGGTTGTGCTCCACGTGCTGGCCGACCCAGGCGCTGGCACAGGCGTGGGCCAGGAAGAAACCAAAGCTCGAGACAAGCAATCCCCCGATGATGGCGACAAGGCTCCCCTGCAACAGGGCCAGGCTGCCGAGTGCCATCAAGGTTATTCCCGCCAGCAGCAGGCGTTGTGCTCCCCAGCGATGGGCCCCGCGGCCGCTCAGTGAAGAGGCGACGGTACCGGTGAGGTAGGTCAGAAACAGCATGCCGAGCCATTGGGTCGGCAGGGAGAAGGGGGCCTTGGCCAGCAGGAAGGTGAGATAGCTGTACTGATTCAGGAAGACCATGAAGTTGAGGCCGCCGATGAGATAGGCCCCCACCAGCAGGGGATTGCCAAGGTGGCTCTGGATGGCGCGGCGCAGTTGTCCAGGCGCTGCCTCCACGGCCACGAAGCAGCGCTGGGCGGGCAGCAGCCAGATAACCAGTGGCAGCAGGGCGATGCTGATGATCCCGATGCCGAGGAAGGTGTGCTGCCAGTCACCAAACCAGCCAGCCAGCAGACCGCCGACCACCCGGCCCGCAATGCCTCCCAGGGAGTTGGCCGCGATATAGACGCCGACGGCTACGATCAGGGCACGTTTGCTGAACTCTTCCCCCATGTAGGCAATGGCGGTGGCGGGCAGCCCTGCCAGCAGGACGCCTTGCAGGATGCGCAGGCTCACCAGCACATCAAAGTGGGTGACCCAGGGGATGCACAGGGAGAGCAGGATGGCAGCCGCCAGGGTCCACAGCATGATCCGCCGCCGTCCGAACCGATCAGCCAGACGGGCACAGACGAGCAGGGAGCCTGCCAGCCCTGCGGTACAGCCTGCCAGCGTCCAGCTGGCGGACAGGGCGCTGACCGAGAAAACCTCTGCCAGGAGCGGCAGCAGGGGATGGGTCTGGTAGAGATTGAGGAATACCAGGAAGGAGCCCAGGCTGAGGGCCAGGGTGGCGCGTATCCATTCGCGACTGCCTACTTCGATCATATGGAGTTGTCCCGACGACTTTTGTGCAGGGTAGTGCGACGAAACGTATAAATATAATATATTTAAGTTATCACCCTGATAAATGAAATTGATATGGATCTGAAACAGCTCGGATACCTGCTGGCGGTGCGCGATGCCGGTTCCTTCACCAGGGCGGCCCAGGGGCTGAACGTGGCCCAGCCTGCCGTCAGCATGGCCATCGCCAAGCTGGAGCAGCAGCTCGATCTGCGGCTGTTTGACCGGCAGGACCGCAGCGTGCGCCTCACCCCGGAGGGAGAGGTCCTCTGTCGCCACGCCGAACGGCTGCTGCGCCAGATGCACCAGGCCGAGGCCGAGATGGCCGAGCTCAAGGGGCTGGAGCGGGGGGAGGTGCGCATCGGCATCCCCTACATGATGGGCTCCTATTACTTCCCGCCAATCCTGATGGCGTTCAAGCATCGCTACCCCGGCTTGAAGATCCGGGTGGAGGAGGCGGGCACCCGGGAGCTGCTCAGCCGCATGGTGGATGGCAGTCTGGATCTCGCCATTCTCATCACCAGCGATCTGCCACCGGCCCTCGAGGGGGCGCAACTGCTGCGGGAAGAGATGCTGATGGTGGTGGGGGAGGAGCACCCCCTGCGCGGCGCTGAGTCGGTCTCGTTGCCACAGTTCTTCGGCCAGGAGCTCGCCATGTTCCGGCGAGGCTTCTACCACAGGGAACACATGGAGGTGTTGGCGCAGGGGCTGGGGGTAGAGCCTGACATCGCGTTCGAAAGCAATCTCATCCCGCTGCTCAAGGCGGTGGTGCGTCAGGGATTCGCCGTGACCACCTTCCTGCGCATGGCGCTGGAAGAGGAGCCGGCCCTCACCGGCATCCCTTTTTCACCCCCCATCTTCCTGGATCTCTGCGTAGCCTGGCGACGGGGGGATCCGCTCTCCATGGCGAACCGGGCATTGCGGGATTTTTTGCTGTCACAAAGGGATATTTCTCACCATTGCGCTACAAATACTGAATGATTGAGTGGTATCACCAATAAAAACGCCTCCAATCTGGAGGCGTATGCTGACAAGGTGGATGCAACCTTATTTCTTGAACAGGTGATCCAGCTTGTTTGCCTTGGTGGAGAGATAAAACTCGTTGTGGGGATTGCGACCTTCCTGAAGGGGCACGCGCTCCGCCACCGGGATGCCAAAGGATTCCATCGCCTTCAACTTGCGCGGGTTGTTGGTCATCAGGCGCAGGGACTTGACCTCGAGCGCCTTGAGCATGTCGGCACAGATGGTGTAGTCGCGCATGTCGGCGGCAAAGCCAAGCGCCACGTTGGCCTCCACGGTATCGGCCCCCTGATCCTGCAGATGATAGGCCCGGATCTTGTTGAGCAAGCCGATGCCTCGCCCTTCCTGACGGACATACAGCAGGACGCCGCGGCCCGCCTTGGCGATGTTTTCCAGCGCGGCCTGCAATTGGAAGCCGCAGTCACAACGCAGACTGAACAGGGCATCCCCGGTCAGACACTCGGAATGAATGCGTCCCAGCACGGGTTCGCCGTCTGCGATATCGCCCATCACCAGCGCGGCATGATCCTTGCCCGTGCCGATTTCCTGAAAACCAACCAGCGTGAAAGTGCCCCAGGGGGTCGGCAACTTGGATTTGGCCACGAGGGTAACGCTGCTCATATGGTTGCTCCTGACTACAGCTGCTTAAAAAAGGGCGGCCAGTTTAGCGCGCATTGTTCGGAACAACCATAAGAACAAAACCTTGCGTGAGAAGTGGGTTAACCCGATTGGTCAGAATAGGTGCAATCACGACGACTTTTGCGCAATTGTGTGCCCTGACAACTGCCAGCGACGGCGCATTCGGGTATAATCGGCGCCCATTAACCCATCCCGACAGGGATGTGTGCAACCAGTCAAGATGCCGAGTGCGCAGGAGAAACGTTATGGCTCAGATGGCCCCCGTGATGACTATTGATGGCCCAAGTGGAGCAGGAAAAGGCACCTTGTGCCAGTTGCTGGCTGAAAAACTGGGCTGGCACCTGCTCGATTCCGGTGCCATCTACCGGGTGCTCTCCCTGGCAGCTCTGCATCACGATGTGGAGCTCGATTCCGAAGCCGCATTGGTTCCCCTGGCCGCCAATCTGGATGTGCAATTCCAGGTAGAAGGGGCGCTGGTCAAGGTGATCCTCGAAGGGGAGGATGTTTCCCGCACCATTCGTACTGAAGAAGTGGGCAATGCGGCCAGCAAAATCGCGGCGTTTCCCCGGGTACGTGAAGCCCTGCTGCGCCGTCAGCGAGCATTTCGCCAAGCCCCCGGTCTCATCGCCGACGGTCGCGACATGGGCACCGTGGTTTTCCCCGAGGCGGATGTGAAGATTTTCCTCGACGCCAGCGCCGAGGAGCGGGCCCAGCGCCGCTATAAGCAGTTGCAAGATAAGGGCTTTGATGTTAACTTTGAGCGTCTTTTAACCGAGATTCGGGAACGTGACGATCGCGACAGAAATCGCGCCGTCGCTCCTCTGAAACCCGCGGAAGATGCTCTTGTTGTAGACTCAACGTCCATGACCATAGATGAAGTGCTGGCAACGGTGCTTGCCTATGCAGAGCAACAACTTGGTGATGTCAGCGCAAACTGATGTCAGTCGTCTGCACCAAGGATGGCGCAGATAATTTAAAACAACCCCGCTTGTGCCGGATTGCAAGTGGATGTTTCATTTGTGACATAAACAATGATCGAATCTTTTGCTCAACTCTTTGAAGAGTCCCTGAACGCCGTTGAAACCCGTCAAGGTTCCATCGTCAAGGGCACTGTCGTTGCTATCGAGAACGGTTTCGTACTGGTTGATGCCGGTCTGAAATCCGAGTCTGCTATCCCGGCTGAAGAATTCAAGAACGCCATGGGCGAGCTGGAAATCAACGTAGGTGACTCCGTTGACGTGGCTCTGGACTCTATCGAAGATGGTTTCGGCGAAACCAAGCTGTCCCGCGAAAAAGCCAAGCGCCACGAAGCCTGGCTGCAGCTTGAAAAAGCTTACGAAGAGCAAGCTACCGTTATCGGTATCATCAACGGCAAGGTCAAGGGTGGTTTCACCGTTGAGCTGAACGGCATCCGTGCCTTCCTGCCGGGTTCTCTGGTTGACGTGCGTCCGATCCGTGACACCGCTCACCTGGAAAACAAAGAACTCGAGTTCAAAGTCATCAAGCTGGACCAGAAGCGCAACAACGTTGTGGTTTCCCGTCGTGCCGTGATCGAGACCGAGAACACCTCCGAGCGTGAAAGCCTGCTGGCCAACCTGCAAGAAGGTCAAGAAGTTAAGGGTATCGTCAAGAACCTGACCGACTACGGTGCATTCGTAGATCTGGGCGGTGTTGACGGCCTGCTGCACATCACCGACATGGCGTGGAAGCGCGTTAAGCATCCTTCCGAAATCGTCAACGTTGGCGACGAGATCGCTGTCAAGGTTCTGAAGTTCGACCGCGAGCGTACCCGTGTATCCCTGGGCCTGAAGCAGCTGGGCGAAGATCCCTGGGTTGCTATCGCCAAGCGTTACCCGGAGACCACCCGTCTGTCTGGCCGCGTGACCAACCTGACCGACTACGGCTGCTTCGTTGAAATCGAAGAAGGCGTTGAAGGCCTGGTACACGTATCCGAGATGGATTGGACCAACAAGAACATCCACCCGTCCAAGGTTGTCAACGTTGGCGACGTGGTTGACGTGATGGTTCTGGACATCGACGAAGAGCGTCGTCGTATCTCCCTGGGTCTGAAGCAGTGCAAATCCAACCCGTGGCAGCTGTTTGCCGAAACTCACGCCAAGGGCGACCGTGTTTCCGGCAAGATCAAGTCCATCACTGACTTCGGTATCTTCATCGGTCTGGATGGCGGCATCGACGGCCTGGTTCACCTGTCTGACATCTCCTGGAACAACCAGGGCGAAGAAGCCGTGCGTGAATTCAAGAAGGGCGACGAGATCGAAGCCGTTGTTCTGCAAGTGGACCCGGAGCGTGAGCGCATCTCCCTGGGCGTCAAGCAGATCGAAGAAGACCCGTTCAATAAGTACCTGTCTGACAACAAGAAAGGTGCTATTGTGAAGGGCAAGGTTACCGAGGTTGATGCCAAGGGTGCCGTGATCGAACTGGCTGACGGCGTAGAAGGCTACCTGCGTGCCTCCGACGCTGCTCGTGACCGCGTAGAAGACGCCACTCTGGTGCTGTCTGTTGGTGACGAAGTTGAAGCCAAATTCATGGGCGTTGATCGCAAGAACCGCACCGTAAGCCTGTCTGTCCGTGCCAAGGACGAGGCTGATGAGCGTGTTGCCATCGACAGCCTGAACCAACAAGAAGAAGTTGTGTTCAGCAATGCCATGATGGAAGCGTTCAAAGCCGCCAAGGGTGAGTAATCCTTGATGCAAGAAAAGGGCGGCATTGCGCCGCCCTTTTTTATCTTGGCAAAATGATTATTGCATGTGATCGGGGAAGGAGATTTAACCTTATGACCAAATCAGATCTCATCGAACAACTGGCAGCCAGCCGCATGCATATGCCGGCCAAGGATGTCGAAGCCGCTATCAAGGAGATCCTTGAGCAGATGGCATCGACCTTGCAAAACGGCGACCGGATTGAAATCCGAGGATTTGGCAGTTTCTCGCTGCACTATCGTGCGCCCCGCGTGGGTCGCAACCCCAAGACCGGGGACAAGGTTGAACTGACCGGGAAATATGTCCCGCACTTCAAACCTGGCAAAGAGTTGCGCGAACGCGTCAACATCATCGAATAATGCAGAAAACGGCATACCTGAGTATGCCTTTTTCATTTTTATGGCCTGGAGTCTGCCCGTTGTCGGGTTTCTCACACTCTTTTCCCATTCGCGCTAGAGTCTGCCTGTGATTTTAAGGATAATCAGTCACTCATTCGCTACAGACAGGGAGCTCCCATGAAGCGTATCTTGGCCCTCATTCCACTGGTGCTGGTGTTTGTCCTGACCCTTGCCATCGGTTCTCAAAATGGTCAGCTGGTGCAGTTCAACTACTTGATCGCCCAGGGGGAGTTCTCGCTCTCCATGTTGTTGGGGTTCTTCTTCGCCGGCGGCTTTCTGCTGGGCTGGCTGGTGTTTGGCCTGCTGTTCCTGCGTCTCAAACTGCAAAATCGCACCCTGAACCGAACCATGCGTCGTCAATCTCGCGAGTTGGAGCTTGCCCGGTCGACAACCAAGGAATAATGTCCCTCGATGCTTGAACTGCTTTTCCTGCTGTTGCCCATCGCCGCCGGTTATGGCTGGTACATGGGCCGCAGGAGTGTTCGCCAGGACACCCAGCAACAGAGTAACCAGTTTTCCCGCCAGTACGTGGCGGGCCTCAACTATTTGCTCTCTGACGAGTCGGACAAGGCGGTGGATCTCTTTATCCAGCTGCTGGAAGTCGACAGCGAAACCATCGAAACCCACCTCTCCCTCGGCAACCTGTTCCGTCAACGGGGCGAGGTCGATCGCGCCATCAAGATCCACCAGAATCTGGTCGCCCGTCAGCTGACCCGTGAGCAGCGTCAACTTGCCTTGCAGGAGCTGGCCCGTGACTTTCTGGCTGCCGGATTGCTCGATCGGGCCGAAGCACTCTGGAAAGAGCTGTGTGATGACAGCGATTTCGAAGAGACGGCTCTGGCACAGCTCCTGATCATTCATCAGCAGTTGCGTGACTGGGACAATGCCATCGCCGTGGCGGTGCGTCTGCAGAAATTCCAGGGCAAGAAGCTGGCCGAGCCCATTTCCCACTTCTATTGCGAACAGGCGGAGAGTGCCTTGCGCGATGGCGACAAGCCTGCGGGCATCGCCAAGCTCAAGCGTGCGCTCGGTGCGCACCCGGCCTGTGCCCGCGCCAGCTTGCGGCTGGCCGATCTGGCGATGGAGGAGGGCAGGTTCGAGGATGCGGCCAAGGAGCTCCTGCGGGTGTTCGAGCAGGATATCGACTTTGCCTCCGAAGCCATGCCAAAACTGCTCGAATGCTATCGCCAGCTTGGTCGCAGCCAGGAGCTGATCCCGCTGCTTGAAAAAGCGGTAGAGGCTCATGCGGGGGTCAGCGTGACCCTGGCGCTGGCCAATCTGGTGGAGGCCCGCGATGGGTTGAGCCAGGCCCGTGCGCTGGTGCTGCGCCAACTGCGTCGCCACCCCTCCATGAAGGGCTTCTATCAGCTGGTCGGTTTCCAGTTGGCCAGTGCCGAGGAGGGGCCTGCCAAGGAGAGCCTGGAGCTGCTGCAACAGCTGGTCGGCGAGCAGATCAAGATCAAGTCGACCCACAAGTGCCGTCAGTGCGGCTTTGCCACCCATTCGCTGTTCTGGCAATGCCCTTCCTGCCGGCAGTGGGGCACCATCAAGCCGATCCGAGGGCTGGATGGGGAGTAAACGCCAGCGAGGCCAACACGCCCGGGCGAGCACGGATACCCAAGAATTTCAGATGCCAGCGTGCAACCGGGCCCCGGCTCTGCTGCGCCTGGCTGTGGCATAACAATCCATAGGAAGTGACATGCAAGACCCCAAAGTACTGGTCGCGCTGGATTATCAGCACGAAGCCGACGCCTTTGCCTTCATTGAGCAGATCTCACCGGCCCAGTGCCGCCTCAAAGTAGGCAAGGAGATGTTTACCCTGTTTGGTCCCCAGTTCGTTCGTCAACTGGTGGCCAAGGGGTTCGACGTCTTCCTGGATCTGAAATTTCACGACATTCCCAACACCGTCGCCAAGGCGGTGGCGGCCAGTGCGGAGCTGGGCGTCTGGATGGTGAATGTCCATGCCAGCGGTGGCGAACGCATGATGCGTGCCGCCAGAGAGGCGTTGCTGCCATACGGGGACAAGGCGCCCCTGCTCATCGGGGTAACCGTGCTGACCAGCATGGAGCAGTCCGACATGGCGCCCCTGGGTCTGGATGTGACGCCGGCAGAACAGGTGATCCGCCTGGCCACCCTTGCCAAGGCGGCCGGGCTGGATGGTGTGGTCTGCTCCGCGGAAGAGGCGAGTGTGCTGAAGGGGCTGCTGGGAGCCGAATTCAAGCTGGTGACGCCGGGCATTCGTCCGAGCGGATCGGCTGCCGGTGATCAGCGCCGCGTCATGACGCCGCTGGCAGCGGTGGAGGCGGGGGCGGATTATCTGGTGATCGGCCGTCCTATCACCCAGTCCTCGGATCCCGCCGCCGTGCTTGGGGCGATCAATGCCGAGCTTTGCCGGTAACGGCGTAATGGGCGAATGAGCGCAGGCCGGATCCCAGATCCGGCCTGCTGCATTTTGGCCGTGGGCTTGCCTTGCCTATGGGGAGCTCAGGAGTGGACGGCCTGGGCGTCCAGACGAATGGGGAAGAAACCGAGCAGCAGGCCGGCGAGTGCACCGATGAAGTGTGACTCGATGTGTACCCTGGCACCGATCAAGGCGGAGACAGGGCTCTCGCCGGCACTGTAAAAGTCCACACCGAGCTTGATGGCGACGCCCGCCAGCATCAGCCAGCCGGAGTGACGGCGAAAGCGGATGTCCTGCATGGCACCCCATACGAACAAGCCGTGCAGCAGGCCGGAGAGTCCCATGTACCATTGGGTTTGCGGGCAGCCCCACCAGATGCCGAGTCCGACCGCCGTTCCCAGCAGCAGCAACAGTACGGGCAGGCGCCATCCCGTCAGGTACTCCTGAAACAGGCTGTAGAGCACGGCCAGACCGCTCAGGTTGAGCAGCAGATGCCATCCATTGGTGTGTGCCAGATTGCCTGTTATGATGCGCCACCCTTCGCCCTGGGCGATCAGGTCGCGATCGAAGGCGAGCTGATGATTTGGCACGGTGAAAAAGAGCAAGGCAGTGACGAGCGAAAGCGCGATGACCCAGAGCAGACCCGATTTTCCTGACAACATGAAGCAGCCCAACGACAAAGAGAGCCGATACTGTACACGCTGTACCCGGGCCCTCAAAGCGTGCCTGTGCGATTATATTCAGCGGGTGCCGAACCTGGCTGCGCTCCATATCCTGCAACACCCTGCCGAAGTAGGTCACCCCAAGGGGACGGCTGCGTTGCTGGCGGCGTCCCTGATCGATGTGCGCATTCATGTGGGGGAGGACTTTTCCGACGATGAAGGGCTCAATGCCCTGCTTGCTGACCCCGCTGTCCAGTGCTACGTGCTGTGGCCCGATGAGGAGGCCCTGACCCTGATACAGGCAAGGGAGCATCTCCTGAGGCGTGGACGCACCGTGCGAGCCCACTTCATCCTCCTCGATGGCACCTGGCGCAAAGCCTATCGCATGTTGCACAGCTCGCCTGCACTGCTCGGGTTGCCGCGGATCTCCCTCGGCGCCATTGCCGGACAATATTCCATTCGCAAGAAGCCCTTTGAGGAGGCACTGTCCACCCTGGAAGCGGGCTACCATCTGTTGTCCCGGTGGGAAGGAGAGCCTGAGCGCTTCGCCCCGCTGATGACCCTGTTTACCCATTTGAACCGGCAGTGGCATGACTTTGCACAAGGCCGCCGCCGTTGAGTTGCCCAGAGGAGTGAAAAACATGAAAAAAGCCGTCGTGGTCTTCAGTGGCGGGCAGGACAGCACCACCTGTCTGGTGCAGGCACAGGCCCGCTATGACGAAGTGCATGCCATCACCTTCGATTACGGCCAGCGCCATCGGGCGGAGATTGACACCGCCCGCCATCTGGCGACGGCGCTCGGGATCGCCGCCCACAAGGTAATGGATGTGACCATGCTCGGGGAGCTGGCCATCTCTGCGTTGACCCGGGACGACATACCGGTGAGCTTCGAGCTTCAGGAGAACGGCCTGCCCAACACCTTCGTGCCGGGACGCAACATCCTGTTCCTGACCCTGGCGGCCATCTATGCCTATCAGGTGGGCGCCGAAGCGGTGATCACCGGGGTGTGCGAGACCGACTTTTCCGGCTATCCCGATTGCCGCGACGACTTCGTCAAGGCGCTCAATCAGGCGGTCTCCCTGGGGCTGGATCGCCCCATCCGCTTCGAAACCCCCCTGATGTGGCTCGACAAGGCCGAAACCTGGGCGCTGGCGGATCATTACGGTCACCTCGATACCGTGCGTCACCAGACGCTCACTTGCTACAACGGTGTCCAGGGAGATGGTTGCGGGGCCTGTCCGGCCTGCGAGCTGCGTCGCCGTGGCCTGGATCACTATCTGGCTGACAAGACCGGCATCCGTGCCAGACTTTACGAGAAGAGCGGACTGGGCGAGAAAAGCGGATCCTGAGCCTGTGCCTAGCCCGGGTTTGGGGTATAATCCGCCCCTTTTGCAGCAAGTCGTGACCAAGATGCACTACCCAATCAACGAGATCTTCCAGACCATCCAGGGGGAGGGGGTATTTACCGGCCTGCCCGCCATCTTCGTTCGCCTTCAGGGCTGCCCGGTGGGCTGCCCCTGGTGCGATACCCGCCACACCTGGGTGGTGGACCCCGAGCGTGAGGTGGCCCCTGGCGAGGTGCTCGATCGTTCCAATGAGTCCGACGGCTGGAGCAAGATGAGCACGGAAGATATCCTGGCCAGCTTTACCCGGCTCGGTTACCGGGCCCGTCACGTGGTGTTGACCGGTGGTGAGCCCTGCCTCTACGACTTGCGCGAGCTCTCTTCGGCCCTGGTGGCATCGGGTTATCAGGTGCAGATCGAAACCAGCGGGACCAGCGAGGTGCTGACCCATGAGCAGACCTGGGTGACTGTTTCCCCCAAGATCGGCATGAAGGGTGGGTTGCCGGTGCTGGTCTCTGCCCTCGAGCGGGCCAACGAGATCAAGCACCCGGTGGCCACCGAGCACCATATCGAGGAGCTGGATGCCCTGCTGGCCACCGCCCGGCTGCGCCCCGATGTGATGATTGCCCTGCAACCCATCAGCCAGAAAGCCAGGGCCACGGAGCTGGCCATGGCGACCTGCATCGCCCGTAACTGGCGACTCTCCATCCAGACCCATAAATACCTGAATATCGATTGATATGGATGGACTCCGCGATGAGCGCATCTTGCTGACGCTGGCCAGCAAGATGCCTTACGGAAAATACAAGGGGCGGCGCATCATCGATATTCCCGAGCCCTATCTGGTATGGATGGCGCGAAGCGGTTTTCCGGCCGGTACCCTGGGCCAGTCTCTGGCACTGGCCTACGAGATAAAGCTCAATGGACTCGAGTCCATGATTATTCCCATTATTAACAGGATGTCAGAATGAGAATATATACAAGGCAAGGGGACAAAGGGCTCACGCGACTGGCCGATGGCACTTCCCTGGCCAAAGACGATAAACGTGTCGAGACCTATGGTGCCATCGACGAGCTGAATTCCCAAATAGGCTTGTTGATGGCTGAAATACCCGCCGGGGAGACGACACTCCTGGCCGATCTCATATTGTTGCAGCAGGAGCTGTTTGATCTGGGCGGGGAGCTGGCATTTTCCAGTGAATCGCAAACGGATGCGCTGTGGCAGGTGAACGAGGCTTGGACGAACAGGCTCGAGCAACAGATAGATGCCTACAGTGCCGGGTTGCCGGTGCTGCGCAATTTTATTTTGCCGAGCGGTTCGCGGGCGGCGGCCCAGGCACATGTGGTGCGTACTCTGACCCGTCGCTGCGAGCGCCTGCTGCTTGGGTTGAGCCGCGTAGAGCGGGTGAATCCGGCTATTTTGCCCTATCTCAACCGGCTGAGCGACTGGTTTTTCACCATCGCCCGATACTTGCTGGTATCGTCAGGCACCCCGGAGATCCTCTGGGTCAAGGCGGCTGACAGAGGCTGACAACCGCTCGAAGCGGCAATAAAAAAACCTCGCCTTGCGAGGTTTTTTTATTGCTGTGGAAAGGGGCCTGATATTGCTCTCAGATAGCAAAGGCTTCCACGGATTTGCCCTCGGCAACGGCCTTGGCAATGACCGAGGGCATGCGGCCCTGACCGGTCCAGGTTTTTTCCACGCCATTGTCCAGATAACGATATTTGGCGGGGCGGGGCGCACGTTTGCTGACCTTGGTATTCTCGGGAACCACGGTGTTGACCAATTCGGCAGGATCGATCCCAGCGGCCTTCAGCATTTCGGCATATTCGGCAATTTTCTTTTGATGCTCTTCACGGGCCTGGCGTTCGGCGGATTCATCTTGCCGACGTTCATCGACGATGGCGGAGAGCTTTTCCAAGCCTTCTTCCAGTTGTTCCAGCGTCAAATCGCGGCAAACTGCACGCAGGCTACGGATATTCAACAGCACTTTCAGAAATTCGTTCATATTGGCTACCACGCGAGCAAAATATTAAGGGAAGAACTGGTTTTTCGATAATTTATAGGGGTGTTTGGCACCAAGTCAAGCCTGCCCAAATAATTAATTAGGCTGATAAATTAAGTCTTGAAATAGATATGAAGGATATTTTTATCCGTTTGACGGGCCAACATCTTCGAATGGGTTCATGTCAGATGAAAATATCGCCAGCGGAGTCTTTGATGAACCATTTGACTATCTTTGAAGATGTGGGTGCCTCAGAAACCTTGAAATTTAATCAAAAAACTTGCTATCACCCGGCGGCTCGATAAAATGTGCCGCGAATACCTTTAAGTAGAGGCGCGCTGCCTATGAGTAACCGAGCGGAGGGTGATGCCTGCGATGCTCGATGAAAGGAGTCGGCGCCGAAGTGACCAGGCCATCATACCGGGTTGCTGGTTCTGCATCTAATAGGTGCAGGACTGCCATAGTCATCCACTATGGAGCGCTACCTGAAGGGGCTGAGGAGTATACCCTCCCCATGGGTTTTGTTTCTTTGATCCTCTCGGTAGATCTCCACCTGTTGTCTTTAGGTGCAAAGAGATCATGGACATCGTTCATTACGCCGACTCCGGTTGGTCCGTCGTTCCCCCCCTGCTGGCCGTTGCGCTGGCGATCATCACTCGCCGCGTCCTGGTGTCGCTGGGGGTGGGCATAGTCGCAGGCAGCCTGCTGCTCAACCAGTTTTCTCCCCTTGCGTCCCTGCATTACATGCTCGATACCGTGCTCAGGATCTTCTGGGTCGACGGTGCGCTCAATCGTGACAACGTCAACATGATCCTCTTCATGTTGCTGCTGGGCGGCCTCATCAGCCTGATGAGTGTCTCCGGTGCGACCCGGGCGTTTGCCGAGTGGGCGGAGCGCCGCGCCAAGACCCGCAAGGGTGCCAAGTCCCTGACCGGTCTGATGGTGTTCGCCTTCTTCATCGACGACTTCTTCCACAGTCTGTCGGTGGGGGCCATCTGCCGTCCGGTGACCGATCGCTTCCAGATCTCCCGCGCCAAGCTGGCCTATCTGCTGGACTCCACCGCCGCGCCGGTCTGCGTGCTGATGCCGATTTCCTCCTGGGGGGCCTACATCATCGCCCTCGTCGGCGGCATCATGGCGGCTCATGGTCTGACCGACCAGAGCCCCATCTCCGCCTTCGTCGAAATGATCCCCATGAACCTCTATGCGGTGTTCACCCTGATCATGGTGCTGGTAGTGATCGCCTTCCAGCTCGACATCGGCCCCATGCGTCAGCATGAGCTGTGGGCACTGGAGGGCAAACTGTGGGACGAGTCCAAGGGGCGCCCCATCGGGCTCGACATGGAGAGCCCGGAGGAGAGCAATGGCGGCATGATTGACATGGTGCTGCCCATCCTGACCCTGACCCTGGCCACCGTCTATTTCATGATTGACTCCGGGGCTGCGGTGCTGGCCGACAAGGGGCTGCCGTTCAGCGTGCTCGGCTCCTTCGAAAACACCAATGTCGGCTCCTCCCTGGTCTATGGTGCCCTGTGCAGCCTGGTGGTCTCCATCGGTCTGGCCATGCGCCTCAAGCTCGGGGCAAGCAACTGGATGAAGGCGGCTCCGCAGGGGATCATGGCCATGCTGCCCGCCATCAACATCTTGCTGTTCGCCTGGACCATCGGCGCCGTGGTGCGCGATGTGGAAACCGGTAAATACCTGGCCTCCCTGGCCAATGGCAATCTGCCGGTGGAAGTGCTGCCCGCCGTGGTCTTCGTGCTCTCCTGCGCCATGGCGTTTGCCACCGGCACCAGCTGGGGTACCTTCGGCATCATGCTGCCGCTCGCCGGCGACATGGCGGCCGCCAGCGACATCAGTCTGATGCTGCCCATGCTGGCCGCCGTACTGGCAGGGTCCGTGTTCGGGGATCACAGCTCCCCCATCTCCAGCACCAGCATCCTGTCTGCCACCGGGGCCGGTTGCCATCACATCGATCACGTGATGACCCAGCTGCCCTATGCCTTGGCCATCGCCTTTGGCGCTGCGCTCGGCTACCTGGTGATGGGGCTGATGCACTCCGCGCTGGCCGGTTTCACCGTGAGCGGGCTCTGGTTCCTGATCTTCTCCGGTTACCATTTGCGCAAAGCCCGAGCGTATAGCGCCGTGGCAGTCGCATAAGAGAACAAGGGGCCTGCGGGCCCCTTGGTTTTGGCAGGGGCTTTGGTTAGCATGCGCCCCATCACTCCCGTTTCGGAACCCCATCATGGCTTCACTGCACTACAAATTTGCCACCATGAACTCAGGCAAATCGACCCAGCTCATCCAGGCCCACTTCAACTATCTGGAGCGTGGCATGTATCCGCTGGCCATGACGCCCGCCATCGACGATCGCTTCGGTGCCGGCGTCATCAGTGCCAGGGTCGGTCTTGAGCTGAAAGTGGAGGTGTTCAGCGATAGCTGCGATCTCTTCGAGATGGTCAAGGCGCGCCACGCAAAGCGGCACATCGATGTCTTCATCGTTGACGAGGCGCAGTTCCTGACCCGTGAGCAGGTCTACCAGCTCGCCCGCATCGTCGACGAGCAGGACATTCCGGTGATCGCCTATGGTCTCAAGACCGATTTTCGCGGCGAACTGTTTCCCGGCTCCTACCACCTGCTCTGTCTGGCGGACAAGTTCGAGGAGTTAAAAAGCATCTGCTGGTGCGGCAACAAGGCCCACATGAACTCGCGGGTCAACGAGGCGGGGCAGGTGATGCGCGACGGTGAGCAGGTGGAGATCGGCGGCAACGATCGCTATGTGTCGCTCTGCCGCAAGCATTATCTGGAAGGACGGGCCTTCAAGTAACCCGTGGCTGGCTCGTGCAGCCTTGACACCAAAGAGGGCGCCTATCTGGCGCCCTCTTTGTCTGTGGGGGTCAGTCGATCTCGATGTCGACAGGGGCGATGATGGGGTCTGCCGCCGGCAGGCGGTGGAAGAGCTGGCGAAAATGCTGCTGTACCCGACCTATGTCCACCAGTGACATGCCGGAGGCGAAGCCGAACCAGACGTAGAGCCCGGTGAGGTCGCGAAACATGGGAGGGAGGTAGCGGGGGGCGTCGATGAGCCCCTCCAGATAGTGCTGATAGAGCACGGGGATGTCGTCCAGGGTCACCTTGCCGACGAACAGCATGGGCAGGATCTCCGGCACTCCCTCCAGCACGGCGCTGCGAATGAAGTTCACTGTCTCCACATAGCCCTTCACATAGGAGAGATCCTTGGTAAAGCAGGCGCCCCCCTCGACCATGCCTCCGCGAAACACCCGCTGGGTGATCTTGTAGGCGTCGTGCTCGCTGGCGCCCTTGGCCACGAAGTGGCGGAACACCTCAATGAAATCGGCGCCACGCTCCGCCATGTCGATGGCCATGACCCGATCCGAGATGCGCTTGGCCCTGTCCGGGAAGGAGCTGAACGTGAGGGTCTCGATGAGTACTGCCAATCCCTCCTGACAGGCGGTGATGCGGGGCGAGCCGGCGCCGAGCCAGGTGGCGTAAGATTGCTGGCGGCCGTTGAGGGTGGTGCCGACGTGAACCCAGCCTTCGTGTACCTCCAGCACCTGCAGATCGAGTTCCGAGAAACGGGCGTGGGAGTTGAGCTTGATGTAATCCCCCCCGGCGGCGGCATCGGAGACGATGCCATCGCTGAGCTTGACCTGGACTGTGCCGTCGCTGAAGTAGCTCGATAGCTTGCCTTGCAACCTCGCCACCGCGGCTTCCCCCTCGAACTCCTTGGGGTAGGGGCGCACCAGGTGGCGGGCGCCGGGCAGGGAGAAGATGTCGCACAATCTGGCCCCCAGCTCCTTCAGGGTCTTGCGATCCCCGCGCAGGTGATCGCTTGCCGAGCCGTAGAGCCGCTGACTGTAGCGCTGAAAGTCCGGCTGTCCGCGCTGGCGCAGCATCTCGATGACCACCATGTACTGATCCACCGTCTCTTGCAGGATCCGGCCGAGATCGTCCTGGGGGCCGAGGCGTCGGCGGATCCTGTCCCTCAGCTCCTTGAGCTCAAGGTACTTGTTGCGGGGATCGAACTCCAGAGGGAGGGATTCATAGAAGTGCCTGTCGATGGCGGGCAGTGCCTTGCCGCCACTTGCCAGAAAGTCGCTTTGCAGGTGACGGGGCCATTTGATGGCATCCAGGATGCGGATGGGTTTTTGCAGGGCGAGCAGTTCATCCGAGAGGGATTTGAGGTGCAGGCGATACTTTTCTTGGATGGTCATCGGGCTCTTTGGAGGCGAGTGCGCTACGAGAATGGCTGAGTATAGGCACAGGGCCTGTCAAAAAGAAGCGAGACGACGGGGATCCGGCCTGTGTGCTTTTGGTTGTCTGAAAATTGGTTTAGACTGCGCCCCTTGATCTCTACCGTGTCGTGAAAATGATGAATATCCCCAGCTCTGAAATGATAATGCGTTGGTTGCAACAGGCCCGGATCGAGCACTATGTGTGCGATCAGTGTCATGGCATCCACATGGTCTCCCTGCAGTCCGTCGAGGGCATCCAGGAGAGCCGGATCTTCGTGGAAGAGGAAGGGCTGCTGTTCTCATCCGAGCTGGAGGTGCGCCCCTCATCGCTGCTGCCCCTGGTGGCCGAACTGGGTCGTCTCAACATGCAATATCCGTCCCTCAAGGTGTTCCTCGACATCATCGATGACAACCTGCCACGCCTCGTCGTGGGTCACACCGTCTTTACCAAGGCGGGTCTCACCGTCGAGCAGTTCCTGCTGTTCGTTGAAAGCACCACGGCAGCCACCCATGAAGTGGTTTCCGAATGTGAACGCCTTGGCTTCCTCAATCTGCCGGAAACCCAGGTCTCACCGGAATCCGTTCACTGACTTCAGCACCTGAACTGTGCGTTTAATGTGCGAACGGTTCGCTGCGGCTAAAAAGCCGTTGACGGCGGCGGGGCTTTCCCCTAAATTACGCCCCGTTCCAGCGCAACGGCGCAGCGAACATCGTGTTGGCTGAACACGTTAAACCACAGACAAAATTTGGTGCGGTATCCGAGAGGCTGCCCACCGACGAAGTCGGCAAGATGCACGCGCAGCGCGCTCCAAAAGCCACTTCAAGCAGTAAAAATTTGGTGAGGTGTCCGAGTGGC